>NZ_NKFD01000002.1:0-1038206 GCF_002223205.1 Burkholderia sp. AU27893 | reverse complement strand
CAAGTAACTGTCGTTTTTTGCGTGCACAGCGCGGCTCGCCGGCGCCCTTGTCGCGGTAGCGCAACAAGGCCCGAAGCGGTCGTGCGAGCGTGCCTCGGACGCCTGCGTCACAGTGTTGGAGGGGCAGGCGCGAGCCGAAGCGGCGTGCGGGATTCTTGGAGATAAGGCGAGATTCTACCGCCAAACGCGGCCACAGCGCGAGTTATCCACAGGCCGGTTGTGTGGGGCGCGGGGGCGGATCGCGCGGGGCGGGCACAGGCGATCGACTCCTAAAGTATTGACCGTCAACGGAAAAACGGTTTAAATAGCGGGTTCCGCGAAAACCAATCCTGTATTCCCGGCGATTGCGTTCGCCCGAATGCCTCCGGTTAAGGGCACGCGGTCCCCTGAATTTCGACATTCTCGAACAAGTGAGAACATCATGAAACGTACTTACCAACCGTCCGTGACGCGCCGCAAGCGCACCCATGGCTTCCGTGTCCGCATGAAGACGGCAGGTGGCCGCAAGGTCATCAACGCTCGCCGCGCGAAGGGCCGCAAGCGCCTCGCCATCTAAGGCAGGTTGCGCGCTGTGTCCGCCGTCCGCAGTCCTGCGGAAGGTGCCGTCGAGCCGGGTGCGAATCCGTCGCAGACGAAAGCCGCCTTCCCGAAAGCTGCGCGACTTCTGAAAACGGATGAATTTTCATCCGTTTTTCGTTTGCGCCCCTGGCGGCGCTCCGCGCACTTCGTGATTTACGGCAAGCCGACCGGTCAGCCCGCGCGTCTGGGGCTCGTCGTCGGCAAGAAGTATGCGCCGCGTGCAGTAACACGTAACCTCGTGAAGCGGCTGGCGCGCGATCAGTTTCGCCTGCGCCGGGCCGAATTCGCCGGTTACGACCTGCTGCTGCGGCAGCACACGCGCTTCGACAAGAAAGCGCTGCCGAGCGCGGCTTCCGCCCCGCTCGCGGCGATGTGCGCGGCCGAGATTCGCGAACTGCTCGACAGGGCAGTCCGGGAGATCGCCCGCCGTGCGTCGAAGCCCGCGTCCGAGTGACGCATCCGTGCCCGGTGCGGCGTTCGCGCCTGCCCGGCCGGTTTTGACGCGGCGCCGAACGGCGTCGCCCAAGGTATGGAAACGGTATTGATCGCCTTGCTGCGCTTCTACAAGGTTGCCGTGAGCCCGATGCTCGGCAACCGTTGCCGTTTTTATCCTTCCTGTTCGGATTACGCGCGCGAGGCAATCCAGTATCATGGCGCCGCGCGCGGCACGTATCTCGCCGTCAGGCGCGTGTGCCGATGCCATCCGTTTTCCGCGGGCGGCATCGACCTCGTCCCGCCGCCCAACTCCGACACTCGCGCTCGCGGCGAAGCCGACGCGCGGTCCCATCGACTCTGAGACAACGCATGGATATCAAACGCACCGTCCTATGGGTGATCTTCTTCATGTCAGCTGTCATGCTGTACGACAACTGGCAGCGGGACCATGGACGCCCGTCGATGTTCTTCCCGAGCGCCACGCAGACGGCCCCCGCGGCCGCTGCCGGCGGTGCATCGGGCACGGGCGCGACGACGACCGCAGGTGAAGTGCCTGCCGCCGCAGCCGGCGCCGCACCGTCGACGACGGCACCGGCCGCCCAGGCGCAGCTCGTGAAGTTCTCGACCGACGTGTACGACGGCGAAATCGACACGCGCGGCGGCACGCTCGCGAAGCTGACGCTGAAGAAGCAGGGCGACGGCAAGCAGCCCGACCTGTACATCACGCTGTTCGACCACACGGCCGGCCACACGTATCTCGCACGCTCGGGCCTGCTCGGCGGCGATTTCCCGAACCACAACGACGTCTACACGCAGCAGAATCCGGGCACGACGTCGCTGACGGGTGACCAGAACGCGCTGAAGCTGTCGTTCGAATCGCCGGTGAAGGGCGGCGTGAAGGTCGTGAAGACCTACACGTTCACGCGCGGCAGCTACGTGATCGGCGTCGACACCAAGATCGACAACGTCGGCACGGCACCGGTCACGCCGACGGTCTACATGGAACTGGTGCGCGACAACACGGCCGTCGAAACGCCGATGTTCTCGCATACGTTCCTCGGGCCGGCGGTCTACACGGATGCGAAGCACTTCCAGAAGATCAACTTCAGCGACCTCGACAAGAACAAGGCCGACTACGTGACCTCCGCCGACAACGGTTGGGTCGCGATGGTGCAGCACTACTTCGCGTCGGCCTGGATTCCGCAGCAGGGCGTGAAGCGCGACATCTACGCTGAAAAGATCGATCCGACGCTGTACCGCGTCGGTGTGAAGCAGCCGGTCGCCGCGATTGCGCCGGGCCAGTCGGCCGACGTGCAGGCCCGCCTGTTCGCCGGTCCGGAAGAAGAGCGCATGCTCGAAGGCATCGCGCCGGGCCTGGAACTCGTGAAGGACTACGGCTGGGTGACGATCATCGCGAAGCCGCTGTTCTGGCTGCTCGAGAAGATCCACGGCTACATCGGCAACTGGGGCTGGTCGATCGTGCTGCTGACGATCCTGATCAAGGCCGTGTTCTTCCCGCTGTCGGCGGCGAGCTACAAGTCGATGGCGCGGATGAAGGAAATCACGCCGCGCATGCAGGCGCTGCGCGAACGCTTCAAGAGCGATCCGCAGAAGATGAACGCCGCGCTGATGGAGCTTTACAAGACCGAGAAGGTCAATCCGTTCGGCGGCTGCCTGCCGGTCGTGATCCAGATCCCGGTGTTCATCTCGCTGTACTGGGTGCTGCTCGCGTCGGTCGAAATGCGCGGTGCGCCGTGGGTGCTGTGGATTCACGACCTGTCGCAGCGCGATCCGTTCTTCATCCTGCCGGTGCTGATGGCTGTCTCGATGTACGTGCAGACGAGCTTGAACCCGACGCCGCCGGACCCGGTCCAGGCGAAGATGATGAAGTTCATGCCGATCGCGTTCTCGGTGATGTTCTTCTTCTTCCCGGCCGGCCTCGTGCTGTACTACGTCGTGAACAACGTGCTGTCGATCGCACAGCAGTACTACATCACGCGCAAGCTCGGCGGGGCCAAGAAGAAACCGGCCTGACGCCCGTTGCACACGCGGGGCGGCGCGTTCGCCCCGCGATGCACGAAAAAAAGCCGCATGGTTCGCCCATGCGGCTTTTTTGCTTTTTGCGGATCCGGTGCGGGCTCAGCCCTTCTTCGCTTCGCTCGCGTCGCCGTAGAACTGCTCGACCAGTTCCTGCACGAGGTAGCGATGATGCGGCGACAACGCTTCGATCTTCGACGCGAGTTCGATCGTCTCGGGCGTCGGCGGATAGCGCTCGTCGCGTGGCAGCGGTTGCGGCGTCGGGTGTTCGATCACGCTCGGCGACGGGCCGTAATGCAGCCAGTGGACTTCGACGCGCAGCCATTCGGCGAGCGTGACGAGTTTGTCCGACGTCGGGATCGTGCGGCCCGTCAGCCATTTGTGCGCGGTTTGCGGCGAAACGGGCTGCGCTCCGCGGTGGCGCAGATTGAATCGGTTCGCCAGCTCCGTCGCACCGGTGACCTTCTCCGGGCTGCGCCGCAGGGCGAATTTCAGGCGTTCCGAGAACGCGGCTTTTTCTTCGGATGTCGGCATGGGAGAGATTGTGCAATTCCACCGTCGTGTCCCAGACAACCATTCAGGATAAACATAACTCGTTCAGACGAATCCCGGTCTTGATCGAGGTGGGTGCTGGAATTAAGGGCCGCAGCGTTAGGCCGCTCCAGCAGGCATACTCGTCCGAAATGGTGGCTGCGACATGGCGCCTGGATGATACCTGGCTTATCCCCGGCGGGATAAATTCGAGCGTGTCCGAATCCTGAGCGGCGGCCGGTGACGGGTGTGCCGGCACGCTACAATGCCGGCGTTCCGATGCCCGAACTGTTGCGCGGGCGCACCATATTCACCGATTACCTGATTCATCCAATTCATCCGATTCCCATGCTTGCTACCGATTCCGATCCGATCGTCGCCATTGCCACTGCTGCCGGCCGGGGGGGCATCGGGGTCGTCCGCGTGTCGTTCGGGCGCGGCGGCGAGGCGGCCGCGTTGCCGCTGATCGACGCGTTGTGCGGGCAGAAGCTCGCGCCGCGCCATGCGAGCTATGTGCCGTTCCTCGACGAGCACGGCGCGCCGCTCGACCGCGGGATCGCGCTGTACTTTCCGGCACCGCATTCGTACACGGGCGAGCACGTGCTCGAGCTGCAGGGGCACGGCGGGCCGATCGTGATGCAACTCCTGTTGCAGCGCTGCCTCGATGCGGGGCGCGGTTTCGGGCTGAGGCTTGCGGAGCCCGGCGAATTCACGCGACGCGCGTTCCTGAACGACAAGCTCGACCTCGCGCAGGCCGAGGCCGTTGCCGACCTGATCGAGGCGAGCACCGAAGCCGCCGCGCGTTCGGCCGGGCGCTCGCTCGACGGCGCGTTCTCGCGGCAGATCCATGCGCTTGTCGACGACGTGATCACGCTGCGGATGCTGGTCGAGGCGACGCTCGATTTTCCGGAAGAAGAGATCGATTTCCTAGAGGCGGCCGACGCGCGCGGCAAGCTCGCGAAGATCCGCACGCAGCTCGCGCACGTGCTGGGTGATGCGCGGCAGGGGGCGTTGCTGCGCGAAGGGTTGTCGGTCGTGCTCGCCGGGCAGCCGAACGTCGGCAAGTCGTCGTTGCTGAATGCGCTGGCCGGCGCGGAGCTGGCGATCGTCACACCGATCGCGGGCACGACGCGCGACAAGGTTGCGCAGACGATCCAGGTCGAAGGGATTCCGCTGCACATCATCGATACGGCCGGGCTGCGCGAGACGGAGGACGAGGTCGAGCGGATCGGTATCGCGCGCACGTGGAGCGAGATCGAGCGGGCGGATGTCGTGCTGCATCTGCTGGATTCGCGCACGGGGATGACGCCGGATGACGAGACGATCGCAGCGCGGTTCCCGGGCGGCGTGCCGGTGGTGCGCGTGCTGAACAAGACGGATCTGACCGGTGTGGCGGCGTGTGTGGAGCATCCGGCGGCGGAGGGCGATCTGACCGAGGTGCATCTGTCGGCGAAGCGCGGCGACGGGATCGACATGCTGCGTGCGGAGTTGCTGCGGATTGCAGGGTGGCAGGCGGGGGCCGAGGGCGTTTATCTTGCGCGCGAGCGGCATCTGATCGCGCTGCGGGCCGCGCAGGAGCATCTCGCGCAGGCAGCGGATCATGCGGAGCAAAGGGCGCAGTCGCTCGATCTGTTTGCCGAGGAATTGCGACTCGCGCAGGAACAGCTCAACGCGATTACCGGGGAATTCACTTCGGATGATCTGCTGGGGGTGATTTTCAGCAGGTTTTGTATTGGGAAGTAACGCGTGGGCATGTGAAGTTCGACGCATCCCGCGCGGCGCGTCATTCGTTTTTAACCGAAACATCCGATCACGATCGCTCTCCCGTTCGCCTCACCCGGCCTGTCGTAAAATCGTCCGGCCGGGCAATCTCGACATAACAAATCCCGGCGTCAAAACAAAGAGAGGGCATGTATGGGATTCGGATTCGGAAAGCGCCGCGAGTCATCCGGCAACTCGACCGTCGACCTGACGAAAAACCAGCACTCGCGAGCGAATGACCGCTTCGCCGTGGATCTCGCGTTACGTCGCGCGTTGGCAGTCTTCGAGTGTTGCGCATCGCACGGCGCTTATATTGAGCTCAACGATGCCAACGTCGGGTGGGACTATCTAAAAGAAAAAGGCCTGATTTCGACCGATCTGGATGTCGAATGGAACGAATTGGAGCGCATCCTGCTGGCCTACTACAACGCTGGCGTTCTCACCGCATCGGATAAAGACCGCGTCCGACACCTGGTGGACGTCATCGAGGCACAACTCCGGGCCGTGCGTGGCGAGGTGGTGGGCGTCGTGGATGCCGTTTCCGCACTCAATCTCGCGCAGCTCAAATATCCGTCGAAGAGCTGGATTGGCGATGGCATATTCGCTGCCGTGTTCGGCGCGATGGGCGGCGCGATCATCGGTACCGCGGCTGGCAGGTTCGCAGACGATACGACGGCCGTGACCAATGTCGTCTTCGTCCTCGTGATCCTCGGTTCGATTCTCTTCGCGCGCTACCGCCACCAGAAGCGCATTGTCGCGGCCGACGCGAAAATCGCGGCGGCACGAGCCGAGGTCGATCGGCTCGTCGTCCGGAATCTGTCTCCTTCGGCGGAAGTCTCGTCCGTCGCCGCCTGACAGTCTTGCCAGAGGGCTCGCCATCGCACCGGATGCGACATTGCGCCGGGCCGAACGAGCCGACACCCGACGCGGTCGCGCTTGCCTGGCGAGTGCATCCGCGCCGCGCGATCGCCATCGGGCGACGTGCGGTGCCGAGCGTCGTAGCAAGCCGACCGATCCTGCTTTCTCGCACGACCGCCAACCATGCCCCTGTCTCGCCGCCATTTCCTTGCCACCCTTCCCATGCTGCTGGGACTGGCTGCCCGCGCGGCATCGGGTGCGCCCACCCCGCCGCGATCGATCGACCGCAACGCGATCATCCGCGCTGTCTTCGCCGAGGGTGCGGCACGTCCCGACCTGGCCGCGCGTCACGTCGCGCTGATGAACCGGCTTCGCGTGATGTGGGTGCCCGTCGAATCCGGTGCGCCCGGTATCGATCCGTCGCAGCCGCTGATCGGCGAAGGGCCGCCGATCGCGCTGGCCAAGGCGGCACTCAAAACCGACGACGAGGCGCTCGCCATTCGCACGCTGGCCGAACTGGGTCAGCTCGTGCCGCAGTTCGTGGCGAAGGCCGGCTCGCTTGCACCGGGGCAATACACGATCCCGCCGGCGCTGCGCAAACTGTTTGCATTCAAGGAAAGCGGTGTCGACGCGTCGGGCCGTTTCCAGTTTCGCGCCGCGCATCTCGCCGTGCTGAGGGGCGCCAACTGGAGGGCGGTCGATTCGGATGCGATCGAGGATGTGCTGGGCGAAGGGGATTTCTGGCCGATGCCCTACATTGACGGCAAGCGGCCGTATGGCGACCGTACCTACTATCAGTTCGACATGGCCGAGCTACTGGGCGAGCCATACAAGCGGGATGGGCGAGGCAATCTGGTCGCGGAAGCGAAAAAGGATGCGCGGCTCGAACGTCTGCACTACGAAACGCTCGCTGCGCTGCAGGTATTTCTGATGCACGCCAGGTTGACCCGCCCGGCCTGATCATGTTGCGGTTAAGAGTGTCGATGCAGGCGAATCGCCCGCTCGCGACGACGCTTCAGCCATCCGTCTGCTGAAGCGTGCCGCGCTTCACGGCATCAATCCCAGTCCCAATGATGATGGTGGTAGTAGCCGCCACCACCGTAATACCCGCCACCATCCGGCACCACGATACAGCCGCTCAACAGCACGGCGACACCGGCAATCAGCAAAAGGGTCTTCTTCATCGCGTTCACCTGCATGGGTTCAATATGAAACCCAGCATAGCGAGCGCCCGCGACACCGGCTGTAAGCGATCGTTTCCCTGGTCAGCAATCCGTAACGGCGGATTATTCCGGTCACAATGACCGTAACAAATCCCCGAAGAACCCCTGAAACCGCAGACGTTTTCAGGCGGTGACGACCCTGTTTCGCCCCGTATCCTTCGCACGATACAGCGCGGCATCGGCGGCTTCGATCAACGCATCGGGTGTCGACAGATCGTCGGGCGACACGGTCGCGCAGCCGACGCTCACGCTCACGCGTCCGGCGGGTGCGGTCGGCATCGCGAGATCGAGCCGTAGCACCGCTTCACGCGCTTCCTCGGCGACCAGCCGCGCACCGCGCGCGCCTGTGTTCGGCAGCACGATCGCGAACTCCTCGCCGCCGTAACGCGCGACCATGTCCGCCGGCCGCCGCACCGCGCCGGCCAGCGCATTCGCGACCGCGATCAGGCACGCGTCGCCCTTCACGTGGCCGAACGCGTCGTTGTACGCCTTGAAGCGATCGACGTCGACCATCAGCAGCGACAGCGGTTCGCCTTGCCGTCGCGCCTGCAGGAACAGCGTGTGGAAATGATCGTTGAAGTGCATGCGGTTGAACGCGCCCGTCAGGCCGTCGCGGGCGGACGAATGGATCAGTGTCGCGTGCGCCTCGAACAGCCGCTGGTACAGCATCGTCACTTCCCACGCGAGCACGCATACGAGCACGCCCGGCGTGAACATGCTGAACACGCGCGCGAGGTACCAGCCGACCGTGAAGCGATGGGTGCTCATCAGGTTCAGCGTCGTGTCGGTGAGGCATGCGAGCACCGCGATCGCGAGCCACAGGTCAAGCGTCGTACGCAGCCGGCCGGTGGCCAGCACGGCCACGAGCGCCAGCGCATTGAGCAGCCACACGATCAACGCGACGGTGTTGACGGGCAGCAGGGCCGCGTCGCCGGGCGGATGAAACGCGGGCGGCAGCGACACGTTCAGCGCGAACAGGCACAGCAGCCCGGCGACGACCGCCGGCCCGCCGATCAGCACGACCGTCCACCAGCGTGTCTGCTGCGCGCCGATCGGGGCGCGCGCCAGCCGCTCGCGCGCGAGCAGCGCGACCATCACGAATCCCGGGAAGCCGGCATGCCAGAAGATCCACATCCACGCGGCGCTTTGCGGTTGCGCGCCGAATAACCCGTGCGGCGCGAACACGCCGGGAAAGGTGAGCAGCTGTAATGCGACGGCGAGCGCGGTAAACGCGTAGGCGCCGCCGAGCGCGCCGAGCACCGGCTGGCGCGTCACGGTGAACTGAGCTCCGAGAAAGAACGCCGCGATGCTCGCGGTGGTGAACACGGTGAGCGCGCACATCGGCATGAACGGCTCGACGGCCGGCAGCTCGACGTTCGCGTGCGGCGCGGCGATCCCGAGCGCGAGCACGATGACGAGCGCCGTCAGTGCGCCGAACCAGAGCTGACGGCGTGTCGTGTGCTGGATCAGGATGCCTTCCATGGAATTCCCCGGGCACGTAGGCGGAAACACCCGGTCTTGCGCCGGGCGACAGGCAGCCGGCCGCTGCGCGACCGGTGCGGCCTGATCCTATCGCGTTATGGGGGCGCGCTCAAACCCCGAGGCCGGGGCCGAAGTTGCCGGCGACCCATTGCGTGACGGCGTTGACGTCCGCGTAGTCCTGTTCGGGCAGGCCGTCGAGCATCGCGAGCACTTCGTTGCTGGCGCCGGCGTCGCGCGCGGCATCGACGATCGCATCCTTGTTGGCCGGGTAGCGGATGGCTGCCAGCACGTCGGCGATCTGCAGGTCGATCGTTTCGCTGGGAATGTCGTGCGGAGGTTGGGCGGGCTGGTCGTTCACGGCGGCGTCTCGCGGAGTGAGCGGATCAAGTGGGAATCGGATCGAGGCGAAATTCGGGGGCTTAACAGGGTGCGTCACGCGTTCGCGTGCCAAGGCGGCCGGGCCGGCACGCCTCGCGGATGAACGGCAATCGACTCAATGCCCGCGTCGCACGCGGCGCCACGGATGCTTCCAGTCGATGTGCGGTGCGTTTTCGTCGCGCGGATGCTGGCGCCGATGTTCCTGCCAAAGTTCGTCGGAAAACAGTGCCGCGACGATCACGAGCGGCAGCACGAGGAATATTCCGAGTATGACTTGCTCGAACACGATAGCCTCCTTGCGGTGGCAGGAACCCTTGCTCCCATTCTAGGCTCTGAACGTCGCCCGCGTTCAATTTCTTACAGTGCGAAACAGGCCCGGATGCGGCCTTGCCGCACGTACGCCGGCATCAAAAAAGGACATGAACATGCAACTCCAGAACGATACCAACACGCTCGCGCTGCGGCCGCTGGAGCGCCAGGACCTGCGCTTCGTCCACGAGCTGAACAACGACGCGAAGATCATGCGCTACTGGTTCGAGGAGCCGTACGAAACCTTCTCGGAACTGTCACAACTGTACGACCGCCACGTGCACGACCAGCGCGAGCGCCGTTTCGTCGCGGTCGATGCGCAAGACGAACTGGTCGGCCTCGTCGAGCTGATCGAGCTCGACTACATCCATCGACGCGGCGAGTTCCAGATCATCATCGCGCCGCAACGCCAGGGGCGCGGCTATGCGGGCCAGGCGACGCGCCTTGCGATCGAGTACGCGTTCAAGGTGCTGAACATGCGCAAGCTGTACCTGATCGTCGATACGTCGAATGCGGCGGCGATTCACGTGTACGAGAAATGTGGATTCCAGCACGAGGCGGAATTGAAGGAAGAATTTTTCGGAAACGGCGCGTATCACAACGCTTATCGCATGTGCATTTTTCAGCGCGATTATTTCGAGCGCCAGCAAGCTACCCAGAATAAGGCAGGGTAAACACGCTGGCGAAAGGCGCTTGCGGCGGGGCTTCGCGGGCGCTGAAACCATGCGGAGGACTACGGATAAATACGGATTCGCTTATACCTGGCATTTTTCTTGTATCAGGTAAATGCGATTCCGCGTTGCGGTAAAGTCGAATCGTTTCGGATGACTTTATGTGCGGCGCATCAAAATGATCCGGATAGCGAAATGGATTATCCAAACCGTTCAATCGCCGCATTGTAACTTTGATGAAAGTCTTGCTGAGTAACGCTTTCCGCCCGGCGGCGCGAGCCGGTTCGTCGGGCGGTGCGCGTCGTCGTGTCTGCGCAGGGTGACAAAACCAGGCTGCGCACGGGGTGCGACAATCCGCCGCTATTGCGGTCGCACAACAAATGTGCTTGCTATCGCTTGCCGGTCTTCTAAAGTGAAAAACGCGGGTTCACGATCACCTTTAAACACATAGCTAACCCAAGCCTGGTGCCCGCAAGCCTGGAGACAGAACATGATGAAACGTACCGGTATCCTTTTTGCCCTCGTCGGCGCATTTTGCGCGGTGTCGATTGCCCAAGCCGGCGGCGATTCGGCCGTCAAGCCGAAGCAGGAAATCCAGTTGACGAAGAACGCATGGGGCTGCCTGTCGAAAGACAATCTGGACTCCGTACTGAGTCATGAGCGTGACGGCAAGTCGCAGGCGAAGCAGCAATACTTCGACGATTACCGGTGCCTGTCGGTACCGGAAGGCCAGCGTTTCCGCGTGGTGTCGGTCGACCAGGGCGACGTGCAGTTCGTCAGCGCCGACAACAGCGACCAGCAAGGTCTCTGGACCGATTCGCGCTTCGTCAAGCAATAACCGTCCACTCACCGCGCCGTCACACGACGCGCGAGCGCGCCGGCCCGATGAGCCGGCGGCGCGAACCGAACACGGCCCGGCCCATGCCGGGCCGTTGCGCTGTGGGTGGCGCATGACACGCGCCGGACGGCCCGCATTCGGTATCATCACGGCCCGACCGAACCGAATGCCCGCCCGGGCTGACTCCGCATGGCGCTGAAATCCACGATCTACAAAGCCGAACTGCAAATCGCCGACATGGATCGGCATTACTACGCCGATCACGCGCTGACGGTGGCGCGCCATCCGTCCGAAACCGACGACCGGATGATGGTGCGCATCGTCGCGTTCGCGCTGTTCGCGCACGAGCGGCTCGAATTCTGCAAGGGGCTGTCGGACGTCGACGAGCCCGATCTGTGGCAGAAGGACCTGACCGGCGCGATCGACGTCTGGATCGAAGCCGGCCAGCCCGACGAGCGGCGCATCTCGAAGGCGGCCGGCCGCGCCGGGCAGGTCACGGTGATCGCATATGGCGGCAAGACGTCGGATATCTGGTGGCAGGGCGTGCGCAGCAAGGTCGAGCGGCTGCGCAACGTGCAGGTGCTGTCGCTGAACGACGGTGTCGCGGCCGCGCTCGGGAAACTCGCGGAGCGCACGATGCGTCTGCAATGCACGGTGCAGGACGGCGCCGCGTGGATCTCAAGCGCCGACCACGATCCGGTGGCGGTCGAGTGGACGGTGCTGAAGCCGCGCGCGGACGCGTGACGGCCCGCGTGCCGGCCGCGTTCAGCCGATCGCGGCCGGCGGCCCCTTGAATTCGAGCATGTTGCCTTCCGGGTCGAACAGGTAGATCGACGGCCCGTAGCCGCCGGCGCCGTAGCGTTCCGCGGGCGCGCCCGGCCGCGCGCCATGCGTGGCGAAATGGGCGGTCAATGCGTCGGGATCGAACGGCTCGACGCGCAGGCACAGGTGATCGAGATTGCGTCCCGTGCCGGGCGGGCCGCTGTCGGGACGGTCGATCGGGCCGCCGACCGACAGCAGGTCGATCAGCGCGTCGCCGGCGCGCAGTTGCACGAGGCCCAGATCGGGCTGTTCCTTCTCCACATGGCAGCCGACGGCGTCGCAGTAAAAGCGTGTCATCGCGGCCATGTCGGTCACGCGCAGCACGATGTGATCGATCGCGCGGATGGTCGGTTTCATGGGCAAGGCTCTCCTTCGCAGTCCACGAGCATCGAGTGTAGACGCATCGCGCCTGCGCCGCCCGCCGGAACGCGGCACAATCGACGGACGAAAAAAAGCCCGTTCACGCAGAGCGGAACGGGCTTAATCCATATCAGGAGGAGACATGGAGGAGACAGTTCCAACTATACACACGGCGATGGTGCGACGCAATATTCCCAATGCAAAAAAACGTCAGGACGGCGATTTGTCGCATCCGCACTGCAGCAAAAGGGTGACGGAATGATGACGAAAACCGCGCCGGAACAGCCGGCGCGCGTGTTTTGTCGGATTTATTTTCAGGCGATGCGCCCCCGATTATCGGAGCCCGAATCACAGAGCAAGATTCAGGGCGCGACGGCACGTGCCGATGTCTAGAGTAGGCACCATCTACACTAGAGAGTGCGAGGTTCAGATGAAAACCGCCTATCCGACCGATGATGCCCGCTGGGGCGCCGTCACCGAGCGCGATCCGCATGCGGACGGCGCGTTCTTCTACGCCGTGAGCACGACCGGCGTGTTCTGCCGCCCGACCTGCGCGTCGCGGCTGCCGCGTCGCGAAAATGTGTCCTTCTTCGCCGATACGGCCGCCGCGCGTGCGGCCGGCTTCCGGCCCTGCAAGCGCTGCCAGCCGGAAGGGCTGCCGCGCGAGCTCGAGATCGTCAACCGCGCGTGCGCGGTGCTCGACGCGCAGGCCGAGCGGCTCACGCTGCAGCAACTGAGCGATGCCGTGCACGTGAGCCCGTTTCATCTTCAGCGGCTCTTCAAGCGCGTGGTCGGCGTGTCGCCGCGGCAGTACCAGGCCGCGCAGCGCGGTGCCGCGCTACGGCAGGCGCTGCAAAGCGGGCAGCCGGTCACGCAGGCGGCCGTCGACGCGGGCTTCAACTCGCCGTCGCGGCTCTATGCGTCGGTGCCGCGCGAGCTCGGGATGGCGCCGTCGGCGTTCCGTCGGCAGGGCGCCGGTCTGCGGATCGACTATGCAACCGCATCGACGTCGCTCGGCACCGTGCTCGTCGCCGCGACCGAGCAGGGCATCTGCCGGATCGCGTTCGGTGACGAACCGGCAGCCCTCGTCGGCGAGCTGAAGGACGCGTTCGCGCGCGCCGAGCTGGTCGAAGCGTCGGCACGGCTCGCGCCGTTCGTCACGCAGATCCGCGCGTACCTGGACGGCACGCGGCACGCATTCGACCTGCCGCTCGACATCGCGCCGACCGCATTCCAGCAGCGTGTATGGGAAGCGCTGACGCATATTCCGTACGGCGAAACGCGCAGCTACTCGGAGATCGCCGAGGCGCTGGGTGCGCCGCGCGCGGTGCGTGCCGTCGCGTCCGCGTGTGCGTCGAATCCGGTCGCGCTCGCGATCCCGTGCCACCGCGTCGTACAGAAGGGCGGCGCGCTTTCCGGGTATCGTTGGGGTGTGCGCCGCAAGGCGACGCTGCTCGCGGCCGAAGCGCGTCATGTGCACGACGATCAAACCGAATCCGTTGCGGAGGGCAGCGCAGTTTGAGCATCGCAAAAACAACCATCACCTCCATCGTGAACGGCGGCCATGTGCCGCCGTCCGCGCAAATGGAACTGCGCTTCCATGCGCCTTACGACTGGGCGCGCGTGTTGCGCTTTTTCAGCGGGCGCGCGATTCCGGGTGTCGAGCAGGTGGCGGACGGCGTGTATCGCCGCATCGTCGACCTGCACGGCGATGCCGGCCGGCTCACGGTCGCGAAACATCCGCGCAAGCACTGCCTGGTCGCGACGGTCGAAGGCGCGGTCGCGCGTCACGTCGACGATGCGTTCGCCATGCGCGTCGCGACGATGTTCGACCTCGGCGCCGATCCGGCCGCGATCGGCAGCGGGCTCGCGCGCGATCCGTGGTTCGCGCCGCTCGTCGAGGCCGCGCCGGGGCTGCGTGTGCCGGGCGCATGGTCGGGGTTCGAGCTGGCCGTGCGCGCGATCGTCGGCCAGCAAGTGAGCGTGAAGGCCGCGACGACGATCGTCGGCCGGCTCGTCGAACGGGCCGGCGAGCGTGTGGTTCAGGAGGACGACGGCATGCCCGCATGGCGTTTCCCGACGCCCGATGCGCTGGCCGCGTGCGCTCTCGACAAGATCGGGATGCCCGGCAAGCGGGTGGCGGCCCTGACGGGCGTGGCGCGTGCGGTGGCGGCCGGCGACGTGCCGGTCGATCGCGAGCACGCCGATCTCGCGACGCTGCGCAGTGCGTGGCTCGATCTGCCCGGCATCGGCCCGTGGACCGTCGAATACATCGCGATGCGTGCCTGGCGCGATCCGGACGCGTGGCCGGCCTCCGATCTCGTGCTGATGCAGTCGATCGCCGCGCGCGATCCGGCGCTCGACCGGCTCGCGACCCAGAAGCACCGCACCGAAGGCTGGCGGCCGTGGCGCGCGTACGCGGCGCTGCATTTGTGGAATGAGGTGGCCGACCGGGCGGGCGGCGCGCGCGGCGGGTGACCGCTGTGGCTGCGGCCGGGTGCGACCGGGCGAGGCCGCGATGCAACCCGTTGCGCAGGTCATGCCGACCTGCGTAGGCTCACCGCCGGACACCGGACACCGGACACCGGACACCGGACACCGGACACCGGACACCGGACACCGGACACCGGACACCGGCCGTCACGGCAATTCCGCGCATCCGTCGTCGGCCGGATACCGTGCGCGCGATGCCCACTTACCCCGCTTTCCGCGATCGGTTCAGCGGCAGGGTTGCACCTGCCGCCACCCGTTCGCGCATCACGTTCCGTCCGACGAATTCGCGTAACCGGCGTGCCCGTGGCCGCCGGATGGAACCGGTCGCAGAGGCGGCGACCGCCGCGACCGGCCCGTCCGGCGGCCCGCTCCGGCCTGCGCATCATGCCCCGCGCCACCTCAAGCGCGTGTTTCGGCGAGATGTTAAAGTGCCCGCTACCAACGAAGCGACCAACAATCCAGCCGGCCGCGCGCGGCGTTCTGCGCGCGGCCGTCACGCACTTGCGTCTCCATGTCGAACACCATGACTCACCGCCAGTCCGAACTGCTGCTGAATCGCCTCGACGCGCTGAGCTCGGGCCCGACGCGGCAGCATCTGCCCGACGGCCTGCGCGGCATCGAAAAGGAAAGCCTGCGCGTGACGCGCGACGGGATGATCGCGTTCACGCCGCATCCGCGCGCGCTCGGGTCGGCGCTCACGCATCCGGCGCTGACGACCGACTATTCCGAAGCGCTGATCGAGCTGATCACGCCCGCGGAAGGCGACGCCGCGATCACGCTCGAACGTCTCGACGATCTGCATCGCTACGTGTACGCGTCGCTCGGCGACGAGATGCTGTGGAACGACTCGATGCCCGGCCTGCTGCCGGCCGACGACCAGATCCCGATCGCCGACTACGGCACGTCGAACATCGGCCGCCTGAAGACGGTGTACCGGCGCGGCCTCGCGTACCGCTACGGCCGCACGATGCAGTGCATCGCGGGCATCCACTACAACTACTCGCTGCACGAGGAAGTGTGGCGGCGCCTGCATGCGGACGAGGGCTCGACGGCCACGCTCGTCGATTACCAGTCGGAGCGCTATCTCGCGCAGATCCGCAACTTCCGCCGCCGCAGCTGGCTGCTGATGTACCTGTTCGGCGCGTCGCCCGCGCTCGACACGAAGTTCCTGCGCGGCAAGCCGCACAAGCTCGACACGTTCGATGCCGATACGCTGTACCTGCCGCATGCGACGAGCCTGCGGATGAGCGATCTCGGCTACTCGAACACGACCGCCCAGGCCGCGCTGCACGTCGACTACAACACGCTGCCCGGCTATCTCGACGCGCTGTCGAAGGCCGTGAGCGAGCCGTATCCGGCGTATGAAGCGATCGGCACGCATCGCGACGGCGAGTGGATTCAGATCAACACGAACGTGCTGCAGATCGAGAACGAGTTCTACTCGACGATCCGGCCGAAGCGCGTCACGTATTCGGGCGAGCGGCCGCTGCATGCGCTCGCGTCGCGCGGTGTGCAGTACATCGAGGTCCGCTGTCTCGACATCGATCCGTTCGAGCCGACCGGCATCGCACTGGAAACCGCGCGCTTCATCGACGCGTTCCTGCTCGCGTGCGCGCTCGACGAGAGCCCGGCGCTCGACTGCCCCGCGTACAAGGAAGCAAACGCGAACTTCGGCAGCGTGACGATGGAAGGGCGCAAGCCGGGGCTCACGCTGCAGCGCGACGGCCAGCCGGTCACGCTGCAGGCTTGGGCGGACGACCTGATGGCCGATATCGAAACCGTCGGCCGTCGTCTCGACGAAATCCGCGGCGGCGACGAGCATGTGCGCGCAATCGCCGCGCAACGCGAGAAGCTCGCCGATCCGGAGCGCACGCCGTCCGCGCGCGTGCTGCGCACGATGCGCGAGCGTGGCCAGTCGTTCCTCGGGTTCGCGCTGGCGCAGAGCGAAGCGCATGCCGCGCATTTCCGTGCGCGTCCGCCGTCGGCGGAGACGCTGCGCACCGAGCAGGCGCTCGCCGCGAAATCGCTGGCCGAGCAGGCCGAGCTCGAAGCGAAGGAGGCCGGATCGTTCGATGCGTTCGTCGCGGCCTATCGCGCCTATACGCTGAACCGCTTCAGCGTGTGATGTCTGCGCACGTGCATCGCGCCGGTCGGCGCGGTGCGCGATGCGTCTCTCCGTCGCCGGTCAGCGCGCACCGTTGTGCGCTCGATCCGGTCGATTCTGCCGTCAGTGATGCGCGTAGGTGCCGCGGTCGATCGCGTGCGGCAGCGCCGGCTTTGCCGATTCCACGTTTGCCCCGCCTGCGCTGCCGTAGCCGGCATCCTCGCCGCGCGCTTGCGCGGCACGGCGCATGATCGCCTGCATGTGGTCCGGAAAGTCGGGACTGCTCGCGAGGCTCGTCCGGTAGCCGGCGGCCTGCAGCGCCACGAGTTCCTGGCGAACCTGGGCGCGCGTCAGCGTCGACGCGGCCTGCGCGTGAGCGGCGAAGGCCGCGCCGATCAGCACACAGGCGCACGCCGCCCGTTTCATCGTCTTCATCGTGTTCACTCCGTGAGGTTCCGGTGCCGTGCCTGCCGTGGCCGGCGCGGGCGGAATCGATGCGACGAGTGTAGGCTTCGGACGCCAAACGAAACATCCCGGCCGCCGTCAGGCACCTTTGCCGCATGTGCAACATTGCGTGGGGGATGGCGCCGTGCTGCGCCGGTGAGGCGCGCGTGACGGGCTTCCTGTCGAACGCGACAGCGGGCTGCCCGCTGCGGGCCAGCGTGTGGCGGCTGGTTCGTATCGGGTCGGCACGCATCGGGCTTGTCCCCCCTTGTACAAGCGCCGTGCGCCTCCTAACCTCATTTAAGCAACCGATCGGTTGGGCGTGCGACGTCGTTGCGTGCGCAAGCGCTTGATCCCGGTCGTGACCGCAGGACATCGCCTTGTACCGAACCCGGGGCATCTCGATGCCAGCTCGGGTCGTCAGCGCAAGGCATGGGACCCGAGTAAGCGCTAAAGCGCCAACTCGGGTCGACATCTGGAGACACGATGAACCCCACCGACGCCCTACCGCCCGGCATCGTCTTCGCACAGCCGCTGACGCCGGTCGCCCACTCGCTGCTGCTGTCCTTCCTCGTCGCCGCGATCCCGATCGCGGTTGCGCTGATCGCACTCGGCGTGCTGCGCCGCCCCGCGTGGCAGGCGTCGCTCGCCGGGCTCGTCGCCGGCCTCGCGGTCGCGATCGGCGCATGGGGCATGCCGGCCGGGCTCGCGTTCAACGCGGTCGGCGCGGGCATGGCGCTCGCGGTCGTGCCGGTAATGTGGATCGTCTTCAACGCATTGCTGCTGTACAACATCGCGGTGAAGTCGGGCCGCTTCGACCAGTTCCGGCAATGGATGCTCGACAACCTGCCCGACGATCGCCGCCTCGTGCTGCTCGTCGTCGCGTTCTCGTTCGGCTGCCTGCTCGAAGGGATCTCGGGATTCGGCACGCCGGTCGCGATCACGAGCGCACTCTTGATCGCGCTCGGCTTCCCTGCGCTCGAGGCGCTCACCTACACGCTGCTGTTCAACACGGCGCCGGTCGCGTTCGGCGCGCTCGGCGTGCCGATCACCGTGCTCGGCGCGGTGACGTCGCTGCCGCCCGCGACCCTCGCGCAGATGGTCGGCCGCCAGTTGCCGTTCTTCGCGTTGCTGCTGCCGTTCTACGTAGTCGGCGCGTACGGCGGGCTGCGCTCGATCTCGAAGCTGTGGCCCGCGCTGCTCGTGTCGGGCGGCAGCTTCGCGATCGCGCAGTTCGTCACGTCGAACTTTCTCGGCTACCAGCTCACCGACGTGCTGTCGTCGCTCACGTCGCTGATCGTCACGATCGGCTTCCTGCAGGTGTGGAAGCCGCAGCCCGATCCGCAATACGCGCTTGCGCGCAGCGTGCCGGCAACGGCCGGCGCCGCGCGTGCGGGCTTCGGCGGCTGGCTGCCGTGGCTCGTCGTGTCGGTGGTCGTGATCGTATGGGTGCACGCGAACATCGCGGCGATCGGCGACGTGAAGATCAAGTGGCCGGGCCTGCACAACGCGGTGTTCGTGTCGCTGTACCACAAGCCGTATGCGGCGATCTGGGACTTCCAGCCGCTCGGCACGGGCACCGCGATCCTGCTCTCGGCGATCATCACGGCCGCGCTGACGCGCACCGGCGTGGGCGATTTCTTCGAATGCGTGGTCAAGACCTGGCGGCAGACATGGATCGCGATCGTCACGGTGATGATGATCGTCGGGCTCGCGTACCTGCTGAACTACTCGGGGATCAGCTACACGCTCGGCACCGGCGTCGCGTCGACGGGTGCGCTGTTCCCGCTGGTGTCCGCGTCGCTCGGCTGGATCGCGGTGTTCCTGTCCGGCAGCGACACGTCGGGCAATGCGCTGTTCGGCAACCTGCAGGTCGTCGCCGCGCGGCAGCTCGGCCTCGATCCGGTGCTGATGGCCGCGACCAACTCGTCCGGCGGCGTGATGGGCAAGATGATCTCGCCGCAGAACATCGCGACGGGTGTATCGACGACGGACCTGAAAGGACAGGAAGGTGTCGTGTTCGCGCGCACCTTCTGGCACAGCGTGATTCTCACGCTGCTGCTCGGCGTGTTGGTATTCCTCCAGCAGCACGTGCTGACGTGGATGATTCCGGCACTGCCGAAGTGAGGTGAGCGCGACGACGGAAGGAAGGCACGAGGAAAAACGAGGGAAGGCGCGGGAAAAGCGCCAGCAAAGTGCGGAACCGGTGAGCGCGCGGCAGTTCAGCGCGCGTTCACCCGCCGCGCCGTTCGTCCGGCGTCATCCGTTCCGGCCGTATCACCGCCGGCCGGCAGGATGCACGCGAGGAAGGCGTCGATCGCCGGGCTCTGGCGGCGCGCCTTCAGGTAGTACACGTATTCGTCGATCGTCGTGTCGACGCCGCGCAGCGCGATCACGCGCAAATCCGGATGACGTTCGGCCTCGCCGAGCGGAAACAGGCTGCCGCCCACGCCGTGCAGGATCGCCTCGCGGATCGCTTCGCGGCTGCCGATCTCGGCAACCGATACGGCCGCGATACCTGCCGCCGCGAGAATCGTCTCCGTGCAGCGGCGCGTGACCGAGCCGTCCTCGCGAATCAGCAGCCGCACGTCGGCGAGCTGCGCCGGCTCGATCGCGTCGAAGCGCGCGAGCGGATGGTTGCGATGCACGACGAGCACGAGCGGATCGGTCGAGATCACCTTGCGTTCGAGGCCGTCGGCATCGTTGCGCTGCGACGAGACGGCGAGGTCGATGCGGAATTCCTGCAACGCCTGCAGGATCTCCTCGGAGTTGCCGATCCGGCACGTGAGCGCGATCGACGGATGCGCGTTCGAGAAGCGGCCGACCGCGTCCATGATGTAGTACGGCCCCGTCGCACCGATCCGCAGGTGGCCCTCGAACAGGCCGCCGACGTTGCGCAGCATGATGTCGGCCTGCGCCTCGAGCGCGATCATCTTCTCGACGAGCGGCAGTAGCTCGATGCCCGTCTCGGTGACCTCGAGCTTGCGGCCGCTGCGGTAGAACAGCTCGACGCCGTACACCTGCTCGACCTGCCGGATCTGCGCGGCGATCGTCGGCTGGCTCACGCCCAGGTGGCGCGCGGCGCGCGTGATGCTGCCCTGCCGGACGGTCGCGTGGAACGCCTTCAGCTGATCGAACACGACTCGGCTTCTCCCCTCTGTATCGCGCGTCAGCGTAGCGCATGCATATGTCGGTCGGATGAAAGACGCGTCGTGCGCCGCTTCGAAAGAATTTCTGTGGGTAACCCAAAGAAACCTGCGGTAACCGGTCACGGCCGGGACACGCCGGTGCGGGGTAATAACGGCAACGCACCACCGCCGGCCCCGCTCGACCGGCGCCCCACTCCTATCGACAACAGGGTTCTCTTCATGTCCTCGAACAATCGACGCGATTTCCTGCGCCTCGCCGCGCAGTCGGCCGGCGCGATGGCCGCCTACGCGGGCTTCCCGCCCGCGATCCGCAATGCGCTGGCGATGCCGGCCGCCTATCGCACGGGCACGATCCGCGACGTCGAACACGTCGTGATCTTCATGCAGGAAAACCGTTCGTTCGACCATTACTTCGGCGGGCTGCGCGGCGTGCGCGGCTTCAACGACCCGCGCCCGCACCTGCTGCCGAGCGGCGCGCCGGTGTGGCAGCAGCCGCCGGCATCGGTGTTCACGAAGAACTACCATTCGCGCGGCCTCGATCCG
Source organism: Burkholderia sp. AU27893 (assembly GCF_002223205.1). Taxonomy (NCBI): domain Bacteria; kingdom Pseudomonadati; phylum Pseudomonadota; class Betaproteobacteria; order Burkholderiales; family Burkholderiaceae; genus Burkholderia; species Burkholderia sp. AU27893. Next base: position 1,017,189 of record NZ_NKFD01000002.1, on the reverse strand, counting down.
TCGGCGCCGTACGTGCTGCCGTTCTACCTCGATCCGAAGCAGACGACCGAATTCCAGCCGGGCACCAACCACGGCTGGAGCAGCGGCCACCTGTCCTGGAACAACGGCCAGTGGGACCAATGGGTGAACCAGAAGCAGGACGTGCTGACGATGGGCTACCTGAAGCGCCAGGATCTCACGTACCACTACGCATTGGCCGACGCGTTCACGATCTGCGATTCGTACTTCTGCTCCGCCCACGCCGACACCGCGCCGAACCGCATCTACCTGTGGACCGGCACGGTCGACCCGCGCAACATCTACGGCAACCCGCCGAACGGCCCGGGCATCGGCGAGCGCGACGACGTGAACGGCTACACGTGGACGACCTACGCGGAACGCCTCGAGAACGCGAAGATCAGCTGGAAGGTGTACCAGGGCGGCACGGGCATTCCGGGCGACCCGACCGACAACTACACCGACAACTCGCTGATGTTCTTCAAGCGCTTCCAGGTGAAGGAAGGCGCGAGCGGCCCGCTGGTCGACAAGGGCGCGTCGGACCACACGCTCGCCGAGCTGAAGGCGGACGTGCAGGCGAACCGGCTGCCGCAGGTGTCGTGGATCGTGTCGCCGTACAAGTACAGCGAGCACCCGCAGGCGTCGCCGACCGACGGCGCGTTCTACATCAACATGGTGCTCGAGGCGCTCACGTCGAACCCGGAAGTGTGGGCGAAGACGGTGTTCATCCTCAACTACGACGAGAACGACGGGTTGTTCGACCACGTCGTGCCGCCGGTGCCGCCGGTCACGAGCGGCGTGGGCGGCCAGGGCATCGTGTCGTCGAACCTGCTGTCGAATCTCGGCGACGAGCTGCTCGACCTGAACAAGTACCCGGGCGAAATGAGCCCGCTCGTGCCGGGCGCGGACCCGGGCGGCATCCAGCCGATCGGCCTTGGGCCGCGCGTGCCGCTGATCATCATCTCGCCGTGGACGAAGGGCGGCTGGGTGTGCTCGGAGACGTTCGACCATACGTCGGTACTGCGTTTCCTCGAAGCGCGCTTCGGCGTGAAGGAGCCGAACATCAGCGCATGGCGCCGGTCGATCTGCGGCGACCTCACGTCGGCCTTCGACTTCTCCGCGCGCCCCGACACGCGCACGGTCAGCTTCACGGTGCCGCAGCACATCGCGACGGCCGGCCAGGCGTACCAGGTGCCCGCGCAGCAGTCGATGCCGACGCAGGAGCCCGGCACGCGTCCGGCACGTGCGCTGCCGTACGAGCTGTTCGTGCACAGCCGCGTGAGCGGGCACGACGACAGCGTGTCGCTCGATTTCGCGAACACCGGTGATGCAGGCGCCGCGTTCTACGTGTACGACCGCCGCAACCCGACGACGCCCCCGCGCCGCTATGCGGTGTCCGCGCACGACCGCTTCGTCGACACGTGGAACACGTCGGCCGCGCGCGGCGACTACCATCTCGCGGCGTATGGCCCGAACGGCTATCTGTGCGAGTTCCAGGGCAACACGCGGCTCGCGGCGGACGGCCGCCACGCGAACCCCGAAGCGCGGATCGGCTACGACGTGCGCAACCGCCACGTGTATCTGCAACTGCGCAACAGCGGGCGCGCGACGTGCCGCGTGACGGTCGACAACGCGTATAGCCACAAGCATGCGCGGACCTACACGCTGGAGCCGGGCGAGCGCATCGAGGACCACTTCGAGCTGGCGTCGAGCCACGGCTGGTACGATTTGACGATCACCGCGACGACGCTGCGCGGTGGCGACGACAAGGTCGTGCGCCGCTTCGCGGGCCACGTCGAGACGGGCCGGCCGAGCCAAAGCGATCCGGGGCCGGTGAAGCACCCGACGGCCTGACGGCCGACAAGTGTCACGCAAGGCGGGCGAAGTCGGCCCGCCGCGCGAGCGCTGCCTGCCGGTCGCGCTTCGGAGGCATTCCGGCAGGCGGAATTGGTTTTTGGAAACTGAAAACTGTTGACAATGTGTCGGGCCGAGGGTATACAAGGATCATTCGCCGATATGGCGCCCTCGTTTTCTACCGCAGCCCTGCTGCCCGCCCGACCATGACAGCCCCGAACGCGCTCAGCGCCATCGAACTCCTGCAAAGCCAGTCGCTTGCGATGATCGTCCAGGACATGCTCGAGCGCGCGATCGTCTCCGGCGAATACGCTCCTGGCGAGAAGCTCAACGAAGTCGAGATCGCGACCAAGCTGAACGTGTCGCGCGGCCCCGTGCGCGAGGCATTCCGCGCGCTCGAGCAGGCCGGCCTGCTGCGCAACGAGAAGAACCGCGGCGTGACGGTGCGCGTCGTGCCGCTGCGCGAAGCCGAGGAGATCTACGAAGTGCGCGCGATGCTCGACGAGTCGGTCGCGCGCGCGCTCGCGAAGCGCATCTCGCCCGACACGCTGAAGGTGCTGAAGGGCATCATCCAGTCGATGAAGGATGCCGCGAAGACGCACGACGTCACGCGCTATACCGAGCTGAACGTGCAGTTCCACGACGCGATGGTCGTCGGCGTGGGCAATACGCACCTCACCGATACCTACCGCCGGCTCGTGCGCCAGCTCGGCCTGCTGCGCCAGGCGGCGATCGAGGCCGAGGAGGATGCGATCGCCGTGTCCGCGGCCGAGCACGACAAGATCGTGCAGGCGCTCGCGGGCGGCGACGAGGAGCAGGCCGTGGCGCTCGTGCGCGAGCACTTGTCGCACGGCCTCGAGCGCATGCGCCGCACGCATGAGCAGGGCCTGCCCTCGACCGGCAAGTCGGCGCGGGAAAAGCCAGTGCGCGCGTAAGTGCGCGGCAACGCCTGCGCGGGTTGCCGCGAAATGGTTGCCGCACGACGGCAAAGGGACGCTTCGCAGCGTCCCTTTTTCATTGCGGCTTCGGGTCATTCAAGCCACGCAAGTCAACGCATCGTCACGCCTTGTCGGCTTTCCCGGCCGCGCTCGCGAATTTCGCGAGCCACGTGTCGACAACTGCCGGCGGCCGGCTCTCGTCTTCCGCGCGCTCCTTGCGGCGGATCGCATTGCGCACGACGTGCGCGCCGACATAGCGGATCGGCTCCGGCGGGAAATGACCCAGCGGGCCGCGCACGATCGGGCTGCGCGTCCACGCGTTGTCGAGGCCGAGCACGAGCGACGACAGGATCTGCCCGCCCATGTAGGTCGGCCCCACACCGTTGCCCGAGTAGCCGAAGCCGTAGAACACGTTCGGCGCGTCGTCGAGGCGGCCGAAGAACGGGAAGCCGGTGACGGAGCGATCCGACGGCCCGTTCCAGCTCGCGGTGACCGGCACGCCGGCAAGCGACGGAAAGAATTCGCGCAGGCTCTGCGTGAGTTGCGCCTCGTACGGCGAGCGCCGGTCGAACACGGGTGCGATGCGGCTGCGCCACGAGAACGTGTTGCCGCCTTTGCCGAGCATCAGCCGCCCGTCGGCGGTGGTGCGGTAGTAGTAGACGAAGATCCGCGAATCGAGCACCGACACGCCGTCCACGAGCCCGGTCTTTTCGAGCAGCTCGGGGCATTTCTCGGTGATGACCATGTCGCTCGACACGACCGCGATCGTCCGTTCGAACTGCGGGAAGCGGCTCGCCATCCACGCGTTGATCGCGAACACGAGCTTGCCCGCACGCACGCTGCCGGACGGCGTGCGCACGACGGCCGGCTGCCCGGGCGTGAAGTCGAGCATCGGCGTGCGCTCGTAGATCCGGATGCCCATCGCGAGCGCGACGCGGCGCAGCCCGCGCACGAGCTTGCCGGGATGCACGGTCGCGGCGATCGGCGAGTAGACGCCGTCGAGATTGCGGGCGGACCCCGAGCGGCGCGCGACTTCGGCGGGCGGCAGCGGTTCGTAGCTGTGGATGCCGCACGCGGCGAGCGCGTCGAGCACCGGCGCGAGCGTGCCGACCTGCGCACGCGACGTCGCGGTGTACAGCGTGCCGTCGAGCCGCAGCTCGGCATCGATGGCGTGCGCGCGGCAGAAATCGGCGATGTGCTGCACGGCCGCTTCGGAGGCCTTCACGAGCCGGATCGCCTCGGCTTCGCCGAACAGCCGCCGCAGCGTCAGGAACTTCGCGGACCACGTGAGCAGGCAGCCGCCGTTGCGGCCGCTCGCGCCGGCGCCGCACAGGTCGGCCTCGACGATCGCGATGTCGAGCGCGGGGTTCTGCTGCTTCGCCTGGATCGCGGTCCAGAGCCCGGTGAAGCCGCCGCCGACGATGCACACGTCGGCCTGCGTCGCACCTTGCAGCGCGGGGGCGAGATCGCCGTCGTTGAACAGCGCTTGTTCGATCCAGAAGGGTCGCATGGGAGGGTTCGTCGAAAAGGGGGCGTGCCGCGCACGGCCCGAAAAAATGACGGCCGCCGCATGCGCACGTGCATGCGGCGGGTTACGTCACGTCACGCTGCCGCTTCCGCCGACACGCGACGCACGCCCATCGCGCGCAGCGTGTCGGCGATCGCGGCGACCGCGCCCGGGATGCCGGCTTCGCCGAAGTGGCCGATGCAGCCGACCCGGAACGTCTCGACCTCGGTCAGCTTGCCCGGATACAGGATGTAGCCGCGCTGCTTGACCTCCTGGTAGAACCGCTTGAAGTCGTAGTTCGGATCGTCCGGCGCATGGAACGTGACGATGATCGGCGCCTGGATCGCCGGATCGAGGAACGGCCGGAAGCCGAGCGCGAGCATCCCGTCGATCAGCGCGCGATAGTTGCGCTGGTAGCGGCCGCCGCGCGCCGCGAGCCCGCCTTCGTCGACGTATTGCGCGACGGCCGCGTCGAGTGCCGCGACCACGTGCGTCGGCGGCGTGAAGCGCCACTGCGTCGTGCGTTGCATGTAGACCCACTGGTCGTACAGGTCCATCGCGAGCGAGTGGCTGTTGCCTTCGCAGCGTTCGAGCGCACTACGCTTCGCGATCACGAAGCCGAGCCCCGGCACGCCTTCGAGGCATTTGCCGGATGCGGCGATCACCGCGTCGAACGGCGTCGTGCGCGCATCGATGTCGATCGCGCCGAACGAGCTCATTGCATCGACGATCAGCGCGCGGCCGTGCTTCGCGACGACCTGCGCGATGTCGTGCAGCGGGTTCAGCACGCCGGCGCCCGTTTCGCAGTGCACGAGCGCGACGTGCGTGATGGTCGGATCGGCGGCGAGCGCGCGCTCGACGTCGGCCGGATCGACGCGGCGATCCTCGCTGTAGTCGATCGTCGTCAGCTGGCGGCCGAGCACGCGGCAGATCTTCGCGATGCGCTGGCAGTACGCGCCGTTGTTCGGCACGAGCACGTGGCCGTCGCGCGGCACGAGCGTGCCGAGGGCCGCTTCGACCGAGAACGTGCCGCTGCCTTGCAGCGGCACGCATTCGTGCGTGCCTTCGCCGTGCACGATCTGCAGCAGGCGCTCGCGCAGCCGCGCGGTGATCGCGTTGAAGTCGCTGTCCCATGATCCCCAGTCGCGCAGCATTGCGTCGCGCGTGGAGTCGGAGGTCGTCAGGGGGCCAGGGGTGAGCAGGATGGGCTGGGCGGCGAGCGTCATGGTGTCTCCTTGATGAAGTCGGGACGTCACGTGAATACGGTCAAAGAATCAACGGCGATGCGGATTGCGCCAGGCCTGCGTACGGCGCAACAGTCGATGCGAGATGCATGCGAACAGCACGCACGCGAACGACGAGGTCGCGAGCACGAGCGTGGCCATCGCGGCGGCCGGGCCCATCTGGCCCGCGTCGTCGAGGTTCAGGATCGCGACCGATGCGGGCTGCGTGTCGGGCGAGTAGAGGAACGCGACGGCCGAGACAGTCGTCATCCCGTTGACGAACAGGTAGCGGGCGATCAGCAGGATCGCCGGCAGGCACACGGGCACGGTCACGCGCACGAAGGTCTTGTAGAACGGCACCTTCAGCGACGCGGACACGGCCTCGAACTCGCTGTCGATCTGCCGGAGCGCGGTGACGGCGGTCAGGTGGCTCGATGCGTAGTAGTGCACCACCGTGACGATCGCGAGCAGCCACAGCGACCCGTACAGCCCGTTCAGCGGATTGCCGGGCGCGTTGAACAGGAAGATGTAGCTGATGCCGAGCACAAGCCCCGGCACGCCCATCGGCAGGATCGCGCACAGCGCGATGAAGCCGCGCAGCCAGCGTGCGCCGCGGGTCTTCTCGATCAGATAGGCGCCGCCGAACACGACGATCGTGCCGCCGAGCGCCACCGTCGCGGCCATCCGCAGGCTGTTCTTGTACGCGTCGAAGATGCCCGCGCCGATCAGCCCCATCTCGTAGTGCTGCAGCCCGAGCGTCATCTGGTACGGCCAGAACTTCACGAACGACGCGAACACCGAGATGCCGACCACCGCGATGAAGAACGCGCACACGATGCCGCAGTACGCGAGCATCGCGGCGTCGAAGCCGCGCGACGGCTTCGGCTGGTACGGCGTCGAACGTGCGCCGAGCTGCGACTGCTGGCGGCGGCGGATGAAGAAGTCGACGCCGAACGCGACGAGGGCCGGACACAGCAGCATCAGGCTCACGACTGCGCTGCGGTTGAAATCCTGCAGGCCGATGATCAGCTTGTAGATGTCGGTCGACAGTACGTTGTACGAACCGCCGATCACCACCGGCACGCCGAAGTCGTTGATGCACATCGTGAACGCCACCATCGTCGCGCTGATCAAGCCGTACTTCGCGCCCGGCAGCGTGATCGTGAAGAACTTGCGGATGCGGCTCGTGCCCATCGCGTCGGCGGCCTCGTAGAGCCGGCCGTCGGCCAGCGACAGCGCGGTGACGAGGATCATCAGCACGTGCGGGAACGACGCATACACCATGCTCAGCACGATGCCCGGCAGCCCGTAGATCGAATGGCCGTGCAGCAGCGGCTTGAGCAGCCCCGCGTTGCCGAACCAGTAGATGAACGACACCGCGGACAGCAGCGTCGGCGCGAGCAGCGGCAGCAGCGCGATCGTGCGCGCCGCGTTCTTCAGCGGCATGCACGAGCGGGTCAGTGCGTAAGCGAACGTGAACGCCATCGGCACGACGATCGACGTGACGAGCGCGCCGACCGTCAGCGAATGCAGCATCGAGCGCAGTACGCCGCTGTCCTCGAGATACTCGACGAAGTTGTGTGCGCCGACGAAGCGTCCGTCCGCATCGACGAAGCATTTCTGCACGACGAGCGCGAGCGGCAGCAGCAGGAACATCGACATCAGCGCGGCCATCGCGACGAGCGCGAGCTGCGCGATGCGGTCGTGCCAGTGCGTGATCTGCCGCACGTCGGCGGGGGCGGAGGCGCCGCGGCGGCGCTCGGTCAGGACGGTGCTCATTGCAGTCGCTCCTTCGCGCTCGGGAACACGCGGACATGCTCGCGATCGAGCGCGAGGTCGATGCGCGCGCCGGCCTGCACGCCGGTGCGGTCGACGTCGTGATACGACAGGTCGGCGACGATCTCCTGGCCGTCGAGCCCGTCGATCCGGAAGCTCACGCGGCAGAACGCGCCGAGGAATTCGAGCTTCTCGACGCGGCCGGCCAGCACGTTGTCGGCCGTCTCGCCCGGCACGCGGATGCGCAGGTCCTCGGGCCGCACGTAGACCGAGACCGCCGCGCCCTGCGCGGGGCGGGCCGCACCGTGGCGGCAGTCGAGGCCGACCGCGCCCGCGCGCAGCGTGCCGTCCTGTGCGACTTCGGCGGGAATCGTGTTGACGCGGCCGATGAAGTCCGCGACGAACGGTGACGCGGGCTGCCGGTAGATTTCGAGCGGCGTGCCGATCTGCTCGATCACGCCGTGGTTCATCACGACGATGCGGTCGGCCATCGACAGCGCTTCTTCCTGGTCGTGCGTGACCATGATCGTCGTCACGCCGAGCCGCTGCTGCAGCGCGCGGATCTCCTGGCGCAGCCGCACGCGCACCCGCGCGTCGAGCGCCGACAGCGGTTCGTCGAGCAGCAGCAGGCCGGGGGAGGTGGCGAGCGCGCGTGCCAGCGCGATGCGCTGCTGCTGGCCGCCGGACAACTGGCCCGGATGCTTGCGATGGCTGTCGGGCAGGCCGACCAGCGCGAGCAGCGTGTGCACGCGCTCGTGGATCGCGTCGCGCTTCATCTTGCGGTTCACGAGCCCGTACGCGACGTTGTCGTACACGGTGAGGTTGGGGAACAGCGCGTACGACTGGAACACGATCCCGTAGTCGCGCAGTTGCGGCGGCAGCCGCGAGATGTCGCGGCCGTCCTGCATGATGTGGCCGGCGTTCTGCGTCTCGAGCCCCGCGATGATCCGCAGCAGCGTGGTCTTCCCGCAGCCGGACGGCCCCAGGAAGCAGATCATTTCGCCCTTCATCACGCTCAGGTTGATGTCGGTCAGGACCTGCGTGTCGTTGTACCGCTTCTCGATGCGTTCTACGCTCAGATAAGGTGCCATGCGCGCCTCCATGCTGGGGCGGCCCGGGGGCCGGATTCGACGATGGAAAGGGTGGCGCGGGGCGGCGCGCGGCGCGGCCCCGCGGCGGGTCGCGACGTTACTGCTGCGCTTTCGCGCCGTAGCGCTTCTGCCACGTATCGAGAATCGACTGGCGGTTCTTCGCCGACCATACGAAGTCGTTCTTCACGAGCAGGTCCGAGTAGTTGTCGGGGATGCCGGCGAGCTTGCGCGCGACCCCCGGGTACGCGACGATCGCCCACCAGCGCGCGGTGATCTGGTTCGCCTCCTTGCTCGCCATGAAGTCGGCGAGCTTCTTCGCGGCGTCGGGCTGCTTCGTCGTCTTCATGATCGCGGTGCCTTCCATGTCCCAGCCGAGCCCTTCCTTCGGGAACACGAGATCGATCGGCGCGCCCTGCGACTGCAGTTCGTGGCCGCGGAACTCGAACGAGATGCCGATCGGGAATTCGCCGGTGCCGGCAAGCGTGCACGGCTTCGAGCCCGAGTGCACGTATTGCGCGACGTTCTTGTCGAGCGCGTCCATGAACTTCCAGCCTTTGTCGTCGCCGAAGGTCTGCAGCCACGCGGTCACGTCTAGGTAGCCGGTGCCGGACGAAACCGGGCTCGGCATCACGATCCCGCCTTTATAGACGGGCTTCGTCAGGTCTTCCCACGACGTCGGCTTCGGGATGCCCTTCGCCTGCGCGGCGACGCGGTTGTAGCAGATCGTCGCGCCCCACACGTCCATGCCGACCCAGTGCGGCGGCGTGTTCGCGTCGCTGTACTTGCGCGTGAGCTGGTCGAAGTCCTTCGGCGTGTAGGGCATCAGCATGCCCTGCAGGTCGAGCAGCGTGAGGCTCGACGCGGCGAGGCCGAGCACGACGTCCGCGCGCGGGTTGTTCTTCTCTGCAAGCAGCTTCGCGGTGACCGAACCGGTCGAGTCGCGCACCCAGCGGATCTCGATATCGGGGTTCGCTTTCTCGAACGCGTCCTTGTAGGGCTTCATCGCCTCGTCTTCCAGCGCGGTATAGACGAGCAGCGACGTCTTCGCGTGCGCCGCCTGCACCGCACCGAGCGCGACCGCCGCGGCCAGTGCGAAGCGGGCCGCGCCCGCCGCCCATGCATTCAAACGCTTGTTTACCGGCACTTCGTTCATCTTCAGACCCCTTGACTGTGGCGCCGCGGCACGCGGCGGATGAGTGGAGACCAGCCCTCTTGCTGCACCGTTGTTTTGCTTTCTGTTCTCTGCATGTTGTTGACAATCTACAAATCATCAATTTTAATGTCAAGCATGGAAAACACCTCCCTTCGGCGCGGCGCGGGCGCCGACGGCTCACCCCTTCGACCTGAAAGGAATGAACGTCATGAATGAAACGCCTGTATCCGTGGAAGTGAACGGCCGCCGCTACAACTGGATGAGCCGGCCCGTGGTGGTCGTGTGCGTCGATGGCTGCGCATACGAATATCTGGAGGAGGCGGCCGAGGCCGGCGTCGCGCCGTTCCTGCGCACGCTGCTGAAGCCGGGCACGGCGCTCAAGGGCGAGTGCGTGGTGCCGAGCTTCACGAACCCGAACAACCTGTCGATCGTGACAGGCGTGCCGCCGGCGGTGCATGGGATAAGCGGCAACTACTTCTACGACCGCGACACCGGCGCCGAAGTGCTGATGAACGATCCGAAGTACCTGGTCGCACCGACGGTGCTCGCGACCTTCGCTGAGCAAGGGGCGAAAGTCGCGGTCGTCACCGCGAAGGACAAGCTGCGCCGCCTGCTCGGCAAGGGGCTGAAGGGCATCTGTTTCTCGTCGGAAAAGGCCGACGAGGCGAGCATCGAGGAAAACGGCATCGACAACGTGCTCGAGCTGGTCGGCAAGCCGGTGCCGAGCGTGTATAGCGCGGACCTGTCGGAATTCGTGTTCGCGGCCGGCGTGCGCCTGCTCGAGACGCGTCCGATCGACCTGATGTACCTGTCGACCACCGACTACGTGCAGCACAAGTGCGCGCCCGGCACGGAAGGCGCGAACGCGTTCTACGCGATGATGGACACCTACCTGCAGCGCCTCGACGCGCTCGGCGCGATCGTCGCGATCACGGCCGATCATGGAATGAACGCGAAGCACGACGATGAAACCGGCGAGCCGAACGTGATCTACCTGCAGGAGCTGTTCGACGAGTGGCTCGGCGAGGACGCGGCGCGCGTGATCCTGCCGATCACCGATCCGTACGTCGTGCACCACGGCGCGCTCGGCTCGTTCGCGACCGTCTACGTGCCGGCGTCGGCCGATACCGAAGCGCTGCGCGCACGGCTCGCCGCGGTCGACGGCATCGAGGTCGTGCTGACGGGCGCCGAGGGTTGCGCGCGCTTCGAGCTGCCGCCGGCGCGGATGGGCGACCTGATCGTGATCTCGAAGCAGGACGTCGTGCTCGGCACGCGCCGCATCAAGCATGACCTGTCGGGCCTCGACGTGCCGCTCCGCTCGCACGGCGGGATCTCCGAGCAGATCGTGCCGCTGATCTTCAGCAAGCCGGTCGCCGGCGACGTCTCGGGCCGCGCGCGCCTGCGCAACTTCGACATCATCGACATCGCGCTCAACCATCTGCAGTGATGCGCACGCATCCGTAAGGGGACACACTCATGAACGCCATTGCAGCATCGACGGACGTCCGCGAGATTCGTCGCGAAGCACTGCGAATCGATGGGGAACGGATTCATCGGGACGCGGTAATCGAAGTGCGCAACCCGTACGACGGCGCGCTGGTCGGCACCGTGCCGAAGGCGACGCTGGACGACGTGCGGCGCGCGTTTGCCGCCGCACGTGCCTACCGGCCGACGCTCACGCGCCACGATCGCGCGGCGATCCTGCGCCGCGCGGCCGACATCGTGCGTGCGCGCACCGCCGAGATTGCAGCGCTGATCACGGCCGAGGCCGGCCTGTGCATCAAGGATTCGACGTACGAAGCGGGGCGTGTGGCCGACGTGCTGACGTTCGGTGCCGGTGAAGTGCTGAAGGACGACGGTCAGATCTTCTCGTGCGACCTGACCCCGCACGGCAAGAAGCGCCGCGTGTACACGCAGCGCGATCCGCTGCTCGGCGTGATCTCGGCGATCACGCCGTTCAATCACCCGATGAACCAGGTCGCGCACAAGATCGTGCCGTCGGTCGCGACCAACAACCGGATCGTCGTGAAGCCGTCGGAGAAGGTGCCGCTGTCGTGCTACCTGTTCGCGGACATCCTGTACGAAGCCGGCCTGCCGCCGCAGATGCTGCAGGTGCTCACCGGCGACCCGAAGGAGATCGCCGACGAGCTGATCACGAACCCGGCGATCGACCTGATCACGTTCACCGGCGGCGTGTCGATCGGCAAGTCGATTGCGTCGCGCATGGGCTATCGCCGTGCAGTGCTCGAACTCGGCGGCAACGATCCGATCATCGTGATGGAAGACGCCGATCTCGACGAAGCGAGCACGCTCGCGGTGTCGGGTTCGTACAAGAACTCGGGGCAGCGCTGTACCGCGATCAAGCGGATGCTCGTGCACGAGTCGGTGGCCGATCGCTTTACGGAGCTGGTGGTCGAGAAAACGCGTGCGTGGTCGTACGGCAATCCGTCCGATCCGTCGGTCGACATGGGCACGGTGATCGACGAGGCCGCCGCGAAATTCTGCGAGCAGCAGGTGAACGACGCGATCGCGCGCGGCGCGCGGCTGCTGGTCGGCAACGTCCGCAGCGGCGCGCTGTATTCGCCGACGGTGATCGATCGCGTGACGCCCGACATGCCGCTGGTGAAATACGAAACCTTCGGCCCCGTGTCGCCGATCATGCGCTTTCGCGACATCGACGAAGCGATCCGGATGTCGAACAGCACCGACTACGCGCTGTCGTCGTCGGTCTGCACGAACCGCTTCGATCACATCACGCGCTTCATCACCGAGCTGGAAGTCGGCAGCGTGAACGTGCGCGAGGTGCCGGGCTACCGGCTCGAACTGACGCCGTTCGGCGGCGTGAAGGATTCGGGGCTCGGTTACAAGGAAGGCGTGCAGGAAGCGATGAAGAGCTTCACGAATACGAAGACGTATTCGCTGCCGTGGTAAGTGATGTGTAAGCCGCGCACACCGGTTTCGCGGCCGGTGCGCGCGTTATTCGATCGGCTCATATCGATAGCCGATTTGCGTTTTTGCCGGGCCTCGACGCGTCGGTAGAATTCGCGGACCTCTCGAACGGCATGCGTGTGCCGCGGGAATATTTCGTCCAATCATTCGGGGTCCGCACCATGAAATTCCTTCGCTCCATCCTGGTCGTCGCCATGCTGCAGGCCGTTTCGGTCACGAGCGCACTGGCTGCCGACGACCTGTCGCAGATCAAGTCGTCCGGTGTGTTCCGGGTCGGCACCGAAGGCACCTACGCGCCGTTCACGTACCACGACGAAACCGGCAAGCTGACGGGCTTCGACGTCGATATCGCGACCGCGATCGCGCAGCGCCTCGGCGTGAAGCCGCAGTTCGTCGAAGGCAAGTGGGACGGGCTGATCGCCGGCCTCGACGTGAACCGCTACGACGCGGTCGTCAACGAAGTGTCGATCACCGACGCGCGCAAGGCGAAATACGATTTCTCGACGCCGTACATCACGTCCCGCGCGGTGCTGATCGTGCGCGCGGACAACACGACGATCCACTCGTTCGACGACCTCAAGGGCAAGAAATCCGCGAACACGCTGACCAGCAATTTCGGCAAGCTCGCGGCCGCGCACGGCGCGGACGTCGTGCCCGTGCAGGGCTTCAACGAATCGATCGACCTGCTGAGCTCGGGCCGCGTCGACGCGACGATCAACGATTCGCTGTCGTACCTCGATTTCCGCAAGCACAAGCCGGACGCGAAGCTGAAGATCGCGGCGACCGACACGGGCGGCGCGAGCGACGCATCGGGCGTGCTGCTGCGCAAGGGCAGCCCCGCGCTGGTGGCCGCGATCGACAAGGCGCTCGCGGACATCAAGGCCGACGGCACCTACGCGAAGATCTCGCAGAAGTATTTCGGCCGCGACGTGTCGCAACCGTGACGCGAGGCTGAACGATGCCGGCCTGGCTTCACCTGATGGCGGAATCGCTGCGGCCCCTGCTCGTCGCGGGGCTCGTGTTCACGGTACCGCTCACGCTCGCGTCGTTCGCGATCGGCCTGCTGCTCGCCTTCGGCGCGGCGCTCACGCGGCTGTTCGGGCCGCGCTGGGCGCAAGCCGTCGTCCGTTTCTACATCTGGCTGTTTCGCGGTTCGCCGCTGCTCGTGCAGCTGTTCGTGATCTTCTACGGTTTGCCGAGCGTCGGCATCGTGCTCGATCCGCTGACGGCCGCGGTGATCGGCTTCTCGCTGAACGTCGGCGCGTACAACGCCGAGGTGATCCGCGGCGTGATCGAATCGATTCCGAAGGGGCAGTGGGAAGCCGCGTACTCGATGGCGATGACGCGCCCGCAGGCGCTGCGTCGCGCGATCCTGCCGCAGGCCGCGCGCGTTGCGCTGCCCGCACTGTCGAATTCGTTCATTTCGCTCGTGAAGGACACGTCGCTCGCGGCCGTGCTGACCGTGCCGGAAATCTTCCAGGCCGCGCAGCGGATCGCGGCCGTGACCTACGAGCCGATGATTCTCTATACGGAAGCCGCGCTGGTCTATCTGCTGCTCAGCTCGGTGCTGTCCACGCTGCAGCGTCGCCTCGAAATCCGCTTCGGCCGTCATGCGCTGTTCCAGGCGGAACTGCGATGATCAGGCTCGAACGCATCGACAAGTCGTTCGGCACGCATCGCGTGCTGCAAGGGATCGACCTCGCGTTGCAGCCCGGCAGCGTGACGGCGCTGATCGGGCCGTCCGGCAGCGGCAAGAGCACGCTGCTGCGTTGCGTGAACCTGCTCGAAGTGCCCGAGGCGGGCACGCTGACGGTCGGCGACGCACGCATCGACTTCTCGCCGGCGCAGCGGCCGGCGCGCGACGCCGTGTTCGCGGTGCGCCGCCAGACCGGCATGGTGTTCCAGAACTTCCAGCTGTTTCCGCACCTGAGCGTCGTGCAGAACGTGATGGAAGGGCTCGTCACCGTGCAGCGCTGGCCGCGCGAGCGAGCACGCGAACGCGCGCTCGCGCTGCTCGAGAAGGTCGGCATCGCGGACAAGGCCGACGCGTGGCCCGGCACGCTGTCGGGCGGCCAGCAGCAACGCGTCGCGATCGCGCGTGCGCTCGCGCCGTCGCCGCAGGTGCTGTTGTGCGACGAGCCGACGTCGGCGCTCGATCCGGAACTGTCCGTCGAAGTGGTCGAGGTGCTGCGCCAGCTCGCACGGGAAGGCACGACGATGCTGATGGCGACGCACGACCTGCGTCTGGCCGCGTCGATTGCACACGACGCGGTGTTTCTCGCGGAAGGCCGTATCGTCGAGGCCGGTGCGTCGCGCGACCTGTTCGGCGACCCGCGCGATCCGCGCACCGCAAAATTCATCTCGACACTCGCGCAGGGCGTGCCGGTGTTCTGACGCGGCACGCGAAGAGCGACATGCGCGACAGCGGGCGTCAACCTTGCCCTGATGCGTCGAGCACTGCCGCGACGATCGCCTCCGGCGCATCTTCCTGCACCAGGTGGCCCGCACACGTCACCCTGATCAGCCGGCCGTTCGCGATGCGATCGGCCAGCGCCTGTCCCTGTTCGAGCGGAATCCACGCGTCGTCCTCGCCCCATACGATGCGCACGGGAAAGTCCGGCGGCGCGTAACGCGCCTCGGCTTCCTCGATGTAGCGCGGGCGCATCTGCGCGATCTGGCGATAGAACCCGGCCTGCCCGTCGGGCGTGAGCCATGGCGCGCGGTAGATCGACAACGCGTCGTCGCTCAGCGGCCGCGCGACGGCATTGCCGAGATAGGCCGACACGAGCGCGTGATGCGCATACGCAGGCAATCCGGTGAATGCGGCTTCGTGCTGCGCGACATGACGCACGAACGGCGAACCCTGCGGCGCGATGGCGACCGGATTCACGAGCGTGAGATCCGCATAGGCGACGCCGTCGAGGAAGTGCGCGCGCAGCACGGTTGCGCCGCCATAGTCGTGAGCGAGTACGCGGGGGCGTGAGATGTTCCACTCGTCGAGCAGCGCGCCGAACAGCCTGTTCTGGCGGCCGAGCGACACGTCCGCGTCCGGCATGTCGGACTGACCGTAACCGAGCAGGTCGTAGAAGAACACGCGATGACGCCGCGCGAGCCACGGCGCGATCCGGCGCCACACCTGCGACGAAAACGGCGTGCCGTGCACGAGCACGAGCGGCGGCCCGTCGCCGAACGTTCCCCACGCAATCCGGTGGCCTTCGAAAATGAAGCGGTTGGCGAGTTCGAGCATCGGCATCTCCATGCTAACCTGTTTTGGTTGTTAACAGGTTACGCCGGATTGTCCGGATGTGAAACCGATAGGCGAAAATAAATGGTTACTCGACACGAACCCGCGCAACCCGCGCACGCATGGGGCGCAGCCGATTTCGTCGGCGGCCATCCGGCGCTCGATTTCCTCAACACGGTGGCCGACACGGGCAAGACGCGCGACGGGGACAAGCTCGTCGACTGGCCGGCCGTGCATGCGTGGGCGGAACGCTCGGGGCTGCTGGCGCCGGCCGATCTGGCGCGGCTGCTGCGCTATGCGCGGCAGGACGACGCGGATGCGCTGGCGGCGCTGCTTCGCTTTCGCGAGGATGCCTACACGGCAATCTTGCACCTGACGGCCGGAGGTGGCGGCACGGCCGGCGCGCGCGCGGCGGACCGGCTCGCCGTCGCGATTCGCGACGCGATCGGGCGCAGCGTGTTCGAGGCGGTCGACGGCCGGTTCGCGTGGCGGCCCGACGCGCGCGCCGCGTCGCGCTGGGTCGACGCGGCCGCACTCGGTTTCGAGCAACTGCTGCGCAGCGACGATTTCGCGCGGGTGAGGCAGTGCGGCCGGTGCACGTGGTTCTTCGTCGATCGCGGCCGCGGCGTCGGACGCCGCTGGTGCGACATGCGTACGTGCGGAAACCGCGCGAAGGTGGAGGCGTTCAGGGAGCGATGACGCGCGCGCCGTACCGGTTGTCGCGCCGGGCGGTGCGCGGCCGGCGCGCGAGCGTCATGGGGCGATTTCGTGCGGCCGATGCTCCGGCCACAGCGTCGCGGCGACGAACAGCCCGGCCGCGAGGAACGGCGCACCGATTGCGAGCAGGATGGCCGTGAGGCCCCAGCGATCCCAGAAGCGGTCGACGACCGCGCGCTCGGGGGTGACGGGGTCGTACAGCACGTTGACCGCTTCGCCTTCCTGCAGGCCCGGATGCGACGCCGCCGCGCCCTGGGCGAACGTGATCTGGCGTCCGCTGTCGGTCGTGAACGCGACGATCGCCGAATACAGCGACGTGCGCGAGCGGGCTGACCGCGCACTTTTGGCGATCTCGACGACGTGGCCGGTTGAGCGCGCGTAGTGGTGGGCGATCTGCCACTGACGCAGGCCGGCCGCACCGGCGCCGGCAATGAAGCCCGTGCCGATCGTGATCGGAATCAGCACGATCGCGATATCCCAGCGGCGTCGCGCCTGCTTGCGCTCGGCGCGGGTGGGCGGCGCATCGGATTGCATGCGGTGGCGCTTGCCGGCGATCAGCAGAGCGCCGATCGCGAACGACGCGACGGCGAGTAGCGCCGCCACCGCCGCTGGAAACCAGCGTTGCGCGAAATCGTCGATCAGCGCGGGGCGCTCGGGATGGACGGGATCGAGCAGGACGTCGACGTTCTCGCCGATGTCGTAGGCGGGGATGGTCGACGCGGTATTGCCGGCGATCTCGCGGCGCTGGCCGTCGTTCGCGAGATACGCGACGATCGGCCGGTATGCGCGCATCGCGTCGCTGTCCTGCACGATACGGACGACCGTGCCCGGCGTGCGCACGAGGTGGCCGGTCGCGTGGCCGGTCGTGACGGCGAGCACGCCTGCCAGTACGAGCAGCACGGCGCCGAGCGCCAGCGCGACGAGCGCGTCCTTACCCGGCATGACCGGATCCGGTTCGTGCGTCGCACTGCGGATGCCGGTGTGATCGTTGGAGTGGCGTGTCCCGACGGACCCGCCGATATCGGCGCAACCAGGCTCTCTGAATGGTCGCGTCTCGGTTACATGCTTCCATGACTGACGTCCCATGTTCTCTCAGTGCCGGCGGGCAAACGGCAGTGCCTGCGCCGGTCGTGTGATATTTGTCGGACGATTCTAGCGGAAACGATGCGGAGCGGGCGTGTGGTGGCGTACTGCGACAGGGCGCGCGCCGCGCGTGCGACGGCGGAAAAGGAAAAAGCCCGGTCAGCTTTCGCTAACCGGGCTTCGGAATTCCTGGTGGGGCGTGAGTGACTCGAACACTCGACCTACGGATTAAGAGTCCGCTGCTCTACCAACTGAGCTAACGCCCCCAACAGAAGAAAGATTATGCACGGGTATTTCGGGTCTTGCAAGCCCTTTCTGCAAATTTCCTGAAAATATTTCGTCACCACGACGGCAGCTGTCGGCCCGATAACGAGCGATCGTAGTTTCCGCGCTCCCGGTATGATGACGCCACACGTGTTGCGCGACGGTCGCGCAACGCTTTCTGGGCTTTCGAAGATGGACGAAAACGCAGTCCGCGAATTGCTGGATCGCCTGCTGGCCCCCTGGGTCCGCTCGCTCGGTCTGGTCCCCGTGTCGATCGGCGACGACAGCGTCACGCTGCGTCTGCCGTTTTCCGGCGAATTCCGCCATTCGGGCGGCATCATCTGCGGCCAGGTGTTCACGGCGGCCGCCGACACGGCGATGGTGGTCGCGATCTCGGCCGCGCTCGGCGAGTTCCGGCCGATGACCACCGTATCGCTGAACACGAACTTCATGCGGCCCGTGCGCAAGGGCGACGTGCTCGTCACCGCGCGCGTGCTGCGGATGGGTCGCAATCTCGTATTCGGCGAAGTCGAGCTGTTCGACGAGGACGGCAAGATGGCCGTTCACGCGACGTCGACCTACGCGCTCGTCAGCTGAGCGGCGCGATGTTCGACCAGATCGTCTTTGCGGGCGGCGGCAACCGCTGCTGGTGGCAGGCTGGCTTCTGGGACGTCGCGCAGCCGGCGCTCGGCCTGCGCCCGCGCGTGATCACCGGCATCTCGGCCGGCGCGGCGACCGCGTGCATGCTGTATACCCGCGACGCCGCCTGGGTGATGCGCTATTACGAAGAGGCGCTGCGCCACAACCGGAAGAACGCGTACTGGGGCAACCTGTTCGGGCGCGAGCCCGTGTTTCCGCATTACCGGATTTACCGCCAGGCGCTGCTCGACATCTACGGCGAGCCGTTCGCGAAGCTGGCCGCGGCGCCGGAGATCCGCATCGGCGTGTCGCACGTGCCGCGCTGGCTCGGTGCGCGCAGCGCGGTGGCCGCCGGCCTCGTCGCGTACAACATCGAGAAGTACGTGCGCAAGACGCTGCATCCGACGCTCGGGCGCTCGCTCGGTTTTCGGCCGGAATTCGTGCGCGCGCAGGCCTGTACGCGCGTTGACGATCTCGCCGACCTGATCCTGCAGTCGTCCTGCACGCCGCCGTTCACGCCGGTGCTGCGCCGCGGCGGCCGGCCCGTGCTCGACGGCGGGATGGTCGACAACGTGCCGGTCGACGCGCTCGATCCGACGCCGGGCGACGTGCTGGTGCTCGTCACGCGGCTGTACCCGCGTCCGCAGATGTTCACGGTCGCGCATGGCGAGCAGCGGCGGCTGTACGTGCAGCCGTCGAGCAAGGTGCCGATTTCGAGTTGGGATTACACGAGCCCGTCGCAGATGCGGCATGCGTACGATCTCGGGCGGCGCGACGGCGAGCATTTCCTCACGCGCGTCGGCGCGATGACGGGCGGCCGCGTGGCCGCCTGAAGACGGGAAGCAGGAAGCGGGGCCGCGCGGCGGGCGCGGCCCGCGGCGCTCAGCGCACGCGGCGCGGCGTCAGGGCTTCCGGGTTGACGACGCTCGACATGTCGCCCTGGTCGAACGCCAGGATGTTCCGGAATGCCGCACTGAAGTAGAGCTCGTAGCTTTCGCGCTCGACGTAGCCGATGTGCGGCGTGCAGATCACGTTTTCCATCCGCAGCAGGCTGTAGCCCTGCAGGATCGGCTCGCTCTCGAACACGTCGATCGCGACCATGCCCGGACGGTTGTGCGACAGCGCGTTGACCAGTGCGTTTTCCTCGAGCAGTTCGGCGCGGCTCGTGTTGACGAGCAGCGACGTCGGCTTCATCCGCATCAGGTCTTCCTGCTTCACGATCCCGCGCGTGTCGTCGTGCAGGCGCAGGTGCAGCGACAGCACGTCGCTCTGCTCGAACAGCGCTTCGCGGCTTTCGGCGGCCGTATAGCCGTCGGCGCGCGCGGACTCGAGCGAATGCTCGCGGCCCCAGATCAGCACGTTCATCCCGAACGCCTTGCCGTAGCCGGCGACGAGCCGGCCGATCTTGCCGTAGCCCCAGATGCCGAGCGTCTGGCCGCGCAGCACCTGGCCGAGGCCGAAGTTCGGCGGCATCGCCGACGTCTTCAGGCCCGACTGTTGCCACGCGCCCTGCTTCAGGTTCGCGACGTATTGCGGAATGCGGCGCTGGGCAGCCATCACGAGCGCCCAGGTCAGCTCGGCGGGGGCAATCGGCGAGCCCGTGCCTTCGAGCACGGCGATGCCGCGGTCGGTACACGCTTCGAGATCGATGTGGCTCGAAATGCGGCCGGTCTGGCTGATCATGCGCAGGTTCGGCAGCTTGGCGAGCAGTTGCGACGAAATCGGGGTCCGTTCGCGAATCAGCACGAGCGCCTCGACTTCCGCCAGACGGCTGGCGAGTTGTCCCAATCCGCGCACCGTATTGTTGAAGACCTTCACGTCGTGGTCGGCAAGCATCTCGAAGCAGTTCAGCTTGCGGACGGCGTCCTGGTAGTCGTCGAGGATGGCAATTTTCATGTGAGCGGGTGTCGCACGTTGAAAGCGGCGGTGGCGGCGGCGCACGTCGCGCACCCGTCCCGCCCGGCCGGGGCCGACATGATGCTACGTCGGCCGCCTTCATGGTGCCTTTTTAACAGGTTGTTACGCTCCGCCGCAATTGGCGGCGGCCTGACCCGGCGCCGCTTGCGCGATGGGTGCGGGGGTGCGCTGTTGTGTCGCATCAAATACGTCCTTCCTGATTCGGCCACATACTCGACGAGGTTCACCCAATTGTTGCTCCAATCAGAATAATTGGATCAACTATCCGCAGAAGGCGAGGATTTTTGACTATTTTTATCGTCAACCGGCGCTTTGTTGAGCAACTCTGCATCATTTCCGCTGTCGTAGGAGAATTACGCATTTGCTTCATCTTTTTGAAGTTGTAACAGCGGCAGGAGTCGTTTATGGATCATTTGCAGTCGATGCGCGTGTTCGTCAAGGTTGCAGATCTCGGCAGTTTTGCGCGGGCCGCGAGTGCAATGGATATCTCCAACGCGGTCGCGACGCGTCACGTCGCCGATCTGGAAGGCCGGCTCGGCACGCGTTTGCTGAACCGCACCACGCGCAGCCTTTCGCTGACGGAGTCGGGCCAGGTCTATCTGGAGCGGGCTCGCCAGATCCTCGATGAGCTCGAGGACGTCGAGCAGATGGTCGTTGCGCGCAATCACGAGCCGGTCGGAACGTTACGCATCGTTGCGCCGGTCGTGTTCGGCCTGCACAACCTCGCGCCCGTGTTGCAGTCGTACACGGAGAATTTCCCGAAAGTGGTGCCGGATCTCACGCTGGTCGACCGGCAGGTCGATCTCGTCGAGGAAGGTTTCGACGTCGGCATCGTCGTCACGCGCCAGATGCGCAGCGCGAGCATCGTCACGCGGCGCCTGACCACCGGCTGCATGACCGTGTGCGCGACGCCGAGCTATCTAGAGAAGCACGGCGTGCCGACCCATCCGGAGCATCTCGCCGAGCACCCGAGCCTGAGCCTGCCGACCGAATACTGGGGGGACGAGCGTGTGTTCACGGGGCCGGACGGCGAAGTGCGCGTGCGCCCGACCAACGTGATCGTCGCGAACAACACCGCGATGCTGCGCCAGTTCGCGCTGCTCGGGATGGGGGTCGCGATCCTGCCGAGCTACCTGATCGGCGGCGATATCGCGCGCGGCGCGCTCGTGCGGCTGCTGCCGGATTTCCGGCTGCCGCAGGTCGAGATCAACATCGCTTACCCGAGCCGGCGCCATCTGCCCGCGAAGGTGCGCACGTTCATCGATCACCTCGTCGAGCATTTCAGCCACTCGACCGACGCGACGATGGGCGAGCAGTGGGCCACGCAGAGTTCGGCGCTCGCGCCGATCGGTGTCGAGACGCGTGCCGAGCAGCCGGAAGCGGCCGACCCGAACCTGTCGCCGCGCCTGCCGCGTTCGCCGCGCACGCGCGTCGCGGCGCCGTCGCCGTTGTAACGATGCGACGGCCTGGCGGCCTGGAAGTGGTTGCCGCCGGCACAAAGAAAAACGCGGATCGAGCAATCGATCCGCGTTTTTTTATGGGTGCCTGCCCGAGTTCGGCATGGCCGGGGGAGCCCCGGCCGTCAGGCCGTTAAGAGCTCGTCTTGCGCGCCGTCGTCTTGCGGGCGGCGGTCTTGCGAGCCGGTGCCGGTTTCTCTTCGGCGCCTTCCGTCACGGTTTCGGCATCCTTCGTCGCTGATTTTGCCGTCTTCTTCGCGGCAGCGGCCTTCGGCTCCTTCTTCTCGAACTCGAAGCCGATCTTGCCGTCCGGCTGCTTCACGAGGAAGGCCTTGAAGTTGCGGCCCGTGCGCGACGACTTGAAGTTCGGCAGCAGATCCGTGCGGCCGTCGGCCAGCAGCTTGCCCATCTGCTCGCGGGTGATTTCCTGCTGCAGGATCACCTTGCCCGAGCGGAAATCGCAGGTCTTCGGGTTGGCCACCGAGTGCTCGCACACGTAGCTCATCCCGTGCTCGAACACGCGGCCCTTGCACTTCGGGCACGCGCCGACCGGCTCCTGTGCGGAAAAGTCGGGCGCTTCGCCTTCCTCACCGCCGGTGTCCTGGCCGAAGTCGAATTCGAGCTTGTAGTTTTTCGTCTCGTCGTCGAAGGACAGCTTGAGGATCGCCGAGAACGGGCGGCCCATCTTGCTGCGGAAGCCGGACAGCGGGCCGATCGTCTTCTCGCGCAGCAGCTCCTCGACTTCCGCGATCTCGAATTGCCGGCTGCCCGGGATCTTCGAGATCGAGAACTCGCACTTCGTGCATGCGAAGCGGCGGTAGTTTTCCTTCACCTGGCCGCCGCAGTTCGGGCACGGCGTCTCGAGCGTCGCGTAATCGCCGGGGATCGTGTCCGAATCGTATTCCTTCGCGCGCTTCACGATCTGCTGCGTCATGCGGGCGATTTCCTGCATGAACGCTTCGCGCCCGAGGTTGCCGCGCTCCATCTGCGACAGCTTGTATTCCCATTCGCCGGTGAGCTCGGGCGCGGTGAGTTCCTTCACGCCGAGGCCGCGCAACAATGTCATCAGCTGGAATGCCTTCGCGGTCGGAATCAGTTCGCGGCCTTCGCGCACGAGGTATTTCTCGCCGAGCAGGCCTTCGATGATCGCCGCACGCGTGGCCGGCGTGCCGAGGCCCTTCGCGGCCATCGCCTCGCGCAGTTCGTCGTCCTCGACGAGCTTGCCCGCACCTTCCATCGCGGACAGCAGCGTCGCTTCCGAGTAGCGTGCGGGCGGCTTCGTGACGAGCGCGACGGCGGCGATTTCGTCCGTCTTCACCTTCTCGTCCTTCTGCACCGGCACGAGGTTCGCATCCGCGCCTTCGGCGTCGCGGCCGTACACCTGCAGCCAGCCCGGCTCGACGAGCACCTTGCCTTCGGTCTTGAAGTGATGGCCGGCGACTTCGGTGATCCGCGTCGTGACGCGGAATTCGGCGGCCGGGAAGAACACGGCGAGGAAGCGCTTCACGACCATGTCGTACAGCTTCTGCTCCGGCTCGGACAGCGACTTCGGCGCCTGCAGCGTCGGGATGATTGCAAAGTGGTCGCTGATCTTCGAGTTGTCGAAGATCCGCTTGTTCGGCTTCACCCAGCCCTTGTCGAGCACCTGCTTCGCATGCGGCAGGTAGTTGTTGCTCTCCTTGAGCATCTCGAGCGTGGACTCGACCGTCGACAGGTAGTCTTCCGGCAGCGCGCGTGCGTCGGTACGCGGGTAGGTCAGTACCTTGTGCTTTTCATACAGTGCCTGCGCGAGGCCGAGCGTGTTCTTCGCGGAGAAGCCGAAGCGGCTGTTCGCTTCACGCTGCAGGCTCGTCAGGTCGAACAGCAGCGGCGACAGCTGCGTCGACGGCTTCGATTCCTCGGAGACCGTGCCGACCTGGTCGCGACACGCGGCGACGATCGTCTCGGCAGCCGGCAGGCTCCACAGCCGGGAGTCGCGCTTTTCCGGATCGAATTCGTCGCGCTTGAATTTCGGGTCGTACCACTTGCCTTCGTAGAAGCCGCCCGCGCACGCGAATTCGGCCTTCACTTCCCAGTAGTCGCGCGGGACGAAACGGCGGATTTTCTCTTCGCGTTCGACGACGATCGACAACGTTGGCGTCTGAACGCGGCCAACTGTCGTCAGGAAGAAGCCGCCGCCCTTGCTGTTGAACGCGGTCATCGCGCGGGTGCCGTTGATCCCGACGAGCCAGTCGGCTTCCGAGCGGCAGCGTGCGGCGTCGGCGAGCGGCAGCATGTCCGCGTCGCTGCGCAGGTTTGCGAAGCCGTCGCGGATCGCCTGCGGGGTCATCGATTGCAGCCACAGGCGCTGGACCGGCTGTTTCGCCTTCGCGTGCTGCGCGATCAGGCGGAAAATCAGCTCACCCTCGCGCCCCGCGTCACATGCGTTGATCAGGCGGTCGACATCCTTGCGCTTCAACAGCTTGGTGAGCACCTTGAGGCGCGACTCGCTTTTTGCGATCGGGTTCAGGTCGAAATGCGGGGGGATGACGGGCAGATGCGCGAAGCTCCATTTCCCGCGCTTGACCTCGTACTCTTCCGGGGCGGCGATTTCCAGCAGGTGGCCGACAGCGGACGAAAGGACGAAATCGTCGCTTTCGTAATACTCGTCATGCTTGGTAAAGCCGCCCAAAGCGCGTGCGATGTCGTTCGCGACAGAAGGCTTTTCCGCAATGATCAGTGCTTTGGACATGACAGGTGTGTGTTGGTAGACCGGGTTCGCCGGTTGTGGGTCCCTTTTACGACCGCTTTATAGCACACGCCGCAGCGATGGCGGCTCGGCGTGCAAAAAGCGGCCCATCATAGAGGGGGGCCGCAACGGCGGCAAGCGCCCGGCGCGGCGGGGCGCGCAAATGTGCGCGAAATCACCGCGCCGGCTCGCGATTCAGGCTTCGACGGCCAGGATGTTGCGCAATTTCGGTGCGTGCGGCGCACCGGGTACCGCGCTCAGGTCGGACAGCATCCGCTCGACGATCGCCGCATGCGGCAGCACCGTGCCGAAGAAGCGGGCGGTGTGGGTATCTTCGATCAGGATCGTCGGGAAGTTCTCGACGTCGAGATCGTCGAGCTGGTCGGCATGCGTTTCGATGTCGATCCAGGCGAAGCAGGCGTCCGGATGCGCGTCGGCGAGCTGGTCGAACGCCGTCCGGTAGTCGCGGCACGTGCCGCACCACTCGGCGCACAGGCAGGCGACGAGCAACGTGCCGGGATCGGCGAGGCGCTCGGCGATCCGATCCGCATCGGTGTCGAGATTCAGCGCGGGCATGGGTTTCCTTGAGTATCGTCGGCGGCCTGGCCGCCCCTATGCGGGGGAATGTAGCACGCCGTCCACGGGCGGGGTGCGCGCCACGTCAAGCCGTGCGAAGCGTCCGCCGGGAAGGCTGGCGACGCGGCCGGCCAGTTCCAGCGCCAGCAGCGTGCGGTGCAGCACGTCGTCAGGCAGGCCGCTGTGCTCGGCGAGCCATTCGTAGGTGACGGGGCCGTATCCCAATGCGGCCAGCACGGCCTGTTCGGCCGGGGTGGCGGGCAGCGGTGGCGCTGTTGGCAGTGCTTCGTCTCGGGCGGACGCGATGGCCGGAACGGCATCGCCAGTGTGGTTCACACCGGCAGCGGCGTGCCGAGTGGCGGTTTCGGTTTCGCGAAGGTCGCCGGTGCCCGCGCGCGGATGCCCGGAACACGCCGCACCGCTCGCCGTGCCGGCTTTCGATTCACCCAGCCCGTATTCCTCGAGCACGTCGAGCGGCGCCGCCGTGAGCTTCGCGCCGTCGCGGATCAATGCGTGGCAGCCCTGCGCGAGCGGCGCGTGGATCGAGCCCGGCATCGCGAACACATCGCGCCCCAGTTCGTTCGCGAGCCGCGCGGTGATCAGCGAGCCGGAGCGCGGCGCGGCCTCGACGACGAGTGCGCCGACCGCGAGCGCGGCGATCAGCCGGTTGCGCTGCGGGAAGTGGGCGGCGCGGGCCGGCGTGCCGAGCGGCCATTCCGACACGATCGCGCCGTGCGCGGCGATCTCGTGGGCGAGTGCGCGGTGGCGCGCCGGATAGACGAGATCGGCGCCGGTCGCGATCACCGCGACCGTGCCCGACCGGCCGTCGAGCCCGCCACGATGTGCGGCGGCGTCGATCCCGAGCGCGAGGCCCGACACGATCGGCAGCCCGGCGTCGGACAGTTCGCGTGCGAAGTGCGTTGCGTCGGCGAGCCCTTGCGGCGTGGCGTGCCGGCTGCCGACCACGGCGAGACTGCGCGCGTGCAGCAGGTCGAGCCGGCCCTTTACATATAGCAGCAGCGGCGGATCGTGCAGGTCGCGCAGCCGCGGCGGGTAGGCAGGATCGTTGAGCGTGACGAGCGCATTGCCCGGCGCGTCGAGCCACGCGAGCGCGGCGTCGGTGCGCGCGTCGAGATCGCCGCGCTCGCTTGCGCGTATGGCCAGGGCGGCGGCGGTGCTGGTGACGGCGGCGATGGCGTGGTCGGGTGCACGCAGCAGCGCGTCCGGCGAGCCGAACGCATCGAGGAGTGCCTGCAGCACGGCGGGCGCGAGGCCGGGCGCATGCGCAAGCTGCAGCCACGCGCGCACGGCGGAGGTGGTCAGCGCTTGCGGCGACATGAGGCGCCCCTCGAATGCGGTGGCCAGCGGACCGCGTGGCGCCATGATAAAATTTTCATCATCCGAAATACTCGACAGGGCCGCGCGCGCAGGCGCCCGGCCAATTGCAGGAGGCGTGATCCGCGGCATTGATTCGCCGCGCGTCCGCCTCATCTTCATTGCATCCCGGCAGCAGCGCCAGCCGGCCGGATGGCCGATGCGGCACGCCGCTCCACCGAATACCGAACGCCATGGCTTTACTCAATATTCTTCATTACCCCGACAAGCGGCTGCACAAGGTCGCGAAGCCCGTCGACAAGGTCGACGACCGGATCCGCAAGCTCGTCGCCGACATGGCCGAGACCATGTACGCGGCGCCGGGCATCGGCCTTGCGGCCACGCAGGTCGACGTGCACGAGCGCGTGATCGTGATCGACGTCTCCGAGGAGAAGAACGAGCTGCGCGCGTTCATCAACCCCGAGATCGTGTGGTCGAGCGATGCCAAGCAGATCTATGAAGAGGGCTGCCTGTCGGTGCCCGGCATCTACGACGAAGTCGAGCGTCCCGATCATGTGCGCGTACGCGCGCTCAACGAGCAGGGCGAGACTTTCGAGCTCGACTGCGAGGGCCTGCTGGCCGTGTGCGTCCAGCACGAGATGGATCACCTGATGGGGCGCGTGTTCGTCGAATACCTGTCGCCGCTCAAGCAGACGCGCATCAAGACGAAGATGAAGAAACTCGAACGCGCGATGTAACTCGCGTTCGCCCAGCCCGACCCCGAACGCTGTCATGACCCATACGTTGCGCGTAGTTTTTGCCGGCACGCCGGAATTCGCCGCGGCTGCCCTCGCCGCGATCCACGAGGCCGGTTTTCCGGTGCCGCTCGTGCTCACCCAGCCCGATCGCCCCGCCGGGCGCGGGATGAAACTGCAGGCGAGCGCGGTGAAGCGCTACGCCGTCGAGCACGGGATGTCCGTCGCGCAACCGCCATCGCTGCGCCGGGCGGGCAAGTACCCGGCCGAGGCGGCCGACGCGATCGAGCTGCTGCGCTCGACGCCGCATGACGTGATGGTGGTTGCCGCATACGGCCTGCTGCTGCCGCAGGAAGTGCTCGACATTCCGCGCAACGGCTGCATCAACATTCACGCGTCGCTGCTGCCGCGCTGGCGCGGCGCCGCGCCGATCCACCGTGCGATCGAGGCCGGCGACGCCGAGACGGGCGTCACGCTGATGCAGATGGACATCGGCCTCGACACCGGCGCGATGATCGAGGAAGCGCGCATCGCGATCGCGCCCGACGAGACGACCGCGACGCTGCACGACCGGCTCGCCGCCGAAGGCGCGCGACTGATCGTCGACGCGCTCGTGCAGCTCGAGCGCGACGGCGTGCTGCCGGCGACGCCGCAACCGGCCGACGGCGTGACCTATGCGGAAAAGATCGGCAAGCACGAAGCGGCGCTCGACTGGCGCAAGCCGGCCGACGTGCTTGCGCGCCAGGTGCGTGCGTTCGATCCGTTCCCGGGCGGCATCGCGACGCTCGACGGTGCGGCGATCAAGCTGTGGGCAGCCGAGCCGGTGGCGGCGCGCGGTGACGCGGCGCCCGGCACGATCGTCGAAGCCGCGCCGGAAGGTGTGGTCGTCGCATGCGGCAGCGGTGCGCTGCGTGTCACGCAGTTGCAGAAGCCGGGCGGCAAGCGGCTGCCCGCGCGCGAATTCCTGGCCGGCTCACCGCTCGCCGCGGGCCAGCGTTTCGCGCTGACCGACGTTGCCTGACGCGGCCTGACCGCCATTCGACACGGCCTGCCGGGCGTGCGCAATCGGCCGGATGGCCGAGTCGCGCGGCGCGGCAGGCGCGCGTAGAATTTCCCTGCGCTCCCCGGTTTCGAGGTTTTCATGTTCGGCATCACCCACTTCGGCTTCTTCGTGCTGGCAGTCTTCCTGCTGAACGTCACGCCCGGCCCCGATACGGCCTATATCGTTGGCCGCAGCGTCGCGCAGGGCCGCGGCGCGGGGCTGATGTCGGCGCTGGGCATTTCGGCCGGCTGCTGCGTTCACGCGCTCGCCTGCGCATTCGGCCTGACCGCGCTGCTCGCCGCGTCGGCTGCCGCATTCACGGTGATCAAGCTGGTCGGCGCCGCCTACCTGATCTACCTGGGCGTGCGGATGATCATCGCGAAGCAGGCGGCCGAACCGTCGGGCACGGCGGCCGCGCAAGCCGCGAAGCCGCTGCGCCAGCTGTTCATGCAGGGCTTCTGGACCAACGTGCTGAACCCGAAGGTCGTGCTGTTCTTCGTGTCGTTCTTCCCGCAGTTCGTGTCGGCCGACAGTCCGCACAAGGCATGGGCGTTCCTGACCCTCGGCGGCGTGTTCGTCGCGATGAGCACGGTGTGGACCAGTTTCGTCGCATGGGTCGCGGGCAGTGTCACGGCCCGCTTCTCCGGCAAGCCGGGCGTCAAGAAGTGGCTCGACCGCACGGTCGGCAGCGCTTTCGTCGGCCTCGGTCTTCGTCTTGCAACATCGCAACGATGAGATTGAATTTTTCCGCCAAGACCTTATCTAACAAAACGCTTACAATTCTCCGTCGCGCCCTTTTTGATGCGCGGCGGGTCCCCTGACGGATAAGGAGTGGGTATGTTCAATTGGGTCAAAACGGCGATGCTGATGGCCGCGATCACGGCCCTGTTCATCGTGATCGGCGGGATGATCGGCGGCTCGCGGGGCATGACGATCGCGCTGCTGTTCGCGCTCGGCATGAATTTCTTCTCTTACTGGTTCTCGGACAAGATGGTGCTGCGCATGTACAACGCGCAGGAAGTCGACGAGAACACGGCGCCGCAGTTCTACCGGATGGTGCGCGAGCTGGCCACGCGCGCGAACCTGCCGATGCCGCGCGTCTACCTGATCAACGAGGACGCGCCGAACGCGTTCGCAACGGGCCGCAACCCGGAGCACGCGGCAGTCGCCGCGACGACGGGCATCCTGCGCGTGCTGTCGGAGCGCGAGATGCGCGGCGTGATGGCGCACGAGCTCGCGCACGTGAAGCACCGCGACATCCTGATCTCGACGATCACCGCAACGATGGCGGGCGCGATCTCGGCCATCGCGAACTTCGCGATGTTCTTCGGCGGGCGCGACGAGAATGGCCGGCCGGCCAACCCGATCGCGGGTATCGCGGTCGCGCTGCTCGCACCGATCGCAGGCGCGTTGATCCAGATGGCGATTTCGCGGGCACGCGAGTTCGAGGCCGACCGCGGCGGCGCGCAGATTTCCGGCGATCCGCAATCGCTCGCGACCGCGCTCGACAAGATCCATCGCTATGCGGCGGGCATCCCGTTCCAGGCGGCCGAGCAGCATCCGGCCACCGCGCAGATGATGATCATGAACCCGCTGCACGGTGGCGGCCTGCAGAATCTGTTCTCGACGCACCCGGCCACCGAGGAGCGCATCGCGCGCCTGATGGAGATGGCGCGTACCGGCCGCTTCGACTAAGCCACGGCACACCGTGCGGCAGTTGCCGCGCGGGAGCCGTCACACCACCCCGCACGCTCCGCGCTGCGGGGTGTTTCATTTGCGCGTGCCGTAAAGGGGCCAAAGGGCCTGCTGCATCGCACGCTACAATGCCCGGTTTGGGATGGCAGCGCCCACGGGCGCCGCGATCCCGCCGTTTGCCGCAGTTGCTTGCTGTGCCCGCTGGCCGCGCTTGTTTGCCGAATTTGCTCCGATGACACGAACCCGTTCTACCGCTCCGTCTTCTTCCGGCCGCCCGGCGCGCCTGTCCGCGCTGCATCTCGCGCCCGATTCGCTCGGCTTCGCACTCGATGCGGCCGCGCAGGCGGTCGATGCGGTGCGGCGCGGCACCGCGCTGCCGGCGGCGCTGTCGGCGGTATTCGCGCAGATGCCGTCCGGTGCGCAGGCGCTCGCGCGCGGGGCGACGCAGGACGTCGCTTACCGGACGATGCGCCGCCTCGGCAGTGCGGACTGGCTGATCGGCCGGCTCATCAGCAAGGCGCCGCCCGCCTACGTGCACGCGGTGCTCGCCGGTGCGTTCGCGCTGCTGCTCGACCCGGCGGAAGAGGCCGCGTATCCGGCGTTCACGGTGGTCGACCAGGCTGTGACCGTGATCGGCGCCCGCCGCGAATGCGCGTTCGCGAAGGGGATGGTCAACGCGGTGCTGCGCCGTTTCCTGCGCGAGCGCGACGCGCTCGTCGCGGCGCTGCAGGACGATGTCGTCGCGCGCTGGAACTACCGCGCGTGGTGGGTCGACTCGGTGAAGCGCGCGTGGCCCGACGCATGGCAGGCGATCCTCGCGGCCGGCGAGCGGCAAGGGCCGCTGACGCTGCGCGTGAACGCGCGCCGCGCGAGCGTCGACGCGTATCTCGATACGCTGCGCGAGAACGGGATCGAGGCGACCGCCATCGGCCGGCATGCAGTGCGGCTTGCATCGGCGCTGCCGGTCGATCGCATTCCGGGGTTTGCCGACGGCGTCGTGTCGGTGCAGGACGCCGGCGCGCAGTTCGCAGCCGAATGGCTCGGTGCGCGCGACGGCATGCGCGTGCTCGACGCATGCGCGGCGCCCGGCGGCAAGACCGGCCACATTCTCGAGCTGGCCGATGCGGAAGTCGTCGCGCTGGAAAGCGATGCCGCGCGCGCGGCACGGATCGGCGAGAACCTCGTGCGGCTGTCGCTCGAAGCGGACGTGCGTGTCGGCGATGCGGGCGCCCCCGACGCCTGGTACGACGGGCGCCCGTTCGACCGCATCCTTGCCGACGTGCCGTGCTCGGCGTCCGGCATCGTGCGTCGGCATCCCGACATTCGCTGGCTGCGCCGCGAGGCCGACATCCCGGCGCTCGTCGCGGAACAGCGCCGCATCCTGGCGGCGTTGTGGCCGCTCGTGAAGCCGGGCGGCGAACTGCTTTACGTGACCTGTTCGGTCTTCCCCGAGGAAGGCGAATGGCAGGCCCGCTGGTTTGAAGCGGCCTGTGAAGATGCGGTACGATTGGACGCCCCCGGCCAGCTGCTGCCGGGCGGAGTGCAGGGAGGGGCGGCCGCCGGCGCACTCGACCAGAACACCGATCACGACGGATTTTTCTACGCGCGGTTTCAGAAACGGTGACGATCAAACACCTTTTTCCACTTCGGCTCGCGGCCGTCCTGATGGTCGCGTTGACGCTGTGCCTGGCTGTCGTCCGGCCGGCGCATGCCGAGTCGATCGCCGTGCAGCGCGCGTCGCTCCAGTCCGACGGAAGCGGCTGGGCGCTCGACGCACGTTTCGATTTCGAGCTGAACCCGAACCTCGAGGATGCCGTCAACAAGGGCATTCCGCTTTATTTCACGACCGACTTCGAGTTGAGCCGGGCGCGCTGGTACTGGTTCGACGAGCAGCCGGTGGCGGTGACGCAGACGATCCGCCTGTCGTTCCAGCCGCTCACGCGCGAATATCGCGTGTCGACGGGCGGCCTGCAGCTCGGTTTCCCGTCGCTGAAGGACGCGCTCGCGGTGGTCCGTCACATCACGTCGTGGCACGTGATCGACCGCAACCAGGTGCGCGCGGGCGAAACCTATACGGCATCGGTGCGGATGCAACTCGATACGGCGCTGATGCCGAAGCCGTTCCAGGTCGATGCCGTGAACAACCGCGACTGGACGCTCGGGTCGGACTGGAAGCGCTTCAACTTCACGGTGACCGAACGTGCTAAATAAAGTGCGCCGCGCGGCCAGCGGGAAGAGCCTCCTCATTCGCGTGATCGTCTCGACCGTCGCGCTCACCGCGCTGCTGCTGCTCGTGCTGCTCGCGGCCGCGAGCGCGAACACCGAATTCTTCGACCGCTATTACTCGTGGCTGTACGCGACGAACATCGTCGTCGCGCTCGTGTTCCTGCTCGTGGTGCTCGGGCTGATCGGGATGATCGTCGTGCGCCTGAGGAAGGGCAAGTTCGGCACGCGGCTGCTCGCGAAGCTCGCGGTGTTCTTCGCGCTCGTCGGCGTGGTGCCGGGCGGGATCATCTACATCGTGTCGTACCAGTTCGTGTCGCGCAGTATCGAGTCGTGGTTCGACGTGAACGTCGAGACGGCGCTGACGGCCGGCCTGAACCTCGGCCGCGGGATGCTCGATGCGTCGCTGTCCGATCTGCAGACGAAGGCGCGGCTGATGTCCGACCAGCTCGCGAGCGTCGATGCGAACACCAACGGCACGACGCTCACGCTGCTGCGGCTGCGCGACCAGTTCGGCGTGCAGGACGCGACGATCGTCGAGCCGAGCCGCGGCGGCTCGGGTGCGTCCCCCGACCTGCACATCGTCGCGCAGGCGTCGGGCAATTTCGCGGCGCTGATTCCGGACGACCTGCCGACGCCGCTGATGCTGAACCAGGCGCGCGAACACGGCGCGTACGCGGCGATCGAGGGTGAAGTCGACGGCGACCCGCGCGCGCACGGCGCGAAGGGTGCGCTGCGGTTGCGCGTCGTGCGGCCGATTCCCGATGCATCGACGTCGTTGCTGCAGCCGGCGGAACGGTTCCTGCAGCTCACGCAGCCGGTGCCGCCGACGCTGGCCCACAACGCGGACGCGGTGCAGCGCGCGTATCGGGAGTACCAGGAAAAGTCGCTCGGCCGCACGGGGCTGCGCAAGATGTACATCGGCACGCTGACGCTGGCGCTGTTCCTCGCGACCTTCATCGCGATGATGCTCGCGCTCGCGCTCGGCCAACAGCTCGCGCGGCCGCTGTTCCTGCTCGCGCAGGGCACGAAGGAGGTCACCGAAGGCGACTACACGCCGAAGCGCGAGATCAAGACGCGCGACGAGCTGGGCTTCCTCACGCAGTCGTTCAACGCGATGACGCGTCAGTTGTCGGAAGCGCGGCTCGCGGTCGAGAAGAACCGCGTCGCGCTCGAGCATTCGAAGACGTATCTCGAGAGCATCCTCGCGAACCTGACGGCCGGCGTGTTCGTGCTCGACCGGCAGTTCCGGCTGACGACGGCCAATCGCGGCGCCGAGCGGATCTTCCGGCAGCCGTTCAACGCGCTGATCGGCACGACGCTCGACCGGATCGGCGTGGCCGCCGGGTTCGGCGCGATGGTGCGCAAGGCGTTCGCCGATCGCGAGGCGGCGTCCGACGGCGGCAGCGGCGATCGCGGCCACTGGCAGCAGCAGTTCGCGATCGAGGTGCCGGGCGAAGCCGATCCGCTGACCTTGCTCGTGCGCGGCACGCGCCTCGTGTCGACGGTCGAGGGGCAGGCCGACGATCCGCAGACGTCCGGTTACGTCGTCGTGTTCGACGACATCTCCGACGTGATTTCCGCGCAGCGTTCGGTCGCATGGGGCGAGGTCGCGCGCCGGCTCGCGCACGAGATCAAGAATCCGCTGACGCCGATTCAGCTGTCGGCCGAGCGGCTGCAGATGAAGCTCTCCGACAAGCTCGCCCCGCCCGATGCCGACGTGCTCAAGCGCGGCGCGACGATGATCGTCAATCAGGTCGCCGCAATGAAGCGGATGGTCGACGATTTCCGCGAATACGCGCGCACGCCGCCGGCGGTGCTCTCGAACCTGCAGTTGAACGAACTGGCGAGCGAGGTGCTCGGGCTGTACGGGGTGGGCGAAGGCAAGAGCGCGATCGTCGCCGAGCTCGCGCCGTCGCTGCCGGTGATACGCGGTGATGCGACGCAATTGCGCCAGGTGATTCACAACCTGCTGCAGAATGCGCAGGATTCGGTCGCGGAGTCGGCGCATCCGCGTGTGTTGATCGAAACCAAGACAGTAGAATATGGCGATCCCGACGCCGAGGGCAAAACGCGCGTCGCGGTACGTCTTACCGTGTCCGACAACGGGCCCGGTTTTCCGGCGCGCATCCTGACTCGCGCGTTCGAGCCTTATGTGACGACGAAGGCGAAGGGCACGGGTCTGGGGTTGGCCACGGTCAAGAAGATCGTCGATGAGCACGGTGCGCGGATCGATCTGCGCAATCGCATGCACGGCGAGACCGTCGAGGGTGCGCAGGTGTCGATCCTGTTCCTGCAGATGGCGAGCGATGCGCCAGGCGCCGAATCGGGCGTGCAGGACGGGGCGGCCCCCGCCAAGACAAAAGCAAGTGAGCAGACAAAGGCAGCGTAAATGGCAACCATCCTGGTGGTAGATGATGAAATGGGCATCCGGGAATTGCTCTCGGAGATCCTCAGCGATGAAGGACACGTCGTCGAGGCGGCGGAGAACGCGCAGGCCGCGCGGGAATACCGGTTGAATCAGGCGCCCGATCTCGTGCTGCTCGATATCTGGATGCCCGATACCGACGGCGTGACGTTGCTCAAGGAGTGGGCAGCGCAGGGGCTGCTGACGATGCCCGTGATCATGATGTCCGGGCACGCGACGATCGATACGGCCGTCGAGGCGACGAAGATCGGCGCGCTCGATTTCCTCGAGAAACCCATCGCGCTGCAGAAGCTGCTGAAGTCCGTCGAGCACGGTCTCGCACGCGGTGCGGCGCCGGTGTCCGCGAACGCGGCGGCGAAGGCCGGTGCGGGGCAGGCGGCGGGGCCCGCGGCGGTGGCGTCCGCGGCTGCGCTGCCGACGCTCGGCGACGACATGGCTGCGGCACTCGGCCTCGCGGGCCAGACGGCCGCGATCCCGTTCGACATCCCGTTGCGCGAAGCGCGCGATGCGTTCGAGCGCGCGTACTTCGAATATCACCTCGCGCGCGAAAACGGCAGCATGACGCGCGTCGCGGAGAAGACGGGCCTCGAGCGCACGCACCTGTATCGCAAGCTCAAGCAGCTCGGTGTCGAGCTCGGCAAGAAGCCGTCCGAGGGTGCCGTATAAAATATTTTGCGAAAGTACTTGATCAAGTAACGGAGGGTGGATATACTTTCTCTTCTTCGTTGGCCCGGTAGCTCAGTTGGTAGAGCAGCGGATTGAAAATCCGCGTGTCGTTGGTTCGATTCCGACCCAGGCCACCAGAATTAAAACCCCAAGAATCGGAAGGTTCTTGGGGTTTTTCGTTTGTGGTGAGGTTTGCGTGACGGGTGGCGTGGGATGGCGTGCCCGGCAGTGTTCATGAGGGCATGATAAAATCCGTGTCCGCTCAATAACTTAGCGCATCGCTTCATGCGCACGGCAGGCTGCCAGCGTGGCGCCGCCGTGGCGCGCGGCAACGATGCCGCGCGATGGGCGGTATAAGCGCTCCGCCGCGTTCGCGGCCGATGGCGCTGCCTATACTGGTCGAGCCGGCCCAGGCCGGCACGCGTCGGGCCGCCCGGCGGCAGCCGGCCCCGGCGCGCAGCGCGACGCGAGCCTACACATTCACGGAGTATCACGGTGATTCGGACAGACGCTAAAGACGGCGCGCTCGTGTTGTTTTCCGGCGGGCAGGACTCGGCCACGTGCGTGGCATGGGCCCTCGAACGCTACCAGACGGTCGAGACGCTCGGCTTCGATTACGGCCAGCGCCACCGCGTCGAGCTCGAATGTCGCGAAGGCGTGCGCGAAGCGCTGAAGCGTGACTTTCCCGCCTGGTCGGGCCGCCTCGGCGACGATCACATGATCGACCTGTCGGTGCTCGGCGCGATCAGCGATACCGCGATGACGCGCACGATCGAGATCGAGACGGCGGCGAACGGCCTGCCGAACACGTTCGTGCCGGGCCGCAACCTGATGTTCATGACGATCGCCGCGGCGATCGCCTATCGCCGCGGGCTGCGCGTGCTGGTCGGCGGGATGTGCGAGACGGATTTCTCGGGCTACCCCGACTGCCGCGACGACACGATGAAGGCGCTGCAGGTCGCGCTGAACCTCGGGATGGATACGCGCATCGTGCTCGAGACGCCGCTGATGTGGCTCGACAAGGCGCAGACGTGGCAGCTCGCCGAACAGCTCGGCGGCGAAGCGCTCGTCGAACTGATCCGCGTCGAGACGCACACGTGCTACGTGGGCGAGCGCGCGGAGCTGCACGAGTGGGGCTTCGGCTGCGGCGAATGCCCGGCCTGCAAGCTGCGCAAGCGCGGTTACGAGGCCTACCTGAAGGGCGAGCTGGTGACCGAAGCGCCGCTGTGATGCAGCAGCAACGGTAGCGCCTGGTGATTAACGGATTCTGATCGACAACGAGCGGCGCGAGCCGGACGAAGCACGATGACTTACGCGGTCAAGGAAATTTTCTACACGTTGCAGGGCGAGGGCGCGAACGCGGGCCGGCCGGCCGTGTTCTGCCGGTTCGCCGGCTGCAATCTGTGGTCGGGCCGCGAAGAGGATCGTGCGGAGGCCGTGTGCCGCTTCTGCGATACCGACTTCGTCGGCACCGACGGCGAGAACGGCGGCAAGTTCAAGGACGCCGAAGCACTCGTCGCGACGATCGCCGGCCTGTGGCCCGAGGGCGAGGCGCACCGCTTCGTCGTCTGCACGGGCGGCGAGCCGATGCTGCAGCTCGACCAGCCGCTCGTCGACGCGCTGCACGCGGCCGGCTTCGAGATCGCAATCGAGACCAACGGCTCGCTGCCGGTGCTCGAATCGATCGACTGGATCTGCGTGAGCCCGAAGGCCGACGCGCCGCTCGTCGTCACGAAGGGCAACGAGCTGAAGGTCGTGATCCCTCAGGACAACCAGCGGCTGGCCGACTACGCGAAGCTCGACTTCGAGTATTACCTCGTCCAGCCGATGGACGGCCCGTCGCGCGACCTCAATACGAAGCTCGCGATCGACTGGTGCAAGCGTCATCCGCAGTGGCGGCTGTCGATGCAGACCCACAAATATCTGAACATTCCCTGAGCCCCGGCTTTTGACATCGTGCTGATTACCCGAAAACTCGAATTCGACGCGGGCCACCGCATTCCCGACCACCGCAGCCAGTGCCGGAACCTGCATGGCCATCGCTATGTGCTCGAAGTCACGCTGCGCGGCGATCTTGTCGATACCGAGGGGGCGCCCGACCGCGGCATGGTGATGGATTTCGCCGACGTGAAGGCGCTCGCGATGGAGCACCTGGTCGGCAAGTGGGACCACGCGTTCCTGGTCTATGCGCGCGACGACGTCGTGCGCTCGTTCCTCGAGCAGATGGCCGACCACAAGACGGTCGTGATCGACCGGATTCCGACCGTCGAGAACCTCGCGGCGATCGCGTTCGACATCCTCGCGAACGTGTACGACGCGCACTACGGCGTGAACCTGCGGCTCGAACGCGTGCGTCTGTACGAAACGCCGAACTGCTGGGCCGACGTCGAGCGCCAGCCCGGCCGCTGATCCCGCCTTCCCGGCAGCCCCGCCAGCCGGTGCGGGCTGCCTGACGCCGCCCCCCGCGGCCCCGTCCCGCCTCGCTCCCCGTCCGTTTCCACATTCCGCGTAACGCCGCGCTATGATCGTTGCGTGGCGCCGAAAAACGCTGTCACGCGTCATTGCGCGACCGGCGCTGTCAGATCGGCCGCCCACGGCCGACCAACGTTCCAGGGCCCGGTCCCGGCGCCGCCGTGCAATGCTTGCCCGGCGTGTCGCGCGCCGCTTTGCCCGTTGCTTGTCCCGTTCGATTGCCGTTCCGTCCAGGAGGCCGTATCGATGAGCACGCTCACCAATTCCCTCAAACAACGCCTGCGCGACGGCGACGAGCCGCTGTACGGCCTGTGGCTGTCGCTCGGCAGCGACTCGGCCGCGGAAGCGCTCGCGCATGCCGGCTACGACTGGCTCTGCATCGACATGGAACACGCGCCGAACGACAGCCGCGATGTTGCATCGCAGCTGCGCGCGATCGCAGCCGCCCATCTGCCGAGCGAGCCCGTCGTGCGCGTGCCGGCGCGTGAGCCGTGGCTCGTGAAGCGCGCGCTCGATGCGGGCGCGCGCACGCTGATGTTTCCCTGCATCGAGACGCTCGACGACGCCGCGCACGCGGTGCGGCTCACGCGCTATCCGTCGCCCGATTCGCCGGACGGGCTGCGCGGCGTCGCCGGCATGGTGCGTGCGGCGGCGTTCGGCATGCGTCGCGACTACGTGCAGACGGCGAATGCGCAGGTCGCGGTGATCGTGCAGATCGAATCGGCGCGCGGCGTCGACGAAGTCGAGCGGATTGCGGCGCTGCCCGGCATCGATTGCCTGTTCGTCGGCCCGGCCGATCTCGCGGCGAGCCTCGGGCACCTCGGCGACATCCGTCACCCGGACGTCGAAACCGCGATGGCGCGCGTGCTCGCGGCCGGCCGGCAGGCCGGCGTCGCGGTCGGGATCTTCGCGGGCGATACGGCTGCCGCCCGCCAGTATCGCGAGGCCGGCTACCGGATGATCACGGTGTCGGCCGACGTCAGCTGGTTGTTGCGCGCCACGCGGCAGGCGCTGCAGGAGGTGCGGTCATGAACGGTGGCGATGGCGCGAGCCGTGGGCGCGCGCAGGGTGGGTTCGGGAGGCGCCGGCAGGTCGGCGCGGTGGTCTGCCTGTGGGCCGTGTGGATCGCGGCCGCCGCGCAGGGCGCGCCGCAAGCGAAGCCCGATCCGTCGCACGAGACGCAGTCGGCGGTCGCCGACTACAACGCCGGCGACTTTCGTGCGGCGCTGGTGCAGTTCCACGACGCGGCCGAGCGCGGCGACCGTCTCGCGCAATTCAACTACGCGATGATGCTGCTGACGGGCGAAGGCGTGACCGCGAACGTCGACGAAGGGCTGCGCTGGCTGAAGCGCGCGGCCGACGCGAACATGTCGCATGCGCAGTACGTATACGGCCGGATGTTCGACGACGGCGAGTTCGTCGCGCGCGATCCGGCCGAAGCGCACCGCTGGTTCCTGCGGGCGGCGAAGCAGGGGCACGTGCAGGCCGAGCTGTCGCTCGCGAACCAGTTCCTCGACGGACGCGGCACGCCGCGCGACAACCGGCAGGCGTTCACGTGGTACAAGCAGGCCGCCGACGCGGGCGAGCCGACTGCGCAGTACGTGACCGCGTCGTTCTACGAGCGCGGTGGCGACGGCGTCGCGCAGAACCTCAACATCGCGCGCGCGTATTACGCGGCGGCGGCCGCGCAGGGCGACGAGACGGCCGGGCTGAAATTCAAGGAGCTGAGTGCGCGGCTGAAGGCGCAGGGGCCGGCATCGGGCGCCGGCACGGAGCCGGGCGGGGCGCACGCGCCGCCGCCGTGAGCGGGGGCGGGCGCCGCGCGGCACTGCGTGGCCGCGTTGTCATCCGCGGTCGAAAAAAACGGCGCTGAAGCGCCGTTTTTCTTTATGCGGTGCGTGCTGCGCGGTCAGCTCTTCATCAACCGCCGCTGCCGCCCGACGCTCATGATCATCCCGATCGCGATGCCGAGTGTCGTGAGCGCGGTGCCGCCATAACTCATGAACGGCAGCGGCACGCCGACGACCGGCAGCACGCCGCTCACCATCCCGATGTTGACGAACGCATAGACGAAGAACGCGAGTGTGAGCGAGCCCGCGAGCAGGCGGCCGAACAGCGTCGCGCCCTGCGCGGCGATATAGAGCCCGCGCGCGATCAGCGCCATGTACAGCGTCAGCAGCACGAGCCCGCCGACGAGCCCCCATTCCTCGGAGAACACCGCGAAGATGAAGTCGGTGTGCTTCTCCGGAATGAATTCGAGGTGCGCCTGCGTGCCTTTCAGGTAGCCCTTGCCGAGCACGCCGCCCGAGCCGATCGCGATCACGGCCTGGATCGTGTGGAAGCCCTTGCCGAGCGGGTCGGAAGTCGGGTCGAGCAGCGTACACACGCGGTGCTTCTGGTAATCGTGCATCAGCGGCCACTGCACTTCGGGCTGGCAGATGCGCTCTTCGAACACGGCGATCGAGCCGACCGCGATCACGCCCGCGACGAGCACCGGCACGATCAGCTTGAACGACAGGCCGGCGAGGTAGATCACGAAGAAGCCGGCCGCGAACACGAGCAGGCCCGTGCCGAGGTCGGGCTGCTTCGCGATCAGTCCGACCGGCACCAGCAGGATCCCGAACGCGGCGATGAAGTCGTACCAGCGCAGCCCGCCTTCGCGGCGCTGGTAGTACCACGCAAGCATCAGCGGTGTCGCGATCTTGAGGATTTCCGACGGCTGGATCACCACGCCGACGTTCAGCCAGCGCTTCGCGCCCTTCTTGGTCATCCCGAACAGCGCGACCGCAATCAATAGCGCGACCCCGAACGTGTAGAGCGGGACCGCGAAGCGCATCAGCGTCGTGGGCGGGATGTTGGCGATCACCCACATCAGCACGAACGTCAGCAGGATGTTGCGCAACTGGTCCTCGACGCGGCCCGGCATGTCGATCGCCGCGCTGTACAGCGTGACGATGCCGACGCACAGCAGCAGGAACACGATGAGGGCGAGCGGGCGGTCGAAGCCCGCGAACATCTGCTTGATCTTGTCGAGCCAGGCGCGCTTGTCGAATTGCATGCCTTTCTCCGTTAATGAGCGGTGCCGGCGTCCGCCGCTTTCGCGGGGGCCGTTGCACGGTGATTGTCGTCGCGCGGCGTGGCGACGAGCGGCTGCGCATCGCTGGCGGGCCGGCGTGGCCGGTGCGGGCGCCGGATCGGCGGCAGGCTCGCGGCCCTCGGCGCAGCGGCACTGGCGTTGGCCGGCGGGGCAGCGCTGGCGCTGGCGGCAGCCGCTGCTTCGGAGGCGGCCGCGGCCGATGCCGCTTCCGCCGCGCTGGCCGCGCTCGGCACGACCGGCTGCGGCAGCGCGGTGAAGCCGGCCGCGACGGCAGCCGGCTTGTTCGCGTCGCCGATCACCGGCGCGTTGATGGGTTCGGTCGCCGACGCCGCGGCAGCCACGGCCGCGGCCTCGTTCTGCGGGTTCTGGCGGTCGACGAGGTAGAAGTCGAGCACGCGGCGCGCGATCGGGCCGGCGGCCTGCGCACCCCAGCCGCCGTTCTCGACGACCAGCGCAACGGCGATCTGCGGATGGTCGACCGGCGCGTACGCGATGAACAGCGCGTGGTCGCGCAGGTGCTCGGCGAGCAGGTGGCCCTTGTAGTTGGAGCCTTGCAGCGAAAACACCTGCGCGGTACCGGTCTTGCCGGCGGCGAGGTACGGCGCGCCGCGGAACACCTTGTACGCGGTGCCGGACGGGTTCTCGATCACGTTCTCCATCCCGCGCTTCACGACGTCGATGTCGGCCTGCTTGAGCGGGATCGTTTCGCTCTCCTTCGGCACGGTCAGGCGGCGCCCGCGCGTGATCGGATCCTCGACTTCCTTCACGAGGTGAGGCTTCATCACGACGCCGTTGTTCGCGAGCGTCGCGGTCGCGTGCGCGAGCTGCAGGATCGTGAACGAGTTGTAGCCCTGGCCGATCCCGAGGCTGATCGTCTCGCCGTCGAACCACTTCTGCTGCGCGGCCTTCTTGAACGCCTTCTTTTTCCAGTCGGTCGACGGCAGGATCCCGCGCGCCTCGCCCTGGATGTCGATCCCGGTGATCTGGCCGAAGCCGAACGGCTTCATGAAGTTCGCGATCGAGTTCACGCCGAGGTCGCGCGCGAGCATGTAGAAGTAGGTGTCGTTCGACACCATGATCGCCTTGTTCATGTCGACCCAGCCCTGGCCCGAGCGCACGTCGTTGCGGAACGTGTGGCCGCCGAACGTGAAGTAGCCGGGATCCTGGAAGCCCCAGCCCGGCGTGCGCTTGCCGAGTGTCAGGCCGGCGAGCGCCATGAACGGCTTGTACGTCGAGCCGGGCGGGTAGGTGCCGTGCAGCGGGCGGTTCAGGAGCGGCTTGTCGGTCGAGTTGTTCAGCTCGTCCCAGGTCTGCTGGTCGATGCCGTCGACGAACGAGTTCGGGTCGAAGCTCGGCGACGACACGAACGCGAGCACGTCGCCCGTCTTCGGCTCGATCGCGACCAGCGCGCCGCGCTTGCCGGCGAACGCCTGCTCGGCCACCTGCTGCAGCCCGATGTCGAGCGACAGCACGAGGTTGTTGCCGGGCGTCGCCTGCGTGCGCGACAGCGTGCGCACGGGCCGGCCGCCGGCCGTCACCTCGACTTCCTCGAAGCCCGTCAGCCCGTGCAGCTCGGTCTCGTAGCTCTGCTCGACGCCGATCTTGCCGATGTAGTCGGTGCCCTTGTAGTTGTTCGCGTCGCGGCGCGGATCGTAGTTTTCCTGATCGCTGTCGTTGTCGTCGCTCATCGCGTCGATGCGATCCTGGTCGCGCTTCGAGATCCGGCCGATGTAGCCGATCACGTGCGCGGCCGTCGTGCCGAGCGGATATTGCCTGAACAGCCGTGCGCGCACGTCGACGCCGGGGAAGCGGAAGCGCTGCGCGGTGAAGCGCGCGACTTCGGCGTCGGTGAGGCGGGTGCGGATCGGCAGGCTCTCGAAGTTCTTCGAGTCTTCCTGCAGCTTCTTGAAGCGGCGGCGGTCGCGCGCGTCGATCGGGATGATCTCGGACAGCTTGTCGATCGTGTTGTCGAGCGTGTCGTCGAGCTTCGACGGCGTGATCTCGAGCGTATAGGCCGAATAGTTCTTCGCGAGGATCACGCCGTTGCGGTCGGTGATGATCCCGCGGTTCGGCACGATCGGCGCAACGGAGATGCGGTTTTCCTCGGCCTGCAGCGCGTATTTGCCGTGCTGCATCAACTGCAGGTAGAAGAAGCGGCTCGCGAGCAGCCCGAAGCAGACGAACACGAACACGCCCGCCGCCGCGACGCGCAGGCGGAACTTCGAGAGCTGCTGTTGAGTGTCGTTGAATTCGGTCATGCGGTTAGGAGCGATCTGACACGCGCACGCCGTGCGGGCGCGGGCGAGGTGCCGCCGGAGCGCGGCGCGCGGCGGGCGTGGAGGCGGCGGGTATTCAAGGCAGGCCCCTGGCTCAGATGGGGCGCGTATCGTCCGGATCGACCGGGCGGCGTTGCGGCATCAGCAGCAGGTGGCTCGCGATCGGCCACAGCGCGGCTTCGACGAAGCCGTCCACCAGGTAGCGCCAGCCCGGGAACGCGGCGCCCATCACGAGGCGGATCACGAACGGCACGAGCTGCGCGACGACCAGGAGCGGCGTGACGTACAGCACCTGCACGCCGATCGGCATCCACAGCACGCGGCGGTGGATC
This sequence comes from Burkholderia sp. AU27893, assembly GCF_002223205.1. Classification (NCBI taxonomy): domain Bacteria; kingdom Pseudomonadati; phylum Pseudomonadota; class Betaproteobacteria; order Burkholderiales; family Burkholderiaceae; genus Burkholderia; species Burkholderia sp. AU27893. The sequence continues at coordinate 973,776 of NZ_NKFD01000002.1, read as the reverse complement.
GTGATCGCGCCGTACGACAGCAGCGTATAGGCGAGCGCATGCTCGCCGAGCAGCCCCGCGTCATGCACGTCCATCAGGATGCCGAGCGCGAACGCGACGCCCATCCCGACCTTGCGCGGCTGGTGGATGTTCCAGAACAGCAGCACGAGGGCGACGAAGTCGGGCACGCCGGGCAGGCGGCCCCACGGCATCAGGTTCAGCAGGAACGCGGCGGCGAGGCTGAAGACGATGAAGTACGGATTGACCGGCTGCAGGATGTATTGCGGGCGATTCATCGCTGGGCTCCTGATTGCCCGGCCGCGGGCTTCGCGGGCGTGGCGGCGGGCTTGGCCGGCGCGGCCGGTGCCGCAGGCGCGGGCTTCGCGCCGGACTGGGCCGCGGCGGCCGGCTTCGCGTTCGCGTCAGCCTTGTCGGCCTTCTCGCTCTTTTCGCCTTTGGCGGCGGCTTTCGCGCCTTTCTTGCCCTTCGCGTTCTTGTCGGCGGCCGGATCGGGCTCGGCCGGGCGCGGCGGGATGTCGTTCTGGTAATGCAGCACGAGCATCTGGCGCGCGCCGCGCACGGCGGCGATCGGCGCGCAGGTCACGCGTGCGAACGCCGTATCGGCGAGCTTGTCGACGCGCACGACCTTCGCGACCGGCAGGCCGGGCGGGTAGACGCCGTCGAGGCCGCTCGTGACGAGCTCGTCGCCGACGACGAGATCCGCGCTGGTCGGCACGAAGCGCAAATCGAGCGAATCGCCCTTCGGCGTGCCGTAGATCACGCTGCGCAGGCCGGTGCGCAGCACCTGCACGGGAATCGCGAGATCGCGGTCGGTGACCAGCGTGACTTCGGACTGCAGCGGGAACACGCGCGTGACCTGGCCGACCACGCCGTTCTCGCTGACGACGGGCGCGCCGTTCTGGATGCCCTGCTGCGAACCCTGGCCGATCACGATCTTCTGCGTGAACGGATCGCTCGTGTCGTACTGGATCTCGGCCGGCGTCGATTGCGTCGCGATGTGCTGGCGCAGCTCGAGCACCGCGCGCAGGTGCGCGTTCTCCTGCGTGAGCACGGCGGCCTGGTTGGCTTGAGTGGACAGCTGCAGGTTGCGCTTGCGGAGGTCGTCGTTCTCGTGGCGCAGCGATGCGCCGGTGACGGCGATGTCGGCCGCGCCCATGAACAGGTCGCGCGGCACGAGCGCGGCGCGCTGCAGCGGATAGAGCACGGTGCCGAGCACGCCGCGGACGATTTCGAGCGTGCTGAAGCGCGCGTCCGAGACGAGGAGCGCGATGGCGAGGGCAACGAAGAAGATGAGCCGCGCGAGCGCGGGCGGACCTTGCTTGAAGAGGGGCGGCGGACTGTATTCCATGGTCGGCGCCGGGCGCGAATGATCGGTTAAATGATGCTCAGACGCGCAAACGGCGCGGCGGTTCGTTCTAAACGAGCGAGCCGGCCACGCCGCGGTTGCGTCATGTCAGGGAACTGCCTGGACGATCACTCGTACGAGAAGATGCTGCCCAGCTTGTCCATGCGCTCGAGCGCCATGCCCGAACCGCGTACGACGCAGGTGAGCGGATCTTCCGCGACGAGCACCGGCAGGCCGGTTTCTTCCGCCAGCAGGCGATCGAGGTCGCGCAGCAGTGCGCCGCCGCCCGTCAGCATCATCCCGCGTTCGGCGATGTCGGCGCCGAGTTCCGGCGGCGTCTGTTCGAGCGCGATCTTCACCGACGACACGATCTGGTTCAGCGGATCGGTCAGCGCTTCGAGGATTTCGTTGCTGGAGATCGTGAAGCTGCGCGGAATGCCTTCCGACAGGTTGCGGCCCTTCACTTCCATTTCCTTGACTTCGGAGCCCGGGAACGCGGAGCCGATTTCCTTCTTGATCGCCTCGGCGGTCTGTTCGCCGATCAGCATCCCGTAGTTGCGGCGGATGTAGTTGACGATCGCCTCGTCGAACTTGTCGCCGCCGACGCGCACCGAACCCTTGTACACGATGCCGCCGAGCGAGATCACGCCGACTTCCGTCGTGCCGCCGCCGATGTCGACGACCATCGAGCCGGTGGCTTCCGACACCGGCAGGCCCGCGCCGATCGCAGCGGCCATCGGCTCTTCGATCAGGTAGACCTGCGAGGCGCCGGCGCCGTGCGCGGCTTCCTTGATCGCGCGGCGCTCGACCTGGGTCGAGCCGCACGGCACGCAGATGATGATGCGCGGCGACGGCGAGAACATGCGCGACTCGTGGGCCGTCTTGATGAACTGCTTGATCATCTGCTCGGTGACGGTGAAGTCGGCGATCACGCCGTCCTTCATCGGGCGGATCGCCTCGATGTTGCCCGGCACCTTGCCGAGCATCTGCTTGGCTTCCTTGCCGACTGCCTGGATGGTCTTCTTGCCGTTGGGGCCGCCTTCCTGGCGGATCGACACGACGGAGGGCTCATCGAGCACGATGCCCTTGCCGCGCATGTAGATCAGGGTGTTTGCGGTGCCGAGGTCGATCGCGAGATCGTTGGAGAAGTAGCTGCGCAAAAAACCGAACATTCAGAATCCTGTTTCGCTCTGGGCCGGCCCTGCATAGCGAGCGCTGAGGGCGGCAGCGGAAAAAATAACAGCCTCGGGAAGCGTGGCGGAAGCGGCCGCCGCGGCGCACGAAGCTGCGAGTGATGTCTACCGGGGATCGCACGATGCACGCACGGCCTGCCGAAGCGGGGCGAAACGGTGCGGGAAAAGGCTGCCGGGTTTGGGTCGAACGCGTAATGATACCTTATAATTTCACGGTATTTGAATCGAAACGGGCGGTATTTTTGCCGCTTCGGCCCCGATTTTTGAGGGTGGGATCGCACCCTCCAACCCCCCGCCGCAGCGCTGCTTTCGATGCGCTGCGCAGCCTTGTTTTTCCGGTGATCGCATGGCCCTGACCCTGACCGATGTGAAACGCATCGCGCACCTGGCGCGACTCGAAATGGCCGACGCCGACGCCGAGCACATGCTCGGCCAGCTCAATGAACTCTTCGGCCTCGTCGAGCAGATGCAGGCGGTCGACACCGCCGGCATCGCGCCGCTCGCCCACCCGATCGAACAGATCCAGGCAGTCGCGCAGCGCCTGCGCGACGACGCCGTGACGGAAGTCGTCAATCGCGACGACAACCAGCGTCCGGCGCCGGCCGTCCAGGACGGCCTCTATCTCGTGCCGAAGGTGATCGAGTAAGCATTCGATGACAAGCGCGCCGCCGCGTTTGCGCCGCGCGCCACCCAGAATTCCCAGGAAAACCACTCAATGCACGCAAAAAGCCTGACCGAACTGCGCGCCGCGCTCGCCGCCAAGGAATGCTCGGCCGTCGAGCTCGCGCAGCTCTACCTGAAACGGATCGACGCCGCGCGCGACCTGAACGCGTTCGTCCACGTCGACGCCGATCTCACCCTCGCGCAGGCGAAAGCCGCCGATGCCGAGCTCGCGCGCGGCGCGGGCGGCGCGCTCACCGGCCTGCCGATCGCGCACAAGGATGTCTTCGTCACGCGCGGCTGGCGCTCGACCGCCGGCTCGAAGATGCTCGCGAATTACGAGAGCCCGTTCGACGCGACCGTCGTCGCCCGCCTGCAGGCGGCCGGCATGGTCACGCTCGGCAAGACCAACATGGACGAGTTCGCGATGGGCTCGTCCAACGAGAATTCGGCGTTCGGCGCGGTGAAGAACCCGTGGGACACGAACGCGGTGCCGGGCGGCAGCTCGGGCGGCAGCTCGGCCGCGGTGGCCGCGCGCCTCGCGCCGGCCGCGACCGGCACCGACACCGGCGGCTCGATCCGCCAGCCCGCGTCGTTCGCGGGCGTCACCGGCATCAAGCCGACCTACGGCCGCGTGTCGCGCTACGGGATGATCGCGTTCGCGTCGTCGCTCGACCAGGGCGGCCCGATGGCGCAAAGCGCGTCCGACTGCGCGCTGCTGCTGAACGGGATGGCCGGCTTCGACGAGCGCGACTCGACGAGCCTCGAGCGTGACGACGAGGATTTCACGCGCCACCTCGGCCAGCCGTGGGCGGCCGGCAACGACGCGGGCAAGCCGCTCGCGGGCCTGCGCATCGGCCTGCCGAACGAGTATTTCGGCGATGGCCTCGCCGACGACGTGCGCGCGGCGATCGACGCGGCGCTCAAGCAATACGAAGCGCTCGGCGCGACGCTCGTGCCCGTGTCGCTGCCGAAGACGGAACTGTCGATCCCCGTGTACTACGTGATCGCGCCGGCGGAGGCGTCGTCGAACCTGTCGCGATTCGACGGCGTGCGCTTCGGCCACCGCGCCGCGCAGTACGGCGACCTGCTCGACATGTACAAGAAGTCGCGCGCGGAAGGCTTCGGGCCTGAAGTGAAGCGCCGGATCCTGGTCGGCACGTACGTGCTGTCGCACGGCTACTACGACGCGTACTACCTGCAGGCGCAGAAGATCCGCCGCATCATCGCGAACGATTTCCAGGAAGCGTTCAAGTCCTGCGACGTGATCATGGGCCCGGCGTCGCCGACGGTCGCATGGGATCTCGGCTCGAAGGGCGACGATCCGGTGCAGATGTATCTCGCGGATATCTACACGTTGTCGGTGAGCCTCGCCGGCCTGCCCGGCATGAGCGTGCCGTGCGGCTTCGGCGCGGGCGCGAATGCGAAGCGCCCGGTCGGCCTGCAGATCATCGGCAACTATTTCAACGAAGCCCGGATGCTGCAGGTCGCCGACGCGTTCCAGCGCGCGACCGACTGGCACAAGCAAGTTCCGGCAGGGGTGTAAGCACATGGCTACTCAGTGGGAAGTCGTTATTGGTCTCGAGACGCACGCGCAACTGTCGACCGTCTCGAAGATCTTCTCGGGCGCATCGACGCAGTTCGGCGCCGAGCCGAACACGCAGGCCTGCCCGGTCGACCTGGCGCTGCCGGGCGTGCTGCCGGTGCTGAACCGCGGCGCGGTCGAACGCGCGATTCGCTTCGGCCTCGCGATCGGCTCGACCATCGCGCCGCGCAGCATCTTCGCGCGCAAGAATTATTTCTACCCCGATCTGCCGAAGGGCTATCAGATCAGCCAGTACGAGATTCCGGTCGTGCAGGGCGGCCAGATCACGATCCAGGTGCCCGCCAACGAGAAGGCCGGCAAGGAAGCGTACGAGAAGACGGTCAACCTGACCCGCGCGCACCTCGAGGAAGATGCGGGCAAGTCGCTGCATGAAGACTTCGCCGGGATGACGGGGATCGACCTGAACCGCGCGGGCACGCCGCTGCTCGAGATCGTCACCGAGCCGGAAATGCGCAGCGCGGCCGAGGCGGTGGCCTACGCGAAGGCGCTGCACGGGCTCGTCGTGTGGCTCGGCATCTGCGACGGCAACATGCAGGAAGGCTCGTTCCGCTGCGACGCGAACGTGTCGGTGCGCCCGGTCGGCCAGGAGAAGTTCGGCACGCGTGCGGAAATCAAGAACCTGAACTCGTTCCGGTTCCTCGAGGAAGCGATCAACTACGAAGTGCGTCGCCAGATCGAACTGATCGAGGACGGCGGCGAAGTCGTGCAGGAAACGCGCCTCTACGATCCGGACAAGCGCGAGACGCGTTCGATGCGCAGCAAGGAAGACGCGCACGACTACCGCTATTTCCCCGACCCCGACCTGATGCCGCTCGTGATCGGCCAGGACTGGATCGAGCGCGTGCAGTCCGGGATGCCCGAGCTGCCGGCCGCGATGCAGCAGCGCTTCGCCGACGAATACGGCGTGTCCGCGTACGACGCGGGCGTGCTGACGTCGAGCAAGGCGATGGCCGCGTACTTCGAGGCCGTGGTCGCGAAGGCAGGCACCGCGAACGCGAAGATCGCCGCGAACTGGCTGATGGGCGACGTTTCGTCGCAGCTGAACCGTGACGGCATCGAAATCGACGCGATTCCGGTGTCGGCCGCGCAGCTCGCGCTCGTGCTGCAGCGCATCGCCGACGGCACGATCTCGAACAAGATCGCGAAGGAAATCTTCGCGACGATCTGGGACGAGAAGGCCGACGACGAAGGGGCGGCCGACCGCATCATCGACGCGAAGGGGCTGAAGCAGATCTCCGACACCGGCGCGCTGGAAGCGATCATCGACGAGGTGCTCGCGGCGAACGCGAAGTCGGTCGAGGAATTCCGCGCGGGCAAGGAAAAGGCGTTCAACGCGCTGATCGGCCAGGCGATGAAGGCGACCAAGGGCAAGGCCAATCCGCAGCAGGTCAACGAACTGCTGAAGAAGAAGCTCGGCTGAGCATGACCGCGCGCCTGAACCGCGCATGACGACGGGCCGCCCCGAACCGGATCGGGGCGGCCCGTTGCGTTTTGGTGGATGCGTTATCGTATGCACCACAGCGTCCAACGGAGGAACGAATGGCGAAACAACCGTCGCTCGACGATTTTCGCGTGCCGTACAGCACGCGCGAGAAGGAAGCCGCAGCATTCAAGCTCGATGCGTTCGACCCGGCCGCGAAGCCGTTCTCGTCCGGTTCGAAGGACGACGACCGCGCGCGGCTGTCGGCCGTGTCGACCGAGCTCGACGTGCAGCAGGAGCGCCTGCACACGCAGCAGAAGAAGCGCGTGCTGCTCGTGCTGCAGGGGATGGATACCAGCGGCAAGGACGGCACCGTGCGCGCGGTGTTCCGCGAGGTCGATCCGCTCGGCCTGCGCGTCGTGCCGTTCAAGGCGCCCACGCCGATCGAGGCCGCGCACGACTTCCTGTGGCGCGTGCATGCGCAGGTGCCGGCCGCGGGCGAGCTCGCGATCTTCAACCGCAGCCACTATGAAGACGTGCTCGTGCCGCGCGTGCTCGACCTGATCGACGCGAAGGAGTGCGAGCGCCGCTACCGGCAGATCCGCGATTTCGAGACGATGCTGGTCGAGAACGGCACGACGATCATCAAGTGCTTCCTGCACATCTCGAAGGACGAGCAGCGCGCACGGCTGCAGGCGCGCATCGACGATCCGACCAAGCACTGGAAGTTCGACATCTCCGATCTCGACGCGCGCAAGCACTGGGACGCGTACCAGTCCGCCTACCGCGACGCGCTCGCCGCGACGTCCGCCGAGCATGCGCCGTGGTACGTGATCCCGGCGAACTCGAAGACGCACCGCAACGTGATGATCGCCGAGCTGCTGCTGCGCACGATGACCGACATGAAGCTGGAATTCCCGCCGCCGAAGCCCGAGCTCGAAGGCGTGAAGATCCGCTAAGCTGCCCCCTGAAAAACATCGAACTCAACGGAATCCGACATGATGCGAGTGATTACCGCCAACCTGAACGGCATCCGCTCCGCCGCGAAGAAGGGCTTCTTCGAGTGGCTCGGCGAACAGAACGCCGATTGCGTGTGCGTGCAGGAAATCAAGGTCTCGGCCGACGACCTGCCGGCCGAATTCGTCGAGCCCCACGGCTTCAAGAGCTATTTCCACCACGCCGAGAAGAAGGGCTACAGCGGCGCGGGCGTGTACAGCCGCCGCGAGCCCGATGACGTGATCATCGGCTTCGGCAGCAGCGAATTCGATGCCGAAGGGCGCTATGTCGAGGCGCGCTACGGCAAGCTGTCGGTCGTGTCGGTGTACGTGCCGTCCGGCTCGAGCGGCGAGGAGCGCCAGCAGGCGAAGTACCGCTTCATGGACGAGTTCATGCCGCACCTCGCCGCGCTGAAGAAAAAGCGCGAGGTGATCCTGTGCGGCGACGTGAACATCGTCCACAAGGAAATCGACATCAAGAACTGGAAGAGCAACCAGAAGAACTCGGGCTGCCTGCCGGAAGAGCGCGAGTGGCTCACGAAGCTGTTCGACGACGTCGGCTACGTCGACGTGTTCCGCACGCTCGATCCGCGCCCGGAGCAGTACACATGGTGGAGCAACCGCGGCCAGGCGTATGCGAAGAACGTCGGGTGGCGGATCGATTACCAGATCGCGACGCCGGGCGTGGCCGGCACCGCGAAAAGCACGTCGATCTTCAAGGACATCAAGTTCAGCGACCATGCGCCGCTGACGGTGGACTACGACTACAAGAAGTGACGTTCCGCGCTGCGCCGCGCGCGCAGCAGCCGGAGGCGAAAACGGGCCGCATGTCGAACATGCGGCCCGTTTCGTTTGGGGCGGCGATCGTGCGTGTCGCCTTCGGCGCTTACTGCTTGAGCGACGCCATGTCGATCACGAACCGGTACTTCACGTCGCTCTTCAGCATCCGCTCGTAGGCCGCGTTGATCTGCTGCATCGGAATCGTTTCGATGTCCGACGTGATCCCGTGCTCCGCGCAGAAGTCGAGCATTTCCTGCGTTTCCGCAATCCCGCCGATCAGCGAGCCCGCGAGGCGGCGGCGCTTGAAGATCAGGTTGAACACCTGCGGCGACGGATGGTCGTGCTCCGGCGCGCCGACCAGCGTCATCGTGCCGTCGCGCTTGAGCAGGTGCAGGAACGGGTTCAGGTCGTGCTGCGCGGCGACCGTGTTCAGGATGAAGTCGAAGCTGTTCAGGTGCGCGTTCATCTGCGCCTCGTCCTTCGAGATCACGACTTCGTGCGCGCCGAGCCGCTTGCCGTCCTCGATCTTCGACGGCGACGTGGTGAACAGCACGACGTGCGCCCCCATCGCGCGCGCCAGTTTCACGCCCATGTGGCCGAGGCCGCCGAGCCCGACGATGCCGACCTTCTTGCCGGGGCCGACGTTCCACTGCCGCAGCGGCGAGTAGGTCGTGATCCCCGCGCACAGCAGCGGCGCGGCGCCGGCCGGGTCGAGCGTCTCGGGCACGCGCAGCACGAACGCCTCGTCGACGACGAGTTGCGTCGAATAGCCGCCGAACGTGATGTCGCCCGTCACGCGATCCTGGCCGTTGTAGGTGCCGACGAAGCCGTTTTCGCAATATTGCTCGAGGCCTTCTTCGCAGCTCGCGCAGGTGCGGCACGAATCGACGAGGCAGCCGACGCCGACCAGCTCGCCGACCTTGAAGCGCGTTACTTCCGGGCCGGTCGCGGTCACGCGGCCGACGATTTCATGGCCCGGGACGACCGGATAGATCGTGTTGCGCCATTCGTTGCGGGCCTGGTGCAGGTCCGAGTGGCAGACGCCGCAGTAGAGGACGTCGATCTGGACGTCGAGGTCGCGCAGCGCGCGACGCTGGAATTCGAACGGGGCGAGCGGCGAGCGCGAATCGGTCGCCGCGTAGGCATAGGTAGTGCTCATGCGATGGGCTCCTTGTCCGGAAAGCATCCGGCGAAACAGACTGCCGTCGCATCATGTGGCGATGCGGCGAGGCAGGACGTCATCGTAAGGAGCGCGGCGCCGCAGTGAAATACCCGAAGGTCTGGAAGATTTGCCTATTCCTCTCGAACTGCGTGCAAACAGCCGTCAAAACACGTTCAAGGTGCTACATTGCGAGCCAGATTCTCTTGCCGGACAGGACCACGCAGATGAGCTTCGAGCCCCTTTTCACCGAGACGGGCGACCGTGTGCAGCGCCGCATGGTCGAGCTGCATACGCGCCTCGCGCCGAACGAGGGCGACACGCTCGCGGCGCTCGACGGCGTGCGCTTCATCCGCGTGAGCCGTCCGGCGCCGCGCATGCCCGTGTTGTACGAGCCGAGCATCGTCGTCGTGTGCCAGGGGCGCAAGCTCGGCTATCTCGGCGAGCGCTCGTTCGTCTACGACGCGCAGCAGTATCTCGTGCTGTCGGTGCCGCTGCCGTTCGAATGCGAAACCTTCGCGAGCCATGACGAACCGTTTCTCGCGATCTCGATCCGCGTGGATCTCGCGGTGATCGCCGAGCTCGCGATCCTGCTCGACGAGACGCTTGGTGCGCCCGTCAGCGAGCCGCTCGGCGTGGATTCGACGCCGCTCGACGCGCCGCTGGCGGATGCCGTGCTGCGACTGCTCGAAGCGCTCGCGTCGCCGCACGACACGCGCGTGCTGGGCCCCGCGATCATGCGCGAGATCGCGTATCGGGTGCTGACGGGCGAGCAGGGCGACGCGATCCGCGCGGCGCTCGTTCAGCAGCATCACTTCGGCCGCATCGCGAAGGCGCTGCGGCGCATCCATGCGGACCTGAAGGCCGACCTCGACGTCGAGACGCTCGCGCGCGAGGCCGGCATGAGCCTCGCGGTGTTCCACGCGCAGTTCAAGCACGTGACGGCGACGTCGCCGATGCAGTACGTGAAGGCCGCCCGGCTGCACCAGGCACGGTTGATGATGGTGCAGGACGGGCTCGGCGCCGGTGCGGCGGCCGCGCGCGTCGGCTATGCGAGCGCGTCGCAGTTCAGCCGCGAGTTCAAGCGGCTGTTCGGCCGCAGCCCGGGTGACGAGGTGCGCTGGATGCGCGAAAGCGGCGCGCGGCCGGTCGCGGCGGACGTGGATGCGTAGGGCGGCGTCGCGACCGGCCGCGCGGGGCGCTCAGCGCCGCACGACCTTGCGACGCTGCGCGCTGATGCCCGCGTAGTCGGGCAGTGTGTCGACGCGCTTGCCCACGGCCTTCGCGTACAGCGGCATGAGATCCGGCAGGCGGTTCAGCAGGTCCTGGCGGCGGGCGGTGCTGTACGGGTGCGTATAGATGAAGCCCGTTGCCTTGTTGCCACGTGTCGCGACCGCGAGCTTGTCCCACAACGTGATCGCCGCGCGCGGATCGAAGCCCGCACGTGCGGCGATGTCGCCGCCGATCACGTCGGCTTCGGTCTCGTCGGTCGGGTCGTAATGGAGCGACTGCAGGCGTTCGCCAAGGTTCAGTGCCTGCGGCAGCGGCTCGCCGACGCCGAACAGCGGCGGCAACGCGGCCGCGCGCAGCGACGTCTGCGAGGTCGCGCTGAAGTTGCTGCGCGCGTGTTCGCGCAGCGCATGCGCGATGCCGTGCGCGAGCAGCACGCCGAGCTCGTCGTCGTTCAGGCGGACGCGATCAAGCAGGCCGCCGTACACGAGCACCTTGCCGCCCGGCAGGCAGGTCAGGCGAATGTCGCGCGAGCGGATCGCGTTGACGTCCCACGCCCAGCTCTTCACGCGGTCGTTCCATTTCACCGAATACGGCGCGAGCTTCGCGACGATCGCGCGCAGGCGCTTCACGCGTGGCTGGTTCGCCGGCAGCAGGCGGTTGCTGTCGGCGGCCGCCTGCACGATCTGCGCGTATTCGTTCGCGGTGAGCTGCTCGAGCAGCGGCGACGGAATCAGCGTGCGGAAGGCAATGGTGTCGCCGTAGCGGACCTGCTGCGATGTCTGCGCATAAGCCTTCGTCGACGCGGCGCCGCCGGTCGGCTGCGCGGGTTCGGCGGTGGGCGGCTGAGCGGGGGCGGCGGGGGTTGAATTCGCCGACGGCGAAGCGGGTGCCGCGGCCGGCGCGGAGCCCGCGGCGGTGTCGGTCGCATGGGCGAACCCCGCGGCGAGCGCCGCGGCGCCGACGCTCAACGAAGCCGCAACGCGCACGAGGCGGTGCCGGCCGTTACTGCGCACGGCTGGCCTCGCCATTGCGGGCGGTCCCGTTCCACGGCGCGATCTTGAACAGCAGCAGCATGCCGGGAATCGCGAGCGCGGTGCACACGATGAAGTAGTCGAACCAGCCGATCTTCGCGACGATGAAGCCGCTCGCGGCCGACGCGAGCGTGCGCGGCACCGACGCGAGACTCGTGAACAGCGCGAATTGCGTGGCCGTATAGCGCGGGTCGGTCGTGCTCGCGATATACGCGACGAACGCGGCCATCGTCAGGCCCGTCGTGAAGGTTTCGAAGCCATAGACGAGCGCGAGGGCAACCGTCATCGGGCTCAGCTTTGGCGTGATCTCGATACCGAACACCGACATGAACGAAGCGAGCGCGTGGCTGGCCGCGACCGTGAAGTCGTAGAGCATCGCGAGCACCGGCGAACCGGGGCCGAGCTGAGCGAGCCACGCGAAGCCGAGCGTCGACACCATCTGCAGCGCGCCGAAGATCCACAGCCCGCGGCCGATGCCGATCTTCACGAGCCAGATGCCGCCGATGATGCCGCCGGCGACGCTCGCGACGAGCGCGGTGGTCTTCGCGACGATCCCGATCTCGGTGCGCGAGAAGCCGATGTCGAGGAAGAACGACGTCGACAGCGTGGTGGCCATCGTGTCGCCGATCTTGAACAGGAAGATGAACGCGATGACGAGCAGCGCACCGGCCCAGCCGTCGCGCTGGATGAATTCGCGGAACGGCAGCACGATCGCGTCGCGCAGGTTGCGCGGCGGCGCGCCGACCACTTCGGGCTCGCGCACGACGAGCGTCATCAGGATGCCCGGCAGCATGAACGCGCCGGTGAGTGCGAACACGATGTCCCACGGCAGGTGGTCGGACAGAATCAGCGCCAGCGAGCCGGGGATCAGCGCGGCGAGCTTGTACGCGTTCACGTGGATCGCGTTGCCGAGGCCCTGCTCGGTGTCGCGCAGCAGCTCGCGGCGGTACGCATCGATCACGATGTCGGCGCTTGCACCGAAGAACGCGACGAGCGTGGTGAGCGCGGCGACCGTCCAGATCGAGTCGCGCGGCGACACGAAGCCGAGCGCGGCGATCGCACCCGCGACCAGCAGCTGCGTGAGCAGCAGCCAGCCGCGCCGGCGGCCCGGCCGCCAGCCGGGCAGGCGCGGGACGTAGCGGTCCATCAGCGGCGCCCACAGGAACTTCCACGTGTACGGGAACTGGATCAGCGCGAACAGGCCGATTTCCTTCAGGTTCACGCCCTCGGAGCGCAGCCATGCCTGCACGAGGTAGACGAGCGTGAAGAGGGGCAGACCCGACGTGAAACCGAGGAACACGCAGATCAGCATGTGCGTGTTCAGGTAGGCGCGCCAGCCGGGGTGATCCTCGTGAGCGGTGAGGGCGGGCGCCTCGTGTGGCGTTTTCGACATGGGCTGGAACTGGATAGCGTTGACTGATTGCGGCGGCAGCGCAGGCGGCGGCGCGGGTCGTGCAGCGGCGCGGCCGCACGTGCGTGCGGGCGCGCCGACGGCGTCCGTCAACGGCTCCCCGGCTCAGCTGCGCTTGACGCGGTAGACAGCAAGACTACCACGCCAGTTCGCTCCCCATCGAATCGGTTGGCCTTCATGCAGCACCACGCGGTCGAGGATCGTCACGCCGACTTCGGGCGCGAGCGCCTCGAAATCCTCGATCGTCAGCACCCGGACGTTCGGCGTGTTGTGCCACTGGTAAGGCAGCGACTTCGACACCGGCATCCGGCCGTTCAGCACCGACAGCCGGTGCGGCCAGTAGCCGAAATTCGGGAACGACACGATGCATTCGCGCCCGACCCGCGCGGTTTCGCGCAGGATCGCGGCCGTCTGGTGAATCGTCTGCAACGTCTGCGACAGGATCGCGATGTCGAAGCTGTGGTCCTCGAACAGGCGCAGGCCGTCTTCCAGGTTCTGCTGGATCACGTTGATGCCGTTCTTCGCGCTCGCGAGCACGCCCGCGTCGTTCAGCTCGATCCCGTAGCCGGTCACGTCCAGTTCTTCCATCAGCAGCGCGAGCAGCGAGCCGTCGCCGCAGCCAAGGTCGAGCACCGTCGAGCGCGGTTCGACCCAGCGCGCGATCGTGCGGAAGTCCGCGCGAGCGGACAGGGAATTCAGCGCTTGCTGGTTCATCAGATGCTCCGAAGAGTCCCGACCTTCAGGACGGGGAGAAAATGAATGCCTTTGAAGGGCGGCACTCGAACGTTAAAGTGACCAGCATGATTATTGTTTACCGCTACCGCGTGAAGTCGCTCAACGGACTGCTTAACAAGCAATGCCGTGCGGTGAACTACGTCTGGAACTTTTGCAACGACACACAGAAGCACGCGCTCAAGTGGGGCAAGAAGTGGCCGACTGGCTTTGATCTGAACGTGCTGACGGTCGGCAGCAGCAAGGCGCTCTGTATTCACTCCGGCACCGTCAACGCAACCTGCGAGCAATACGCGAAGTCGCGGAGCCAGCACCGACGACCTTACTTGCGCTATCGCGGCAGAAAATCGCTCGGCTGGGTGCCGCTGAAGGGCCGTGATCTGAAACGCGAGGGCGACGCGTTTCGTTTTGCCGGCAACACGTTCCGCGTGTTCAGCAGCCGTCCGCTTCCCGAAGGCAAGATCAAAGACGGAACCAATTTTGCGCAAGATGCGCGTGGCAACTGGTTTCTGAACATCGTGATCGAGATGCCGGATGTGCAGGCCCGCCCGATCCGTTCCGGCGTCGGCATCGATCTCGGCCTGAAAGACTTCGCCACACTTTCGACCGGCGAGAAGTTGCCGAATGACCGGTTCGGCCGACGCGCGGCGGAAAAGCTCGCGAAAGCGCAGCGGGCGCGAAAGGACAAACGGCATATCGCAAAGCTGCATGCCAAGGTGGCGAATTCCCGTGCCGATTTCCAGCACAAGCTCGCGCTCGATTTGGTGCGGCGCTTCGATTACATCGCAGTTGGCAATGTGTCGGCTGCGAAACTCGCCAGGACCAGGATGGCGAGAAGCGTCTACGACGCGTCCTGGTCGTCCTTCCGAAACAAGCTCCGTTACAAAGCGATGGCGCACGGGGTCACATTCGAGGAAGTCGACGAAAGTGGTTCTACCCAGTCCTGTTCGTCGTGCGGGTCGAAAAACAGCACGACGCGGCCGAAAGGTATCGCGGGGCTGCGAATAAGAGAGTGGGCCTGCAGTGAATGTGGTGTCGTGCATGATCGTGATACCAACGCTGCGTTGAACATTCTCCGATGCGGACGTGCATCGCCGGTAGCGGGAATCGCCCCCCTTTAAGCGGGCGAGGACGTCAAGCGCCCACCTCGTTGGCGATTCGTTCGTAATACGCGCGGATCAGGTTGTGATAGCGCGCGTCGTCGAGCAGGAACGCGTCGTGGCCGTGCGGCGCGTCGATTTCCGCGTAGCTGACCGTGCGCTTGTTGTCGAGCAGCGCCTTCACGATCTCGCGCGAGCGGGCGGGCGCGAAACGCCAGTCGGTCGAGAAGCTCGCGATCAGGTATTTCGCCTGCGTGTGCGCGAGCGCGGCCGTCAGGTTGCCGTCGAACGCCTTGGCCGGATCGAAGTAGTCGAGCGCGCGCGTGATCAGCAGGTACGTGTTCGCGTCGAAGTAGTCGGCGAACTTGTCGCCCTGGTAGCGCAGGTACGACTCGACCTCGAACTCGACGTCGAAGCTGAAGTTGTACGCGTCGAGCGCGCCGTCGGCGCGGCGCAGCGCACGGCCGAATTTCTCGGCCATGTCGTCGTCGGACAGGTACGTGATGTGGCCGATCATCCGCGCGACGCGCAGGCCGCGCTTCGGCTTCACGCCGTGCGCGTAGTAGTCGCCGCCGTGGAAATCGGGATCGGACAGGATCGCCGAGCGCGCGACCTCGTTGAACGCGATGTTCTGCGCGGACAGCTTCGGCGTCGACGCGATGTCGATACAGTGCGCGACGCGCTCCGGATACATCAGGCTCCACGCGAGCGCCTGCATCCCGCCGAGACTGCCGCCCATCACGGCGGCGAAGCGCTCGATGCCGAACGCATCCGCGACGCGCGCCTGCGCGTGCACCCAGTCCTCGACGGTGACGACCGGAAAGCTTGCGCCGTACGGCTTGCCGGTGGACGGGTCGACGCTCATCGGGCCGGTCGAGCCGAAGCACGAGCCGAGGTTGTTCACGCCGATCACGAAGAAGCGGTTGGTGTCGAGCGGCTTGCCCGGGCCGACCATGTTGTCCCACCAGCCGGTGCTGCGCGGATCGTCCGCGTAGACGCCGGCGACGTGGTGCGACGCGTTGAGCGCGTGGCAGACGAGCACCGCGTTCGAGCGCGCGGCGTTGAGCTCGCCGTACGTCTCGACGACGAGCTGATAGTTGCCGAGCACGCTGCCGCTTTGCAAGCGCAGCGGTTCGGCGAAGTGCATGGTCTGTGGAGCGACGATGCCGATCGATTCCATTCGTTCCGCCTTATGACTGGGCAGCTAAATGGTGTCGGCGATGCGCGGAGTCGGAGATGCGCGGCTGACGACCTCTTTAGCCGCATTTGTAGTGAACCGCCGGGCGAGGACGAATCAAGGCCCTGGCTGGTTCGCGCGCCCGCAATCGAGTCAGCAAATCGGCGCGTGTCTGGCTGCCGCCCGAGGGGCGACAGTCGGCAAAGTATAGCGGAAATCGCGGCGCGCGGATTCGGGCGCAGAGGTGGGGCCGCCGCGCCCGCGTCATCTCACTGCAGGATCAGCCGCAGATGCGCATCGGCCTGTTCGCCCGGCGGTTTCTGGAACCCGCCCTTCGCGAAACGGTGCCATCGGCCGATCACGTAGCTGACGAGCAGGCTCGCGCGGGCAGCCGGATCGTAGTCGGCCGGCAGCACGAACGGCAGCGCGCCGTCCTGCGGCGTGTTCGCCTCGGTGCGCGCGACGCGCAGGCATTGCTTGACGGTCGCCTCGATGCGGTCGAGCAGCTGGTTCACGCGCTCGGTGAGCCGTTCGTCCTCGCCGACCAGCGCCTCGCCGGTCAGCACGCGTGTCATGCCGGGGTTCTTGGCGGCGAAATTGAGCATCGTCAGTGCGATCGTGCGTGCCTGTTGCACGCCGTTCGGCTCTTTCGCGACGATCTGGTTGACGAGCCCGAAGAGGGCCTGCTCGATGAACTCGATCAGCCCTTCGTACATCTTCGCCTTGCTGGGGAAGTGCCGGTACAGCGCGGCTTCCGACACGTCGAGCCGGGCCGCGAGCGCGGCGGTCGTGATTTTCTCGGGTTTCGGCGCCTCGAGCATTGCCGCGAGCGTCTGCAGGATCATCACGCGGCGCTCGCCCGGTTTCGGGCGCGCGCGGGTGGGTGTGGCCTGGTCTTCCTTTACGGCTTGGTCCTGCGGGTAAGTCGGCTGCATTTTTGTCGCCCCGATCGTGTGCCCAGTCGCAGCGATTTTAACGAACGAATGCGCTGGTCGACATAGTGGGGGCGTCCGGTAACCGGCAGATGGCCCGGCAGGTGCCCCGTGATCCATACCGTGCCGATGCCGAGACGCTTGTAGCGCTTCAGGTGGCCGCGCGTATCTTCGACGAGGATCGTGTCGGCCATGCGTGCGTTCGCGGCACGCAGCGTCCGGCGCAGCATAGTGTGATCGGGCTTCGCGCGCCAGGTGCGGCGGTCGCGCATGTGCTCGATCGCGATCACGCGCTCGAACAGCCGCTCGATGCGCAGCTCGCGCAGCACCGCGCGCGCATAGTTCTCCGGCGCGTTGGTCAGGATCAGCTTGCGGCCCGGCAGCGCGGCGACGATGCGCGCGAGGCCGCGCTCGGCGCGCACCATCGCCGGCAGGTCGGAAAACGTGTGGACGACGCGCAGGAAGTCGTGCGGGTCGATCGGATGATGGCGCGTGAGGCCGAGGAGCGCGGCGCCGTAGCGCTCGGTGTAGCCGGTGCGCAGGCGGTCGGCTTCGGCGCGCTCGACCTGCAGCGCGTCGATGATGTACTGCGTCATCGCGCGGTTGATCTCGGGAAAGATCGCGTGCGATGCGTGGTGAAGGGTGTTGTCGAGATCGAACAGCCACACCGGCGCGCCGGCGCGGGGCCGGCTGCGCGACACGCGCCGGCGCCGCAGCGGGGCCGGCAAGTTGGGTGTGGCGGTCTTGCTGCGCTTGCTCAATGCGAGCGGATCATCGTGCCGAACGGCTGCTCGGTCAGGATTTCCAGCAGTACCGAGTGCTCGATCCGGCCGTCGACGATGTGCACCGACTTCACGCCGCTCTTCGCGGCGTCGAGCGCCGACGAGATCTTCGGCAGCATGCCGCCGGAGATCGTGCCGTCTTCGAACAGCGCATCGATCTCGCGTGCGGAGAGATCGGTCAGCAGGTTGCCGTCCTTGTCCATCACGCCCGGGATGTTCGTCATCATCAGCAGCTTCTCGGCGTTCAGCACGGTGGCGAGCTTGCCTGCGACGAGGTCGGCGTTGATGTTGTAGGAGAGGCCATCCTCACCGAAGCCGATCGGCGAGATCACCGGGATGAACGCGTCGTCCTGCAGCGCCTTCACGACCGCCGGGTTGATCGCCTCGACTTCGCCGACCTGGCCGATGTCGATGTACTGGCCCGGGTTGTCGCGGTCCGGCATCAGCAGCTTGCGCGCATGGATCAGGCCGCCGTCCTTGCCCGTCAGGCCCACCGCGTGGCCGCCGAAGTGGTTGATCAGCATCACGATGTCCTGCTGCACTTCGCCGCCCAGCACCCATTCGACGACTTCCATCGTCTCTTCGTCGGTGACGCGCATGCCCTGGATGAAGGTGCCGGCCTTGCCGATCTTCTTCAGTGCGTGATCGATCTGCGGACCGCCGCCGTGGACGATCACCGGATTGATGCCGACCAGTTTCAGCAGGATCACGTCGCGCGCGAAGCCTTGCTTGAGCCGCTCTTCCGTCATCGCGTTGCCGCCGTATTTGATGACCACGGTCTTGCCGTGGTAACGGCGAATGTACGGCAGTGCCTCGGCGAGGATTTCTGCTTTCAGCGTGGGGGCGATCTGCGAGAGGTCGATGGGCTCGGACATGGCGGCGGCTCTGGCTGGGAACGGTTGAAACACGGCGAATTGTACAGGAGTGGCGCAGCGCAGCATCGGGTTTTTGGACGGGCCGGAACACCGGTGGCGCGGCCCGGGCGCCGCGCGCGGCGGCCCGCCGGCTATGGCGCGGCGCGATGTGGGCCACGCTGCGGGCAGCGCTGTGCGGGCGGTGGCGGCGAGGGGGCGCGAGCATTGGAAATGGCCCTCGGCCGAACGGCCGGCGTGCAAAATCCGTTCGCCGCGCTATGCTTGTCGCGTAGGGCGGCTTCCCGCCCGCTCGAGCGCTCCGCCATGACCGATTCCGCCGCCGACGCCCGTTCCGCCCCGCGCCGCGCGCGCTGCCCGCACTGCGGGCGCAGCTTCGACTGCGGCGCCCGCACGCAGCCGTTCGAATGCTGGTGCGCGTCGATGCCGGTCTTGCCCGGCGGTACGCCGCCCGCGGCCGGCGCCCGCTGCCGCTGCCCCGAGTGCCTGGCCGACGAGATCGCGCAGCGGATGGCCGGCGCGGCCGGCTGACGGCATCGGCTGCACACGCGGCTTCCCGTTCAATGCGCCCCGATCCGGCCCCGCTAGAGGCGCCGCCCGCTAAACGGGTAAACTGCTCGGATGCAACGAATCACCACCACCGGGCGCGTCAACCTCAGTCACCTGTTCTGGCTCCGCAATCTCGCGATCATCGGCCAGCTCGTGACGATCGGCGTCGTGCAGACCTATTTCGGCGTGCATCTGCCGTTGCCGGCGATGCTGATGGTCATTGCGCTCGAAATCGTTTTCAACGCGCTGACCTGGGTGCGCGTGCTGCGCGCGCGGCCCGAGACCAACTTCGAGCTGCTCGGCCAATTGTGGGTCGACCTCGGTGCACTGTCCGCGCTGCTGTTCCTGTCGGGCGGCACGACCAATCCGTTCGTGTCGCTGTACCTGCCTTCGCTCGCGATCGCGGCGGCCGTGCTGCCGTGGCACCTGATGATCTGGCTCGCGGCGTTCGCGGTCGCGTGCTACGCGGCGCTCGGTTTCGACTCGGTGCCGCTCAACATGGACAATCCCGCGAACCTGTTCGACTACTACCGTACCGGGATGTGGGCGAACTTCATGGTCAGCGTCGGGCTGATCGCGTGGTTCGTCGCGCGCATGTCGAATGCGCTGCGCCAGCGCGATGCGGCGCTCGGCGAGGCGCAGCAGCACCTGCTGCGCGACGAGCGGGCGGTCGCGCTCGGCGTGCAGGCCGCCACCGTCGCGCACGAGATGGGCACGCCGCTGTCGACGATCGCGATGCTCGCCGAAGAGCTGCGCGACGCGGCCCGCGACGACCCGGGGCTGGCCCGCTACGAGGCCGACCTGAAGGTGCTCGAGGAACAGATGACGCTCTGCACGTCGGCGCTCGCGCGCCTGCGCAGCCGCGCGAGCGCGCCCGCGAGCCGCCAGCCGGTGGACGACTGGCTCGACACGTTCGTCGAGCACTGGCGCCTGCGGCATCCGCACGTGCAGTTCGAATTGCTCGGCGCGCGCCCGGCGGGCGTCGCGCTCGACGACACGGTCGCGGCCGGCCAGATCCTGACGATCCTGCTCGACAACGCCGCGCGCGCGAGCCCGCAGCGCGTGACGCTGGCCGCGAAGGTCGCGCACGCCGGCACGGCCGACCAGATCGAATTCGAGGTATGCGACGACGGGCCCGGCATTCCGGCCTCGCTGCGCGAGTCGCTTGGCGCGATGCCGGTCGACAGCACGCAGGGCGGGCACGGGGTCGGCCTGTATCTCGCGTTCAGCGCGGCCGCGCGGCTCGGCGGCGAGATCGAACTGTCCGATGTCGTGCCGCGCGCGGCGGGCGGCAACGGGCGGGCGGGCAGTGCGGCGAATGGTCACGCCGCAGCGGGATCGGCGCAGCGCGCGGGCCAGCGCGCCGCCGAGCGGACGACCGGCACGCCGGACAGCCGCCCGGCCGGTGCGGCCGCCGCGCGCGGCACGCGGGCCGTACTGCGGCTGCCGGTCGTGCGCGTCGCGGCATCGGCCGCCTCAACCAACACGTAGACGGAGAAACCACATGAGCGAGAACAATTTCCTGGTGATCGACGACAACGAGGTGTTCGCGGGCACGCTCGCGCGCGGCCTCGAGCGGCGCGGTTACGCGGTCCAGCAGGCCCACGACAAGGAGGCGGCGCTGCGGCTCGCCGCGGGCGGCAAGTTCCAGTTCATCACCGTCGACCTGCATCTCGGCGAGGATTCGGGCCTGAGCCTGATCGCGCCGCTGTGCGACCTGCAGCCCGACGCGCGGATCCTGGTGCTGACCGGCTACGCGAGCATCGCGACTGCCGTGCAGGCGGTGAAGGAAGGCGCCGACAACTATCTCGCGAAGCCCGCGAACGTCGAGTCGATCCTGGCCGCGTTGCAGACCAACGCGACCGAAGTGCAGGCCGACGAAGCGCTCGAGAATCCGGTCGTGCTGTCGGTCGACCGGCTCGAATGGGAGCACATCCAGCGCGTGCTGGCCGAGAACAACAACAATATTTCGGCGACCGCGCGTGCGCTGAACATGCACCGCCGCACGCTGCAGCGCAAGCTCGCGAAGAAGCCGGTGCGGCAGTAAGCGGCGCACCAACGAAAACGGGCGGCCCCCGACAAAAGGGGCCGCCCGTTTTTCGTCCGCCGCCGCGCGCGTTACAGCACGTAGCGCGACAGGTCTTCGTCCTGCGACACTTCGCCGAGTGCGCGGTCGACATACTTCGCGTCGATCGTCACGCGCTCGCCGGCGTGGTTGCCGGCCGAGAACGACACTTCCTCGAGCAGCTTCTCGATCACCGTATACAGCCGGCGCGCACCGATGTTCTCGGTCTTCTCGTTGACCGAATAGGCAATCTCCGCAAGGCGGCGGATGCCGTCGTCGGCGAATTCGAGCTGCACGTCTTCGGTCGCGAGCAGCGCCTGGTACTGCTTGACGAGGCTTGCGTCGGTCGCGACGAGGATCGCTTCGAAATCGTTCACCGACAGCGAGTCGAGCTCGACGCGGATCGGGAAGCGGCCCTGCAGTTCGGGAATCAGGTCGCTCGGCTTCGCGAGGTGGAACGCGCCGCTCGCGATGAACAGGATGTGATCGGTCTTCACCATCCCGTACTTCGTGTTGACCGTCGTGCCTTCGACGAGCGGCAGCAGGTCGCGCTGCACGCCCTGGCGCGACACTTCACCGCCGCTGCCTTCGTTGTTGCGCGACGTGATCTTGTCGATCTCGTCGAGGAACACGATGCCGTTCTGCTCGACGTTCTGCACGGCCTTCGTCTTCACTTCCTCGTCGTTGAGCATCTTCGCCGCTTCCTCGTCGGTCAGCAGCTTCAGCGCTTCCTTGATCTTCACCTTGCGGCGCTGCTTCTTGCCGCTGCCGAGGTTCGAGAACATCGAGCGGATCTGCTCGGTCATCTCTTCCATCCCCGGCGGCGCCATGATGTCCATGCCGGCCGACGGCTGCTCGAGGTCGAGCTCGACTTCCTTGTCGTCGAGCTGGCCTTCGCGCAGGCGCTTGCGGAACGTCTGGCGCGTCGCGTTGTTGTCGTCGTTCGCGTGTTCGGCGTTGCCGCCGAAGCCCACCGCGCGCGGTTGCGGCAGCAGGATGTCGAGGATGCGGTCTTCCGCCTGGTCGGTCGCCTTGCTGCGCACCTTGCGCATTTCGGATTCGCGCGTCTGCTTGACCGAGATCTCGATCAGGTCGCGCACGATGCTGTCGACGTCGCGGCCGACGTAGCCGACTTCGGTGAACTTGGTCGCTTCGATCTTGATGAACGGTGCATCCGCGAGCTTCGCGAGGCGGCGTGCGATTTCGGTCTTGCCGACACCCGTCGGCCCGATCATCAGGATGTTCTTCGGCGTGATTTCCTGGCGCAGCGGGTCGGCGACCTGCTGGCGGCGCCAGCGGTTGCGCAGCGCGACCGCGACGGCCTTCTTCGCCTTCGCCTGGCCGATGATGTGCTTGTCGAGTTCCGAGACGATCTCGGCAGGGGTCATGGTGCTCATGGTGCGGTCCTTACTCGATCGTTTCGATGATGCGGTTGTGGTTCGTGTAGATGCACATGTCGCCGGCGATCTTGAGCGACTTCTCGACGATCTCGCGCGGCGACAGCTCGGTGTTCTCCGCGAGCGCGCGGGCTGCCGCCTGCGCATACGCACCCCCCGAGCCGATCGCGCAGATGCCTTCCTCGGGGTCGAGCACGTCGCCGTTGCCGGTGATGACGAGCGTGGTGGTGGCGTCGGCCGTGATCAGCATCGCCTCGAGGCGGCGCAGCATCCGGTCGGTGCGCCAGTCCTTCGCGAGCTCGACGGCCGCACGGGTCAGGTTGCCCTGGTGCTTCTCGAGCTTCGCCTCGAAGCGGTCGAGCAGCGAGAACGCATCGGCGGTGCCGCCCGCGAATCCGACCAGTACCTGGTTGTTGTAGATCCGCCGCACTTTCCGCGCGCCACCCTTCATGACGATGTTGCCGAGGGTTACCTGGCCGTCGCCGCCGAGCGCGACCTTGTCGCCGCGCCGGACCGAAACGATGGTCGTGCCGTGAAATTGCTCCATCTGCGTTCCTTGAGAAAAACGGGGAAGAGTCGGGGGGCGCGAGGCGCCGCCGCGTAACTCGCAGTGCGCCGGGAAGCGGCCCGGCGCGCGTCCGTTTCATTTTAGGGCGGGCGCCGGGATATCAAGAGGCGGGGTGGGCAAATCGGCGGCCGGCGGGGAACCGGTGCCGGAAAAACAAAAAGCGCGCGGCAGGCCGCGCGCTTTCGGGAAGCAGCGTGTCTGAGCGGAACGCCGCTCGATCAGTCGCCGAACAGCTTCTGGCGCAGCTCGCGGCGCTCTTGCGCCTCGAGCGACAGCGTGGCGGTCGGGCGCGCGAGCAGGCGAGGAATGCCGATCGGCTCGCCGGTTTCCTCACACCAGCCGTAATCGCCGGAATCGATGCGGGCGAGCGACTGCTGAACCTTCTTGAGGAGCTTGCGTTCGCGATCGCGCGTACGCAGTTCGAGCGCGTGCTCTTCCTCGATCGTCGCGCGATCGGCGGGATCGGGCACGATCACCGTCTCGCGCAGGTTCTCGGTCGTCTGGCCTGCATTCTTGAGGATGTCCGCCTGCAACTGTTCGAGCCGATTTTTGAAGAAGGCGAGCTGATCCTCATTCATGTAATCCTTGTCGCTCATCTTCAGGATTTCGGCTTCGGTCAAGAGTTTCTTCGTCATCTGCTTGCTTCTTCAATGTGCGGCAAATCGATAGATATTGCCTGCACTTTGGGATTACCCGCAACCGCCCTTGCAATCATTTGCGATTTGCCGCCGCGGGGCCGAAAGCCTCTGGAAAACCGGTTCTCAAATACCAGGATAGGCCTGGCGCGGAGTTGCGCGCGCTGCGAACCGGTGTGCTGCGCGGCACATCGCATCGGCCGCGGCCGGGAGGCGGATTGGCGATCCGGCGCGGTTGCGATGCCCGGAAAACTGGTTCAGCAAGAACCGGGCCTGTTTGTTGCCGTACTCCAGCGGGCACGTATTGTAACTGAATCGCAAGCGGGCGCCGTATCGGGTCGATCCCCGTCGGCTGCGCCAATATCTAGAAAATATAACGCGCAAATCGCGAAAAAGCGATGACGGCGAAACCCTGCCCGGAAACGGCGCCCCGTGGCCGCCGCAGCCGCCTGCGAGGCGGCCTCGCGGCGGCGTGTGCGGCGGTTGCCCGCGCGCGTCAGGCGAGGCAGGCGTCGAGGCCGTCGGTGATCAGGTCCTGCGGCAGATCGACGCCGATGAACACCATCTTGTTCGTCTTCTTCTCGACCGGCAGCCACTTCGACGCGAGGTCGCTGCCCATCATCTGGTGCACGCCCTGGAACACGACCTTGCGGTCGACGCCCTTCATGTACAGCACGCCCTTGTAGCGCAGCATCCGCTCGCCGTAGATCTGCAGGATGCCGCCGAGGAAGTCTTCCAGCTTGTTCGGGTCGAACGGACGGTCGTTGCGGTACACGAACGACTTGATCTTGTCGTCGTGGTGCGCGTGGTGGTGATGGTGATGGCCATGGTCGTGATCGTGCGCGCATTGACCGTGATCATGGTCGCAACTGGCGTGATCGTGATCATGGTCGTGATCGTGGTGGTGATGCGCGTGATCGTCCTCGGCGAGGAAGTCGGGGTCGATCTCGAGCTTCGCGTTCAGGTTGAAGCCGCGCAGGTCGAAAATTTCCTTGATGTCCGCTTCACCGAAGTTCACGACCTTGATCGCGGCCTTCGGGTTCATGTGCATCAGGCGGTGCTTGAGGCCGGCCACCGTCTGGTCGTCGACCA
Organism: Burkholderia sp. AU27893; assembly: GCF_002223205.1. Taxonomy (NCBI): domain Bacteria; kingdom Pseudomonadati; phylum Pseudomonadota; class Betaproteobacteria; order Burkholderiales; family Burkholderiaceae; genus Burkholderia; species Burkholderia sp. AU27893. Next base: position 949,042 of record NZ_NKFD01000002.1, on the reverse strand, counting down.
GGTCCGACTTCGTGATGAACAGGCGATCGGCGAAGCCGACCTGGCGCTGCACGACTTCGTGCTCGTCGAGCTGCGCGTTCGCGTGCTTCGCGTCGACCAGCGTGATGACCGCGTCGAGCAGGAAATCGTCGGCGATTTCGCTGTCGATGAAGAAGGTTTGCGCGACCGGGCCCGGATTCGCGAGGCCGGTCGTTTCGATCACGATGCGGTCGAAGTCGAGCTTGCCTTCGCGCTTCTTCGCGGCGAGATCGCCGAGCGTGCGCGCGAGGTCGCCGCGGATCGTGCAGCAGATGCAGCCGTTGCTCATCTGGATGATCTGCTCGTTCGAATCCTGGATGAGGATTTCGTTGTCGATGTTCTCTTCGCCGAACTCGTTCTCGATCACGGCGATCTTCATGCCGTGCTGTTCGTTCAGGATGCGCTTGAGCAGCGTCGTCTTGCCGCTGCCGAGGAAGCCGGTGAGGATGGTGACGGGAGTGGCCATGTCAATCGCCTGTGGTTCGTGAATCGGGGTCAAAACCGGGATGTGGGTCGCGCCCGGGGCTTTGCCAGCCGGGGCGCACAACCATCCATTGAAACATACCTGTCAAGCCCTCGCCCGTCGTCCGAACGACAGGCGGGAGCGCGGATCCGCCGGGCGCCAGGGCGCGGCCGGCGGACGGTTACGCGCGTAGATCGGGGCGATCAGACGATTTGCAACAGCAGGCCCTTCAGATATTCCCCTTCCGGGAACGCCGCGAGCAGCGGGTGATCGACGCCCGCGCCGAGGCGCTTCAGGATGCGCGCGTCGACCTTCGCGTCGGCGGCCGCACCCGCGACGATCTTCTGGAACAGGTCCATGTCGATCGCGCCCGAGCACGAGTACGTGAACAGCAGGCCGCCCGGACGCAGCAGCTTGAAGCCGCTCAGGTTGATGTCCTTGTACGCGCGCGCCGCGCGATCGACGCTGTCGCGCGTCGGCGCGAACTTCGGCGGATCGAGCACGATCAGGTCGAAACGCTCGCCTTCGTCGACGAGGCGGCGCAGCGTCTTGAATGCGTCGGCGTCGAGCCAGGTCGCGCGTTCGGCGTCGAAACCGTTGGCGACGACGTTCTGCTGCGCGAGCGCGAGCGCATCGCCCGACGAGTCGATCGACACGACGCGCTTCGCGCCGCCCTTGAGCGCCGCGAGCGAGAAGCCGCCGGTGTAGCAGAAGCAGTTCAGCACGTCGCGATCGGCCGCGTACTGCGCGACCAGCGCGCGGTTGTCGCGCTGGTCGACGTAGAAGCCCGTCTTGTGGCCGTTCGGCACGTCGACGTGATAGCGCACGCCGTTTTCGTTCGAGATCAGTGTCGCGGGCGGCGCATCGCCGGCCAGCACGCCGGTCGTCTGTTCGAGCCCTTCCTTGTCGCGGATCGACACGTCCGAGCGCTCGTAGACGTTCGGGCAGTCCGTCGCGCCGACGAGCGCCTTCACGATCGCGTCCTTCCACGCCTCGACGCCCGCGGCCATGAACTGGCAGACGAGCTGGCCGCGCGGGGCGGCGCCGGCTTCGGCGGTGTCCGCGACGTAGTAGTCGACGATCAGCCCCGGCAGCCCGTCGGCCTCGCCGAACACGAGCCGCACCGCGCCCGTGCCGGACACCATCGTCGTGCGGTGCGCGACCGCGCGCTGCACGCGGCGCTTGAAGAACGCGTGGTCGATCGGCTCGTTCTCGTCGAAGCTCCACACGCGCACGCGGATCTGCGATTGCGGGCTGTACGCGCCGCGCGCGAGGAAGCGGCCGTCGTGCGCGCGCACGATCACGGTCGCGCCGGGCGCGGGCTTGCCGTCGACGCGGTCGATCGCATTGGCGTAGATCCACGGATGGCGGCGCAGCAGCGATTTTTCCTTGGACGGCTTGAGGGTGACGGTTTGCATGATGAGATCGAAATGGGCCGTGCGCGAAGCCGGCCGTGGCCGGTCGCCGCGCGCGGCGGGTAACACGGGACGCGCGTCAGTCGCGCTTCTTCGCGCGCGGGTGCGCGCTGTCGTAAATCTTCGCGAGATGCTGGAAGTCGAGCGACGTATAGACCTGCGTTGCGGAGACGCTCGCGTGGCCGAGCAGCTCCTGCACCGCGCGCAGGTCGCCGCTCGACTGCAGCACGTGCGTCGCGAACGAGTGGCGCAGCACGTGCGGATGGACGTTGGCGGGGATGCCCGCGGTGAGCGCCGCGCGCTTCACGCGCTCGCGCACGACGCCCGGCGACATCCGGTTGCCGCGCACGGACACGAACAGCGGATGCGGATCGTGCTTCACGAATTCGCTGCGTACCGCGAGCCACGCGTTCAGCGCATCGATCGCCTTGCGGCCGACCGGCACCTTGCGCTCCTTGTTGCCCTTGCCGCGCACGGTGACCTCGGCTTCGGCGAGGTCGAGCCAGCCGGTCGAGCGGTAGCCGTCGGCTTGCGTGTACATCACGTCGAGCCCGATCAGCTCGGCGAGGCGCAGCCCCGACGAATAGAACAGCTCGAGGATCGCGTGATCGCGGATGCCTTCGGTCGTGTTGGCGAGCGGCGCGTCCATCAACGCGGAAGCATCGTCGACCGACAGCGCCTTCGGCAAGGTCTTCGCGCGTTTCGGCGCGCGCACCGCGGCGACCGGGTTCGCGGGCATCTCGACGCGCTGCGCGAACCAGCGGTAGAACGCGCGCCACGCGGACAGCCGGTGCGAGATCGACCGGGCGGACAGCCCGCCCGAATGTGCACGTGCGACCGCGCCGCGCACGTCGGCGGCCGTCAGCGCTTCGAGCGGCCGGCCGTTCGCGAGCTTCTTCAGCTCGTCGAGTTCGTGCGTGTAGCCGCGCAGCGTGTGTTCCGACAGCTGCCTGACGTGCTTCAGGTTCGACAGGTAGGCGGCGATCGGATCGTCTGTCATCGCGTGCGGCAGGATCAGTGCGGCAGCAGGCGCGTGAGCGCGGCGCTCGCGAGCGTCGCGATCTGCGCGAGGAAGTCGGTGGCCATCCCGTCGTGGAAGCGGCGCGGGTCGGGCGAGCCGAGCACGAGCAGGCCGAACGCGGGCGCATCGTTGCCGGCGAGCGGCGCACGCAGCGCGAGCAGCGCGACCGATGCGGCCGAGCCGTCGCCGGCGGACGACGCGGCTTCCGCGCCTTCCGCCGCATGCGCGGCCGGGGCGGCGATCGCGGGCGCGAGCCACTGCGCGGCCTCGAAGCCCGTGTTCGCACCGCAGTACGGCGTCGACAGTCCGTTCGTGAACAGGCGCACTTCCTCGCCGACCTGGCGTGCGAAATCGGCCTGCGAGTAGGTGTCGGCGACATCCCACACGCGCAGCGCCGTCTGCGGCACGTCGAAGACTTCGGCGATGCCGTCGGCGATCGTGCGCGGCAGCGCGTACGGATCGCGTTCCGCGATCACGCGTGCCGTCCAGCGGCTGAACTTCGCGGACAGGCTGTCGTTCTCGTGGCCGTAGCGCACGAGCTCGGCGAGCCGGCGCTCGAGATGCTTGTTCTTGTCGCGCAGCATCTCCATCTGCCGCTCCTGCAGCGAGATCGCGGCCTTGCCGTGCGGGTTCGCGAGGCGGATCGTCGCGAGCAGTTCGGCGTGCTGCGCGAAGAATTCGGGGTTGGCGAGCAGGTAGTCGGCGACTTCGCGATCGTTCATGTGGCTGGGGCGTTCAGTTATCAAGGACGTTGCAGGGTCAGACGTTCAGGTCGATCTCGCCTTCGAACACGGTCGTAGCGGGGCCGGCCATCATCAGCGCGGCGGCTTCGTCGCGCGCGCCGTCCCAGCTGATCGTCAGCGTGCCGCCGTGCGTGTGCACGGTCACCGGCGAATCGAGCAGGCCGCGCCGGATGCCGGCCGCGACCGCCGCGCATGCGCCGGTGCCGCACGCGAGCGTCTCGCCCGCCGCGCGTTCGTACACGCGCAGCTTCACTTCGCTGCGCGACACGATCTGCATGAAACCGGCGTTCACGCGTTCAGGGAAGCGCGCGTGGTGCTCGATCAGCGGGCCTTCTTCGAGCACCGGATACGCTTCGGCATCGTCGACGACCTGCACCGCGTGCGGGTTGCCCATCGTCACCGTCGAGATCCAGCGTGTCGCACCGCCGACGTCGAGCGGCCACAACGTGTCGCGGCCCTCGGTGCGGCCGTCGAGGCCCGCTGCGTCGAACGGCACCTGCGCCGGCGTGAACACGGGCGCACCCATGTCGACGACGACTTCGCCGTTGTCCTGCATCGTGAGCGTGATCAGGCCCTTCATCACCTGCACGCGCACGCTGCGCTTGTCGGTCAGGCCGCGGTCGCTGACGAACTTCACGAAGCAGCGCGCGCCGTTGCCGCAGTGTTCGACCTCGCCGCCGTCGCAATTGAAGATCCGGTACTTGAAATCGACGCCGTCGACGGTCGGTTTTTCGACGAGCAGCAGCTGGTCGGCGCCGATGCCGAAGTGGCGGTTGGCGAGCGCACGCACCTGCGCTTCGGTGAGCGGCGGCAACGCGCGCGAATAGCCGTCGAGCACGACGAAGTCGTTGCCCGCGCCGTGCATCTTGGTGAACGAGAGTTTCACTGGGTCCGGATTTCCATGGCGAACAAGGCGGTCAGCGCGGCGCGCGTGACGCCGCGCCATGCCGGGCGGCCTCGTTCGTCGTGCTGATCTCAACCGCAAATGATACATGCAGCCGACAGGGGCGTCCCGCGCGGGCGGGGGGAGCGTGGGGGCGAAATGGGGTACATCTGCCGATCGGTCGACTGGTCGCGTGTGCGACAGGCGGGCAGATTGATGCGGTGTGACGGGCCTGTTGCGATGCCAGCAGGGTTCGGCGAAAACACGGGATGGCGCGGACGCGTGCTTTCGTACAGGTCAAATTGACGAGGCAATCAAGCGATTCGTATAGTGTGGCTATACGCATGGGCCATGCTGTCGGCATCGCGACTCGAATCTGGGAGATCCATGATCAAGTCGTGGCAGCACAAGGGGCTGGAAGCGTTTTTCACGAACGGGAACAAGGCGGGCATCCGGCCCGACCATGCGCCAAGGTTACGGCGCCAGCTTGCACGTCTCGACGTCGCGAGCCGGCCGCTCGACATGAACGTGCCGGGCTGGCGGTTTCACAGCCTTGCCCGTGGACTGGACGGCCATTTCGCGGTGAGCGTGAGCAGCAACTGGCGTCTGACGTTCAGTTTCGAGGGCGCCGACGCCGTCCTGGTCGATTACCAGGACTACCACTGAGGTGATTCAAGCGATGACTCGCATCTTCAATCCGCCGCACCCAGGCGAAGCGCTGCGCGACGACGTGTTGCCGGCATTCGGCCTGACCGTCACCGAGGCCGCGGCGCAACTCGGCGTCACGCGTGCGGCGTTGTCGCGCATTCTGCATGGTCATGCGGGGATTTCGCCGGAAATGGCGTTGCGCATCGAGGCGTGGCTTGGCGAGGAAAACGGCGGTCGCGCGGATCTGTGGCTCGCCCAGCAATCCGCTTACGACTTGTGGCAGGCGCGCGCGAAAGGCGTGCCCAAGGTGGCGAGAGCGCGGGCACGCAGGTGACCGCGCTCTCGTGAGCGTGGCTCAGTACAGGCTCGGCTCGCCGTTCGGGCGCGTCTTGAAGCGCTTGTGAACCCAATAGTATTGCTCGGGCAGCAGCGGGATCTGCTCCTCGAGGAATGCGTTCATCCGCCGCGCGTCGAGATCGTCGTCGCCGGTCGGGTAGTGATCCCACGGCTTGAATACCTTCAGACGATAGCCCTTGTAGTTCGGCAGCACCTCGCCGATGAACGGCACGACCTGCGCGCGGCCCGTCTTCGCGAGCCGGCCGACCGCCGTCAGCGTGCAGGCGGGCACGCCGAAGAACGGCACGAACGTCGAATTGCGCAGCCCGTAGTCCATGTCGGCGCCGAGCATCACCGGCTTGCGGTCGCGCAGCCAGCGCAGCACGACGCGCGCGCTGTCCGCGCGGCCGACCATCTCGGCGTCGAAACGCCCGCGCGCCTTCTTCGCCTCTTCCTCGAGCACCGCGTTCGAGAACGGCTGGTAGAGCGACCCGCAGCGGCGATGCAGCGAACGGTTCAGCCAGATCGAGCCGGCCTCGATGCCGACGAAATGCAGGCCGAGGAACAGCGTCGGCGGCAGGTCCGGATCGTCGAGGTCGACCGCGCTGTCGACCTGGATCAGCTTCGCGAGCTTTTTCTCCGAGCCGAACCACTGCACGCTGCGTTCGACGTAGCTGCGGATCGCATGGCGGAAATGCTGCCCGGCAATTTCCTCGCGGCGTTCGTCGCTCCAGTCAGGGAAGCAGAGTTTCAGATTGGTGTGTACGATGCGTTTTCGCCGGCTGGGGATCTTGTAGAGCAGCCAGCCGAGACCATCGCCGAACCGTGCGGTCAGGCCGTACGGCAACAGGGCGAGCAGTTTCAGCAAGCCAATGGCGAGGTGCGTGGCTAGACGACCTAGCATGCGAAACCTCCGTGGGACCGGCTGGCCGGCGCTTTGCGAACAGGGTGGTGAGACAGCGGAAGATGCAGCACGGGCGGCGCTCTGTGACAATTCAGGAAAGCCGCTATAATACGGGCTTCGCCGAGTTAACTGACAACTTGCGGGGCGAAGCCGGTTGGCGTCACACACGCTGCCCGGTCCTGGTAATCCGCTAAAGCGTCGCCGCTTCAGGCCCAACGAAGCTGGCTACGTGAAACCAACCGTAACCACACAGGAGCCTGAAAAAGTGGCAAACGATTATTTCTTCACGTCCGAATCCGTCTCTGAAGGCCATCCGGACAAAGTCGCGGACCAGATCTCGGACGCGATCCTCGATGCCATCCTCGAGCAGGACAAGTATTCCCGCGTTGCGGCGGAAACGCTGTGCAACACGGGTCTCGTCGTTCTGGCCGGTGAAATCACCACGACGGCCAACATCGACTACATCCAGATCGCGCGCGACACGATCAAGCGCATCGGCTACGACAACACCGACTACGGCATCGACTACAAGGGTTGCGCGGTGCTCGTCGCGTACGACAAGCAGTCGCCGGACATCGCCCAGGGCGTCGATCGCGCACACGACGACAACCTCGACCAGGGCGCGGGCGACCAGGGTCTGATGTTCGGTTACGCGTGCGACGAAACGCCGGAACTGATGCCGCTGCCGATCTACCTGTCGCACCGCCTCGTCGAGCGCCAGGCCAGCCTGCGCCGCGACGGCCGCCTGCAATGGCTGCGCCCGGACGCGAAGTCGCAGGTGACGGTTCGCTACGTCGACGGCAAGCCCGATTCGATCGACACCGTCGTGCTGTCGACGCAGCACGCACCGGACATCGAGCTGCCGGCGCTGCGCGAAGCCGTGATCGAGGAAATCATCAAGCCGACGCTGCCGGCCGACCTGATCAAGGGCGACATCAAGTTCCTGGTGAACCCGACCGGCCGGTTCGTGATCGGTGGCCCGCAGGGCGACTGCGGCCTGACCGGCCGCAAGATCATCGTCGACACCTACGGCGGTGCCGCACCGCACGGCGGCGGCGCGTTCTCGGGCAAGGATCCGTCGAAGGTCGACCGTTCGGCTGCATACGCAGGCCGCTACGTCGCGAAGAACATCGTCGCTGCCGGCCTCGCGTCGCGCGCGCTGATCCAGGTGTCGTACGCGATCGGCGTGGCCGAGCCGACCTCGGTGATGGTCAACACGTTCGGCACGGGCCGCGTGTCGGATGCGGTGATCACGAAGCTCGTGCGCGAGCATTTCGACCTGCGTCCGAAGGGCATCATCAAGATGCTCGACCTGCTGCGCCCGATCTACGAGAAGACCGCTGCTTACGGCCACTTCGGCCGCGAAGAGCCGGAGTTCTCGTGGGAAGCGACCGACAAGGCGCTCGCCCTGGCCGAAGCGGCCGGCGTCGAGCCGACGGCACGCGTCGCGTAAGCGTCGTTCGCCTCAAATGAAAAACCCCGGCAAAGCCGGGGTTTTTTTATGCGTTCCGATCGCCGCGGCAAGTGGGTAACGGCGCGGGCAGCGGGGCGACGGCGATCGTCGCGCGGTGCCCGCCGGCGTACGCTCAGCGCGCGCCGAACCCGAACCAGCCGTTGCTGGCCGCGAGGCGGCGCGGGCGGTTGACGCGGCGCTGCGGGCCGAGCGTGCGGCGCAGCGCGAGCGCGCGCAGCGACGACGGCTTCTGCAGCAGCGAGCGCAGGCCGGCACGGCGCGAGAACGCCTGCGTGCTCATCATCGAGAAAAATGCGTGGAACCACGCACGGATACCGTCCAGCCGGCTATGTGCGGGCGTACGCTCGGCCAGCGCCTGCGTGCGTGCGCGGTGATGGCGCAGCGAGCGGGCAGGAGCGGGCGGCACAACGCGCTTTGCAGCGCGGCTGAGACGGGAAGTCAGACGGAATGGCATGTGAACGATGCTTCGCTTGTATGGATGGCGCCCTTGGGAGCGCACTGGTATGAACGGCCTCGGAGTGCGCAACGGATCTTACCGAAACTCGTTGCGCGCCGCGCCCGCCAGAATTGACAGGCCGCGACAGGCTACAGGGGATTCATGACGGGCAAAAGTCGCGATAAACCCTTGTGCCACAACGCGTGTGCCGCATACCGCCTGTCGCTGAGGCTAGCGCCGCGCCGCACAGTTCCCTTGAGCCGGATCAAATTCGCGATTGGCATGCCCCTGCGTACGACAATGGTGCTGTTCGCGGCATCCGGCGCCGATTTACAATCGTCACATTCACACAATAAACGTCTGGCATCCCATGTCGTCTCCATTGCAGTCGGAATCGATCCGCGCGCAAGTCGCGGAATTGCGCGAGCGCGGCTTCGTCGTCGCGCGTGGCCTCGTCAGCGACGAGCAGTGCGCGGCGCTCAGGCAGGTTGCGGAGCGCCAGTTGCGGGAGGCGGCCGAGCCGATCGAGTTCGAGGCGGACCTGCGCTATCCGGGCGCGCCCGAGTCCAAGCATGCGCCGGGTGGGCATACGGTGCGGCGGCTGCTCGACGCGTACTCGCGTGATCCGGCCTTCGCGGAGCGCGCGATCGCCCCCGAAATCGGCGCGTGGATGCGCGAGTATTTCGGCGAAGAGCCGGTGCTGTCGCGCGCGCATCACAACTGCATGATGACCAAGCATCCCGCGTACGGCAGCCTGACCGGCTGGCATCGCGATTTCCGCTACTGGTCGTTCGAGCGTCCGGACATGGTGTCGGTGTGGCTCGCGCTCGGCCCGGAAACGAACGAGAACGGCGCATTGTGGCTCGTACCGGGGTCGCATACGGCCGAATTCGGGCCCGAAGCGTTCGACGATGCGAAGTTCTTCCGCAGCGACCTGCCGGAGAACCGGAAGATGATCGATGCGGCGACGTGCCCGTCGCTGCACACGGGCGACGTGGTGTTCTTCCACTGCAACACGCTGCATTCGGCCGGGCAGAACCGTTCCGACCAGGTGAAGTTCTCGCTCGTGTACACGTATCACGGCGCGAGCAACCGGCCGGTGCCCGGTACGCGCTCGGCATCGAAATCGGAAGTGCCGTTCTAGGCGCGCAGCGGGCGGCCTTCAAGGCCGCGGCGATGGCGCGATGCCGCGTATCGCGGGTGCATGGAACAACGGGCGGCCTGGCCGCCCGTTTCGTTTGGCGCGGCCCGAACGTATGACGCGGGCCGTGCGTGCATCGCGCGGCTGGCGCTCAGCGCTTGCCGCCCGGCATCGCGAGGCCGATCAGGCCGATGAACGATGCGACGGCGCCGCCCACGATCAGCAGGATCGTCTTCGTCGCGGGCGAACCGGTGAAGAAGCGCGACACGTTGTCGTTGATCGAATGGAACGACTGGCCGCCGAAATACAGCAGCACGACGCCGCCGACGAGCAGCGCAACCGAGATGACCCGGGACATACCAACCTCGCTGAAACGGTGATTCGAGACGCCGCAGTGTAGGCGACGGCCGCGGCCGCGTCCATCGTCGCGCCGTCGAGCGCGTTCCGGCCGCTTTCGCTACCATAGTCGTCGTATGACTCCTTCGCCGCCGCCGCGCCGCACGCGCGGCCGGCGCGCGTCCCTTCTCCCGATGTCCTGACGGAACCGACTCATGGCCTACGAAGCAGCTTCCGAACGTTATGCAGACATGCAATACCGCACCTGCGGCAAATCCGGGCTCAAACTGCCCGCGCTGTCGCTCGGCCTGTGGCACAACTTCGGCGACACGACGCCGATCTCGACGCAGCGCGACATCCTGCGCACCGCGTTCGACCTCGGCATCAACCACTTCGACCTCGCGAACAACTACGGGCCGCCGTACGGCAGCGCGGAGACCAACTTCGGCCGGCTGCTGAAGGAAGATTTCCGGCCGTATCGCGACGAGCTGCTGATTTCGACCAAGGCCGGCTGGGACATGTGGCCGGGGCCGTACGGCAGCGGCGGCGGGTCGCGCAAGTACGTGCTCGCGAGCCTCGATCAGAGCCTGCAGCGGATGGGGCTCGACTACGTCGACATCTTCTACTCGCACCGCTTCGACGCGCACACGCCGCTCGAGGAAACGGCGGGCGCGCTCGCGTCGGCCGTGCAGCAGGGCAAGGCGCTCTACATCGGCATTTCGTCGTACTCGGCGGCGAAGACGCGCGAGATGGCCGAGCTGCTCGCGCAGTACAAGGTGCCGCTGCTGATCCACCAGCCGTCGTACAACCTGCTGAACCGCTGGGTCGAAACCGAACTGCTCGGCACGCTCGACGAGATCGGCACGGGCAGCATTGCGTTCACGCCGCTCGCACAGGGGCTGCTCACGTCGAAGTACCTGAATGGCGTGCCGGCCGACGCGCGCGTGAACAAGCCGGGCGGCGGCTCGCTGAAGCAGGATCACCTGAGCGAGGACAACCTCGACCATGTGCGCAAGCTCAACGCGATCGCCGAACGGCGCGGGCAGAGCCTCGCGCAGATGGCGCTCGCCTGGGTGTTGCGCAACGGCCGCGTGACGTCCGCGCTGATCGGCGCGAGCCGCGCGGAGCAGGTGCGTGAAAACGTCGGTGCGCTGAAGAACCTCGACTTCTCGGCGGAAGAGCTCGCGGAGATCGATCGTTACGCGACGGAAGGCGGCATCAATCTGTGGGAAAAGCCGTCCACCGATCAGGCGATCTGACCGGCAGTCGATACGGCATGCGAAACATCGCGTGCCGTATCAATGGCTTGCGCAGCACGTCGCATCGCTGCAGTGCAGCGATGCACGTCACGCACGGGTGGTGCGCCGCTAGATCAGCGCAGGCAGGCCTTCGACGAGCAATACCGCGACGCCGACGCCGAGGATGACGCCCAGCACGCGCAGCAGGTTGTGGCGGAATTCGGTTGCGCACGGCACCGCGCCGAGAAATAGCGCTCCGGCCAGCGCCATCGGGATCAACAGGATGAAGTCGCCGATCGTGAAGTAGGTCGTCATGCGTGTCTCCAAGGTCGACCGGAGCGGGCGCGTGCGCGCTGGCTCCGGCCCCATGCCGGGTGTTTCTAGTCTTGGTCCGGCCCGATTGCGAGCGGGGCGGTCAATTCGAGTATAGGCAACCGGCAGCGCTTTTCGCTATCCGAACCATTAAAAATCAGCGGAAAGCCCCGCGAATCGCGCATATTTCCCGCAAGTTCGACGAACGCCTTGCGCGTATCTTTCTCGCGCCTTTCGATTGTTGCGGATTCTTCGTATGTTCCGGTGCGTGCCGCCGCATTCGCGAGCGCGGCGGCACGCCCGCTCATGCGCGGTCGGGCTGCACGCGGGCGGCCGGCGCGCGGAACACGAGCGCGAGCCCCGCGATGATCGCGCCCATGCCGGCGAGCGCGAGCGGCTCGGGCCGGTTGCCGAGCCACGCGGCATCCATCAGCGTGGTGACGACGGGCACGAGATAGAACAGGCTCGTCACGTTGACGAGATCGCCGCGCTGCATCAACCGGTAGAACAGCAGCTGCGCGATCACCGAAATCACGATACCGAGCCACAGCAGCGGGATCACGAAGGCCCAGCTCACGTCGAACGACACCGGCCGGAACGGCACGATCGCCACGCACAGCACGAGGCCGATCGCATTCTGCAGCGGCAGCACGTCGGCGGGCGCCGCACGTACGCGTTTTTGCAGCAGCGAGCCGGCGGTCAGCGCGACGAGCGCGGTGAGCGCGCACGCGATGCCTGCGAGTGACAGGCTGCCGTCTCCGGTGCCGCGGAACACGACGAGCGCGAGGCCGGCCAGCGACAGCGCGAGCCCCGCGATGCGCACGGGTTGCCAGCGCCGCTCGACGATCGCGAGCGTGAGGATCGGCTGCACGCCGAGGATCGTCGCGAGCACGCCCGGCGCGATCCCGCGTTCAAGCGCGAGCAGGTAGAAGATCGAATAGCCGCCCATCATCAGCAAGCCGGTCAGCGCGGCCATGCGCCGCTCGCCGCGCGGCGGCAGCCAGCGCTTGCGCAGGAACGCCAGCCCGAGCAGCACGAGCGATGCCAGTGCGAATCGTGCGGTGAGAAAGACGAACGCGGACGCGTGACGCAGCCCGAGTTCAGCGAAGATCGCGCCGCTGCTCCACAGCAGCACGAAGAGCGACGTCGCGCCATGCGCGGCGAGCGCGCGTTTGAACGAAACCATGTGAATCCACCTGTCGAACGGATCGGAATGTTCCATCCGCGCGCGCAGCAGCACGCCGTGCGTCACGACGCACGAATGCGAGCCCGCGGGCGAATGGAAGACGAAACGAAAAGCCGGCTGGTCAGCCGGCGCGTGCCGCCGGAGGGGGCGGCGCGGCGCCGACGAGCGGCGGTGCGACAGGAGGAGGAAGGACCGACGGATGCGCGCACGCCTGCGGCCGCGAGTCGAACTGCGGCCGGGATTTTGCGAGGGCGGACGTGAACGGGTGCATCGTGTCGGAATGCGCTTGAACGCGAATGAGCATCAAAGGTAACGCAACGACGGCATCGGATGCAACACATGTCGGTGACGCATCGCATGGCGAAGGTCGGCGGGCGATGCGTGAGCAGCCGTTGCCGTGCGGGCTGCGTTCGAGGCAGGGGGAAGGTGATGACGGCGTCGCGTGATTCGGCAACCTCAGTCACGCGAAATTGCCGGGTGACCCGACACCGGATTCACGGCGCACGCGGGGCGTCGGTCACGTACGCGCCGCGGTGATGCCGGGGATTCGGCGGGCAGTCACATTCGACAGGGTATGATGGGGGTAACCGGGCGGGCAAGCGTCTACCCCGGCGCAGTGGTTGATTGGAGACATTCGACGAATTCGCGGCACTTCGCCTGCTTCTTCTTCTTTTCGTGCTTCGATAAACCGTGAACAATGGGATCACGCGCAACGCTCCGACGAGAGCGCGCGGATCGTGCATTTGCCGGCCCCCAGCGGGCCGGGTTTCAAGATTCAAGAGTGGGGAACCATCATGCATGTCGGGTCGATTGTCTGCACTACCCATATCGCGGTGCCGAAGGGCGCGCGCGGCATCGTCCAACGCGTCCTGGGCGACATGGCCATGGTGACCTGGTACGCGGGCGTACCGGGCGAGTCCAAGGAACTCAACACCGAGCCGTTCTTTCTCGAGGACCTGATCGATACCGGCGAATCGGTACTGCCGGCCGGCGCAGCGCTTCACTAACGGGCGCTCGTCTTTCAGTCCGGCTGACGGCACAATGCGGGGCATGAAAGACGTCACTTCCGCTCCCGCTTCTCCCGCCGGCCCGCCGTTTGCCGGACTCACGCCCGAGTGCGTGCTCGACGCGCTCGACAGCGTGCTGATACCGGCCGGCCTGCGCACCGACGGGCGCCTGCTCGCGCTCAACAGCTACGAAAACCGCGTCTATCAGGTCGGTATCGAAGACGGCCCGCCGGTCGTCGCGAAGTTCTACCGTCCGGCGCGCTGGTCGGACGAAGCGATCCTCGAAGAGCATGCGTTCGTCGCCGAACTCGCCGCGCGCGAGATTCCGGCGGTGCCCGCGCGCACCTTCGACGGCCGCACGCTGCACGCGTTCGACGGCTTCCGCTTCTCGATCTTCGAGCGGCGCGGCGGCCGCGCGCCCGATCTCGATCGCAGCGACACGCTCGAATGGCTCGGCCGCTTCATCGGCCGGATCCATGCGGTCGGCGCGACGCAGCCGTATGTCGCGCGCCCCGTGCTCGACATCACGACGTTCGGCTATGAGCCGCGCGACTACCTGCTCGCACACGATTTCATTCCGGACGACGTGCGGCCCGCTTACGAGACGGCCGTGAACCTCGCGCTCGAAGGCGTCGAGGCCGCGTTCGAGCGGGCGGGCGAGATCCGCCTGCTGCGCACGCACGGCGACTGTCATCCGAGCAACGTGCTGTGGACCGATGCCGGCCCGCACTTCGTCGACTTCGACGACAGCCGGATGGCGCCCGCGATCCAGGATCTGTGGCTGCTGCTGCCGGGCGATCGCGAAGGCGCGTCGCGTGCGCTGGCGGACCTGCTGGCCGGCTATGAGGACTTCTGCGAATTCGAGCCGCGCGAGCTGCATCTCGTCGAAGCGCTGCGTACGCTGCGGCTGATCCACTACGCCGCATGGCTCGCGCGGCGCTGGGACGATCCCGCGTTTCCGGCCGCGTTCCCGTGGTTCAACACGCATCGTTACTGGGAAGCGCGCGTGCTCGAGTTGCGCGAGCAGATCGGCGCGATGCAGGAAGGGCCGCTCTGGCCCGTGTGACGGCGCGCGCGGCACCCTCGCCGCGCGGCAGGCCTGCGCGGGCCGCGGCGCGATGCGCGCGGCCCGTTTTCCGTTTCGCCTAGAACTTCAGCATCAGCTTGATCAGTGCGGCGAAGCGCTTGCCGTACGGCGGCGCGAGCAGGTTGCGCGCGTTCAGGCGCGCCTGCGTGAGCACCGGCTTCATCTTCGAGAACGTCACGAAGCCGTCGTAGCCGTGATAGGCGCCCATGCCGCTCGCCCCGACCCCACCGAACGGCAAACTGCCGCACGCGATGTGCATCAGCGTTTCGTTGACCGTGACGCCGCCCGAGATCGTTTCGCGCATCACGCGGTCGATCGTGCCGCCGTCCTCGTCGAACAGGTAGAGCGCGAGCGGACGCGGGCGTGCATTCACGTAGGCAATCGCTTCGTCGAGCCGTTCGTACGGCACGAGCGGCAGCAGCGGCCCGAAGATTTCCTCCTGCATCAGTTGCGACGCGGCCGGCACCTGCGTGACCGCGCACGGCACGAAGCGGCGCGAGGCGGGATCGGATTGCGCGTCGGACAGTGGATGCAGTTGCGCGCCGGCCGCCTGCGCGTCGCTCGCGAGCTGCTGCAGCCGCGCGTAGTGGCGCGGCGACACGATCGTCGTGTAGTCGCCGTTGGCGGACAGGTCGGGATACATCTTCGCGAACCGGGCGCGCGCGCGCTCGATGAACGCGGCTTCCATCCCGCGCGGCAGCAGCACGTAGTCGGGCGCGATGCAGGTCTGGCCCGCGTTCAGCGTCTTGCCCGCGACGATCGCGTCGACGGCCGCATCGAAGCGCGCGTTCGGGCCGACGATCGCCGGCGACTTGCCGCCGAGTTCGAGCGTGACGGGCGTGAGGTTGTCGGCGGCCGCGCGCATCACGTGGCGGCCGACGTGCGTCGAGCCGGTGAACAGCAGGTGATCGAACGGCAGCCCGCTGAACGCGGCGCCGACTTCCGCATCGCCGTTCACGACCGCGACGTGGTCGCGCGTGAAGGTCTTCGCAATGAGCTGCTCGAACAGCGCCGACGTGCGCGGCGTCAATTCGGACATCTTGATGATCGCGCGGTTGCCGGCCGCGAGCGCGCAGATCAGCGGGCCGGCCGCGAGCAGCACCGGGTAGTTCCACGGCGCGATGATGCCGACCACGCCGAGCGGCTGCGGAATCACCTTCGCGCGCGCCGGGCGCAGCCACTTGTTCATCGGCTTGCGGATCGGTTTCATCCAGCGCTTGCCGTGCTTGAGCGCGTCGTCGATCTCTTCCTTCGCCATCCAGATTTCCGACAGCAGCACCTCCTGCTTCGCGCGATGACCGAAATCGGCGCTGATCGCTTCGGCGAGGGCATCCGCATGGTCGATCAGCATCGTGCGCAGCGCGCGCAGGTGCTGCACGCGCGTTTCCCATGCCGGATACGGCGCGCGCAGGTAGGCTGCGCGCTGGTCGCGCAGCAGCGCCGTCAGCGCATCCACCGACGGCAGGGCTTGCGGGGCCAGTTCGGGCAGGTCGTTCTTCATGTCGTCTCCTCCAGTTGGGCCAGGCGGGTCGGCCGGCCGTCACGCCGCATGCGCACGCTCGGCGAGCGCGGCGACGCGGATCGGGGTGGTGCGGGTCGCGCGGCGCGGGGCCGGATGCGACGTGTGCTCGAAAACCGGTTGAAGCGTGCAGCGGGCGTCGCATCCGCGCGACGGTGTGTGCATCCGGAACCTGCTTTGTGGCGCATGCGTGTGCGGCGCGATGTGACTGCCGACAGGCACGCGTCGCGGCGCCGTGAGCGTCTGCCGGCGCACCGAAGCGGGGCAGCACGACAGGTCAGTCAAATCGTGCCGCCGCGCATCGTGCCGCTGCGGCCAGCAACCATCCAAACGGTCGGCGACGACGCATGCCGTTCGATTTCGATCGACCGCGCGCATGACGCCGAGCCTCGCCGCGCGAGCTGCCGTTTGAAATGAAATGCGGGCTGCGCGCATCGCATCCGGGCCACCCGGTCGACACGCGGCCTGCAGAACCTGGCGCTGCATCGTCGTCACTCCCGTTTCGCGACGGATCGGCGTCTCGTGGCCGGCGCGTCGCGCCAAGCGAATCGATACATCTTAAATTTAGTTCACGCGAGCGTTTAGAGGAATCGCTCTTGAATACGCGTGCCGCGCGCGCGACGGCCATTCCTACAATGCCCGAACATTACAAGAGGGGACGCGGTCGCCTGGCGGCCTTCCATGACACGACGGAGACGTGACATGCAATACGACTACATCATCGTCGGCGGCGGTTCGGGCGGCTCGAGCCTGGCAGGCCGTCTCGCCGATGCCTGCCCCGATGCGACGATCGCGCTGATCGAGGCCGGCTCGCATACGGAGCGCAACCCGCTCGTCAACATGCCCGTCGGCATCGCGGCGCTGGTGCCGTTCAAGCTCGGCACGAACTACGGCTACGAGACGGTGCCGCAGCCGGGCCTCGGCGGGCGGCGCGGCTACCAGCCGCGCGGGCGCGGGATGGGCGGCTCGAGCGCGATCAACGCGATGATCTACACGCGCGGCCATCCGGGCGACTACGACGAATGGGCGCAGCTCGGCGCGACCGGCTGGGGCTGGCAGGACGTGCTGCCGTATTTTCGCCGCGCGGAGGGCAACCAACGCGGCGCCGATGCGTGGCACGGCGCGGACGGCCCGCTCACGGTGTCGGACCTGCGCTTTCGCAATCCGTTCTCCGAACGATTCATCCAGGCCGCGCACGCGGCCGGCTATCCGCTGAACGACGACTTCAACGGCGCGACGCAGGAAGGCGTCGGCTTCTACCAGGTCACGCACCGCGACGGCTCGCGCTGCAGCGTCGCCCGCGCGTATATCTACGGCCGCAACCGGCCGAACCTGCATGTGATCACCGATGCGACGGTGCTGCGCGTCACGTTCGACGGCAAGCGTGCGGCCGGCGTCGCGGTCGCACGCAACGGGCGCGTCGAGACGCTCGACGCGCGCGCGGAAGTGATCCTGTCGGCCGGCGCGTTCAATTCGCCGCAACTGCTGATGTGCTCGGGGATCGGCCCGGCGGAGCAGTTGCGCCGGCACGGGATCGCGGTCGTGCAGGATGCGCCGGACGTCGGCACGAACCTGATCGACCATATCGATTTCATCATCAATACGCGCGTGAATTCATCGGAACTGGTCGGCGTGTGCCTGCGCGGGATCGCGAAGATGACACCCGCGCTCGCGCGCTATTTCTCGAGCCGCACCGGGATGATGACGAGCAACGTCGCGGAGGCCGGCGGCTTCATCAAGAGCGACCCGTCGCTCGAGCGTCCCGACCTGCAGCTGCATTTCTGCACGGCGCTCGTGGACGACCACAACCGCAAGATGCACTGGGGTTTCGGCTATTCGCTGCACGTGTGTGCGCTGCGGCCGTTCAGCCGCGGCACGGTGGCGCTCGCGAGCGGCGATGCGCGCGACGCACCACTGATCGATCCGCGCTTCTTCAGCGATACGCGCGATCTCGACCTGCTCGTGCGCGGCACGCAGGCGATGCGCAAGATCCTGTCGCAGGCACCGCTCGCGTCGCAGGGCGGGCGCGAGCTGTACACGCGGGCCGACCAGAGCGAAGCGGAACTGCGCAAGACGATCGTCGAGCATGCCGACACGATCTATCACCCGGTCGGGACCTGCCGGATGGGCTCGGATGCGCGCGCGGTCGTCGATCCGCAACTGCGCGTGCGCGGCGTCGACGGGTTGCGCGTGGTGGATGCATCGGTGATGCCGACGCTGGTCGGCGGGAATACGAATGCGCCGTCGGTGATGATCGGCGAACGCGCGGCGGATTTCATCGTCGCCACGCGCAAGGGCGCGGTGCCGCGCGGCGAGGCGGCCGCGGCGGTGCACGGCCGCTGAGCGGCGCGCGCACGGCGGCGGCCATGCTCAGGCAAACGTATCGACGAGGCCGGCGCGGCTCACGCTCGCGGCGGCCGGTGCGGATTGCGCAGCGCCGACCGGTGCCTCGCCGGCTGACGATCCGCCGCTCCCGCGCCGCGACGACTGGCCGCCGGCGAAGGATTGTTGCGGGTTCTGCTGCTGCGAGGCGAAGCCGCCGTCGCTGACGGTCGCGCTGCCGAGCCCGAGCCCGCCCGCTTCCATCGCTTCGCGCAGCTTCGGCAGCGCGGCTTCGACCGCTTCGCGCACCTGCGCGTGCTGCGACACGAACAACGCGTGCGCGTTGTTGTCGGCGACGCGCAGTACGACCTGCAGCGGCCCGAGATCGGCCGGATTGAGCGTCAGTTCGGCGCTCTGCTGGTGTGCATTCGACAGGAACACGACCTTCTGGCTCAGCGCGTCCGTCCAGTCCGGCGTGCTGATGTGCGGCGCGAGCACGTGCGCGTTCGCGGCGGCGATCGCCCCTGCGGCCGGCGACAGCTGCAGGTTTGCCTGGGCCGCGGCCGCAGCCGTGGCGCCGGCCGCGAGTGTCGCGCTGGCGGCCGGGTCCGCTGCGTCGCTGGCTGCCGCGAGCGCGTGCTGCTCGCCCGACTGCGCGTTCGCGTTGGCCTGCAGCGCCTGCGCGGTGGCTTGCGCCGGCGTTTGCTGGGTGGCGAGCGCGCCCTTCGCGTCGGCGAGCGTGCGGTCGAAGGTCGGCACCTTCGGTGTCAGCGGCGCGGTGGCGCCGGTCGATGCGGTCGCGGCGGGTGCGGCGGGTGCGGACGCCGTCGTACCGGCTGCGGGCATCGCGATCGCGCCCGCGCCGCCCGTCAGCTTGGCGAGGGCCTCCTGCAGCACGTCGCGGCTCGTCGCCGGTGCGGCCTGGGTGGCCGCGGTAACGTCCTTGGCCGCGTGATCCGTCAGCGTGGCCGTGGCATCGGGTTGGCCGGACACGGCCGTCTTTTGCGCAGCGGCCGCGGCGGCAGCCGCGTCGGCCGGCATCGCGTTGTCCGTGCGCGCCTGCAGTTGCGCCTGCACGGCCGCAGCCGCCGCGAGCGCGGCGGCGTCGGGGTTCGTGGCGGCGTTCGTGGTCGTATCGTCGGTCGTGTCGTCGTCTGCGGCGGCGGACGGCTTCGTGCCGGCGGCCGGCTTCGACGAAGCTTGTTGCGTCGACGCGTCCGGGACGCCGGCATTCGACGCATCGCGACGCGTGGCGACGCTTTGCTTCAGCGTCTGCGCGAACGGCACGGCGGTCGTCGCGGTCGCGGCATCGTTGCCGGCGGCGCTGGACGCACCCGCGCCGCGGGCGGCCTTGAGTGCGGTGCCGGCGGTGTCGAGCAGCGCGCCGAGCAGGGGCAGGGGAGGCATGTCGGTTCTCTCGTTCGAATGCGGTGGTCGGTTACGACGAACGGGCCGCGTCGGCCCGCATGCGCAGGATCTTCGCGGCGTGTTCGTCGGCGTCGCGCTGTTCGCGCCGGGCGTCCCGCTTCGCTTCCTGCGCGACGCCGCGCGCCTGCAGGATTTCGAACGAGCCGACGGTGCGTTTCTTGTTTTGCCAGTTCGGGCGGGCTTCGTCGATACGGACTTCGGCCGCGGCCAGCACGTTGCGCTGCTGCGCGATCGCGGCGTCGAGCGTATCGATGAACGCCTGGAAATTGCGCCAGTTGCCGGCCGGCATCCCGTGCTGCGCGGATTGCGAGAAGCGCGCGTGGTATTCGTCGCGATAGCGCAGCAGCGCGTCGAGCTGCTCGGCGGCCGCGGTGCGGTCGCGCTGCGCGGTGCCGAGCTGCTTCGTCGCGGAGTCGAGATCTTCCTGCGCGCGGTCGAGCAGCAACTGAAGGGGAAAGCCGTGTGCCATCGGGATCAGCCTCCGTAAGCGTCGAACAGTGCATCGAGCCCGGCAAGGCTCGACGCGAACGGCGCGCACTCGCGAAAGCCCTGCTGCAGGAACGCCTCGATGCGCGGATAGAGCGCGATCGCGCGGTCGAGCTGCGCGTCGCGGCCGGGCGCGTACGCGCCGACGGCGATCAGGTCGCGATTGCGCTGGTAGCGCGACAGCATCTGCTTGAACTGCCGGACATGGTCGAGGTGCGTTTCGTCGATCAGCGCGGTCATCGCGCGGCTGATCGACGCCTCGATGTCGATCGCCGGATAGTGGCCGGCCTCGGCGAGCGCGCGTGACAGCACGACGTGACCGTCGAGGATCGCGCGCGCCGAATCGGCGATCGGGTCCTGCTGGTCGTCGCCTTCGGTCAGCACCGTGTAGAACGCGGTGATCGAGCCGCCGCCCTCCGGCCCGTTGCCGGTGCGCTCGACGAGCGCGGGCAGCTTCGCGAACACCGACGGCGGGTAGCCCTTCGTCGCGGGCGGCTCGCCGATCGCCAGCGCGATCTCGCGCTGCGCCATCGCATAGCGCGTGAGCGAATCCATCAGCAGCAGCACGTGCTTGCCCTGGTCGCGGAAATACTCGGCGAGCGACGTCGCGTAGGCCGCGCCCTGCATCCGCAGCAACGGCGACACGTCGGCCGGCGCCGCGACGACGACCGAGCGCGCGAGCCCGTCCTCGCCGAGGATCTGTTCGATGAATTCCTTCACTTCGCGGCCGCGTTCGCCGATCAGCCCGATCACGATCACTTCCGCGCTCGTGTAGCGCGCCATCGTGCCGAGCAGCACCGACTTGCCGACACCGGAGCCCGCGAACAGGCCCATCCGCTGCCCGCGGCCGACGGTGAGCAGCGCGTTGATCGCGCGCACGCCGACGTCGAGCACGTGGTGGATCGGTTCGCGCTCGAGCGGGTTGATCGACGGCGCTGACAGCGGCGCGTCGACCTTCGACGCGAGCGGGCCGAGGCCGTCGAGCGGGCGGCCCGACGCGTCGACGACGCGCCCGAGCATTTCCCAGCCGACCGGCAGCCGCTTCGCGCCCGCGAGCGGATCGGCGACGGGCGCGCTTTCGCGCGGCCACACGCGTGCGCCGGGCAGCACGCCCGCGACGTCGGTGGTCGACATCAGGAACAGGCGATCGCCGGCGAAGCCGACGACTTCCGCTTCCGCGTGCGGCAGCGTGCTGCCGGGCGGCAGTTCGATCGTGCATTCGGCGCCGACCGACAGGCGCAGCCCGATCGCTTCCAGCACGAGGCCGGCCGCGCGCGTCAGGCGCCCGCAGGGCCGCAGCGGCAGCGCGCGCTGGCTGCGCGCGGCGAGCCCGTTCAAATGGGTGCGCCAGTGCGCGAGATGCGGGTTGTGCGGGGCGCGCGGCGCGGCGTCGGACGTATCGGCCGCTGCAGCGGCGGCGTGCGGGGTGGTGGGGGCGGTGTCCAGCGCGGCGTTGTGCGCGTCCGGGCCGAACGACGCGAGCGCGAGTTCGCGCTCCAGCGGCGTCATGCCGTCGTGCGCGAGCGCCTCGGGCGGCCGCGTCACCACGTGCTCACCTTGCCGATCGCGGCGGCGACGCGCTGCCAGCGCGTGGGCAGCGTCGCGTCGACCTCACCGGTCGCGGCGTGCGCACGGCAGCCGCCGCGCTCGATCGACGCGTCGGTGCGCACGTTCCAGCCGAGCGCATCGAGATCGTCCTGCAGATAGGCTTCGACGACGGGCAGGTCGGCCGGATTCACCGCGAGATGCGGCGCACCGGACAGCGCGGGCTCGGCCGCGAGCACGTCGCGCACGGCGGCCACCAGCGCGGCCGGATCGTGCTTCACGTGCTGGCGCACGACCTGCTGCGCGATGTCGAGCGCGAGCTGCGCGATGTCGGCGGCCAGATCGTGCTCGACGGTCGACACGGCCTCGCGGAACGACGCGGCGAGCGCCGCGAGTTGCGCGGCCTGTTCACGCGCGTCGGCCTGGCCGGCCTCGAAACCCTGTTCGCGGCCCTGCTCGAAACCGGCCTGGTAGCCGAGCGCCTGGCCTTCGACGTGGCCGGCCGCATGGCCTTCGGCGTGCGCGGCGTCGCGCACGCGCTGCAGTTCCTCGGCGAGCGCGGCGGCGGCCGCTGCCGCGTCGTCGGGCGGCGGCGGGGGCGGCGGCGGGTCGAACGACGCCATCTCCCACCGCTGGTAGGCGGTGAGGGTGCCCGCGCGATCGCTCGCCGAATCAGACATACGCGTCTTCCGCCTTGCCGCCGATCGCGATCGCGCCGCTCTCGGCCAGGTTGCGCACGATCTGCAGGATGCGGCGCTGCTGCGTCTCGACGTCGGACACGCGCACCGGGCCGCGCGCGTCGAGATCCTCGGCGAGCAGTTCGGCCGCGCGCTGCGACATGTTCGCGAGGAACTTCTGGCGCAGTGCCGGCGGCGCGCCCTTCAGCGCGATGATCAGCGTTTCCGACTCGACTTCCTTGAGCACCATCTGGATCGCGCGATCTTCGAGGTCGAGCAGGTTCTCGAACACGAACATCTGGTCGATGATCTTCTGCGCGAGTTCGGCGTCGTACTGGCGCACGCTCTCGAGCACGCCTTCCTCATGCACGCTCGTCATGAAGTTCAGGATCTCGGCCGCGGTGCGGATGCCGCCCATCGGGCTGCGCTTCAGGTTGTCGCTGCCGGACAGCAGGCCCGTCAGCACGTCGTCGAGCTCGCGCAGCGCGGCCGGCTGGATGCCGTCGAGCGTCGCGATCCGCAGGATCACGTCGTTACGCAGCCGCTCGGTGAAGCACGACGCGATTTCCGACGCCTGGTCGCGGTCGAGGTGCACGAGGATCGTCGCGATGATCTGCGGATGCTCGTTCTTGATCAGTTCCGCCACCGCGGCCGAATCCATCCACTTCAGGCCCTCGATGCCGCTCGTGTCGCTGCCCTGCAGGATGCGGTCGATCAGCACGCCGGCCTTGTCCTCGCCGAGCGCCTTGGTCAGCACCGAGCGGATGTAGTCGCTCGAATCGAGCGACAGCGCGGTGTGCTGCTCCGCTTCCTTCGCGAAATCGTGCAGCACGTCCTCGACCTGCTCGCGCGTGACGTTCTTCAGCGCGGCCATCGCGGCGCCGATCTTCTGGACCTCGCGCGGCGCGAGGAACTTGAATACCTGCGCGGCCTCTTCCTCGCCGATCGACATCAGCAGGAGCGCGCTCTTGGTCAAGCCTTCAGCGTTCATCGGACACCCAGTTCTTCACGACGGTGGCGACGATCTTGGGATCCTGGCGGGCGATCGTGCGCGCGTAGTCGAGGTTGCGTTCGTAACGGTTCTTCTCGCTCTCGAACCCGAGCAGCAGCGAATCGGGTTCCTCGGCCTTCTCCGGCGCCGGCAGGCCGTCGAGCGCGACCGGATCCTCAGGTGCCGCGAGCGCCGGCGCGACCGGCTCGGGCGGCGGGAACGCGCGGCGCATCGCCGGGCGCACGAACATGAAGTAGAGCGCCGCGGCGGCGGCTGCGATGCCGAGCCACTTCGCCGCTTCCTTCGCCATCTCGATCATGTCCGGCTGGCGCCACCACGGCAGGTCGGCGTACGGGTCGCTCGCGGTCGAGAACGCGCTGTTCACGACGTTCACCGAGTCGCCGCGCTTCGCGTCGTAGCCCATCGCATCCTTCACGAGCTGTTCGACCTGCGCGAGCTTCGCGGGCGGCAGCGGCTGCATCGTCACGTGGCCCTTTGCATCGGCGACCGGCTGGTAGTTGACGACGACCGCGACCGACAGCCGCTTCACGCTGCCCATCGGCTGTTCGAGGTGGCGGATCGTCTTGTCGAGCTCGTAGTTGGTCGTCTGGTCCTTGCGGTCGCTCACCGGCGTCGTCTGCGGCGCGTTCGCGCCGTTGCCGGCGACGATCGGCGCGGACGCCGGCTGCGGCGGCGTGTTCGACAGCGCGCCCGGCACGCCCGATGCGCCACCCTGCGCGAGTTCGGTCGAGCTGCTGGTCTGCTGGCTGCGGATCGCGGATTGCTGCGGATTGCCGTTCGGGCCGTAGCTTTCCGACGTCTGCTCGAGCTTCGAGAAATCGAGGTCCGCGCTGACCTGCGAGCGCGCGTTGCCCGCGCCGAAGATCGGCGCGAGGATCGCGTCGATGCGCTTCTGCGTGTTGTGCTCGACCTGCTGCACGTACTTGAGCTGGCTCGCGTCGAGGCCCGATGCCGACGCGGTCTGGGTCAGCAGGTTGCCGTCCTGGTCGACGATCGTCACGTTCTTCGCGGGCATGTCGGGCACGCCGGACGACACCATCCGCGTGATGGCCTGGACCTGGCCCTCGTCGAGCACGCGGCCCGGGTAGAGGTCGACGAATACCGACGCGCTCGGCGCTTCCTTGTCGCGCACGAACACCGACGGCTTCGGGATCGCGAGATGCACGCGTGCGCCACGCACGGCGTTGATCGATTCGATGGTGCGCTGCAGCTCGCCTTCGAGCGCGCGCTGGTAGTTGATCTGCTCGGCGAACTGGCTGATGCCGAATTTCTGGTTGTCCATCAGCTCGAAGCCGACCGAGCCGCCCTTCGGCAGCCCCATCGCGGCGAGCTTCAGGCGCGTTTCATGCACCTGGTTCGACGGCACGAGGATCGCGCCGCCGGCATCGGCGAACTTGTAGGGAACGTTTGCCTGCTGGAGCGCGGCAATGATCGCGCCGCCGTCGCGATCCGACAGGTTGCTGTACAGCACGCGGTAGTCGGGCGCGCGGCTCCACAGCACGAGCGCGGTGATGACGGCGACCGCGAATGCGACGGCGATCAGGAACGGCAGCTTCGGGTTGCCCTTCATCCGCGAGATGCCGGGGATGCGTTCCGCGAAGCCGCCAAGCCCGAAGTCCGCGCCTGTGCCACCCACGCCCGGCAACGCGGCGGCCGCGGCGGCGCCTGGCGCCGGGCTGGCGAGGCCCGCGCGGGCGTCTGGGTTGATCAGCGAGTTGGCCTGCGAATCCATGCGTCGAGTTTCTCCGGAGCGGGACGACTGAGCTCGCTCGGACGAGCGGGCGGACAATGACACGATGCGATTATCGTGACCCGGGCGGCACTCC
The DNA here is from genome assembly GCF_002223205.1 of Burkholderia sp. AU27893. Classification (NCBI taxonomy): domain Bacteria; kingdom Pseudomonadati; phylum Pseudomonadota; class Betaproteobacteria; order Burkholderiales; family Burkholderiaceae; genus Burkholderia; species Burkholderia sp. AU27893. The sequence goes on along the minus strand of NZ_NKFD01000002.1, from coordinate 923,579 downwards.
GATCGACCGAAAAGAGCGGGGTTTCCCCCGTACTTTCGCGGCTTTGACGCGCGGCGCGCTGCTATCCTTTTTCGGAATCCGGCATGGCGCGCGTGGTGCGGCGCCGGCGGATCTCCCGGTGCGTCCGGGTCTCTCTCTCAGTTTTGGGGACAGCATGACTGCGAACGTCAGCGGAATCGGTTCGGTGTTGCAACAGATGCAGTCGATGGCCGCACAGGCGTCGGGCGGCGTCGCGAGCCCGACGGCGGCACTGGCCGGCTCGGGCGCGGCGACGGCCAGCACGTTCGCCAGCGCGATGAAGGCGTCGCTCGACAAGATCAGCGGCGACCAGCAGCACGCGCTCGGCGAGGCGCAGGCGTTCGAGGTCGGCGCGCCGAACGTGTCGCTGAACGACGTGATGGTCGACATGCAGAAAGCCAACATCGGCTTCCAGTTCGGGCTCCAGGTCCGCAACAAGCTAGTGAGCGCTTACAACGACATCATGCAGATGGCGGTTTGACAAGGCGGCTATTCGGGGAAAGCGATCCGTGGACGGCCATCCGGCCGGGTCCGCGGGCCGGCCTTGCTGCGCCAGGCGGCCCGCGCCGCTTGCCTAAAGCTTTCCAAATCCCTTCCGATAACTCCGGTGAAGGCCGCGTCGTGCGATGCACGGCGGCGGTTCCCGTATAGCCAAGGCACAACAAGGAGAAGCGCATGTTTTCCCCAGGACACGCTGGAGCCAGTGCATACGCGCGTGTCGGCGTCGAGACCGGGGTGATGGGCGCTTCCCCGCACCGGTTGATCGCGATGCTGTACCAGGGTGCGCGGCAGGCGGTTGCGCTGGCGCGCATGCATTTGCAGCAAGGCAATGTGTCCGCGCGCGGCGAAGCGATCGGCAAGGCGATCCGGATCGTCGACAGCGGGCTGAAGGCATCGCTGAACCTCGATGCGGGCGGCGAGATCGCGGCGCGGCTGGATGCGCTGTATGCGTATATCACCCGGCGTCTGCTCGACGCCAATGCGCAGGCGAGCGATGCGATGCTGGTCGAAGTCGACGGGCTGCTCGCGACGCTCGAGGAAGCATGGACGGGGATCGGCCCGGAAGTCGCGCGGATGGCCGCACAACAGGCAGTGGAAGCATCACGATGAATCGCAAGGCCGAATACTTCGAACGTTACGAGGCGCTCGCCGCCGTGTCGGGCCGGATGCTGGGCGCTGCCCGCAGCGCCGACTGGAGCGCGTTGCCGGAGTTGCAGGCCGAATTCATGCAGCTGGTCGACGGGTTGAAGGAGGCCGATCCGGGCGTCGTGCTCGACGAATCGGATCTCGGCCGCAAGCTCGACCTGATCCGTCGCATCCTGGCCGACGACGCCGCGATTCGCGATCTCGCGAGCCCGGACCTCGCGCGGCTGTCCGCGCTGTTCGAGGCGCGGCGCTCGACCAAGGTATTGACCGATCTCTACCGCGCGCGCGGGTAGGGCCCGTTTCCGGGGAAACGGGCGCGGGGCGCACGCGTCCGCCGTGGCACGCGCGCAGTTCCCGCAGGCGGCACCGGCGTGCCGTTACCGGATTCGCAACGATGTGGCTGAGATGAGCAGGCTCCGATCATGACCGGTATCGACTCCGTTGCGGCTGCCCTGCTGGCGAGCCGCCTCGACAGCCTGCTGACCGGCACCGTGTCGGCGCCTGCCAGCGGCGGCGCGACCTCGCAGGTCGGCACGCCGGGCAACGGCGCGTCGTCCACGCCATCGGCCGGCAGTCCGCCTGCCGCGCCGCCGGCTTCCACCCAGACCGCCCTGTCCGATGTCGGGCGCGTGCTCGACGCGATCTCGCGCGCGGGCGGCGACGCGACGCCGGCCATTGTCGGGCGTGCGCCGCTGCTGGCCGACCCCACCGTGCTGCTGACCGACACGGCTGCGCCGGCCCGCGCGCCGGCCGCCGCCGATCCGGCTGTGTCCTCCACGCCGGCTTCAGCCGCTGCATCGTCGGCTGCGTCTGCGGCTGCGGCGGTGCGCGACGCGGCTGCGACGTTGCCGGTCGCGGCGCTGCGCGCGGCGCTCGCGCAGGCCGTGAGCGAAAGCGGCCTTTTCTACGAATCTCATCTCGCGCAGTGGCTGGCCGGCCAGCGTCCGCTCGCGGCACTGATGCGCGAGCCGCAGGCGCGCCTCGCGGCCGCGCTCGCGCCGGCCGATCCGGATGCCGCCCAGCATGGCTCGACCGATCCGCTCGACGAACTGCTCGCGCAGCGCCCGCCATTGCCTGCGTCCGCGCGCGCCGCCGCGCAGCCGGGCGCGCCGGCCCAGGGCGGTGCGCCGGCGCGGGACCCCGCACAGGCGTTGCCGGCAGGCGCGCGGCAAGGGGCGCCGCTGCCGCACGATACGGCCGATCTGCTCGGCGACCCGCCCGATGTGCGCTGGACGCCCGCGCGGGCCGAACTGGCCGCGGCGTCGTCCGATTCGCAGGCGCAGACGCTCGCGACCGTGCATCCGGCCGCCGTGCCGCTCGTCAGGCAGCAGCTCGACGCGCTCGCGACCGACCAGTTTCGCTGGGCGGGTGAGGCGTGGCCCGGCGCGCGGCTCGACTGGACGATCGAGCCCGACGATCCGGGCAACCGTGCGCCGCACGGCGACGGCGACACGGGTGACGGCATCGCCTGGCGCACGCGCCTCACGCTGACGTTGCCGTCGCTCGGCACGGTCGACGCGGAGCTGGTGCTGAACGGCACGCAGCTCGTCGCGCGGCTGCGTGCGAACCAGACGGGTGCCGACCGTCTCACGCGGCACGAGGCGGCGCTGCGGCAACGGCTCGAAGTGTCGGGGCTCAAGGTGGGCGGGCTGTCGATCCGCGCGGTCGACGACGGCCCGGACGGCTTCGACCTGTTTGCGGCGCAGGCGGCGGCCGCCGCGTACGCACGCGGTTCGGCGTCGACGTCGATCCTGGCCAGCGGCCCGGCGACGCGTGCGCCGGATACCGACGACGAGGTGCTGTCATGAGCATGACGTCCCGCAAGCGCGCGGCCGCGCTCGTCTACGATCCGAAGGGCGGCGATGCCGCACCGCGCGTGGTCGCGAAGGGCTACGGCGCGCTCGCCGAAATGATCGTCGCGCGCGCGCATGACGCCGGGCTGTACGTGCATACGGCGCCGGAGATGGTGTCGCTGCTGATGCAGGTCGATCTCGACGACCGGATTCCGCCGCAGCTCTACCAGGCGGTCGCCGATCTGCTCGCGTGGCTGTACTCGCTCGACCGTACCGATCCCGCGCCGGACGCCGCCGCATCGCGCTTTCCGCTGCCGCCGCTGCGCTGAACGGCGCGGCGCCGCGCGATTTCTTACGAAATGCCGCCTTGACCTTGCAAGGTCATTCTGTCGGTATTTGTCGCTTAACGACCGGCATCGTGCCGCAACGGTCGTGCTTCGCCGGTATTTCCTCGCTCGGCGGGCTTGCCGCGCCATAGCCGCGCGCATTGAGCGTGCAATAGATTTGTGTAATGATATCCATTCTCATTTTCATGCTGCACGGGCGGCGCGCACGCTTTGCGTGCCGCCCGTTGTTTTGAACGAATGGAATCTCTCGCGTGAACGCGCCCGAAACGATCAATCCGCCCAAGACGGGGACTTCCCGCGCCGGCGTCACCATGCTGCACCCGGCGGCCCGCCCGCTGAGCGACGACGAACTGGCCGCGCGCCGCCAGCGTTCGCGCCGCGCGACCTTCATCAAATGGCTGCGCAAGGTGCATGGCTGGGTCGGGCTGTGGGGCGCGGTGCTCGGGCTGCTGTTCGGCGTGACGGGCGTGCTGCTCAACCACCGCGCGCCGCCGCTGAAGATTTCGACCGGCGAGCCGCAGGTCGAGGAGATGCAGATCGCGCTGCCGGATCCGGCGCCGAAGACGCCCGCCGCGATGACGAAGTGGCTGCAGCACGAACTGCATTTCGACGGCAAGCCGGGCCGCATGCGCAAGGATCCGGCGCAGCCCGTCGCGTGGGGCGACAAGCGCGTGATGCAGCCGGAGCACTGGCAGATGGGCCTGTTCGGCCCGCACCAGAACGTGCAGGCCGAATACTGGGTCGGCAACGGCTACGTCGCGGTGAAACGCACGGGCAACACGTTCCTGACGACGCTGAACAACCTGCATCGCGGCGTCGGGATGAATCTCGGCTGGGTGCTGTTGATGGACACGATCGCGGGTTCGCTGATCCTGCTGTCGCTGACCGGCGTGCTGCTGTGGACCGAGCTGAACAAGCGCCGCACGGTCGGCGTCGTGCTGGTGGTCGGTTCGGTCGCAGCGGCGCTGGCCGCCGGCCTGACCTGATCGGCGGCACGCGCGGCCTGGCGCCGGCGCGTGCGCTTTCGTCGATTTCGTCCGCTTCGCCCGCCGCGGACGCCCACCTGGCGCGACCGCGCGCCGGCGTCGCCAGCGATCAGAGGCCGCAGGCTGCGCCGCTGTTCGCGGCGATCTCGCGCGCGGCCTTCGCGCCCTCGACCTGCAGGATCGTCGGCAGCGACACGTTGTTCTTCGCGGCGGTGATCTCGGCGAGGATCGAGATCGCGATTTCCGGCGGCGTCCGGCTGCCGATGTAGATGCCGGCCGGCCCGTGCAGCCGGGCCAGTTCCGCTTCGCTCAGGTCGAATTCGCGCAGCCGCTCGCGCCGTGCCGCATTGTTGCGCCGCGAGCCGAGCGCGCCCACGTAGAACGCGGGCGTCTTCAGCGCCTCCATCAGCGCGAGATCGTCGAGCTTCGGGTCGTGCGTGAGCGCGATCACCGCCGAACGCGCATCGAGGTTCATGTCGAGCACCGTATCGTCGGGCATCGTGTGCACGACGCGCGTACCCGGCACGTCCCACGCATCCGTGTATTCCTCGCGCGGATCGCACACCGTCACCTGGTAGTCGAGCCCGACCGCGATCTGGCACAGATAGCGCGACAACTGGCCGGCGCCGATCACGAGCATCCGGTAGCGCGGCCCGTGGATCGTCACGAGTCGCTCGCCGTCGAACGCGAGCCCGTCGGCCGCCTGCGCGGGCGACAGCGATGCGCGGCCGGTCGCGAGCGTCATCGTGCGCGTGACGAGGCGGCCGGCCTCGACTTCCGCGCACAGCGCGGCAATCCCGCTGTCGCGCGTGAGCGGCTCGAGCACGAGCTGGATCGTGCCGCCGCACGGCAGCCCGAAGCGGTGCGCTTCCTCGGCCGTCACGCCGTACTTGAGCGCTTCCGGACGCGCGTCGGCCGCGATCCCGCTCGCGTGCACGCGGGCGATCAGGTCGTCCTCGATACATCCGCCGGACACGGAGCCGACCACGAGCCCGTCCTCGCGCACCGCGAGCATCGCGCCTTCGGGGCGGGGCGACGAACCCCATGTCTTCACGACCGTCACGAGCAGCACGCGGCGCCCTTCTTCGAGCCAGCGCGCGCTGGATTTCAATACATCGAGATCGACGCTTTCCATCATCTTCTTCCTGTTGCCGGGCGACGCCGCCGATGCGGGCCGCCGTTCGATGGCGCGATTATGAACCGCACGGCGCGCACGTGCAGGCGGCGCGCTGGCTCGTGCGGGCAAATCCGGAGAATCGGGCAAGATATCGCGACGATCGGACAGCGGTCGATCGGGGGAGTGGCGCGCGGCCGGTTCGGAAACGCGCGGGGCACCAGTGATGGGCCCGCGCGGTGTTCGTCCGACGCGCGGCCTGCGCGCGCCGATACGTCGCTCAGTGCGCGTCGTGGTGACCGTGCGCGAGCTTCGAGTGGTGACGCGAGTACAGGAAGTAGATCACGAGGCCGATCACGAGCCAGATGCCGAACGCGGCCCACGTGACGGGCTGCAGGTTCAGCATCAGGAACAGGCACGCCGCGACCGCGAGGATCGGCACCACCGGCACGCCGGGGCAGCGGAACGCACGCGGCAGCTCGGGGTGCGTGCGGCGCAGCACGAGCACGGCGATCGACACCATCGAGAACGCGGCGAGCGTGCCGATGTTGATCAGCTCGGCGAGCACGTTGAGCGGCACGAGCGCGGCGATCAGCCCGAAGAACAGGCCGACGAGCCAGGTCGTCAGGAACGGCGTCGCGTAGCGCGGGTGCACGCGCGACAGCGCTGCCGGCAGCAGCCCGTCGCGCGACATCGCGAAGATCACGCGCGTCTGGCCGTAGCTCATCACGAGGATCACGGTGAGCATGCCGAGCACGGCGCCGAGATCGATGAAGCCTGCGACCCACGTCTCGCCGGCCTTCTGCAGCGCGTACGAGATCGGGTGCGAGATGTTCGCGTACTCGGCCGACGGCACGATGCCGGTCGCGACCGCGGCGACCGTCACGTACAGCACCGCGCACACCGCGAGCGACGCGATGATGCCGATCGGCAAGTCGCGTTTCGGGTTCTTCACTTCCTCGGCCGCCGACGACACCGCGTCGAAGCCGATGAACGCGAAGAACATCACGGCCGCCGCGCCGAACACGCCGTTCCAGCCGTGCGGCATGAACGGCTTCCAGTTCGCGGGCGTCACGTGGAACACGCCGACCGCGATCACGAGCAGCACCACCGACACCTTGATGAACACCATGATGTTGTTGATGCGGGTCGACTCGCGGATGCCGATCGACAGCAGCGTCGTGATCACGATCATCACGAGGAACGCGGGCAGGTTGAACCACGTGACGACGCCCGGCACCGCACCGGGCGCGGCCGTCAGCACGGTGGGCAGCGTGAGCCCGAAGCCCTGCAGCAGCGACTGCAGGTAGCCCGACCAGCCGACCGACACGGCCGACGACGCGAGGCCGTATTCGAGCATCAGGTCCCAGCCGATGATCCATGCGACGAGCTCGCCGAGCGTGGCGTACGAGTACGTGTAGATCGAGCCGGCGACGGGGATCGTCGACGCGAACTCCGCGTACGACAGCGCGGCGAGGCCGCACGCGATCGCGGCGATCACGAACGACAGCATCAGGGCGGGGCCGGCCTGCACGGCGCCGGTACCGGTCAGCACGAAGATGCCGGTGCCGATGATCGCGCCGATGCCGAGGAAGGTGAGGTCGATCGCGCCGAGCGCTTTCTTGAGCCCGGCGGCATGCGCGCCGGCGATCATGCGATCGACGTTTTTCTTGCGGAAGAGAGACATTGCGGATGAATCGCCAGCGCGCGCGGGCGCGGTAGCGCTGACTGAGTGAAAACCCGTAATTTTAGCCGATTTGGCGCGCAAGACCCGCTGCAGCGCAGCGCTGCGTCACAAAATCGTCCGATAAAACAAGCGCTTGCGCTTCCGGCGGGCGACAGCGGGCGGCGGCGCGGCATGTGCCGCGTCGCTGGGCCGGACGAATCGGGTGAAGCGGGGGAATCAGGCGCCGGCCGTGGGCGCCATGTCGACGAGCCGGTTGCTCATCACGTAGAACGTGAGCTCCGCGTTGTTCGACAGCCGCATCTTCTCGAGCAGCCGCGAGCGGTACACGCTCACCGTCTTCACGGACAGCGACAGCGTGTTCGCGATGTCGGTGAGCCGCTTGCCCGATGCGAGCATGCAAAGCGTCTGGTATTCGCGGTCGGACAGCTTCTCGTGCGGCAGCGGTTCGTTCTCGAACGACACGTATTCGGCGAGCGCCTCGGCCATCGCGGGGCTCACGTACTTGCGGCCGGCCGCGACCTGCTGGATCGCGCCGATCATCTGCGCGGCGTTGACCGTCTTCGACAGGTAGCCGGCCGCGCCGGCCTTCAGCGCGCGCACCGCGTACTGGTCCTCGCGATACATCGAGAACATCAGCACCGGCGTGCGCGACAGCTTGCGCTTGAGGCGCTTGAGCACCTCGATGCCGTTCGTGTCCGGCAGCGAGATGTCGAGCAGGATCACGTCGAATTCCTGTTTGTCGACGGCCGCCATCGCGTCGCCGCCGGTTTCGGCCTCGGTGACGTCGCGCGCGACGCCGCGGTCGATCAGCAACTGGCGGATCCCTTGCCGGACGATCGCGTGATCGTCCACGAGCAGGATGTTCAGGCTCATGACGACCTCACGAAAGCGACGCGCGGCGCGCCGCGACGGGCACCGCGAGCAGCGAATCCCAAGCGAAGCGCGCGGTGACGCGCGTGCCGTGGCCGGTTGCCGGCGTGGCCGTCTCGAAGCTGCCGCAGAACGCCTCGCAACGGGCGCGCATGCCGGCCAGACCGTAGCCGGCGCGGCGGCGCCGGGAGAAACCGGTCCCATCGTCGGAGACAATCAGTGACAGGTGCGTGTCGTCAGTGGCGATCCGCACGTCGACCGACGTCGCGCGTGCGTGCTTCGCGACGTTCGACAACGCTTCCTGGGCGACGCGGAACACCGCCAGCGCGCTGGCGCCGGCGAGCTGCGTCAGGCGTGCGTCGGCCGCACAGACGAAGCTGGTGCGCAGGCCGGTGCGGGCCGCATGGGTGTCGGCCCACGACGACAACGCGCCGACCAGGCCCGCGTCGAGCGCCGGCGTTTCGCGCTCGTCGATCAGCCGGCGATTCGCGGCGGTCGCGGCGTCGAGCGCCTGCTGCGCCAGCTCCAGCGCGCGCAGGCAACCGTCCGGCGCATCGGCCGGCAGCCACGTTTGAACGTTTGCGAGCGCGAATCGCGCAGCGGTGAGTTCGGCGCCGAGCCCGTCATGCAACTCGCCGGCCAGGTGGCGGCGGGCCGCTTCATCGGCGGCGAGCAACTGGGCAGACAGCACTGCGATCCGCGCGGCGGAGGCGCCACGTTTGGACGCGGCGTCGGCAATGGGCGGAGTCGCGGCGCAGCCCGGCACGAGCTGTTGCGACGGGAACGGGGCGTGGGCGCCCAAAGGCGCGTTAAGCGACGTATCCATGACTCTCCCTGCTGTCAGAAAGCGGTTCAGACACCGGCTGGCTGCGTGGATCGGCTGCCGTTCCGATGACGGTCGCCGCCAGAGAATCGCCCCCTGCCGAGGTAACAAAAGTTACGTCTTGTAACACTTGCATCCGACCCTTCCACTCTCATCCGAACGGCAACCACGCGCGGCGAATAATATCTCAAAATTTTCGAAAAAGTCATGACAGGCGGACATTTAAGGGTAAATGTGAATGATTGGGATGAACGTGTTGTAGGAAAAACACTGACACCCAAGCGCCGGACGATGACGTATCCAAATGTAACTATTTGAGATGGGATGATCCCAATTTGTTACGAATTCGCCAAGTAGGGACGAAAAAAAACCGGAGCTTTCGCTCCGGTTCTTGATGACGCGCAATTAGGGCCTGTTCCCGCCAATAACGGGCTTGCGAACGTGCCTTGCCGGCTGTAGTGCAAGGAGCGAGGAGCGCCGTTTGGCCATGCCAAACGCCCCGAAGGAAGTCCCCTTGGGGGACAAGCGACGATCGACGCCGCAATACGGCCGGCAAGGCGCGTTCCCCTGTTTGGAAAAATGCATTCGTGGGGCTGGCCGCCAGAAGGGCCGATCGCTGCGTCATGCTCCTCGCGAATACGTAGAGTATTCGCTTCGTCGCGATCCTTGCGCTCGGCCCTTCTGGCGGCCAGCGCAAGCCCGTTATTGGCGGGAACAGGCCCTAAGGGATCGATCAGTCGACGAACGCGCGCTCGATCACGTAGTGGCCCGGTGCGCTGTTCTTGCCTTCGACGAGGCCGGCCTGCTTCAGCAGCTCGGTCGTGTCCTTCAGCATCGCGGTGCTGCCGCACAGCATCACGCGGTCGTTTTCCGGCGAGAACGGCGGAACGTCGAGATCCGTGAACAGCTTGCCCGTGGCGATCAGGTCGGTGATCCGGCCTTCGTTGTCGAACGCTTCGCGCGTGACCGTCGGGTAGTAGACGAGCTTTTCCTTGATGATGTCGCCCAGGTACTCGTGGCCCGGCAGGTCGTGCTTGATGTAGTCCATATACGCGAGCTCGCCCTTCAGGCGGCACGTGTGCGTCAGGATCACCTTGTCGAAGCGGTCGTAGATGTCCGGGTCGCGGATGATCGACATGAACGGCGCGAGGCCCGTGCCCGTCGACAGCATCCACAGCGTCTTGCCCGGCAGCAGGTTGTCGGCGACCAGCGTGCCCGTCGGCTTCTTGCCGATCAGCACCGTGTCGCCCACCTTCAGGTGTTGCAGGCGCGACGTCAGCGGGCCGTTCTGCACCTTGATGCTGAAGAATTCGAGATGCTCTTCGTAGTTCGGGCTGACGATCGAGTAGGCGCGCGCGAGGGGCTTGCCGTCGACCTCGAGGCCGACCATCGTGAATTCGCCGTTGTTGAAGCGCAGGCTCGCCTCACGGGTGCAGGTGAAGCTGAACAGCGTGTCGGTCCAGTGATGGACGGATTGGACGGTGGCGGTGTCGTATTTGCTCATGGCTTTGAAAACGGACGCGCGTAGCGAACGCGAGTAACGGGCCCAAAAACGGGCAAAAAACCGAGTGCGACGGCCCGATCACGGATCGGCCGGCCGGCGCGTCGGACACGCGCCTTCTCGATGACAGACGATTGAGGAACTCGTTATTTTACCCTGTTGACGCGGATCGCGGGCTTGACCCCCGCGGCCGCGCGGATTTGGCGCAACGAATTATTTCAATCGCCTTTCAGTTTTTCGGCGCTCGGCCGCGAGTTTCGCGCCGAGGTCGGGAAGGCTATTGCGGATCGAGGCGCAGGCGCGCGATGTACGGCAGGTGATCCGACAGCCACGCGGCCTCGCCGGACGGCGCGCGCCATTCGAGCGGCGTCAGCCCGCGCACGAACATCTTGTCGAGCGCGAGCGCCGGCGAGAACGCGGGGAACGTGCGGCCCGATTCGCCGAGCAGCGTCGCGACCTCGGACAGCCCGATCTCGCCGAACAGCGCGACCGAATCGTTGCGCCAGTCGTTGAAGTCGCCGGCGAGCATCAGCGGGCCGTCGCCCGCGTTGCGCACGATCCAGTGCGCGATCCAGTGCATCTGGCGCAGCCGCGCGGCGCGCGTGAGCGCGAGGTGCGCGCACAGCAGCGTGACCGGCCGGGCGCCCGCGAGCGTCGCGCGCGCGACCAGCAGGCCGCGCCGCTCGAAACGGTGCGCGGAGATGTCCCAGCGGCCGCCGAGGTCCAGCGGATGCGGTGACAGGATCGCATTGCCGTGCCGCCACGACGGCTTGAACACGTTCGGCCCGAGCGCGATCTGCCAGTCGAGCGCATGCGCGATCTCGGTGGCCTGGCAGTGCCAGACGTCGTCGACAGCGTCGTCCATCGGGGCGCCGAAGCCGGGCGCGAGCACGGGGCGCGGCATGCGGCGCGCCATCGCTTCCTGCAGGAAATACACGTCGGCGTGCGTCGACTGCATCCAGTTACGCATCGCGTTCCACGCGGTGAAGCCGAGCGGCGAGCGGCCCTTGTGCAGGTTCCAGCTCACCGCGGTGATTTCGTCGGGGGCGGCGTGCGGTTCGGCGAACGGCAGGGACAGGGCGTCGGCGGACATGACGCTCAATCCTTCGCGACGTGCGCGCGCACGCGATACAGGAGGTGCGGATGTTGCTCGACGAGCGTCCAGTCGGTCCACGCGTCGGCGCCGACCGTCAGGCCGGGGTGACTCGCGACGATTTGCCGCGGTGACGCGGGCACGCACGGATCGGCCGGCTTCGCGCCTTCGTCGTCGATCGTTTCCTGCACGTCGAGCGCGAGCGACACCGTGTTCGCGCCGGCATCGACGGTGAGCGGGGCGACCGTCACCGTGCGCGAGCGCTCGGTCGGCACGACGCGCGCGGCATTGCCGCAGCCGACCGGCACGGCGGACGGATAGCGATGGGTATCGGTACGGGTCTGACCTACGGTGGTGCGCTGCTGGAACGTGTCGATGGTCTGACCGTCGCGTACCACCTGGATCTCCCACGCGACGGAGGCCGGTGCGGGGCTCTGCGCATGGGCGGCGAGCGCGACGCTCGCGAGCAGGACGGCCAGGCCGTGTTTCAGCATGAAACGTCTCCGGAAACGCGCAATAGCGGGGAACGGACGCACATCTTACGCCCGATCGATTTCGGTCGCGATGTGACGGGACGCGCCGCGGCAGGTTTGCCGCACGATGCGTTCCTGCTCGAAAGGTAGGGCCGCGTCATGCGTTTTCAAGCGAAAAAGCGCGTGAACTCGGCGACGGGCGCGCGCTCGGTGACGAGGCGGTTCTCGATCGCGTCGGGGTCCGCATGGCCGAGCGACATCCCGCAGACGAGCTGTTCGTTGGCGGGAATGCCGAGGTGTTCGGTGACGATCCGGTGAAACGGCACGAACGCGGCCTGCGGGCAGGTATCGAGCCCGCGTGCACGCGCGGCCGTCATCACGCCCTGCAGGAACATCCCGCAGTCGAGCCAGGCACCATAGGTCATCACGCGGTCGAGCGTGAAGAACAGCGCGACCGGCGCGTCGAAGAAACGGAAGTTGCGGGCGTGCTGCGCATGCATGCGCGCCTTCTCGTCGCGGCCGATGTTCAACAGGCCGTACAGGTCCCAGCCGACCTTGCGGCGCCGGTCGATATACGGCGACACCCATTCGCGCGGGTAGTAGTCGTACTCGGCGACGTATTTCTCGTCGCGCGCGGGGTCGTCGTGGGCCGCGGTGAGCGCGGCGGCGAGCGCATCGCGCGTGGCGCCCGTCGCGACGTACACGCGCCACGGCTGGATGTTGGTGCCCGACGGCGCGCGGCTCGCGGCTTCGAGGATCGCCTCGAGCGTGTCGCGCGGCACCGGCGTCGGCAGGAACGCGCGAACCGCACGGCGCGACGTGAGCGCCGCGTCGACGGCACCGATCGTATCGGCATCGACGCGCGGAAATGCAGGGGGGACGGACATCGGCATACCTTCGGGGGGCGGGGGCCGACGCGCCGCGCGGGCGCGGTCGGCCAGGCCGGTGTGGCGGGTGGGTGAACTGACGATCATACGCCGCGGCGCGCCGGCGTGCAGCGCGCGCGGGTGTTAGCAGCAGACGCGCTCGGCTGCTTGCTTGCGCGGGATGGCGGGATCGCTACACTGAAATCGTAAGGGTCTGATGATCGTGTGACGGCAAGCGGGAGCGAGGTTGGTATGACGACGGCGATGGTGAAACAGGAACTGGCGGTGGCGTCCTTCAGCACGGTGTACGACCTCGAGCAGGTCGAGACGGCGCTGAGTGACCTGAACGAGAGCGCGAGCGACGCACTGCGCGCCACCTACGAGAAGATGCTCAAGACGGGCAATCTGCGCTTCTGCGTGAAGCCGAACCGGATGCCGTCGTTCGACGCGCTCGGCGAGGCATTGCCCAATTTCGCCGAGCCGCTCGAAGACGTGCGCAAGCAGGTCGCGCTGTGCCTCGAAACGGAGGACCGGCTCGAACTGATGCCGATCCTGTTGCTCGGGCCCCCGGGCATCGGCAAGACGCACTTCGCGAAGGCGCTCGCGCAATTGCTCGGCACCGCATACCACTACGTGCCGATGAGTTCGCTGACGGCCGGCTGGATCCTGTCGGGTGCGTCGTCGCAATGGAAGAACGCGAAGCCCGGCAAGGTGTTCGATGCGCTCGTGAACGGCAGCTACGCGAACCCGGTGATCGCGGTCGACGAGATCGACAAGGCCGGCAGCGATGCGCAATACGATCCGCTCGGCGCGCTGTATGCGTTGCTCGAGCACGACACCGCGCGCGCATTCATCGACGAATTCGCGGAAGTGCCGATCGATGCGGGCAACGTGATCTGGATCGCGACCGCGAACGAGGCGCACGCGATTCCGGAGCCGCTGCTCAACCGGATGAACGTGTACGAGATCGCGCCGCCCGATGCGGCCGGCGCGCGCCGGATCGCGCAGACGATCTACGACGAGATCCGCTCGTCGCACGCGTGGGGGCGGCGCTTCCCGGACACGCTCGGCGACGACGCGCTCGACGTGCTGGCCGCGACTCCGCCGCGCACGATGCGCCGCGCGCTGCTGCACGCGTTCGGCGCCGCGCGGCTCGACGGGCGCGACGCGATCGGGCCGCGCGACATCCGGGCCGACGAAGGCGCGGCGAAGCGCCGGCCGATCGGCTTCTGAACGAGCGGTGCGCGCACGCCACCAAGGCCGGGGCCGTGCGCGCCGCGCAGAGCCGCGTGTCGTGTCGTGCGTCGCGCGTCACGCACGGCGTCGTCGCGCAACGCTGCACGACCTTCGGCAAGCGGATGAACCGGGACGTACAATTCCCTTCTCTCCCCTCGACGCGCTAGCGGCGCGAAACGTCATGGAGCAGATGGATTGTGTCGTGATCGGCGCGGGCGTCGTCGGTCTGGCGATTGCGCGCGAACTGGCCGCGCGCGGGCGTGAAACGCTCGTGCTCGAGGCGGCCGATGCGATCGGCACGGGTACGAGTTCGCGCAACAGCGAAGTGATCCACGCGGGGCTCTACTATCCGCGCGGGTCGCTGAAGGCGACGTCGTGCGTGCACGGGCGCGACCTGCTGTACGAATTCTGCGAGACCCATCACGTGCCGCACCGGCGCGCCGGCAAGTTGCTCGTCGCCACGAGCGCCGCGCAGGTGAAGCAGTTGAGGGCGATCGCCGCACGCGCGACCGAAAACGGCGTGCTCGACCTGATGCCGCTCACGCGCGCCGAGGCGCAGACGCTCGAGCCCGCGCTCGAATGCGTCGAGGCGCTGTTCTCGCCGTCCACCGGCATCGTCGACAGCCACCAGCTGATGCTCGCGCTGCTCGGCGACGCGGAGCGCGACGGCGCCGTGTGCGCGCTGAAATCCCCGGTCGAATCGATCGACGTGCTGCGCGGCGGACGCTTCGTCGTGCGCACGGGCGGCGACGCGCCGACCGAGATCGAGGCCGCCTGCGTGATCAACAGCGCGGGCCTCGGCGCGCAGGCGCTGGCGCGCCGCACGCGCGGCCTCGACCCGCGCTGGGTGCCGCCGCTCTATCTCGCGCGCGGCAACTACTTCAGCCTGTCGGGGCGCGCACCGTTTTCCCACCTGATCTACCCGATGCCCGACCGCGCGGGGCTCGGCGTGCACCTGACGCTCGACCTCGGCGGGCAGGCGCGCTTCGGCCCGGACGTCGAATGGATCGATGCGCTGCGCTACGAAGTCGATCCGGCGCGCGCGACCGCGTTCTACGTGTCGATCCGCGCGTTCTGGCCGGGCTTGCCGGATGACGCGCTGCAGCCGGCGTATGCAGGCATTCGGCCGAAGGTCGCGGGCCCGGGCGAGCCGCCGGCGGACTTCATCGTGCAGGGCGCCGCGCAGCACGGCGTGCGCGGGCTCGTGAACCTGTTCGGCATCGAGTCGCCTGGGCTCACCGCGTCGCTCGCGCTTGCGCAGCGGGTGGGCGACATGACGGCTTACCGCTGACGCGGCGCACTCGCCCGGTGTGTCGAATTTCTTATCTATGACATTTCGACGCGCACAACTATTTGCTTGAGCGTTATTCTGTCGAACGGCTGTCGCCAGAACAGCTTTCAAACCGATAACGTTGGAGCGAGTCCCCCATGAAAACATCCCGTCGGAGTTTCCTGATTACGAGCATTGGTGCCGTGTCCGCGCTGGCGCTGTCGCGTGAAGCGCTGGCCGATGCGCCGATGCTCGCGGAAAGCGACCCGACCGCGACGGCACTCGGCTACAAGGCCGATGCGACGAAGGTCGACAAGACGAAGTACCCGAAATACGCAGCGGGCCAGGATTGCGCGGCCTGCATGCTGTACCAGGGCAAGAAGGGCTCGGCCTCGGGCCCGTGCGGCGCCTTCCCCGGCAAGCAGGTGTCGGCGAAGGGCTGGTGCAGCGCCTTCTCGAAGATGGGTTGAGGCCCGTGCGGCATCGTGCGATGCCGCATTGTGGCGAAAACCGCACAACGCCCGCCGTCGAAAGATGGCGGGCGTTTTTTATTGCTTGAAAACGGTTCCGTCGCTTTCTACACTCGCTGCACACCGGCGCGCCGCGGGCACTTTGCGCGCCGCGCAGCCCGACACGGCGAACCGACGAGGACGAGGCACGCATGGCGACGATTGCGAATTCAACGAAAACGATCCGGCCCGAGCGTGCGCTGAACCGGCGTGCGGTCGCGGCCGCCGTGATCGGCAATGCGCTCGAGTGGTACGACTTCACGGTGTTCGGCTTCATGACGGTCGTGATCGCCGAACTGTTCTTCCCGACCTCCAGCGAATACTCGTCGCTGCTGCTGACCACCGCGACGTTCGGCGTCGCGTTCTTCATGCGTCCGATCGGCGGCATCGTGTTCGGGCTGTACGCGGATCGCGCAGGCCGCAAGGCCGCGCTGTCGCTCGTGATCCTCCTGATGACGGCCGGCATCTTCCTGCTCGCGGTCGCGCCGCCGTATGCGGCGATCGGCATCGGCGGCCCGCTCCTGATCGTGCTCGGCCGTCTGCTGCAGGGCTTCTCCGCGGGCGGCGAATTCGGCAGCGCGACGGCGCTGCTGATCGAGGCCGCGCCGTTCTCGAAACGCGGCTTCTACGGCAGCTGGCAGATGGCGAGCCAGGCGGCCGCGCTGCTGATCGGCGCGCTCGTCGGCGCGGCCGTCACACGCGGGCTGTCGCACGAGGCGCTGCGCAGCTGGGGCTGGCGCGTGCCGTTCATCCTCGGGCTCGTGATCGGCCCGATCGGTTTCTACATCCGCCGCCATCTCGCCGATTCCGAGGCGTTCCTGCATGCGCAGCAAAGCGCGCGCCGCGTGACGCTCGGCGAAGTGTTCACGCGCTATCCGCGCGAGGTGCTGTGCGGGCTCGGCTCGGTGATCGCGCTGACGGTGACGATCTACGTACTGATCAGCTATCTGCCGACCTTCGCGGTGAAGCAGCTGAAGCTGCCGTACGCGGAATCGTTCTATGCGGTGATCGTCGGCAACCTGCTGCTGATGGTGCTGTCGCCGATCGCGGGCGCATGGTCGGATCGCATCGGCCGCAAGGGGCTGTCGCTGTGGTCGCTCGTGCTCACGCTCGTGCTGATGTATCCGCTGTTCGCGTGGCTCGACGCAGCGCCGAGCATCGCGCGGCTGATCGCGGTGCAGGCCGTGCTGTCGGTCACGCTCGCGGGCTACTACGGGCCGTTCGGCGCGATGATCGCCGAGCTGTTCCCGGCCAACGTGCGCTCGACCGGGCTGTCGATCGCGTACAACGTCGCGGTGATGCTGTTCGGCGGCTTCGGGCAGTTCATCGTCACGTGGCTGATCAAGGTCACGGGCACGCCGCTCGCGCCGACCTACTACGTGATGGCCGGGATCGCGCTGTCGATCGTCGCGGTCGCGTTCGTGCCCGCGCGCAGCGCCGACCTCGACGCGCCGGCGTGACGACGCGGCGACGCAGCGACGCGACAACATGACGATTTGAAGACGGTCACCCGATCGTTTCGCAAAACGCAATGATGTGCTGCAGAACACGGGAACGCGGTGGGTCGATCCTTCGTGGTCGCGCCCGAATTGTTTAGTCGTCGAACGAAACTTGCGCCAAATGAACGAAATGGGCGCTCGCGCGCGTTGTCGCATTTTTTACTCCCACTAAACATCGGCAAAAACCCGGCGGGACATCTAGAAGAGTTTTTTCTCCAGCTTGTTGCCACATCGTTAGCTCAAGTAATATCCGCGTACGCCGGCCCCTGGCGGGCCGGTTCCGATCTGGAGACCTGGAGGAAACATGGAATACAACCGTCTGTTGCACACCCTGCGTGTTACCGCCATTGCAGGCGTGGCAGCGGCATCGCTCGGCGTCGCGGGCTCTGCATTCGCACAGATCCCGAACAAGACGCTCGTCTACTGCTCAGAAGGCAGCCCGGCGGGTTTCGATTCCGCGCAATTCACGACCGGCGTCGATTTCACCGCCGCCACGTTCACCGTCTACAACCGTCTCGTCGAATTCGAGCGCGGCGGCACGAAGGTCGAGCCGGGCCTCGCCGAGAAGTGGGACGTGTCGCCGGACGGCAAGGTGTACACGTTCCATCTGCGCCACGGCGTGAAGTTCCACACGACCGACTTCTTCAAGCCGACGCGTGAATTCAACGCGGACGACGTGCTGTTCACGTTCCAGCGCATGCTCGACCCGAACCAGGCGTTCCGCAAGGCGTACCCGGTGTCGTTCCCGTACTTCACCGACATGGGCCTCGACAAGCTGATCACGAAGGTCGAGAAGGTCGATCCGTACACCGTGAAGTTCACGCTCGCCGAGCCGAATGCGCCGTTCATCCAGAACATGGCGATGGAATTCGCGTCGATCCTGTCGGCCGAATACGGCGACCAGCTGATGAAGGCCGGCAAGGCCGCCGACATCAACCAGAAGCCGGTCGGCACGGGCCCGTTCATCTTCCGCAGCTACACGAAGGACGCGACGATCCGATTCGACGGCAATCCTGATTACTGGAAGAAGGGCGAAGTGAAGATCTCGAAGCTGATCTTCTCGATCACGCCGGATCCGGGCGTGCGCGTGCAGAAGATCAAGCGCAACGAATGCCAGGTGATGAGCTATCCGCGTCCGGCCGACATCGCGACGCTGAAGGCCGATTCGAACGTCGACATGCCGTCGCAGGCCGGCTTCAACCTCGGCTATCTCGCGTACAACGTCGAGCACAAGCCGGTCGACAAGCTCGAGGTGCGTCAGGCGCTCGACATGGCGATCAACAAGAAGGCGATCCTCGAGTCCGTCTACCAGGGCGCAGGCCAGGCCGCCAACGCGCCGATGCCGCCGACCCAATGGTCGTACGACAAGAACCTGAAGATGGCGCCGAACGACACCGCGAAGGCGAAGGCGCTGCTCGCGAAGGCCGGCTTCCCGAACGGTTTCGAGATCACGCTGTGGGCGATGCCGGTGCAGCGCGCGTACAACCCGAACGCCCGCCTGATGGCCGAGATGATCCAGGCCGACTGGGCGAAGATCGGCGTGAAGGCGAAGATCGTCACGTACGAGTGGGGCGAGTACATCAAGCGCGCGCACTCGGGTGAGCAGGACACGATGCTGATCGGCTGGACGGGCGACAACGGCGATCCGGACAACTGGCTCGGCACGCTGCTCGGCTGCGAAGCGATCAAGGGCAACAACTTCTCGCACTGGTGCTACAAGCCGTTCGACGAGCTGGTCCAGAAGGGCCGCACGACGACGGGCCAGGACGCGCGGACGAAGCTCTACATGCAGGCTCAGCAGATCTTCGCGCAACAGCTGCCGTTCTCGCCGATCGCGAACTCGACGGTCTACCAGCCGGTGCGCAAGACCGTGGTCGACATGCGTATCGAGCCGCTCGGCTATGCCCGCTTCGACGGTGTTAGCGTGAAGTAACGCGCCCGGCGTAAGCTGTCTACGAAGACCGAGACCGGCTAATTCATCCGGCGGCGGGAGGCCAAAAGCTTCCCGTCGCCGGTCGCACATTTCCCACAAGAAAATCCGAGACGCATCATGTTCACATTCGTGTTGCGCCGCGTGGGCATGGTGATCCCGACTTTCATCGGCATCACCATCCTGGCGTTTGCGCTGATTCACCTGATACCGGGCGACCCCATCGAAGTGATGATGGGCGAGCGCGGCGTCGATCCCGCGATGCATGCGGAGGCGATGAAACGCCTCGGGCTCGACCAGCCGCTGCCCATGCAGTACATCCACTACATCGGCCGGGCGCTGCATGGCGACCTCGGCACGTCGATCATCACGAACACGAGCGTCGCGGGCGAGTTCTTCGCGCGCTTCCCGGCGACCGTCGAGCTGTCGCTGTGCGCACTCGTGTTCGCGCTCGCGGTCGGGCTGCCGGCCGGCGTGATCGCTGCGCTGCGGCGCGGCTCGGTCGTCGACCATGGCGTGATGGGCACCGCGCTCACCGGCTATTCGATGCCGATCTTCTGGTGGGGGCTGATCCTCATCATGGTGTTTTCGTCATACCTCGGCTGGACGCCCGTGTCGGGGCGCATCGCCGTCGAATACGACTTCCCGCACCCGACGGGCTTCATGCTGATCGACGCGCTGCTCGCGCCGGATGAAGGCGCGTTCAAGTCGGCGGTCAGCCACCTGATCCTGCCCGCGATCGTGCTCGGCACGATCCCGCTCGCGGTGATCGCGCGGATGACGCGCTCGTCGATGCTCGAAGTGCTGCGCGAGGATTACATCCGCACCGCCCGCGCGAAGGGGTTGTCGCCCGCGCGCGTGGTCGTCGTGCATGCGCTGCGCAATGCGCTGATCCCGGTCGTCACCGTGATCGGCCTGCAGATCGGCACGCTGCTTGCTGGCGCCGTGCTGACCGAGACGCTCTTTTCGTGGCCCGGTGTCGGCAAGTGGCTGATCGATGCGATCGGGCGCCGCGACTATCCGGTCGTCCAGGGCGGCATCCTGCTGATCGCGACGCTCGTGATCGTCGTGAACCTGGTCGTCGACCTGCTGTACGGCGTGCTGAATCCGCGCATCCGCCACACGAGGTAATCCCATGAGCAATCTGCAAAATACCCTGCCGACCGAATCCGCGCCGGCCGGCGGCCGTGCGCTCGCGCTGCGCGAGTTCTGGGCCAACTTCTCGCGCAACCGGGGCGCCGTCGGCGCCGGCATCGTCGTGATCATGCTGATCCTGGTCGCGCTGCTCGCGCCGCTGCTCGCGCCGCACAGCCCGGTCGAGCAATACCGCGACTTCGTGAAGATCCCGCCCGCGTGGCTTGAAGGCGGCAACTGGAAATTCATCCTCGGCACCGACGAAGCGGGCCGCGACATTCTTTCGCGCCTGATGTACGGCGCGCGGATGTCGTTCTGGATCGGCTTCGTGTCGGTCGTGCTCGCGCTGATCCCCGGCATCGTGCTCGGGCTCGTCGCCGCGTTCTTCCAGAAGTGGGCGGACACGCCCGTGATGCGCATCATGGACGTGCTGCTCGCGCTGCCGTCGCTGCTGCTCGCGGTCGCGGTCGTCGCGATCATCGGCCCGGGCCTCACCAACACGATGTTCGCGATCGCGATCGTCGCGCTGCCGGCCTATGTGCGTCTCACGCGCGCATCGGCGCTCGGCGAGCTGCAGAAGGAGTACGTGACGGCGTCGCGCGTGGCCGGTGCCGGCACGCTGCGCCTGATGTTTTCGCAGGTGCTGCCGAACTGCACGGCGCCGCTGATCGTGCAGGCGACGCTCGGCTTCTCGTCGGCGATTCTCGACGCGGCCGCGCTCGGCTTCCTCGGCCTCGGCGTGCAACCGCCGACCGCCGAATGGGGCGCGATGCTGGCCTCCGCGCGCGACTACATCGACAACGCATGGTGGATCGTGACGATGCCGGGCCTGTCGATCCTGATTTCGGTGCTCGCGATCAACCTGCTCGGCGACGGGCTGCGCGACGCGTTGGATCCCAAACTGAAACGGATGGCGTGACCATGAGTAATCTTCTGACCATCCGCAATCTCGCGGTGAACTTCAACGGCTTGCCCGCCGTCGACCGGATCAACCTGTCGATCGCGCCGGGCGAGGTGGTGGGCGTCGTCGGCGAATCGGGCTCGGGCAAGAGCGTGACGATGATGGCGCTGATGGGCCTGATCGACGCGCCGGGCAAGGTGACGGCGGATGAAGTCACGTTCAACGGCGTCGACCTGCTGAAGGCGTCGCCGAAGGCGCGCCGCAAGATCGTCGGCAAGGACATCGCGATGGTGTTCCAGGATGCGCTGACGAGCCTGAACCCGAGCTATACGGTCGGCTACCAGATCAAGGAAGTGCTGAAGCTGCACGAGGGCTTGCGCGGCGACGCGTTGCACCGGCGTGCGCTCGAACTGCTCGACCAGGTCGGCATTCCCGACGCGAAGAACCGCATCGCGTCGTTCCCGCACCAGATGTCGGGCGGGATGAACCAGCGCGTGATGATCGCGATGGCGGTGGCGTGCAACCCGAAGCTGCTGATCGCCGACGAGCCGACCACCGCGCTCGACGTGACGATCCAGGCGCAGATCATGGACCTGCTCGTGAAGCTGCAGAAGGAGCGCGGCATGGCGCTCGTGCTGATCTCGCACGACCTGGCCGTGGTGTCGGAAGTCGCGCAGCGCGTGGCGGTGATGTACGCGGGCGAGGTGATCGAGACCAACCGCGTGCCCGACATCTTCCGTGCGCCGCATCATCCGTACACCGAAGCGCTGCTCGCGGCGATTCCCGAGCACAATCAGGGGGCGCGTCGCCTTGCCGCATTGCCCGGCATGGTGCCGGGCCGCGATGATCGCCCGTCCGGGTGCCTGTTCGCGCCGCGCTGCAAGTACGTCGTCGACGATTGCCGCAAGGCGCGGCCGGCGCTCGACACGCTGGTGCCGGCCAACGATGCGATGCGCGCACGCTGCATCAAGCCGCTCAACGTTTCCAACCTCGACCTGACGGGAGGTGCACGATGAATGCAGTCAATCAAACGCCTCGCGTGGCGCACGACGAGGAAGCCGTGCTGGTGGCCGACGGCCTCGCGAAGCACTATTCGGTGAAGCGCGGGATGTTCGGGCAGGGCACGGTGAAGGCGCTGAACGGCGTGTCGTTTTCGCTCAAGCGCGGCAAGACGCTCGCCGTCGTCGGCGAATCGGGCTGCGGGAAGTCGACGCTCGCCCGCCAGCTGACGATGATCGAGACGCCCACCTCGGGCAGCCTGACGATCGACGGCAAGAACGTGGCCGGCGCGAGCCGCGAGACGGTGGCCGACCTGCGCCGCCGTGTGCAGATGGTGTTCCAGAACCCGTTCGCGTCGCTGAATCCGCGCAAAACCGTCGAGCAGACGCTGTCCGAGCCGCTCGAGATCAACGCGAACCTGACCGCCGCCGAACGCGCGCAGCGCATCGCGCAGATCATGCGCACGGTCGGCCTGCGGCCCGAGCACGCGAAGCGTTATCCGCACATGTTCTCGGGCGGCCAGCGCCAGCGTGTCGCGATCGCGCGCGCGATGATCCTCGATCCGCGCATCGTCGTGGCCGACGAGCCGGTGTCCGCGCTCGACGTGTCGATCCAGGCGCAGATCCTGAACCTGTTCATGGATCTGCAGGAACAGTTCAAGACGAGCTACGTGTTCATCTCGCACAACCTGTCGGTGGTCGAGCACGTCGCGGACGACGTGATGGTGATGTACTTCGGCAGCGTCGCGGAGCTGGGCGACAAGGCGACGATCTACGCACGGCCGCGCCATCCGTACACGCGCGCGCTGATGTCGGCGACGCCGGCGATCTTCGAGGAAGACCGCCGCGTGCAGATCAAGCTGCAGGGCGAACTGCCGTCGCCGCTCAATCCGCCGTCGGGCTGCGCGTTCCATCAGCGCTGCCCGTATGCGGTCGAGCGCTGCCGGGTGGAGGAGCCGCAGCTGCGCGAGGTCGACGGCCGGCGCGTGGCCTGCCATCGGGCCGAGGAGGTCGGGGAGGAGAATGCCTGAAGCGTTGGCGGCGCGCGCGTCCGGCGTGCGCCGTGCGGGGGCAAGCAGCGCGCGCGTGATGCGCGCGTACCGCTACGCGCGGCGCTGGAGCGTGCGTACCGTCACGGGCGCGGCGCTGGCCGGCGCGTGCGTGGCGGCCAGCCTCGTGGTTCCCGTCGAATCCGCGCGCGCCGAAGGGCGCGCGCCGGCCACTTCACCGATCCATCCGTCGCAGGTCCCGCCGCCCGGCATGAGCCTGCCGGGCTTCCACGCGCCTGCCGTGTCGAACGGCACGGTTTCAAGCGGCTCCGTGCGGGTACAGCCCGCGCGCATGCCGTTCTATGTCGCGACCAAGGGCAAGGTCACGCTCTACGTGCTCGGCACGCTGCATACCGGCGACCCGTCCGACTACCCGAGCGCGCAGCCGTTCCGGCCGCGCATCCTCGCGGCGCTCGCCGCGTCGCCCACCCTGGCGCTCGAACTGTCGCCCGACGATCTGCTCGAATCGCAGGACGACGTGTCGAAGTACGGCGTCTGCCGCTACCCGTGCCTGCAGCGCCTGCTGCCCGAGCCGCTGTGGCAGCGGCTCGCGGCGCGCCTGCGCGGCAACCCGGCGGCGCTCGTCGAGATCCGCAAGATGCGGCCGTGGCTCGCGGCGCTCGTCGTCGAGACCTACGATTCGCTGTCGGCCGGCCTGCAGACGGAATACGGCACCGAGGCGCAGCTGCAGAACGTGTTCCTGAAGAAGAAGGGCGGCCGCGTGATCGGGCTCGAGACGCTCGCCGAACAGATGCGCGCGTTCACCGGGCTGACGCTCGCCGAGCAGCGCGAGATGCTCGCGCAGGACATGGTGCAGACGCCCGCGCAGAACGCCGACGACATCAAGGCGCTGCATCGACTGTGGCGAATTGGCGACGCCGACGCGATCTCGGCATGGGCGGTCGCGAAGAGCGAACGGCTCGCGCGTTCGAAGGCATTGTCGGACGCGATCGACAACAAGATCGTGTACGAGCGTAACCGGCGCTTCGTTGCACGGATGACGACAATCGCCGCCCCGAACCGGCCGCTGTTCGTCGCGATCGGCGCGCTGCACCTGGGCGGCCCGCGCGGCGTGCTCGAATTGTTGCGTCAACAAGGTTACAGCGTCGACGCGAACTGATCGCCGTCACCGCGCCCGAACCGATCCTCCCCTGTTTGATCGACGCCGTGCGAGCGGCTCGAACGCCTGGTTGGGCATGCGATTCGATAAGGAAAACCCTCGAATCGTCAGAAAATAGCGTTTCAAACGATTGACATCCCGATCTGCCAATATCTATTCTTCGATCCACAAGTTGAAAAAATGAAAAGAATAGAAAAAGTTCTACGGGGTAGCAGAAAATAAAGCGCGGGGTTAGCGCGTTGCCGGCACGTGGTGCACGTGCCGGCCGCGGAAGTGTCTGCATGTACGGCGGGGCCAATCATCGTCGGACAACAACAAGGCATGCAGGCCGACTTGCGGGATAAGCAACGTTCCGTCGTCCCACCGGGGAAAGGCAGTGATCGGGCGGCGGCGGACGTTTTTTAATCCGGAATAGTTTTCCGGTCACCGTCGCAAGACGGTTTCGGGGGGCGAATCGACAGACGGCGAAGCCGCAGCGATTGCGCCAACGGAAAAGCGCCACGAGGGCGCTTTTTTCTTTGGTGCGACGGATCGTGTGTGCGCCGGCGCGATCGGCCGGATCAGGCGCGTTCGTCGGCCTGCAGCATGCCGGGCGCGACCACGTCGACACCCACCGCCTCGAGCGCGGCGCGAATCCGTTTCGCGAAGACCAGCGCGTGCGGCCCGTCGCCGTGCAGGCAGACGGTCTGCGCATTGAGCATCACCCATTCGCCGCCGATCGCCCGCACCTGCCGGCTGCGCACCATGTCCAGCGTGCGCGCGATCATCGTGTCCTCGTCGTCGATCAGCGCGCCGGGCTGGTTGCGCGGCACGAGCGAGCCATCGGCGCGGTAGCCGCGATCGGCGAACACTTCCTCCACCGCGGCGAGCCCCGCGTGCCGCGCGGCCGCGACGAACACGCTGTTCGCGAGCCCGAACACCGCGAGCGACGGATCGAAATCGCGGATCGCGGACACCACCGCATCGGCGATCATCGGGTCGCGCGCGGCCTGGTTGTACAGCGCACCGTGCGGTTTCACGTGCGCGATGCGGCCGCCCTCGGCCTGCGCGATCGCCGACAGCGCGCCGAGCTGGTACAGCACGCCCGCGTAGATGTCGCTGGCCGGCAGCTGCATTTCCTTGCGGCCGAAATTCTCCGGATCGTGAAAGCTCGGATGCGCGCCGATCGCCACGCCTTTCTGCACGGCCCAGCGTACGCAGTCGCGCATCGCGTTCGCGCCGCCCGCATGCCACCCGCATGCGATGTTCGCGGACGTCACGAGGTCGAGCAGCGCCTCGTCCGAACCGCATCCTTCGCCGAGATCGGCATTCAGATCGATTTGCATGATGTTCCTCGTCCACTGGTTGCGTGGCCCGTTTTCTCTACGACGACTGCCTTCGGTACCGCTACCGCCATTGTCACGCCGCACGCGACTCGGCGCGGCGGCGCGCTTCCTCGCGCAGGTCGATCGCCACGTCGATCTGCCGCAGATACGCACGTTCCGCGGCCAGCGCGGCGCGCGCGGCGTCGGGTGTCGTGCGCACGAAGCGGATCGGCAGGTTGAGCCGCGCCTGCGCGAGTTTCCACAAGTCCGCACGGATCACCGTGCCGATCTTCGGGTAGCCGCCGGTGGTCTGCGCGTCGTGCATCAGCACGATCGGCTGGCCGTTCGGCGGCACCTGGATCGTGCCGGGCAGCACCGCGTGCGACAGCAGCTCGGCCGGCCGCTCGCGCACGAGTTCGGCACCGGCCAGCCGGTAGCCCATGCGGTTGCTGTTCGCCGTGACCAGCCATTCCTCATCCCAGAACGCCTGCTGCGAATCGGCGGCGAACGACGCGTAGTCGGGGCCCGGCAGCACGCGCACCGGCATCGCCCACGGCGCATGCGCGGGGCGGTGTCGGCGCGGCGGCTCGTCGACGCGCACGAACGCGCACCACGCCGGCGCCTTGACGCCGAATTCGGGCGCGTCGGCCGCGAGGCAACCCATCCCGGCCGGAAGCACGCCGACCGGAAGCCGATCGCCGTCGCGCAGCGCGCGGCCGCCGAGGCCGCCGAAGCGCGACGCGAGATCGGTGCTGCGCGAGCCGAGCATCGGCAGCACGTCGATGCCGCCGGCGATGCACAGGTAGCCGCGCATCCCGCGTTTCGCGGCGGGCAGCACGAGCGTCTGCCCGGCCTCGACCGGCAGGCTCCACCATGAATATACGCGCTGGCCGTCGAGCGTCGCACCGAACTCGGTGCCGGTGATCGCGATGCGGGTCGCGCGCGTGAAGCGGAAAGCGGCCGGGCCGATCGTGATCTCGACGGCCGCCGCATCGGGGCGGTTGCCGACCAGCCGGTTGCCGACTTCGAGCGCGAGGCCGTCGAGCGCGCCGCCCTGCGCGACGCCGAGATGGCGCGCGCCGCGGCGCCCGAGATCCTGCACGGTGGACAGCGGGCCGGCCCGCACCACTTCGATGGTGCCCGGTACGGTGCTCTGGGTCATCGTGCGTCGACTCCGGCAATGGTGAAGCGTACGCGGTCGCCGGGCAGCAGCAGCGTCGGTTGCGGCCGCGCAGGATCGAACAGCACGTGCGACGTACGGCCGATCAGTTGCCAGCCGCCGGGCGACGTGGCCGGGTAGATGCCCGTCTGCGCGCCGCCGATGCCGACCGAGCCGGCCGGCACCTCGAGGCGCGGTGCCGCGCGGCGCGGCGTGTGCAGTGCCGTGTCGAGCCCGCCGAGATACGCGAAGCCCGGCTGGAAGCCGACGAAGAACACGACGTAGGCGCCGGCCGCGTGGCGGGCGACGACCTCGTCGACCGGCAGGCCGGTATGCGCGGCGACAGCGGGGAGATCGGGGCCGGCGGCGCCGCCGTATTCGACCGGGATCTCGACCTCGCGGCCGTCCGCGTGCTCGACGTCGGCCGTCTCCCACGCGTCGCGCAGCGCGGGCGTGAGCGACTCGGCCGTCGTGGCGAGCGCGTCGAACACGATCGTCAGGTTGTTCATGCCGGGCACGACGTCGATCACGTCGGGCCACGCGCGCGCGGCCTCGGCAACGGCCCAGACGCGGCGCTGGCAATCGAGCGTGGCGGGCGGCGGCACCTCGCAGACGAGGGCGGCATCGCCGAGCGGATAAAAGCGGGGTTGCGTCATCGGACTGGCACGGTTCGGACGGCAATGTTAGCGCACATTGTCAATAAAATATCGACAACTTCCCAATAAGCGTTTTCGCCTAGCCCGTATGTCGGGGCTTCTGGCGTACACTCGGCACACCCTGTCATCCGGCTTGCTCCGCCTTTCCATGAAGCGTCCTGCGACCAAGATCGTGTCATCCGAACACCTCGTTTCCGATTCGAGCGCGGAGCTGTCGGAGCTCGAATACGGCCTCATCATGGCAGGCAATGCTTTCAATCGGTGGATGGTGCGCTGCATGTCGGCGGCCGGCGCGAAGGACATGACGGCGGTCGAGGTGTCGCTGCTGCATCACGTCAGCCATCGCGAACGCAAGAAGAAGCTCGCCGACATCTGCTTCGTGCTCAATATCGAGGATACGCACGTCGCGACCTATGCGCTGAAAAAACTGATCGCCCGCGGCTATGTGAAGAGCGAGAAGAACGGCAAGGAAGTGTTCTTCTTCGCGACCGACGCGGGCCGCGACCTGTGCCTGAAGTACCGCGAGGTGCGCGAGCACTGCCTGATCGAGACGCTGAAGGACAGCGGGCTCACCAACGAGCAGATCGGCGACGCGGCGCAGTTGCTGCGCAACGCATCGGGCCTGTACGACACGGCCGCGCGCGCGGCGGCGTCGCTGTAAACGGTTGCGCCGCGGGTGGTGCGAGGCGGAGTGCTGACGGGCGTGCGACGATGGGTGCGGCGCCGCCCGCCGCGTCATCCGGCGGCCGGGTATAGTGCGCCGTCGGTCACGATCCAGTGCAGCGCGAGATCGTGCGCTTCGGCCGGCAGCGCATCGACGCGGCACGCTTCGTACGCAATGCCGACGGTTACGGGCAGCGCGCTGCCCGGCCACGCGGCGAGCGTGCGGTCGTAGTAGCCGCCGCCGTAGCCCAGCCGGTAGCGCTGCAGATCGAATCCCACACAGGGAATCAGCAACAGGTCGGGCACGACGACGATTCCCGACGCCGGTTCCGGAATCCGGTGATGCCCTTCGCGCATCGGCGTGTGCGCGTCCCACGCATGGAACTCGAGCGGCGTGTGCCGTTCGTCGATCACGGGCAGCGCAGCCTGCCTGCCGGCGCCGGCCGCGCACCACGCGAGCACGGCCTCGCGCGCATCGAATTCACCCGGCAGCGGCCAGTAGAACCCGACCGTGCGCGGCGCGAGCCGGTCGAGCAGCGTGCGCAGCCGCGCGTCGAGCGCGGCGTTCGCGGCGGGTTGCGACGCGGCGTCGCGACGCGCGCCGGACAGCGTTTTGCGTAGCGCAACCTTCGGGTTCGGCACAGGGTTGCGTGCTATGCTTTCGCTCACTTCGTGCTCCATTCAAAACGATGTCGAACAGCCTTTTCCGAGTATATCGCGCGGTGGCGCTCACACTTTCGGCCGCCGCGCTCGTCGCGGGTACGGCTGCGTGCGCCGCACCGAACGACGATACGGTCGCCGGGGACGACCAGACCTTCGTGCAGCTTCGTGAAGCCGCGCGTCGCAACGACGCCGCGAAAGCCGCGCAGCTCGCGTCGATGATCCCGAACTATCCGGTACCGTCCTACGTCGAGTATTTCCAGATCAAGCCGCAGCTGTTCGATTCGACGGGCCGCGCGCGCGTGGACGCGCCGGACGCGCCCGTGCAGTCGTTCCTGCAGCGCTACGACGGCCAGGCGATCGCCGACCGCCTGCGCAACGACTACCTGCTCGTGCTCGGCGCGCGCCACGACTGGCGCAACTTCGACGAGCAATACAAGCGCTTCGTGCTCGACGACGACACGCAGGTCAAGTGCTATGCGCTCGAATCGCGCGCGGCGCGCGGCGAGAACGTCGCCGAAGCGGCGCGTGCGCTGCTCGTCGAGCCGAAGAACTACGGCGACGCGTGCGTCGACCTGATCACCGCGCTCACGGTCAACCAGCAGTTCACGAGCGACGACGTGTGGCAGCAGGCGCGCCTCGCGTACGAGCAGAACTACACGACGCTCGGCGGCAAGATCGTCGATGCGCTCGGCCCGCGCCCGGTCGGCTTCGACCAGGCGACGAGCGCGCCGCCGCTGTACCTCGCGCGCGGCGTCGGCTCCGACGCAACCTCGCACCAGCTCGCACTGATCGCGCTCAGCCGCATGGCGCGCAACGATCCGGACGCCGCCGCCGGGATGCTGACCACGGTCGCGCCGTCGCTGACCAAGCAGGAGCAGGCGATCGCGTGGGGCGCGATCGGCTACCAGGGCGCGATCAAGCGCTCGCCGCTCGCGTCGGTCTGGTACGCGAAGTCGACGAATGCGCCGCTGTCGAACCCGGGCTACGAATGGCGCACGCGCGCCGCGCTGCTCGCCGGCAACTGGCCGATGGTGCGCTGGTCGATCGAGCAGATGCCGCCGTCGCTGCGCAACGATCCGGCGTGGATCTACTGGCATGCGCGCGCGCTCAAGCAGAGCGGCGACACGCTGCAGGCGAACCAGGAATTCGAGCAGGTCGCGGGCCAGTTCAACTTCTACGGGCAGCTCGCCGGCGAAGAGCTCGGCCAGCGCACGACGATCCCGCCGCGCACGAAGGTGAGCGACGCCGAGATCGACGCGATGAGCAAGATTCCGGGCTTCGCGCTCGCGCAGCGTTTCTACGCGCTGAACCTGCGCCTCGAAGGCAACCGCGAATGGAACTGGCCGCTGCGCGGGATGACCGATCGCCAGCTGCTGGCCGCGGCCGAATACGGCAAGCGCGTCGAGCTGCTCGACCGTACGGTCAACACGGCCGACCGCACGAAGGCCGAGCACGACTTCACGCTGCGCTACCCGTCGCCGTACCGCAACATCGTCGAGCGCTATGCGCAATCGACGGGCCTCGACATCGAATGGGCGTACGGGCTGATCCGCCAGGAATCGCGCTTCATCATCAGCGCGCGTTCGTCGGTGGGCGCGGGCGGCCTGATGCAGCTGATGCCGGCCACCGCGCAGATGGTCGCGAGGAAGCTCGGCATGGGCACGATCTCGCGCGCGCAGATGCACGACATCGATACCAACATCCAGCTCGGCACCTGGTATCTGGCGGACATCTACAACAACTTCGACAGCTCGCCGGTGCTCGCCACGGCCGGCTACAACGCGGGCCCGGGGCGGCCGCGCCAGTGGCGCCAGGTGTTGACGCAGCCGGTCGAAGGCGCGATCTTCGCAGAAACGATTCCGTTCAACGAGACGCGCGACTACGTGAAGAACGTGCTGTCGAACACCGTCTATTACGCGGCGCTCTTCGAGGGCAAGCCGCAGTCGTTGAAGAAACGTCTAGGCATGATCTCGCCCTGATACGCAATCTTCACACTGCCGCGCGAGACGCGGCAGTGTTCTTTTGAGGCTCACGACATGGATCGCCAGACCGTTGCTCTGCTGGGCGGCACCGGCTTCATCGGCAGCCGGCTCGTCAATGCACTGATCGAATCCGGCAAGCAGGTACGGATCGGCACGCGCCGGCGCGACCACGCGCGCCACCTGCAGATGCTGCCGGTCGAAATCGTCGAGCTCGACGCGCTCGACACGCGCACGCTTGCGCGCTTCGTCGCCGGTGCGCACGCGGCGATCAACCTGGTCGGCGTGCTGCACGGCGGCCGCGGCACGCCGTACGGGCCCGGCTTCGAGCGCGCGCACGTCACGCTGCCGGCCGCGCTCGCGACCGCCTGCACCGAGGTGGGCGTGCAGCGCGTGCTGCACATGAGCGCGCTCGGCGCCGATTCGCACGGCCCGAGCATGTACCAGCGCTCGAAGGGCGACGGCGAGGCCGCGCTGCATGCGATCGCGGCGACCGATTCGCTCGCGCTGACGATCTTCCGCCCGTCGGTCGTGTTCGGCCCCGGCGATGCGTTCCTCAACACGTTCGCGAACCTGCAGCGCTCGGTGCCCGTGCTGCCGCTCGCGATGCCCGACGCACGCTTCCAGCCGGTGTTCGTCGGCGATGTCGTGCGCGCGTTCGTCAACACGCTCGATCTCGTGGCCGCACACGGCAAGACCTACGAACTCGGCGGCCCGACCGTCTACACGCTCGAGCAGCTGGTGCGCTATTGCGGCACGCTGGTCGGCCGCCAGGCACGCATTGTGCGGCTGCCCGACGCGCTCGCGCGGCTGCAAGCAAGCGTGTTCGAATGCCTGCCCGGCGAGCCCGTGCTCACGCGCGACAATCTCGCGACGATGTCGGTGCCGAACGTGCTCGCGGGGCCGCTCGCCCCGGAACTCGGGATCTCGCCCGCGAGTCTCGAAAGCATCGCGCCCGCGTATCTCGGCCAGGCCGCGCAGCGCTCCCGGTTCGACTGGTTCCGCTCCCGCCGCTAGGCCGGCAGCGTCTTCCTTTTCACCTTCGCGTTTTCCGGATCACCGTCATGAAACTCGTCATTGGAGACAAGAACTACTCGTCATGGTCGATGCGCCCGTGGCTGCTGCTCGCGCATTTCGGCATCCCGTTCGACGAGATCGCGATCGAGCTGCGCCACGATGACACGGCCGCGCGCATCCGCGAGTATTCGCCGTCCGGCAAGGTGCCGTGCCTGATCGACGACCACGGCGTCGCGATCTGGGATTCGCTGGCGATCGCCGAGACGCTCGCCGAACGCTATCCGCAGTTTCCGATGTGGCCGGCCGATCCGCTCGAGCGCGCGCATGCGCGCTGCGTCGCGGCCGAGATGCATTCGGGCTTCGCGGCGCTGCGCACGCAGATGGGCATGAACGTGCGCGCGTCGATGCCGGGGCGCGGCGCCACACCCGACGCGCTCGCCGATGTCGCGCGCATCGATGCGCTGTGGAGCGCGTGTCTCGAGGCGTCGGGCGGCCCGTTCCTGTTCGGCGAATTCGGCATCGCCGATGCGATGTACGCGCCCGTCGTGATGCGCTTCAACACGTACGCGCCGGGCCTGTCGCCGGAAGCGGCCGGCTATGCGGCGCGCGTGACGGCGCTGCCGGCCGTGCAGCGCTGGATCGACGCCGCGCGCCGCGAAACGAACGTGATCGCCGAATACGAGCCGCAGCCATGAACATCTACGCAGTAGGCGGCGCCATCCGCGACGAACTGCTCGGCGTGCCCGTGCAGGACCGCGACTACGTGGTGGTGGGCGCGACCCCCGAGCAGATGGCCGCGCAGGGGTTCCGGCCGGTCGGCAAGGATTTCCCGGTATTCCTGCATCCGCGCACGCAGGAGGAGTACGCGCTCGCGCGCACCGAGCGCAAGACGGCGGCCGGCTATCACGGCTTCCAGTTCCACTACGCGCCGGACGTGACGCTCGACGAGGATCTCGCGCGGCGCGACCTGACGATCAACGCGATGGCGCGCGAGGTGAGCCCCGAGGGCGACCTGGTCGGGCCCGTGATCGATCCGTTCGACGGGCAGGCCGACCTGCGCGCGCGCGTGTTCCGGCACGTGAGCGACGCGTTCGTCGAGGATCCGGTGCGGATCCTGCGCATCGCGCGCTTCGCCGCGCGGTTCGCGGATTTCACGGTCGCGGACGAAACGCTCGCGCTGATGCGGCGGATGGTCGACGCGGGCGAGGTCGACGCGCTCGTGCCCGAGCGCGTGTGGCAGGAAATCGCGCGCGGGCTGATGGAAGCGAAGCCGTCGCGGATGTTCGCGGTGCTGCGCGAGTGCGGCGCGCTCGCGCGCATCCTGCCGGAAGTCGATGCGTTGTGGGGCGTGCCGCAGCGCGCCGACTACCACCCGGAGGTCGACACGGGCGTGCACGTGATGATGGTCGTCGACTATGCGGCGAAGCAGGGGTATTCGCTGCCGGTGCGCTTCGCGGCGCTCACGCACGATCTCGGCAAGGCGACGACGCCGGCCGACGTGCTGCCGCGCCACGTTGGCCACGAGGGCCGCAGCGTCGACCTGCTCAAGCCGTTGTGCGAGCGGTTGCGCGTGCCGAACGAATGCCGCGATCTCGCGCTGGTCGTCGCGCGCGAGCACGGCAACCTGCATCGCGTGATGGAGATGGGCGCGGCCGCGCTGGTGCGGCTGTTCGAGCGCAGCGACGCGCTGCGCAAGCCGGCGCGTTTCGCCGAGATGCTGCAGGCGTGCGAATCGGATGCGCGCGGGCGGCTCGGGCTCGACACCCAGCCGTATCCGCAGGCCGAGCGGCTGCGCGTCGCGCTCGCGGCCGCGCGCAGCGTCGATGCCGGCGCAATCGCGCGCGGCATCGGCAACGATACGGAGAAGATCAAGGACGCCGTGCATCGCGCACGGATCGCGGCCGTCGCGCAGGCGCTCGAGATCGGCGAATAGGGCCGGCGAATAGGGCGGCGGGATGGGCGCACGCCTTGCGTCCGCCGCCCGGCAACCGTTACGACTTCTTCTTGCGCGCCGGCTTCGCGGCCGCCGGGCGTTTGCCGGCGGATGCGCGCGGCTCGGCCGCGGCCTTCTTGTCCTTTCCCGCCGCGCCGGCGTCGCGATCGCGCTTCGCCCGCCCGGGCGCCGGCCCGCGGCGGCTCACGCGCGGCTCGCCCGGCGTCGCACGCGCGGCGGGTGCCGGTTTCCCGACGTCCATCGTCGCCGACACGAACCCCGTGCCACGGTCGTCGAACAGCGGCAGCGTGCCGACCGTGATCACCTCGGCCGGCCCGTCGCCCACGTTGGCGACCCGATGCCGCTTGCGCGCGTCGAAGTGCAGCGAGTCGCCGGGCGACAGCGGGTAATCCTTCTTGCCGACCGTGTAGCAGATCCGGCCGGCCAGCACGTACACGAATTCGTCGCCGCCGTGCGCGACCCATTCCGAGCGGTAGCCTTCCATCATCTGCACCTTGACCGCATTGATCTGGCTGCCGTCGAACGTGGTGGAAAGGCGTTCGTACCACTGCGACCTGGCGTCGAGTGCGTACGGCTTGCGGCGGCCCTCGTACGAATCGGGCTGGGCCTGGCGCGGCTGGTCGATCAGCGCGCCGAGCGGCACGCCGAGTGCCTTCGCGACGTTGACGAGCGACGACAGCGAGATGCCCGTGAGGTGGCGCTCGACCTGGGACAGGAACCCGACCGACAGCTTCGCCTCGGTCGCGACTTCCAGCAGCGTCTTCTTCGCTTCCCGGCGCAGGCGGCGAATGCGCTGGCCGATACGCATGATGTCTGAATCCATGAATCTCTTTCGTGACAACGAGTCGGGAGGCGAGCGGACGGGCGGTGCAGTCGCCGGACGGTGATTTCCGCGCCTCGCACGAAGCACGGCCGTCGGGACGGCGATGCCGGCGCATTGTACCGCGCCGTGTCGCCGGGCGAATTCATGCGGCGTTGTGCCGGGATACGCAGGTGCCGCGCCGATTTTAGCCCTACGAAAATTTTAGCTTGACCTCAATTTCGGCGTGCTCTAGATTCTGTCGCGCGTATCAAAAAAAGTTAAGTGGGACGAAAATTTTTTCAAGGACTGCTGCCGGAACGGCACGGCGGTCCGGCGCCGTGCCGCGCCGGGCCGAACGTCCACCTGCAGCGGCGCCGTGCCGCATCAGGCCTGCCCCGGGCCTGCACTCCGCTGCGTCACCGCCGGCCGCCGACAACAATGCATAACGGGCTTCCGATGATCGATCGACTGAAATACAGCTTCTCCGACCTTCCCCCGTACGACGCATCCGTCGTCGACACGCAGGCGGGCCTGTCGCGCCTGCTCGACGCGGCGCGGCTCGACGCGGTGCTGGTCACGTCGCAGGACGAATACGTGACCGAGTACCTGCCGCTCGCCAACAATCCGCGCTATGCGGTGTCGGGTTTCAACGGCTCGGCCGGCTGCGGGATCTTCCTGAGCGCGGCGACCGCGCAGGCGCTCGATCTGCCCCCGTTCGTGCTGTTCGTCGATGGCCGCTATCACCTGCAGGCCGAGCAGCAGTGCGATCCGGCGCGCGTGCGCATCGAGAAGCTCGGGATGAACGTGACGATCTGGCAGGCGATGGCCGACTGGCTGGTCGCGCACGGCAGCCGGCTCGCACGGGTCGGCTACGACGCGCGGCGGATCAGCGTCGCGCAGCGCGATCGGCTGTTCGAACGGACGCAGGCCGCGTCGCTCGACTGGACGAGCCTCGTCGACCGCGAGATCGATCGCGCGATCGCGCTGCCTGGCTGGGTCGTCGAGCGGCCGATCTTCGAAGTGCCGGAATCGGCGACCGGCCTGAGCGTCGCGCAGAACCTCGACACGCTGAACCGCCAGCTCGCCGCGCATACCGGCGCGCCGGACGGCAAAACCGCGTTCTTCACCTGCGCATCGGACGATCTCGCGTATCTGCTGAACAGCCGCGGCTATCACATTCCGAATGCGTCGTCGCACCTCGGCTTCCTGTTCGTGGTCGGCGGCGAGGTGGCGTTGTTCCTGCCGGAAGGCTGCGACCGCTGCGAGGTCACGCTCGCGTCGTATCCGGCGCTGCACGTGATCCGGCGCGATGTCGCGGCGCTCGAACGCTTTCTCGCGCAGTTCGACGTCGAGCACGTGTGCTACGGCTTCGAATCGGTGAACTGCGCGCTCGTCGACGCGGTGAAGCGGGTGTGGCCGCACGCGCGGCAGGCCGACTTCAACCCGGTCGAGGCGATGCGGGCCAGCAAGACGCCGGCGGTGCTCGACCAGTTCCGCGACGCGTTCGCGCGCAGCTCCGCGGCGATCGCCGAGACGATGCGCTGGGCGAAGGCCGGCGAGCCGGGCGCGCGCCACACCGAATACGATCTGGCGCGCAGGATCAACGACGCGTACGGCGCACGCTCGGCGGTGGCGCTGACGTTTCCGTCGATCGCGGCGAACGGCGCGAACAGCGCGTTCGCGCATTACACGGCGGCGAGCGCCGACGTCGCGCTGACGGAGGGCGAACTCGTGCTGCTCGACAGCGGCGCGTACTACGAAGCCGGCTTCGCGACGGACTGCACCCGTGTGGTGCTGCGCCGGACCCGGCCGGAAACGGTCGCGCAGCCGTGGCAGCGCGAGATCTACACGGTCGCGCTGAAGGCCTGCATCAAGGGGCTCGTCACGCGCTTCCCGAGCACCGCGAAGGGCGGCGACGTCGATGCGCTCGTGCGGCAGGTGTGCCGCGACCACGGCCACGATTTCGGCCACGGCACCGGGCACGGCGTCGGGATTCACGTGCACGAGGGCGGCGTGCGGTTCGCGCCGGGCGCGCAGTACGGGCTCGTGCCGAATGCGGTGATTTCGGTCGAGCCGGGCATCTACGTGCCGGGCAAGGGCGGCGTGCGGATCGAGAACATCGTGATCATCCACCGGGACGACGCGCAGCCGGACACCGTCACGTTCGAGAACATCGTGACGGTCGGCTACGACTGGGACCTGATCGATCTCGACCTGCTGGACGACGACGAGCGCGCGTACCTGCGCGACTACGAGCGGCTGTGCGTGGAGCGCGGCACGCAGGTCACCGCGTGTCCGCTGCTGTAGGCACGGCCGGGCGCGCCGCTCAGTTCAGCAGGCGTGCGCGCACGAACGGCGCGATCCGCTCGGCGAGCCACGCGTGCGTGCGCGTGGTCGGGTGCAGCGTGTCCCAGAACACGAAGCGCGCCGGATCGCGGCAGTCCGCACGCGGCGTCTGCGCGCTCAGGTAGGTGAGCGACGTCGGCTTCGGGATGTCGAGGCATGAACGCTTCGCGTCGTCGAAGCCGTACTGGGCCGGGTGGCTCAGCAGGTCGTCGAACAGCGCATACGCGTCGAATACCTCGAGCCGCAGCGTCGCGCCGTAGCGGGCGCGCAGTGCGGCGGCCGCGTCCGCGAGGCGCTGGTTGTAGTCCTTCACCTGCGCGGCGACGCTCGCGGTGTCGGTGCGGGTCGCGAACACCGGCGCGCGCGACACGTCCGGCAGCGTGACGAGCATGATCCGCGTCGCGCCGGCCGCGGCGAGCCGCTCGAGGCTGTCGCGCACCGCATTCGCCGCCTGCTCGGGCGAGCGCCCGTAGTTCACCAGGTCATTGCCGCCCGCGAACACCGCGAACAGCGTGTTGGCGGGCCGGTAGTCCGGCGCGCGATCCATGTATTCGCGCCACGAGTCGATCTGCTGCACGAGGCCCGGCACGACGAGGTACTGGTCGGTCGCCGCGCCGCCGATCGCCCAGTTGTAGAACGGCAGCCGCAGCGTGTTGGCGAGATATTCGGCCCACACCGGGCCGTTGCTGAAGCGCCCCGCATTCCAGCTCGTGCCGTTCGGCAGCTTCCACTGGCTCGCGTTGAACATGTTCTGCGTGTCGGACAGGCTGTCGCCGAACACGATCAGCTTGTTGACGCGCGCGTCCTGCTGCGCGGCGTCGATGGTCCATACCGTGTAGTTGAACGACAGCGCGTTGTTCGCCGCGACCGCCTGCACGAGCTCGGTCCTGATGCCTTTCGCGGCCAGCGTCTGGCGGCACACGTCGGCGAGCGTGTCCTGCGGCGTCGTGCTGTAGAACATGTTCTTCCACTGCGTGATGCCGTCCGCCCACCAGTAGCCGGACACGCGATACCAGTCGCCGCCGGCCGGGTTGCGCGCCCATTCGTAGGTCGCGGCCGGCTTCAGCGGGTCCGCGTCGAGCCGGTACCAGCAGCGCAGGTACGTGTAGGTGTCCGATCCGCGGCGGGACGCGCGCGGCGTGGCGCCTCGCGGGCTCGAGGCGGCCGGCGGCACGACGTCAGGGCCGGCCGGCGACAGCGACATGTCGCCCGTCGGAGTGGGCAGCGGCGCGGGGCTGGCGGCGTGGGCGGCGGGGAGCGTCAACGCGGCGCCCAGCGTGGCGACAGCGCAAACGGCAGCGACGCGGGATGAAAACGGAATGCGGACAGTTGGCATGCGGCCCTCTTCTGATTGTTGTGACGGGACGGCGCGCGGCTGCGCGACCGTGTATCGGAAGGGACCGTGGGTGCCGGGCTCGGGCCCGGTCTGTCGAAACGTGACGTGCCGCGAACGGCGGGGGAAGGTACGGTGGCGGCGCGGCCGCCGATCAGTCAGTCAGGCAGTCAGTGCTTCAGCGCGTGAGGGCCGACACGCGGCCGTCGGCGCCGTAGATGCCGGCCGGCGCGGGCGCCGAGCGCAGTACCGCGAGCGCGCGCTCGTTGTAGTCCATGCGGATCCGGATCAGCATCCCGTTGTTCGCGTTGGCCTGGCGCGCGCGTTCGGCGGACTGCTGCAGCAACTGCCAGCGGCCGGCGAGGCGGGCATCGCGCTCGGCGGCCTGGTCCATCCCCTTCTTGCCGGCCGGAAAGCCGAGTGCGGAAAGCTGGGTGTCGCGCGTGCGTTCGAGCTGCGCGAGCCGGTCGATCAGCTCGCTTTTCTTCTCGACGATCCCGGGCAGCATCTCGAGCGGCTGCGCCATCGTCAGCGCCTTTTCCTCGTACGCGAGCAGGGACGCGAACGCCTCGACCGTCGCGTGTTCGTCATTGACCGTGGCCAGCAGCTCTTCTCTCATCGCGTCATGCTCGTCGCGCCGGCGCGGGTCGCGCCGGCAAACCGGGGGGGCGGGCCTCGCGAGGCCCGCTTCAGTTGCCCGGGCGCTGCTGCTGCAGCAGCTCTCGGGCGGTATTCAATACGCCGTCGGCGATCTTGTTCGCGTCGATCGTCAGCGTGCCATTGTTCAGCGCGTCCTTGATCGACTGGACCAGGCCCGTGTCGATATCGCCGTTGCCGGACGCGGTTACCGAGCGCAACCGCCCGGACAGCCCCGACAGGTTCACGCTCGGGTCGCCGCCGGTCGACCCCGCATCGGCCGCCTGCGCGGACGAGGACGAGGCCGCGCCGGATTGCGCACGGGTCGCGCCGTTGCCGGTCGGCGCCAGGGGGCTCGGGTTCGGAGTGGAATCGATCTTCACGATGGGTTTCCTGTTCGGTTTGACCCAGATAACGGCCGGGTCGGCCCGAACTTTAGCATCGCGAGCCCGAAATGCCCCGAATAAACAATTCTTTACATTCTTGCTGGCAGATCCGTCCCTATAGCGGAATTTCCACGGTCCCGGCGTCCTTGACGATCGCCGTGACGATCTGGCCCGCCGCCATCCGCACCCGTACCGACTGGCCGGGCGCGGCATTCGCCAGCGCGCTGCCCTCGGCCGAAATCGTGAAACCGGGCCCGGCCGCGACCACCCGCACCGTCTGGCCGGCCGACACCGACGCCGCGCTCTTCAGCAGGTCCTGCCGCAGCGGCAGCCCGGCCGAGATGCGCGCGAGCGCGGTCGCGCCGATCGCCTGCGCCGGATCGGTGATCACCGCGAGCGGCAGCACCGTCAGGTCGCCGTCGCGGGCGACCAGGTCGGCTGCGGAAAGCGGCTCGCCGGGCGCGATCTGGCGCGCGGCGACGTAGTAGGTGGCCTGCACGGTGACTTTCGCCTGCAGGTAGACGGTCCACGGCCGCTCGCCCGCGCAGCGCACGCCGACCGTCGTGCGGCCCCACAGGCGCGCGCCGGTCGGCATGAACGGCTCGAGCGTCGTGCACGCGGCGAGCCCGCGCGGAAACGCGGTCGTGACCGTCGTGGTGGTCTTGCCGGGCAGGCCGGCGACCTGCTGCTGCAGGAACGCGAGGGCCGTGCGGCGGATCGACTCGGGATCCTGCTGGCCGGGCGGCGTCGCGGGCTGGGCCGCGGTGGCGGCATTGGCGGAATTGGCGGCATTGGCCGCCGGGGCCGGGTTCGCGGAAACCGGGATGGCGCGCGGCGCCGCTGCGGCTGACGCGGCGCGGGCCGCCGCCAGGCGCGCGGCCATGGCTGGCTGTGCGGTCGATCGTGCGGGAATCGACGCGGGTTCGGCCGTGCCGGCGACGACGGTCGCGATCGCGTTCGGATCGGCGGCGCGCGGCGCACCATATCCGGTTCCGGCGGTCGTGCGGGCGGCCGCGTAGACAGGGCGCGGCGCTGGGGCTGGCGCAGGAGCCTGCGGCGGGACGGTCGTCACGACCATCGTGCCGGCCGGTTGCGCTGCGTAGCCGGTGCCGGACGCGCCGGCGGCGACTTCCGCGCTCCCACCCGCGCTGCTCGCCGCACGACCCGTGTCCGGCGCCAGGCCCGAACCCGGCGCCGTCGCCGCATTCCCGCCGAACTGCCCGCCGCTTGCCGCATTGGCATGCGCGAGCGCGGTTTCGGCCGTCTCGCCGCGCCCCGGAATCACGATCATCGCGTCGTCCGCGTGCGCGGCCGGGGCGGCGATCCACAGCGCCGCGATGAGCGCGAACGGCGCAAACGCACGCCGGACGTGCGTGAGCCGCCCGTTCCTTCCGCGAAGTGCGCTGCCAGTCATCGCCGTATCCCCGATCCGTTGCTCCGCTTCGCATTCTAGGGAGCGGGGCGGTCGCGCAAACGATGAATAGAGGGGGCCTTTGCCGCGTTATTCGCCCGATTGCCGGTTGCGTCGGACGCCTACCATCGCTGTCATGGAAAAAAGCCTCTCGCGTCGCCATCCGGCATGAGGGGCGTGCAGCGCTTCATACGGAGAGACGCACACATGCTGGACAAACTCGATGCGGAATTCGCGTTCGGCCGACAGGCGCTGGACGTGCGCGCCTACCGGCAGGAACTGCTGTCGTCGAACATCGCGAACTCCGACACGCCCGGCTACCAGGCCCGCGACGTCGATTTCGCGTCGACGCTCGCGCGCTCGCTGAAGCAGGCGGGCGGCGGCCTCGCGCCGAGCAACGCGGCGCAACTGCCGATGGCCCAGCCGGCCGGCGTGACGAACGGGATGTCGATGGTGTCGACGGCGGCGGGCCACATGGCCGGCACCGCGAAGCTGATCCCGACGGGCGGCCCGTCGGACGACTACGGCCGTGCGCAGTACCGGATGCCGCTGCAGCCGTCGCTCGACGGCAACACGGTCGATCTCGACGTCGAGCGCGTGCAGTTCGCGAACAACGCGCTGCACTACCAGACCGGGATGACCGTGATGACCCAGCAGATCAAGGCGATGATCGCCGCGATCACGTCGAACCAGTGACGGCGCGCACCGCCGCCGAATCCGAGCAAAAGGAGCTTCCATGCCTTCGTTGATGAACATCTTCGGCGTCGCCGGCTCGGCGCTGTCCGCGCAGTCGCAGCGCCTGAACGTCACCGCGTCGAACCTCGCGAACGCCGACAGCGCGACCGGCCCCGACGGCAAGCCGTACAAGGCCAAGCAGGTCGTGTTCGCGACCGACCCGATCGGCGGCGCGCGCACCGCGTCCGGCCAGGGCGTGGGCGGCGTGCGCGTGACGAAGGTGATGGACGACCCGTCGCCGATGAAGTCGACCTACGACCCGTCGAACCCGGCCGCCGATTCGAACGGCTACGTGCAGATGCCGAACGTCGACCCGGTGCAGGAGATGGTGAACATGATCTCGGCATCGCGCTCGTACCAGGCCAACGTCGAGACGCTGAACACCGCGAAGACGCTGATGCTCAAGACGCTGACGATCGGCTCGTAAGCCGCGCGTCGCCCGATCTTACCGACCCGACAGTTCCGACAGAAGGCCACCCAGGATGACTTCCTCCAGCACGACGATCGGCAGCAACGGCACCAACATGTCGACGCTGCCGACCGACACGATGAACACCAACAACGTGTCGTCGACCAACGGCACGTCGGCGAGCGACCTGCAGGCGACGTTCCTGAAGCTGCTCGTCACGCAGCTGCAGAACCAGGATCCGACCAGCCCGGTCGACAGCTCGCAGATGACGTCGCAGCTCGCGCAGATCAACACGGTGAGCGGCATCGCGCAGCTGAACACGTCGCTCACGTCGCTGTCCTCGCAGCTCACGGCCGGCCAGCAGACGCAGGCCGCGCTGCTGATCGGCACGAACGTGCTCGCGCCGGGCAACGCGGTCGCGGTGAAGAGCGGCGCGGCGTCGCCGTTCGGCGTGTCGCTCGCGAGTTCGGTGTCGAACCTGACGATCACCGTGAAGAACGCGGCGGGCACCGTGGTGAACACGATCAACGCGGGCGCGCAGTCGGCCGGCACCGTGCCGTTCAACTGGACGCCGACCGACGCGGCGGGCAACGCACTGCCGGACGGCAAGTACACCGTCAGCGCGTCGTAC
Source organism: Burkholderia sp. AU27893 (assembly GCF_002223205.1). Classification (NCBI taxonomy): domain Bacteria; kingdom Pseudomonadati; phylum Pseudomonadota; class Betaproteobacteria; order Burkholderiales; family Burkholderiaceae; genus Burkholderia; species Burkholderia sp. AU27893. The sequence continues at coordinate 881,132 of NZ_NKFD01000002.1, read as the reverse complement.
ACCGACAGCAACGGCACGCCGCAGCCGGCCACGACGCTCGCGGCGTCGACCGTGCAGAGCGTGATCAAGCAGGCGGACGGCACGGCGGGGCTCGTGCTGTCGAACGGCACGACCGTGGGGCTGACCCAGGTCGCGTCGATTTTCCCGAACACCACGTCGTCCGCGTCGAATTCGTCCGGCAGCGGCACCTCCTCCAACTGATACTGATCGAGCAATCTCGAAACGGAGACCGAAATGGGTTATCAACAGGGTCTGAGCGGCCTCGCGGGTGCATCGAACGCGCTCGACGTGATCGGCAACAACATCGCGAACGCGAACACGGTCGGCTTCAAGTCGAGCACCGCGCAGTTCGCCGACATGTATGCGAACTCGGTCGCGACGTCGACCAACACGCAGATCGGTATCGGCACGTCGCTGAACGCCGTGCAGCAGAACTTCGGCCAGGGCACGATCAACACGACGAGTTCCTCGCTCGACGTCGCGATCAACGGCAACGGCTTCTTCCAGATGTCGAACAACGGCGTGACGACCTACTCGCGCGACGGCACGTTCCAGCGCGACAAGAACGGCTTCATCGTCGATTCGCAAGGCCGTAACCTGATGGGCTATGCGGCCAACGCGGGCGGCGTGATCAACACCGCGCAGACCGTGCCGCTGCAGGCGCCGACGACCAACATCGCGCCGACCGCGACGACCAAGATCGGCGCGCAGTTCAACCTGAATTCGCAGGACGCGGTGCCGGCCAAGACGCCGTTCAGCGCGACCGACAACACGACCTACAACTACTCGACGTCGATCCAGGTGTACGACTCGCTCGGCGGTTCGCAGGCGGTCAACATGTACTTCGTGAAGTCGGCGGCCGGCACGTGGGAAGCGTACGCGGGCGTGCAGGGCGGCGCCACGGCGGATCTCGGCACGGTCACGTTCGACGCGTCGGGCGCGATCAAGAGCACGACGACGGGCACGCCGCCCACGCCGACCACGTCGGTCGGCCAGTTCCAGTTCACGGTGCCGAACACCGACGGCTCGGCGACGCCGCAGAACCTCACGCTCGACCTGACCGGCACGACGCAGTACGGCGGCAAGAACGGCGTGAACAACCTCACGCAGGACGGCTACGCGAGCGGCACGCTGACGACCTACACGATCGGCACCGACGGCAAGCTGACCGGCAACTACTCGAACGGCCAGACCGCCGTGCTCGGCCAGATCGCGCTCGCGAACTTCAACAACCCGAACGGGCTGGTGAGTCTCGGCGGCAACCAGTACGCGGAAAGCTCCGCGTCGGGCGTGCCGCAGATCTCGGCGCCGGGCAGCACGAACCACGGCAAGCTGCAGGGCAGCGCGCTGGAAAACTCGAACGTCGACCTCACGTCGCAGCTCGTCAACCTGATCACCGCGCAGCGCAACTACCAGGCGAACGCGCAGACGATCAAGACGCAGCAGGCTGTCGACCAAACGATCATCAACCTGTAAGCGCGGATAACGGGCAGCCATGGACCGACTGATCTACACGGCGATGACGGGTGCGTCGCAGTCGCTCGACCAGCAGGCGGTGGTCGCGAACAACCTCGCGAACGCGTCGACGACGGGCTTTCGCGCGCAGCTCGCGACGTATCGCGCGGTGCCGATGAATTTCGGCGACGGCAGCACGAGCGACCCGACGACGACGCGCACCTACGTGCTCGCGTCGACGCCGGGCGCCGACTACACGCCGGGTCCGATCACGCGCACCGGCAACCCGCTCGACGTCGCCGTGCAGGGCGCGGGCTGGCTGGCGGTGCAGGCGGCCGACGGCAGCGAGGCGTACACGCGCGCCGGCAACCTGCACGTCGACGAGAACGGCCAGCTCGTCAACGCGAGCAACCTGCCGGTGGTCGGCAACGGCGGCCCGATCTCGGTGCCGCCGAACGCGGAAGTGACGATCGGCAAGGACGGCACGATTTCCGCGCTGATGCCGGGCGACCCGCCGACGGCGGTCGCGATCGTCGACCAGATGAAGCTCGTGAACCCCGACCCGGCCACGCTCACGCGCGGCAACGACGGGCTGTTCCGCACCGCCGACGGCAATCCGGCCGACGCCGACCCGAACGTGGTCGTCACGCCGAATTCGCTCGAAGGCAGCAACGTCAACCCGGTGACCGCGATGGTCGCGATGATCGACAACGCGCGTGCGTTCCAGCTGCAGTCGAAGCTGATCCAGACGGCCGACCAGAACGAGCAGACGGCGAACCAGCTGCTCAATTTCAGCTGAGCGCCCGCGCCAGCCTAGCAGGAGAACTGACAAATGAACCGTTCGCTCTACATTGCCGCCACCGGCATGAATGCGCAGCAGGCGCAGATGGACGTGATTTCGAACAACCTCGCGAACACCAGCACGAACGGCTTCAAGGCGTCGCGCGCGGTGTTCGAGGATCTGCTGTACCAGACCATTCGCCAGCCGGGCGCGAACTCGACGCAGCAGACGGAACTGCCGTCGGGCCTGCAGCTCGGCACCGGCGTGCAGCAGGTCGCGACCGAGCGCCGGTACACGCAGGGCGGCCTCACGCAGACCGGCAACGCGAAGGACGTCGCGATCAACGGCGCGGGCTTCTTCCAGGTGCTGATGCCGGACGGCACGAACGCGTACACGCGCGACGGCGCGTTCCAGACCAACGCGCAGGGCCAGCTCGTCACGTCGAGCGGCTACCAGGTCCTGCCGGCGATCACGATCCCGCAGAACGCGACGTCGCTGACGATCGGCAAGGACGGCGTCGTGACGGTCACGCAGGCGGGCTCGACCAATTCGGTGCAGATCGGCTCGCTGCAGGTCGCGACCTTCATCAACCCGGCCGGCCTCGAGGCGCGCGGCGAGAACCTGTTCTCCGAGACGACGTCGTCGGGCGCGCCGAACGTGTCGCAACCGGGGCTGAACGGCGCGGGCACGCTCAACCAGAACTACGTCGAAGCGTCGAACGTGAACGTCGTGCAGGAGCTCGTCAACATGATCCAGACGCAGCGTGCCTACGAGATCAACAGCAAGGCCGTGACGACGTCCGACCAGATGCTGCAGACCGTCACGCAGATGAAGAGCTAACCGGAACACCCGTCGTCGCCATGAAGCAGGTTCGCCTCCTCCCGTCAGCCACCGTCCGCGCCGCATGCGCGGTCGCGGTGGCGGCGCTCGCCGCCGGCTGCGCGCAGATTCCGCGCGATCCGATCATCCAGCAGCCGATGACGGCGCAGCCGCCGACGCCGATGTCGATGCAGGCGCCCGGCTCGATCTACAACCCCGGCTACGCGGGGCGGCCGCTCTTCGAGGATCAGCGTCCGCGCAACGTCGGCGACATCCTGACGATCATGATCGCGGAGAACATCAACGCGACCAAGTCGTCGGGCGCGAACACGAACCGGCAGGGCAACACCGACTTCAACGTGCCGACGGCCGGCTTCCTCGGCGGCCTGTTCGCGAAGGCGAACCTGTCGGCGACCGGCAACAACAAGTTCGCGGCGACCGGCGGCGCCAGCGCGGCGAACACGTTCAACGGCACGATTACGGTGACCGTCACCAACGTGCTGCCGAACGGCAACCTCGTGGTCAGCGGCGAGAAGCAGATGCTGATCAACCAGGGCAACGAATTCGTGCGCTTCTCGGGTGTCGTGAACCCGAACACGATCTCGGGCGCGAACTCCGTCTACTCGACGCAGGTCGCCGACGCGAAGATCGAATACTCGGCGAAGGGCTACATCAACGAAGCCGAGACGATGGGCTGGCTGCAGCGCTTCTTCCTCAACATCGCGCCGTGGTGATGACGATGCAGAAGACGCTTCTCGACCGCCTGTCTGCCCGCGCGCACGCCGCCGCGCGGCTCGCCGTCGCGCTCGTGGCGATGGCCTGCGCATTCGGCGCGGCGCCCGCGCACGCGGAACGCCTGAAGGATCTCGCGCAGATCCAGGGCGTGCGCGACAACCCGCTGATCGGCTATGGCCTCGTCGTCGGCCTCGACGGCACGGGCGACCAGACGATGCAGACGCCGTTCACCACGCAGACGCTCGCGAACATGCTCGCGAACCTCGGCATCTCGATCAACAACGGGTCGGCCAACGGCGGTGCGTCGCAGCTGAGCAACATGCAGCTGAAGAACGTCGCGGCCGTGATGGTGACCGCCACGCTGCCGCCGTTCGCGCGGCCGGGCGAGGCGCTCGACGTCACCGTGTCGTCGCTCGGCAACGCGAAGAGCCTGCGCGGCGGCACGCTGCTGCTGACGCCGCTGAAAGGCGCGGACGGCCAGGTCTATGCGCTCGCGCAGGGCAACATGGCGGTCGGCGGCGCCGGCGCCAGCGCGAACGGCAGCCGCGTGCAGGTGAACCAGCTCGCGGCCGGCCGGATCGTCGGCGGCGCGATCGTCGAGCGTTCGGTGCCGAACGCGATCGCGCAGATGAACGGCGTGCTGCAGCTGCAACTGAACGACATGGACTACGGCACCGCGCAGCGGATCGTGTCCGCGGTCAACTCGAGCTTCGGCCCGGGCACCGCGACGGCGCTCGACGGGCGCACGATCCAGCTCGCCGCGCCCGCTGATTCGGCGCAGCAGGTCGCGTTCATGGCGCGGCTGCAGAACCTCGACGTCAGCCCGGACAAGGCCGCGGCGAAGGTGATCCTGAACGCGCGCACCGGCTCGATCGTGATGAACCAGATGGTCACGCTGCAGAGCTGCGCGGTCGCGCACGGCAACCTGTCGGTCGTCGTCAACACGCAGCCGGTGGTGTCGCAGCCGGGGCCGTTCTCGAACGGGCAGACGGTGGTGGCGCAGCAGTCGCAGATCCAGCTGAAGCAGGACAACGGCGCGCTGAAAATGGTGACGGCCGGCGCGAATCTCGCCGACGTCGTGAAGGCGCTGAACACGCTCGGCGCGACGCCCGCGGACCTGATGTCGATCCTGCAGGCGATGAAGGCCGCCGGCGCGCTGCGCGCCGACCTGGAGATCATCTAAATGGCAGCCAGTCTCCCGAACGCGAACGACCTCACGCAGCGCTTTGCGCTCGACGTGCAGGGTTTCGACGCCCTGCGCGAGCAGGCCAGGCAATCGCCTCGGGCCGGCGCGAAGGCGGTCGCCGGCCAGTTCGACGCGATGTTCACGCAGATGATGCTCAAGAGCATGCGCGACGCGTCGCCCGACGGCGGGCTGTTCGATTCGCATACGTCGAAGATGTACACGTCGATGCTCGACCAGCAGCTCGCGCAGCAGATGTCGACGCGCGGGATCGGCGTGGCCGATGCGCTGATGAAGCAGCTGCTGCGCAATGCGGGGCAGGGCGCGGGCAGCGATTCGGCAGCCGGCGTTGGCGCGGCCGGGCTGGGCGCGGACGGCTTCGGCGCGTCCGGCAACGAAGGCGGCCTCGCCGCGATGAACGCGATGGCGAAGGCCTACGCGAACTCGGCCAACAACGGCGGGCTCGCCGGCACGCGCGGCTATTCGGCCGGCAGCGCGCTGACGCCGCCGCTGAAGGGCGCGAGCGGCGTGCAGGACGCCGACGCGTTCGTCGACCGGCTCGCAGGCCCCGCGCAGGCGGCCAGCGCATCGACCGGCATCCCGGCGCGCTTCATCGTCGGCCAGGCCGCGCTCGAATCGGGCTGGGGCAAGCGCGAGATCCGCGCGACCGACGGCTCGACGAGCTACAACGTGTTCGGCATCAAGGCGACCAAGGGCTGGACCGGCCGCACGGTGTCGGCGCTGACCACGGAATACGTGAACGGCACGCCGCGCCGCGTGGTCGCGAAATTCCGCGCGTACGATTCGTATGAACACGCGATGACCGATTACGCGAACCTGCTGAAGAACAACCCGCGCTACTCGGGCGTGCTGAGCGCGAGCCGCAGCGTCGAAGGCTTCGCGCACGGGATGCAGAAGGCCGGCTACGCGACCGACCCGAACTACGCGAAAAAGCTGATCTCGATCATGCAGCAGATCGGCTGACGGCCCCCGTCGGCTCCCGCCTGTTGCACCCTCTGGACCGCGCCCGGCCGCCCGCCGCGCGCGGTTTCAACGTTTGCGCGAAAAAAATCCCCAATTCGATCTAAACTTTCGGTCAGCACTGCCGCTAAGTGTGAGAGACCTGCGACCGGGCCCCCGTTCTGGCCCGGTTTTATTGCGCACCGGTTGCCCGGGCGCCCATGACAAGAATGACCGGCTAGCCATGAATATCGAAACGTCGACGGACCCCAGCCTGGATGCAGGCCACTCCGGGCCCGACTATGCCCGCCGCAATCCGCTGGAAATCGGCGTGCAGCTGCGCAACCTCGTCAACCGCGGCGATTTCCTGACCGTCCAGTACCCGGGCGGCCAGCTCGTCACGCGCCTGCTCGAGGTGGATGTCGGCGCGCGGACGTTTACGTTCGACTGGGGTGCGCTGGCGGAGCAGAACGCCGGCATCCTCGGCGCGTCGCACTGCACGTTCGCGGCCGCGCCGGAGGGCGTGCGCGTCGAATTCTCCACGGGCACGCCGCGCGAGACGCGCTACGAGGGGCTGCCCGCGTTCGTCGCCGATTTCCCCGACGTGCTGATGTGCATCCAGCGGCGTGAATATTTCCGCGTCGATGCGCCGATCGTCGATCCGTTCCTGTGCCGCGGCAAGCTGCCGGACGGCGAAAGCTTCCTGTTCGAGGTGCACAACCTGTCGCTCGGCGGCGTGGGGCTGCGCACGGCCGACGAACGCGTCGAGGCGCTCGAGGTCGGCACGCTGCTGCCCGACGTCGAGCTCGAGCTGACCGGCCACGGCAAGCTGTCGCTCGACCTGCAGCTCGTGTCGCAGCGTTCGACGCAGATGCCGAACGGGTCGCGGCGCTTCCAGCTCGGCTTCCGCTACATGTCGTTGCCGGGCAGCGCGGAAAACACGCTGCAGCGGCTGATTACGCAGCTCGAGATGAAGCGCCGCTCGCTCGCGCGGGCCTGACGCGCAAGCGGCGGCCGGCCCCGCCCGGGGCGGCCCGCACGGTGTTTGCGGCCCCTCGGCCGCACGCCTGAACCGGCGACGCGCACGTGCGCGTCGCGCGCGCATTTTTTCCTCAATTTTTTCGATCGGCGGCCGTTATACCGGGAGTCACGCAACCCGGCGGCCGCGACGCGCGGCCGGCTCATCAGGATCGCGCATGTCCAACACACTCATGAACCTCGGCGTCAGCGGCCTGAATGCCGCGCTCTGGGGCCTCACGACGACCAGCAACAACATCAGCAACGCGGCGACGCCCGGCTATTCGGTCCAGCGGCCCGTGTATGCGGAAGCGAGCAGCCAATACTCGGGCAGCGGTTACATGCCGCAAGGCGTGAACACCGTCACTGTGCAGCGGCAGTACAGCCAGTACCTGAGCGACCAGCTGAACACCGCGCAGACGCAAGGCGGCGCGCTGTCGACGTGGTACACGCTCGTCGCGCAGCTGAACAACTACATCGGCAGCCCGACGGCGGGGGTCTCGACCGGGATCACGAACTACTTCACCGGGCTGCAGAACGTCGCGAACAACGCGTCCGACCCGTCGGTGCGGCAGACCGCGATCAGCAACGCGCAGACGCTGGCCAACCAGCTCAACGCGGCCGGCCAGCAGTACGACGCGCTGCGCCAGAGCGTGAACACGCAGCTCACCAGCACCGTGTCGCAGATCAACACGTACACCGCGCAGATCGCGCAGTTGAACCAGCAGATCGCGGCGGCGAGCAGCCAGGGGCAGCCGCCGAACCAGCTGCTGGACCAGCGCGACCTCGCGGTGTCGAACCTGTCGGGCCTGGCCGGTATCCAGGTCGTGCGCAACGACAGCGGTTACAGCGTGTTCATGTCGGGTGGCCAACCGCTCGTCGTCGCCGACAAGAGCTACCAGCTTGCGGCCGTCACGTCGCCGTCGGATCCGAGCGAACTGACCGTCGTGTCGCAGGGGATCGCCGGCGCGAAGCCGCAGGGGCCGAACCAGCCGTTGCCCGATTCGTCGCTGTCGGGCGGCACGCTCGGCGGCCTGCTCGCGTTCCGCAGCCAGACGCTCGACCCCGCCCAGGCCCAGCTCGGCGCGATCGCGACCAGCTTCGCCGCGCAGGTCAACGCGCAGAACGCGCTCGGCATCGACCTGTCGGGCAACAAGGGCGGCAACCTGTTCACGACGCCGTCGCCGACCGTGTACGCGAACCAGGGCAATACCGGCAACGCGTCGCTGTCCGTGTCGTTCGCGAACGCGTCGCAGCCGACCACGAGCGACTACACGCTGTCCTTCGACGGCACGAAATACACGCTGACCGACCGCGCGAGCGGTGCGGTGGTCGACCAGAAGGCGGGGCCGATGCCGGTTTCGCTCGGCGGGCTGAATTTCTCGACCCCGTCGGGCTCGATGAGTGCCGGTGACAAGTTCACCGTGCTGCCGACGCGCGGCGCGCTGAACGGCTTCGGCCTCGCCACGACGAGCGCGTTGGCGATCGCGGCAGCCTCGCCGGCCGTCACGTCGGCGGCGAGCACCAACACCGGCACGGGCAAGATCACGCTGGGCGGCGTCACCGCGGGCTATCAAGTGCCGACGACCAAGCTGACCTATGACGCGACGGCGAAGACGCTGACGGGTTTCCCGGTCGGCACCACGGTGACGATCGGCACCACGCCGCCGACGTCGGTCACGATCAACAACCCGACGGACACCGTCCCGTACGACCCGGCGGCCGGCGCGACGATGACGATGTCGGGAACGGCCGCGGGCGCGCTCAACGGCGTGAGCGTCACGCTGTCCGGCGCACCGGCGACCGGCGACTCGTTCACGATCGGGCCGTATGCGGGCGGCACCAGCGACGGCTCCAACGCGCTCGCGCTGTCGAAGCTGGTCAACTCGAAGGCGTTCGGCAACGGCACGACGACGCTCACCGGCGCGTATGCGAGCTACGTGAACGGCATCGGCAACACGACGACCCAGCTGAAATCGTCGAGCGCCGCGCAGACCGGGCTGATCGGCCAGATCACCCAGGCGCAGCAGTCGGTGTCGGGCGTGAGCACGAACGAGGAAGCGGCCAACCTGATGCAGTACCAACAGTTCTACCAGGCGAACGCGAAGGTGATCCAGACGGCGGCGACGCTGTTCCAGACCGTGCTCGGCCTGTTCAATTGACCGGATTCGAGGGATAGAAGCGATGCGGATTTCCAGCGCCCAGTTCTTCCAGCTGAACGTTTCACAAATGAACGATCAGCAGGCCCAGCTTGCGCAGCTGTATCAGCAGATCTCGAGCGGTGTGAGCCTGCAGACCGCGGCGGACAATCCGGCCGGCGCGGCGCAGGCCGTGCAGCTGTCGATGACGTCGGCGACGCTGTCGCAGTACGCGACCAACCAGACCGCGGCGCTCGCGTCGCTGCAGGCCGAGGACCAGACGCTGCAGAACGTGAGCACCGTGCTGACGAACACGCAGTCGCTGCTCGTGCGCGCCGGCGACGGTTCGATGTCCGACAGCGACCGCTCGGCGCTCGCCACGCAGTTGCAGGGTTACCGCGACCAGTTGATGACGCTCGCGAACACCAACGACGGCGCGGGCAACTACCTGTTCGCCGGCACGAAGAATTCGGCTGCGCCGTTTTCGACGACGCCGAGCGGCAGCGTCGCCTATGTCGGCGACACCGGCACGCGCCAGGTGCAGATCGCCGATTCGAGCACCGTGTCGCAGGGCGACACGGGCGCGGCCGTCTTCATGTCGGTGCCGGCGATCGGCAGCTCGCCGGTGCCGTCGGCCGGCGCCAGCAACACGGGCACCGGCACGATCGGCGCGGTCACGGTGACGAACCCGGCGATCGCGACGAACGGCCATCAGTTCTCGATCACCTTTGGCGGCACGGCCGCCGCGCCGACCTACACCGTGACCGACAACTCGGTCAGCCCGCCCACCACCACGCCGGCGCAGGCTTATTCGTCGGGCTCGGCGATCTCGCTCGGCGGCGGAATGACGGTGGCGGTGTCGGGCACGCCGGCCGCCGGCGACACGTTTGCCGTTGCGCCGGCGCCGCAGGCGAGCGGCGGCTCGGACGTGTTCTCGACGCTCGACGCGATGATCGCGGCGCTGAAGACGCCCGTGACGGGCAACGCGGTGGCGGGCGCGGCGCTGAAGAACGCGTTGATGACGGGCTCGACCAAGCTGGGCAACACGATGCGCAACGTCACGACGATCCAGGCATCGGTCGGTGGCCGCGAGCAGGAAGTCAAGGCGATGCAGGCCGTCAACCAGACTGCGTCGCTTCAGGTCACCAGCAACCTGTCCGACCTGACGAGCACCAACATGGTGACGACGATCAGCCAGTTCCTGCAGATGCAGAACGCGCTGACGGGCTCGCAGAAGGCGTACGCGCAGTTGCAGAACCTGTCGCTGTTCCAGTACATCAACCCCTGATGTCCGCCGCGCCGGCCGCGATGTGAGCGCACGCTTGCGTTGCGGCGGGCGTCGATCGCCGCCCGCGCAGGTTCCCGCGCGGGCGGGCGCTTCGCCGGGGCGTGCCATCGTGCCCCGTTTCGCACACGCGGCAAGCCGCGCAACGTGCTCGCTGGCCCCACTCGGCGGCCCGCTTTTCCGCCCTGTTGTCGGCCTGCTTGCCAGCCCCATTTCCGCTCCGTAAACTCGCGCCAGATTCCAGACCGGCGCATCCTCCGCAGCCGGCGACCGACAGGAGCCCTTTTCCCCATGTCCGATTCCTACTTCCCGCGCTGGCGGGTGCAATCGACCGGCGCGGCCTCGCGCGTGGTCGGCCCCGACGAGCGCCTCGCGTGGCCGCAGATGGTCGCGATGGGTGTGCAGCACGTCGTCGCGATGTTCGGCTCGACCGTGCTCGCGCCGCTGCTGATGGGCTTCGACCCGAACCTGTGCATCTTCATGTCGGGCGTCGGCACGCTGCTGTTCTTCGTGCTGGTCGGCGGCCGCGTGCCGAGCTACCTCGGCTCCAGCTTCGCGTTCATCGGCCTGGTGATCGCGGTGACCGGCTACGGCGGCAGCGGCCCGAACCCGAACATCCCGGTCGCGCTCGGCGGCATCGTCGCGTGCGGCGTCGTGTACGTCGCGCTCGGCCTGCTGGTGCAGGCGATCGGCACGCGCTGGATCGAGACGCTGATGCCGCCCGTCGTGACCGGCGCGGTGGTCGCGGTGATCGGGCTGAACCTCGCGCCGATCGCGGTCAAGGGCGTGTCGGGGTCGACCTTCGAATCGGTGATGGCGCTCGTCACGGTGCTGTGCGTCGGCGGCGTCGCGGTGTTCTCGCGCGGCATGGTGCAGCGCCTGCTGATCCTGGTCGGGCTCGTGATCGCCTACGCGATCTACGCGGTCGCGACCAACGGGATGGGGCTCGGCAAGCCGATCGATTTCTCGATCGTCGGGCAGGCGGCCTGGTTCGGGGTGCCGAGCTTCCGCGCGCCGGTGTTCGATCCGCACGCGATGCTGATGCTCGCGCCGATCGCGGTGATCCTGGTCGCCGAAAACCTCGGCCACATCAAGGCCGTCAGCGCGATGACGGGTACCAGCCTCGATCGCTACGTGGGCCGCGCATTCATCGGCGACGGGCTCGCGACGATCGTGTCGGGCAGCGTCGGCGGCACGGGCGTGACGACCTACGCGGAGAACATCGGCGTGATGGCCGTCACGCGGATCTACTCGACGCTGGTGTTCGCGCTCGCCGCGGTGATCGCGATCGTGCTCGGCTTCTCGCCGAAGTTCGGTGCGGTGATCCAGACGATTCCGGGCCCGGTGCTCGGCGGCGTGTCGATCGTCGTGTTCGGGCTGATCGCGGTGACGGGCGCGCGGATCTGGGTCGTCAACAAGGTCGACTTCTCCGACAACCGCAACCTGATTGTCGCGGCCGTCACGCTGGTGCTCGGCGCCGGCGATTTCTCGCTGAAGATCGGCGGCTTCGGGCTCGGCGGGATCGGCACCGCGACGTTCGGCGCGATCATCCTGTACGCGATCCTGCGCAAGGAAAAGGAACCGGGCCCGGTGGTCTGAGCTTCCGGCGGGCGGTGCGCTGCCGCCCGCGTCATCTTGTGCGTCGAACGTCGACGCGCTACGCGCCGACGTTCGACTGCGTCTGCAGCCACGCGCAGAACTGCGCGACGAGCGGATCGTCCGCCGGCGCGCGCGGCGCGATCCACCAGTAGCTGCGCGTCGCGATGCGCGGCCCTTCCAGCGGCATCACCAGCCGGCCGCTCGCGAGCTCGTCGTCGATCAGCGGCAACGGGCCGAGCGCGACGCCCAGGCCGTCGACGGCCGCCTGCAGCGCCAGGTAGAAGTGGTCGAACGACTGCCGCTTGCGCCCCTTCATCGCCACGCCGGCCGCCGCGAACCAGTCGCGCCAGCCTTCCGGCCGCGTATCCGAATGCAGCAGCACATGGCGCGCGAGATCGTCCGCGCGCGCGATCGGCGCGCGCTTGAGCAGCGCGGGGCTGCAGACGGGAATCACGCTTTCGTCGAGGAAGTGGCCGCTCGTGCAGTTCGGCCAGTGGCCGGGGCCGCGGCGGATCGCGACATCGAAGCCGTCGAGCGTATCGAGCGGCGCATTCGACGTCGACAGCTTCAGCTCGACGTTCGGCACGTCGCGCTGGAACCGCGACAGGCGCGGCAGCAGCCATTTCATCGCGAAGGTGGGTAGCGCATTGATGCGCAGCACGCGTGCCGCGCCCGTGTTGCGCAGCTGCTCGGTCGCGAGCGCGATGCTGTCGAACGCCGCGCGCACGGTGTCGAGGTAGCGGCGGCCTTCGTCGGTGAGCTTCACGCGCTTGCCGTAGCGGTGGAACACCGGCTTGCCGAGCCAGGCCTCGAACCCGGCGATCTGCCGGCTGATGGCACCGTGAGTCACATGCAGCTCGTCGCCGGCGGCGCTGAAGCTTTCATGTCGTGCCGCGGCTTCAAAGGCCCGAAGCGCGGAAAAGGGTGGGAGATCGCGTGCCATGCTTGTGATTCTAGATCACAAGGGCGCGCCGATAAAATCGTTTTGCCGGTATGCCGAACGGCGGTAACCTCGGGTCACCGTTTGATAAGGAACCCCATGCAATCCGCTTCTCCGCCGGCCGCCCCGCCGCCGGCCGCCTCACCCCGCGGCGTCGGCCTCGCCGAGCTGTTCACCGGTTTCCTGTCGCTGGGCCTCATGTCGTTCGGCGGCGCGCTGCCGTTCGCGCGGCGCACCATCGTCGAAGAGCGCCAGTGGCTCTCCGCCGATGAATTCACCGATCTGCTCGGGCTGTGCCAGTTCCTGCCGGGCGGCAACGTGATCAACCTGTCGGTGGCCGTCGGCATGCGCTTTCGCGGCGTCGCCGGTGCGTTCGCCGGCATTCTCGGGCTGATCGCGGGCCCGACGCTCGTCGTCGTCGCGCTCGGCGTGCTGTACGCGAAGACGCAGAACGATCCGCGCGTGCAGCATCTCTTTGCGGGGCTGGCGGCGGCGGCGGCCGGGCTGCTCGTCGCGATGGCCGTGAAGGTCCTGAAGCCGCTGCGGCATGCGCGCGCGGCGGCCGGCATCGCGGCGCTCGCGTTCGTCGCGATCGCGGTGCTGCGCATTCCGTTGCTGACCACGATGCTCGTGCTGACGCCCGTCAGCGTGTGGCTCGCGTCGCGCCGTCGCGACGCAGGCACGCCGCAGCCGGCGCCGGCCGCCGCACGCGACACGCAGCGAGGGGGCCGACCATGAACGACACGCTGATCGCCATCGCGACGATCTTCAGCCAGTTGTCGCTGCTCGCGTTCGGCGGCGGCAACACGATCCTGCCGGAGATGCAGCGGCAGGTCGTCGACGTCCATCACTGGATGAGCGCGCACGCGTTCACCGCGCTGTTCGCGCTGGCCCAGGCGGCGCCCGGGCCGAACATGATGATCGTGTCGCTGGTGGGCTGGCACGTGGCCGGCTGGAGCGGGCTGCTGGTCGCGTCGCTCGCGAAGTTCGGGCCGTCGTCGATCGTCACCGTGCTCGCGCTGCATGCGTGGGAGCGCTTTCGCGACCGGCCGTGGCGCCGCCATGTGCAGCAGGGGATGATGCCGGTCACCGCCGGGCTCGTTGCGGCCAGCGCGGTGCTGATCTCCGAGGCATCGAACCGCACCGCGATCCAGTGGGGCATCACGGCCGCGTGCGCGGTGCTCGCGTGGCGCACGCGCATCCATCCGCTGTGGCTGCTCGCGGGCGGCGCGCTGATCGGGCTCACCGGCATCGGGCAGTGACCGGCGCACGTTGACCGCTCGTGCGCCATACTGGCGCGAATCTTCACGGGAGGCTCGATGGATCTCGACGGCGCCAGCCGCAATCTCACCGTCGCCGCGTTGCTGACGCTGTCCGGCGGCTACCTCGACGCGTACACGTATGTCGGCCACGGCCACGTGTTCGCGAACACGATGACCGGCAACGTCGCGCTGCTCGGCATCAACCTGTCGGCCGGCGACTGGGCCGCCGCGCTGCATCACGTGCCGCCGCTCGTCGGCTTCACGATCGCGGTGTTCGTCGCGCACCTGCTCGGGCTTGCCGCGCAGCGCGGCTGGATGAAGCACACGGCGTTCGCGAGCCTGCTCGTCGAGATCGCTTTTCTCGGCGTCGCCGCGAGCGGCCTCGTCGGCGCGTCGAGCGCGTGGCTGATTCCGGGCATCTCGTTCGTTGCAACGCTGCAGACGCTGTCGTTCACCCATCTCGAGGAGTTGTCGTACACGTCGGTGATGACCACCGGCAACCTGCGGCGCGCCGCGCAGAAGCTGTTCGTCGGGCTGATCCCGCGCTACGACGCGGGAGCGCTGCACGACTCGGCGCTGCTCGCGACGATCAGCTTCTGCTTCCTGGCCGGCGCGGTGGTCGGCGGCCTCGTCACGCGGCTCGCGCCGGAGGTCGCGCTGTGGGGCGCCGTGCTGCTGCTCGTCGGCGCGTTCGCGGAAATCGTGCGGCGCGCGTGGCGCCGGCACTCGGCCGACGGCGGGCCGGCGACGGCGTGACCGCGCATCCCGCGGGCGCGCCTCCGCGCGTGCCCGTTGCGCGGCACCTGCTGCGTGATCCTTACAGATCCGACGTGCCGTAAGCCGCGCGCGGTCGCTGCCGTGCGGCACCCGCCGCCCGCCGGGCAAGCCTCGCGCGCCGCAACGTTGTGCGCGGACGACAGTTCCGGCGTTACCGCGCATTTCAATTTCTTTCGGCGATTGCACTCGTCATATGATTCAGCCCACATCGCGCGCGCCAAGAACGTGAGCGATCGCCACCCGGCTGCGCACGCGGCCGGCCATGAATGGAGACACCTACAAAAGGGAAAGCTCATGAAGCAGACCACCCGACTCGCAGCCATCGCAGGGTGCGCCGCGCTCGCATTTGCCAGCCAGTATGCGGCCGCACAAAGCTCGGTCACGCTCTGGGGCGTCGCCGACGCCAGCATCCGCTACCTGACCAACGCCAACGCCAAGAACGACGGCCTGCTGTCGATGACCAACGGCGCGATCACGAACAGCCGCTTCGGCATCTACGGCACGGAAGACCTCGGCGGCGGCCTGAAGGCCGTGTTCAACCTCGAGAGCGGCGTGAACCTGCAGAACGGCGCGTTCGCCGACAGCGGCCGCCTGTTCAACCGTGCAGCCTACGTCGGCCTGCAGAGCCCGTACGGCACGGTGACCCTCGGCCGCCAGAAGACGCCGCTGTTCGACCTGCTGTCGGATACCTACGATCCGCTGACGGTCGGCAACTACCTCGAAAACGCGTGGCTGCCGGTCGCACTCGGCGGCGGCCTGTATGCGGACAACCAGATCAAGTACACCGGCAAGTTCGACGGGCTGACCGCGAAGGCGATGTACTCGACCGGCACCAACTACGAATCGACCGGCGCGGGCGGCTTCTCGGGCCAGATCCCGGGTTCGCTCGGCAAGGGCAATGCGTGGGGCGTGTCGCTGTCGTACGTGATGGGTCCGCTCAGCATCGCGGCCGGCGCGCAGCAGAACAGCGACAACTCGGCGCGCAAGCAGACGATCTACCACGCGAACGTCGTGTACGCGTTCAGCAAGGCGAAGATCTACGCGGGCTACCTGCGCTCGAAGGACGACACGGGCTTCGTCGACAGCCTGCTCGCACAGCAGACGATTCCGGTCGCGAAGGGCACCGGCCGGATCGACGACGGTCCGTTCGCGGGCGTGAGCTGGCAGGTCAGCGCGCCGCTGACGCTGACGGGCGCGTTCTACTACGACCACATGCGCAATGCGATGACCACCAACGGCACGCTCGCGAGCGGCAACCGCTGCGCGATCGTCGGCATCGCCGAGTACGCGCTCAGCAAGCGCACGGAAGTCTACGGCACCGTCGACTTCAACAAGACGAACGGCGCGGCGAATGTCGAGCTGCCGGGTCGCAGCAACCAGACCGGCATCGCGATCGGCCTGCGCAATATCTTCTGACGAACGTCGGAACGCATCGGCCGGCAGTCGTCCGGCCTGCATCGAAGGGGCGCCGCGAGGCGCCTCTTTTTTTTCGTCACGCGACCTTCATACGCGCGCACGACTATTCGGCGAATGCTTCATCACGAGACCCCCGCGCCGTAAGGGTTTCGTCGGCAATCCAGAACATACTTTTACAGTGCGCGCGCATGCTTTCCGCTACGCTGCGTGCATCGCCCGTTGCGTGCCGCCCGGCGCGCGCGTGCGTCGTTCCGGTTGCGCTCGGCGAGTGCGGCCGGCCTGGTGCGTAACTTGTGTATCCGGTGATGACAATCGCGGTCTGCCGGTTTTTTTCGTGGGACGATGCGCTCACGATTTTCTTGAAAGGGGATGACGATGGGTATCCTGAACACCGTGGGTGAAATCGCTGGCGCAGTCGCCGCTGTCGAAGGCGCGGAAAAGCTGGATCCGGATGCGGGCCTGCTGACCAAGGCGGCCGCCGCCGTCGCCGGCTTCAAGGGTGCGGAAGCGATCGAAGGCATGCTCGAGAAGAAAAAGGAAGACCAGCCCGAACAGGCTGCGGACGACACGCAGGCGACGGACGGCAGCGACACGTCGCAGGCATGAGCATGGCGGCCGGTCCGGCCGTGGGCGCGCCCCTCGCGCGCCCGTCGGACCGGTGCTGCGCAGCCGGCAGGTCGGGCATGCGGTCGATCGGTGACGCATGACACACCCGGCAGCTGGTTTGACCGGCGAGAGGCAACGTCTCTCGCCGTTTTTTATGGGGCGCGCGCCGGGCTGCACCGTGCGCCGCAAGCATCCCGGAATCTTGCTATCGTGCCGTCATCCGAACTGCGATGAGGGAATGCGATGGATTTCGACTACGACCTGTTCGTCATCGGCGCCGGCTCGGGCGGCGTGCGGCTCGCACGCATGTCCGCGTCATACGGCGCGCGTGTCGGCATAGCGGAAGAAGAGCAGATCGGCGGCACCTGCGTGCTGCGCGGCTGCATTCCGAAGAAGCTGCTCGTCTATGCATCGCACTACCCGCATGAAGTCGAGGACGCGAAGGGCTTCGGCTGGACCTTCGGCGCCGGCACGCTCGACTGGCCCGCGCTGATCGCCGCGAAGGATCGCGAGATCAACCGGCTCAGCGACATCTACATCAACCTGCTGCGGCAATCGGGCGTCGAGATGCACGCGGGGCGCGCGACGCTCGTCGATGCGCATACGGTCGCGATCGGCGAGCGCACGATCCGCGCGCGCCACATCGCGATCGCGACCGGCTCGCGCCCGGCGATGCCGGCGCGGCCCGGCATCGAGCATGCGATCACGTCGCGCGAGGCGCTGTCGCTTGCCGCGCTGCCAAAACGCATCGCGGTGGTCGGCGGCGGCTATATCGCGGTCGAGTTCGCGGGCATCTTCAACGGCTTCGGCAGCCACGTCGACCTGTTCTATCGCGGCGAGAAAATCCTGCGCGGCTTCGACGACGACGTGCGCCAGTTCCTGACCGACGAGATGACGAAGCAGGGCGTCACGATCCATGCACGCTCGGTGATCGAGTCGATCGAGCGCGCGGACGACGGCACGTTGAGCGTACGCGTCGGCGCTGCGCGGCACGGGCCGTACGACCAGGTGCTGTATGCGACCGGCCGCGTGCCGAACGTCGACGGCCTCGGGCTCGAGCAGGCGGGCGTGATGCTCGACGCGCGTGGCGCGATCGCCGTCGATGCGTATTCGGCGACGTCGGTGCCGTCGATCCATGCGATCGGCGACGTCACGTCGCGGCCGCAGCTCACGCCGGTCGCGACGCGCGACGGCGGGTTGCTTGCCCGCACGCTGTTCGGCGGGTCGCGCGTCGCGGCCGATCACGAATGGGTGCCGTCGGCGGTGTTCAGCCAGCCCGAGGTCGCGACGGTCGGGTTGACCGAGTCGACCGCGCGCGACCTGTACGACGGCGACGTCGATATCTACCGCACGTCGTTCAAGGCGCTGCGCCACACGCTGTCGGGCCGCGACGAGCGCACGCTGATGAAGCTGGTCGTCGCGCGCGACAGCCAGCGCGTGGTCGGCGCGCACATGGTCGGCCGCGATGCGGGCGAGATCATCCAGGGCATCGCGATCGCGATTCGCGCGGGTGCGACCAAGGCGCAGTTCGACGACACGATCGGCATTCACCCGACCGCGGCCGAGGAGTTCGTGACGATGCGGCAGAAGGTGGCGGATTAGCGGGGGGCGTCAGCGCACGGCGACAACGGAACGGCTGCGTGTCGGCGCGGCCGTTTGTCGTCGATGTGACCCGCTCAATGCACGCCGAACGCGTCGAGCAGCCGGTACCAGCTCATCGCGAGCACGAGCGCCGGCGTGCGCAATGCCTCGCCGCCGGGGAAGTCGCGATGGCGGATCTTGTCGAACAGGTCGAAGCGGCTTGCCTGTCCGTTGATCGCCTCGGCGATCAGCTTGCCCGCGAGCGCGGTCGTGTTCACGCCGTGCCCCGAGAACCCCTGCGCGAAATACATCGTCGGCGCGATGCGGCCGAAGTGCGGCGCGCGGTTCATCGTGATGTCGACGAAGCCGCCCCACGCGTAGTCGACCTTCACGTCCGCCAACTGCGGGAACGTCTTCAGCATGTCCGCGCGCATCGCCGCCGCGAGATCGCGCGGCTCCCGCGTCGAATAGCTGACCTTGCCGCCCCACACGAGCCGCGTGTCGGGCGCCGGCCGGAAATAGTCGAGCACGAAGCGGCTGTCGCAGATCGCCGCGCGAGCAGGCATCAGCGCGGCGGCGCGCGCGTCGCCGAGCGGCTCGGTCGCGATCACGTAGGTGCCGACCGGCATGATCTTCTTCGACAGCGCGGGCGCGAGCGTGCCGACGAAGGTGTTGCACGCGAGCACGACGAAGCGCGCGCGCACGTTGCCGCCGCTCGTCTCGACGACATGGCCGCCGGCGACGTCGCGCACGCGGGTCACGCAGCTGTCCTCGTGGATGCGCACGCCCGCGTCGGTCGCCGCGCGGGCGAGGCCGAGCGTGTAGTTCAGCGGATGGAGGTGGCCGCTGTCCGGGTCGTACAGGCCGCCGCAATAGCGCTCGGACTGCACGTAGTCGCCGAGTTCGTCGGCTTCGACGAAATGGAAGCGGTCGTAGCCGAAGCGCTTCGCGGCTTCATCGCGCCAGCGCTTCAGGCCGTCGGCGTCGCGCTCGGTGTTCGCGGCGGTCAGGTAGCCGGGCACCAGCGCGCAGTCGATGTCGTGCTGCGCGATGCGCGACTTCACGAGCGACAGCGTTTCGAGCCCCATGTCCCAGATGCGCTTCACGTCGCCTTCCGGCATGAACTGCCCGAACGTGTCGATGTCGCACGCGAACCCGCCGATCAGCTGGCCGCCGTTGCGGCCGCTCGCCGCCCATCCGACCCGCGACGCTTCGAGCACGGTCACCGAATGGCCGCGCTCGGCGAGGTTGAGCGCGGCGGACAGGCCCGTGAGGCCCGCGCCGATCACGCACACGTCGGCATCGATCGTGCCGGCGAGCGGCGCGTGGCGGGTCGTATCGTTGGCGGTCGCCGCGTAGTAGGACGCGACGTGCGGCTGGTTGGCGAATGTCTGCATGGTCAGGATAACGGAGGAGTTTGACTCAGAATAGCTCGCGCACGCGGTGATACAGCATCCCGAGTTCGAGCGCGGGTTGCCGCCACGCGTCGCCGCCGGGGAAGCGCCGGTGACGCATGCGCGCGAACAGGTCGAACGCACGCGTGTCGCCCGCGATCGCGCCGGCGACCGCGCGCCCGGCGATGCCGGTGAGCGCGACGCCGTGACCGCTGAAGCCCTGGACGTAGAAGAAGTTCGGATCGAGCGCGCCGAAATCCGGCGCGCGGTTGCGCGTGACGTCGACGAAGCCGCCCCACGCATGGTCGACGCGCACGTCGCCGAGTTGCGGGAACACGCCGACCATGCGGCGCCGGATCGTCTCGGCGAGCGTGGCGGGCGACGCGCCGGCCGAATTCGCGCGGCCGCCGAACAGCATCCGGTGGTCGGCCGACAGCCGGAAATAGTCGAGGAAGAAGTTGTTGTCGCACACGGCATCGCGCTGCGCGATCAGCGCGTCGGCGCGCGCCTGGCCGAGCGGCTCGGTCGCGATGATGTACGACGCGATCGGTGCGATGCGGGCGGCCGTCGCGGCCGGCAGCACGCCGCCGGGGCCGGCGTTGCAGCACGACACGACGAAGCGGCAGCGCACGTCGCCCGATGGCGTGCGCACGACGGGTCGCTCGCCGCGCACGACGTCGAGCGCGGGCGTATGCGCGTACAGCGCGACGCCTTCACGGCGCGCGGCATCGGCCAGGCCGAGGCAGTACTTGAGCGGATGCAGGTGGCCCGACAGCGGATCGTATACGCCCGCGAGATAGCGCGTCGATGCGATGCGCGCGCGGATCTCGCCGGTGTCGAGCCATGACAGCGACGGGTGACCCCAGCGCTGCGTTGCGGCGTCCATCCATGCGTGCAGGTCGTCGATGCGGCGCGGTTTCGTCGCGACCGTCAGGTAGCCGCGCGTGAAGTCGCAGTCGATCCCGTAGCGCGCGATCCGCTCGGCGATCAGCGCGACACCGTCGAGCGACAGCGACCACGCGGCGCGCGCGCCGTCGGCGCCGAGCTGCCGCTCGATCTCCTCGTCCTTCGCGAAGCCGGTGATCGCCTGGCCGCCGTTGCGGCCCGACGCACCCCAGCCGGGCCGGTGCGCGTCGATCACCGCGACGGACAGCCCGCGCGCGCGGCAGTCGAGCGCCGTCGACAGGCCCGCGAAGCCGGCGCCGATCACGCAGACGTCGACGTCGATCGTCCCGTCGAGCACGGGGTCGTCCACGGCGGGGCGCACGGCCGTCGCTTCGTAGTACGAGTCGCGCGCGAGCGCATCGGCGCGGCGGGTGAAAGACTGCGTCATGAATCCGGCTCCTTCGTTGCAGCCGGCGGCGGTGCATCGCGCACCGTCATCCGGCCGGTAAAAACGGCGCGGGACGCCGTGCGCGCGGCACGGCGTCCCGCGCGGGCTGCGTCAGAACGAATAGATGAACTGCGTCGCGAGCAGGTCGTTGGACTTGCCGTACGACCCGTCGTTGCGCAGGAACACCTTGTTGTTCGCCCAGTCGTGGCGGTATTCGACCTTCACGGTGATCTGCTGGGTCGGGTAGAACAGCAGGTCGAGCGCGACGTCCTGGCGCACCGCGCCCTTGCACTCGAAGCCCAGGCCGCCATTTGCCTGCGACGTTGCGAGGCAGTCTGCATCGACGCCGAAGCCGTTGGACGTATCCATCCCGCGGCCGTTCAGCGCGATACCGCCACCGCCGCCGCCGTTCTTCGAGTTGGCGAGCAGGTCGTAGCGCAGCGTCACGCCCATGCGGCCGACCACCGGCGCGTTGAACTTGCGGTGCGCGAGCAGCGACAGGCCGTACCACTGCGCGAGGCCGCCGTTGAACGCCGCATGCTGCTGACGGCCGTAGTCGACTTCCGCGTTGTACTGAATGTCGGCGAGCGTGTAGGTCGCGTCGAGTTCACCGAAGAAGAACGAGCCGTAGCCGCTCGGTGCCGCTCCGCCCGGGCCGTAGTGGACCGCGCCGGTGGTTGGGTCGATCGCACTCGCAAGCGTCTGGCGGCCGATGTTGAACGAACCGCCGAGATCGAGCGCGCTCGACCACGTGTAGTCCGCGCGTGCGGTGAAGGTCGGCACCTTGTTGCTGGTGGTGATCGGATCGCCGAGCGCGTTGGTGCCCGTCGTCGTGACCGAGCCGTACGTACGGTACTGCTCGTTGCCGAGGAAGAACTTCCACGCCCAGTTGCCCTTCGTGTAGTTCGCGCCGATCCCGACGTAGCTGCCCGGATCCGAGAAATCGTACAGCAGGTTGTGCGTGAGCGTGAGCATCTGGTTCGACTGCTGCACCTCGTAGCCGCCGAAGCTCGGGATCAGGCCGGCGACCAGCGTCGTCTCGGCGGTGATCGGCACGTTGATGACCGCGGTGTTCAGCAGGTTGTCGGTGATCGAGCCGCGCGAGTTCTGCAGCAGCGTGATGCCGTTGCCGCGGTTCGGCATCAGCGTGATTTCCGCCGACGGCGCCATCGGGCCGACACCGAACGTCTTCTTGATGTCGAGGTAGAGATCGCCGAACGTGCTGTTGAAGTAGTTGTACGCGTTCTCGTGGTTCGCGAACAGGAACGACGACGTGCCGGCCGCGCGGTTGTAGATGTAGGTCGGATCGATGTAGCCGGTGACCGACAGGCCGGCGAGCGGGCCCGTGTTGGCCGCGTCCGTCAGCGAGTCGACCTTCAGCTGCTGGTTCGCGATCTGCTGCTTCATTTCGCCGACCTCGTCGTTGGTCAGCGTGGCCTGCGCCTTGCCGTAGTCCGGCGAGCCCGGGTCGACGGCCACCGCGGCCGGCGCGGCGCCCACCCCTGCCTTCGTGCCGGCCTGGGCGGTCGCGGGGCCGCCCTTCGCCGACAGTTGCGCCTGCATCGCCTTCATCTGTTTCTGCAGCGCCGCGACCTGCGCCTGCAGCGCCTTGATCTCGGCGGATGTCGAGTCGGCCAGCGCGATGCCCGGTAACGCGCCGGCCACCAGCAGGCAGATCAGTTTCTTCTTCATTGCGGATTCTCCTTGTCGTGCGCCTGTCAAATCGGAATCGAATCGCGCGCCCCCCCTGGGGCAGCGCGGGTTGCTTGTCTGCAGTGCTTGTTATCTTTGAGGCCGGAAGCGGGGCGTCACGCCACCGCGAACGCCGCCTTCATGTCGGCGATACGGCGCCGCTCACGCGCGATCATCATCCGGTTCACGACGATCACGCCGATCGTCACCGCTGTGATGAACAGCGTCGCCAGCGCGTTCATCTCCGGGTTCAGCCCCAGCCGCACGCGCGAGAACACCACCAGCGGCAGCGTCGTCGAGCCCGGCCCGGACAGGAACGCCGACAGCACCAGATCGTCGATCGACAGCGTGAACGACAGCAGCCACCCCGACAGCAGCGCCTGCGAGATCAGCGGCAGCGTCACCACGAAGAACACCTTCAGCGGCGTCGCACCGAGATCCAGCGCGGCCTCTTCCAGCGACTTGTTCATCTCCTTCACGCGCGACTGCACGATGATCGCCACGTACGACACGCACAGCATCACGTGACCGATCCAGATCGTCACCATCCCGCGCCCCTTCGGCCAGCCGAACATCTGCTCCAGCGCAACGAACAGCAACAGCAGCGAGATGCCTTGGATCACTTCCGGGATCACCAGCGGCGCGTTGATCATCCCCGTGTACAGCGTGAAGCCCTTGAAGCGGCCGAAGCGCGCGAGCACGAAGCCCGCCCACGTGCCGATCACGACTGACGCGGTGGCCGTCAAGAGGCCGATCTTCAGCGACAGCCACGCGGCGGTCAGCAGCTCGTCGTCGTCCAGCAGCGCGGAGTACCACTTCAGCGAGAAGCCCGACCACACCGTCACCAGCTTCGACTCGTTGAACGAGTACACGACCAGGCTGATGATCGGGATGTACAGGAACAGGAAGCCGAAGGCGAGGACGCCCGTCGACAGTGGTTTGCTCGGCTTGATCATTTCGCGTCCTCCAGTTCCTTGACCTGGTAGTACTGGAACAGCGCCATCGGCACCAGCAGCAGCATCACCATCGCGACCGTCACCGCAGACGCCATCGGCCAGTCCATGTTGTTGAAGAATTCATCCCACATCACGCGGCCGATCATCAGCGTGTCGGCGCCGCCGAGCAGCTCCGGGATCACGTACTCGCCCACCGCCGGGATGAACACCAGCAGGCTGCCGGCGATGATCCCGTTCTTCGACAGCGGCAGCGTGATCCGCGTGAACGCGACCCACGGTTTCGCGCCGAGGTCGTACGCGGCTTCGAGCAGCGTGAGGTCCATCTTCACGAGGTGCGCGTACAGCGGCATCACCATGAACGGCAGGTACGAATAGACCATCCCGATGTAGACGCCCGCGTCGCTGTGGTAGAGGCGCAGCGGCGTGTGGATGATGCCGAGCGCGATCAGCGTGTGGTTCAGCAAGCCATCGTCCTTCAGGATGCCGATCCATGCGTACACGCGGATCAGGAACGACGTCCAGAACGGCAGCATCACGGCCATCATCAGCACGTTGCGGCGGTTCGGTTCCGAGCGGGCGATGTAGTACGCCATCGGGTACCCGATCAGCAGGCACAGCACCGTCGACACGGCGGCCATCTTCAGCGAGCTGAGGTAGGTCGCGATGTACAGGTCGTCCTGCAGCAGGAACGCGTAGTGCGACAGCTGCAGCGCGAAGTGCACGACGCCGTCCTTGATCTCGACGAGCGACGTGTACGGCGGGATGCCCATCACCTGGTCGGCGAAGCTGATCTTCAGCACCAGCACGAACGGCAGCGCGAAGAACACGGCCAGCCACACGAACGGCACGCCGATCGCGACGCTGCGGCCCGACGGCAGGAAGCGCGACAGCGCGGCAAGGCGGCCCGGGCGGGCGCGGCCGGCGCCGGCACTCGCGGTGCCGGTCGGCACCGGCGCGGACGGATTGGAGGCGGAGGTTCTCATCGTGGCGTCCTCACTGCGTCAGCACGACGCCGCTGGCGGGCGACCACGACACGAACACGTCGTCGTTCCACGCCGGTGCGTTGTCGTTCATCAGGTGCGAGCTCGACAGGTTCGACACCACCGTCTTGCCGCTCGGCAGGCGCACGTGGTACAGCGAGTAGCTGCCCATGTACGCGATGTCGGTCACGACGCCGCGCGCCCAGTTGTGTTTCGAGCCGGGTTTCTCGCGCGACACGTGGATGCGTTCGGGGCGCACCGAGATGCCCACCGGCATGCCGAGCGGGCCCGTGATGCCGTGGCTCACGTACATGCGCGCTTCGAGGTCGTCGCTCTCGACGAAGATGTGATCGGGCTCGTCTTCCACCACGCGCCCTTCGAACAGGTTGGTCGAGCCGATGAATTCGGCCGAGAAGCGGCTGTTCGGGAATTCGTACACCTCGCCCGGCGCGCCGATCTGCACGATCTTGCCTTCGCTCATCACCGCGAGGCGGCTGGCCATCGTCATCGCCTCTTCCTGGTCGTGCGTGACCATCACGCAGGTCACGTCGACCTTCTCGATGATGTTCACGAGTTCGAGCTGGGTCTTCTGGCGGATCTTCTTGTCGAGCGCGGACATCGGCTCGTCGAGCAAGAGCAGCTTCGGGCGCTTGACCAGCGAGCGCGCGAGCGCGACGCGCTGTTGCTGGCCGCCGGAGAGCTGGTGCGGCTTGCGCTGCGCGTACTTGCTCATCTGCACGAGCGCGAGCGCATCGGCCACGCGCTCCTTGATCTCGTTCTTCGGCGTGCCTTCCTGCTTCAGGCCGAACGCGACGTTCGATTCGACCGTCATGTGCGGGAACAGCGCGTACGACTGGAACATCATGTTCACCGGGCGGCGGTACGGTGGCAGCGATGCGAGGTCCTCGCCGTCGACGAAGATCTTGCCCGAGGTGGCCGTCTCGAGCCCGGCGAGCATGCGCAGCAACGTCGACTTGCCGCAGCCCGAGCTGCCGAGCAGCGCGAACAGCTCGTTCTTCGCGATCGTCAGGTTCACGTTGTCGACGGCGGTGCTGTCGCCGAATTTCTTCACGACGTTTTCGATGCGCACGAAGGCGTCGTTTTGCGTACGGGCCGCGGGGGCCGGTTGGGTCTGTCGTGCAGCAGCGGAAGAGGGTATCGATTGCATGGGATTCACCATTCGTTCTTCACGGATTGCAGGCGTGAGGGTCCCCGCGCGAGGTGCATGACGCGACTCACGGGCGACGGCTCGTGCCGGATGGAACAGTGCGCGCGGCGCGCGCGGGCGGACGGAGGTCCGCGGATCTCAGGCGGGCAGGCGAGAAGCGCCGCCTGCGCCGCCGGCATTCAGGTCGATCAGTGGCCGGTCTTCAATTGGGCCCACAGACGGTTCTCGAGGCGCAGGATGTCGGCCGGCATCGGCTTCATCAGCACCATCTTCTTCAGCACGTCTTCAGGCGGGTAGACGGTCGGGTCCTGCGCGACGGCCGGCGTGACGAACTGGTGCGCAGCCTTGTTCGCGGTCGGGTAGAACACCGTGTTGGTGATCGCCGCGTTGACCTTCGGATCGGACACGTAGTTGATCCACTTCAGTGCGGCCTCGGGGTGCGGCGCATCCTTCGGGATCACCATCACGTCGAACCACAGCAGGCCGCCTTCCTTCGGGTTCGAGAACTTGATGTCGTACGAACGCTTCGCTTCCGACGAGCGGCGGTGCGCGATGCCGACGTCGCCCGACCAGCCGAGCGCGACGCACACGTCGTTGTTCGCGAGGTCGTTGATGTAGCCGGACGAGTTGAACTGGGTGATGTACGGGCGGACTTTCTTCAGGACTTCGAATGCAGCCTGGTAGTCGCCGGGATTCTTGCTGTTCGGGTCCTTGCCCATGTATTGCAGCGTGGCGGCAAACACGTCCACGGCCTGGTCGAGGAACGACACGCCGCAGCCCTTCAGCTTTTCCATGTTGGCCGGGTCGAACACCAGTGCCCAGCTGTCGACCGGCGCCTTGTCGCCGAGCGCCTTCTTCACCGCCTGCACGTTGTAGCCGATGCCGTCCGTGCCGTAGGCCCAGGGCACACCGTACTGGTTGCCCGGATCGGCGTCCGAGATCATCTTCATCAGCAGCGGGTCGAGGTTCGCGAGGTTCGGCAGCTTCGACTTGTCGAGCTTCTGGTACACGCCGGCCTGGATCTGCTTGGCCATGTAGTTCGACGTCGGCACGACGATGTCGTAGCCCGAACTGCCGGCCAGCAGCTTCGCCTGAAGCGTGTCGTCGCTGTCGTAGTTGTCGTACTTGACGTGGATACCCGTCTGCTTCTGGAAGTTCGGGATCGTGTCGGGTGCGATGTAGTCGGACCAGTTGTAGACGTTCAGCTCGTCGGCCGCGTGTGCCGTCGGGCTGGCGACCGACGTGAACGCGGCCGCGGCGGCAAGGGCGGCAACGGAACAGGCTTGGCGAAGAAGGCAGGCACGCATGGTGGAATTCCCCTGGTTATGGCGGCGTGCGGCGCCCGCCGCACGCCTGTAGGCAAAAACCGTTACGAAATACCCAGTTGCTGGGCGGTTGCATCGACTGCTTTTTTCGCCTTCGATACGAGTTCATCGATTTCCGGACGCGAGATCACGAGCGGCGGCGACAGCAGCATCCGGTCGCCGGTCGCGCGCATGATCAGGTTGCCGTTGAAGCAGAAGTCGCGGCAGATCGTGCCGACGTCGCCGCCGTTCGCGAAGCGGCGGCGTTCGGCCGGCGCTTCGGCGAGCTGCAGGCTCGCGACGAGGCCGTGGCCATGCACTTCGCCGACGATCGGGTGACGCGCGAAGGTTTCGCGCATCAGCGCCTGGAAGTACGGGCCCGTGTCGTTCTTCACGCGCTCGACGATCCCTTCGTCGCGCAGCAGCTTCAGGTTCGCGACCGCGACGGCCGCCGCGACCGGGTGGCCCGAGTACGTGAGGCCGTGGTTGAATTCGCCGTTGTCGATGATCGGCCGCGCCACGCGCTCGTGAATGCCGACCGCTCCCA
The DNA here is from genome assembly GCF_002223205.1 of Burkholderia sp. AU27893. NCBI lineage: Bacteria > Pseudomonadati > Pseudomonadota > Betaproteobacteria > Burkholderiales > Burkholderiaceae > Burkholderia > Burkholderia sp. AU27893. The sequence continues at coordinate 853,204 of NZ_NKFD01000002.1, read as the reverse complement.
TCGGCACGTAGCCCGACGTGAGGCCCTTGGCCATCGTGATGAGATCGGGCTCGAAACCGAAGTGCTGGTGGGCGAACCATTCGCCGGTGCGGCCGAAGCCGCCGATCACTTCGTCGGCCACCAGCAGGATGTCGTACTTGCGGCAGATCCGCTGGATTTCCGGCCAGTACGTCGACGGCGGGAAGATCACGCCGCCCGCGCCCTGGAACGGCTCGCCGATGAACGCGGCGACGTTCTCCGCGCCGAGTTCGAGGATCTTCGCTTCGAGCTGCTGCGCACGCGCCAGGCCGAACGCTTCCGGCGTTTCGCCGGCCGCTGCTTCGCCGAAGAAATACGGCTGGTCGATGTGCACGATGTGCTCGACCTTCGACGGCATCTGCTCGTGCATGTAGCCCATCCCGCCGAGCGTGCCGCCGGCGATCGTCGAGCCGTGATAGCCGTTCTTGCGCGAGATCACGTACTTCTTCTGCGGCTGGCCCTGCACGCGCCAGTACTGGTGCACGAGGCGCAGCACGGTGTCGTTGCCTTCCGAGCCGCTGTTGCAATAGAAGAAGTGGTTGAAGCCGGCAGGCGTGACTTCCGCGAGCATCGCGGAAAGCTCGATCACCGGCGGGTGCGTGGTCTTGAAGAACGTGTTGTAGAACGGCAGTTCCTGGATCTGGCGATACGCGGCGTCGGCGAGTTCCTTGCGGCCGTAGCCGACGTTCACGCACCAGAGGCCGGCCATCCCGTCGATCACCTTGTTGCCGTCCGAGTCCCACAGATAGACGCCGTCGGCCTTCACGATCACGCGGCTGCCGGCGCGGTTCAGCGCGCCCATGTCCGAGAACGGGTGGATGTGGTGCGCGGCGTCGAGCGCGCGGTATTCGGCGGTCGTGCGCGCCTGCGTCGCGCGCGGTGCGGCCGCCGTGGCGCTCGGTGCGGCCGGCTGGACCCAGGCTGATTCGTTGCGATACGTCATGTTTCCTCCGTGATTCCGTATTCGGTCGGGTGCACGCTCAGACGTGCAGCAGCAGATGGCGGCGTTCCCACGAGCTGATCACGCGGAAGAACGCTTCGTATTCGGTTTCCTTCAGTGCGAAATACGCCTTCAGGAACTTGTGGCCGAGGATCTCGCCGAGCGGCTCGCAGGCGGCCATCAGCGTCAGCCCTTCCTCGAGGTTGCGCGGCAGCTGGTACGGCAGCTCGTAGCCGTCGCTGACGAGCGGCTCGGTCGGCTCCAGGCGCTGCGTCATGCCGAGATAGCCGGCCGCGAGCGTCGCGGCGAGCGCGAGGTACGGGTTGCAGTCGACGCCCGGGATGCGGTTCTCGATACGGCGTGCCGACGGGCCCGAGTGCGGGATGCGGAAGCCGACCGTGCGGTTGTCGTAGCCCCACTGCACGTTGATCGGCGCAGCCATGAAGCGCGACAGGCGGCGATACGAGTTGATGTACGGCGCGAAGATCGGCATCAGTGCCGGCGTGTATTTCTGCAGCCCCGCGAGGTAGTTGTAGAACATCGACGTCGCGCCGCCGGTTTCCGGCGACGTGAACAGGTTCTGGCCGGTTTCCTCGTCGACGATGCTTTGGTGCACGTGCATCGCCGAACCGGGCTCGTCTTCCATCGGCTTGGCCATGAACGTCGCGTACATGTTGTGACGCAGCGCGGCCTCGCGCACCGTGCGCTTGAACAGGAACACCTGGTCGGCCAGCGACAGCGCGTCGCCGTGCATGAAGTTGATCTCCATCTGCGCGGCGCCGACTTCGTGGATCAGCGTGTCGATGTCGAGGTTCTGCGCTTCGCAGTACTCGTAGATGTCCTCGAACAGCGGGTCGAACTCGTTGACGGCCTCGATCGAATACGACTGGCGGCCCGTTTCGGGGCGACCCGTGCGGCCGACCGGCGGGCGCAGCGGCAGGTCGGGGTCCTTGTTCATGTCGACCAGGTAGAACTCGAGTTCCGGCGCGACGACGGGCTTCCAGCCCTTCGCCTTGTACAGGTCGAGCACGCGGCGCAGCACGTAGCGCGGCGAGATCTCGACCGGCGAGCCGTCGAAGTGCACGCAGTCGTGGATCACCTGCGCGGTCGGGTCGACGGCCCACGGAATCAGGCGGATCGTCGACGTGTCGGGCACGCACACCATGTCGGGGTCGGTCACGCCGGTCAGCGAGCCGTCTTCCGGATATTCGCCGGTGACGGTCTGCACCATCACGGCTTGCGGCAGGCGCATCGATTCGCCGGACGTGAACTTGTTGCGCGGCGTGATCTTGCCGCGCGCGATGCCGGCCATGTCGGGGATGATCGCTTCGACTTCGGTAATCCGGTGCTGCTTCAGAAAATCTTCGATGTCTTGCATGTCTGTTCTCGTTGGTTGGGTCGGCGCTCAGGCGAGCGCGGCGGCCGTGGCACGCGTGCGGGCAGCGCGGCGGGCGCGGCAGGCATCGCCGAAGGCGCGGAAGATCGCGCTCGACAGCGGATCCTGCGCATGGCGCCATTCCGGATGCCACTGCACGGCGAGGGCGAAAGCCGGTGCATCGACGACGCTCACGGCTTCGATCAGCCCGTCCGGCGCGACGGCTTCGACGGCGAGGCCGGAGCCGAGCTGGGCGATGCCCTGCTTGTGCAGCGAGTTCACGTGCACTTCGTCGCGGCCGCCGGCAAGTGCGTGCAGCGTGCCGCCGGGCGTCAGGCGCACGACGTGCGCGGGGCCGTACTGCGTGTCCATCGGCGCGTCGTCGTCCTCGCGGTGATCGGCGAGGCCCGGCACTTCGTGCACGCGCTGGTGCAGCGTGCCGCCGCAGACGACGTTCAGCTCCTGGAAGCCGCGGCAGACGGCCAGCACGGGCACGCCCGCGGCGATCGCCGCGCGCAGCAGCGGCAGCGTGGTCGCGTCGCGGGCCGGGTCGTGCTTCGTGCCCGGCGCGCTCGGTTCGCCGCCGTACCGATGCGGCTCGACGTTCGAGTAGCTGCCGGTAAACAGCAGGCCGTCGACCGTGTCGAGTACGTCGTCGACCGACTGGCGCTCGCCGAGCGCGGGCAGCACCATCGCGAACGCTTGCGCGCCGTCGACGATCGCGGCGACGTATTTGTCGCCGACCGTATGCGACGCGTGTGCGCCGATTTGCGTGTGGTCGGCGGTGATGCCGACGAGAGGTTTCCTTCTATCCATGACGTCAATCAGTTATCCGGAGGGTCGTTGCGTCTTGCTTGCCGGATGTGGCGAAACGCCGGCGTGCAACGGCCCCGCAGCCTTGCGCAAGAGGCAAGGCCGCTGGTGAATGGGCGCAACGGGATGGCGTGGCGATCCGCGCTGCGCGCGACGATCAGGCCGTCGTTCGTTTCATTGCGACACGCGACGCGGCAACGCATGCGCGAACGCGTTCCGTCACCGCACGGACGATGCGGTTGGCGAATCAGCAGACGAAACGAACGACGTAAAGAAAGGAGAGGCGCTACGGCAGCAGCGACGCCACTTCGTCGGTGTCGACGGCGACGAATGCGCGTGCGGAAACGGCGTTGTGACGCCGAACGGAACGACGGGACAGGATGGTGTAGATCGACAGGTGAAGCAGGCGAGGACTATGCCAGCCGCAACTGCCGTCGTCGGAAGCGGACGCCGCGCTGCGCAAACTTCGCACATCGCCTCGATCCCACCTCACCAGAGGGCCACGGACTCTCACGATTACACTCGACTGGGTTGTTGAAAGTATTGAACACCTGACCGTTTCGACGCGCTGGGCGTTTAAAATAATCAAGGCGCCGGTTACGCGTTATTTACATTGATGGGCATCAATTTTTGCGTTGCAATAACGTTTTTTGCTGCCGATGAATGCTTGATGACGCTAACCTGAGAGCCAGCATATACGAGCCAAAAACGGCGTCAAATGTTTTTTAACGGTGTTGCATCAGGGCTTTCCCGAGCAGTGCGAACAAAAGATTCGTAAAAGGAATAATCGGCGCGGTGTTCATTATTTCGAACGCCTTTCAGGGTTTTCCCCGCTGATGCGCGGCATAAAGTGATTAGAATATTCAACGGCTGTCCACCGCGTCGTTTCACTTTGTCATCGCACTTATCGTGTCCGAAACCGAATCGATGTCCACCGAAGTCGCCGAGCGCCTGCGTTTCGTGCGCAACAAGCATGGCCTGTCGCAGCGCGAACTCGCGAAGCGGGCCGGCGTGACCAATGGCACGATCTCGCTGATCGAACAGGGCCGCGTGAGCCCGTCGGTCGGTTCGTTGAAGAAGCTGCTCGAATGCATCCCGATGAGTCTCGCGGAGTTCTTCACGTTCGAGCTGATCGAATCGCGCTCGGTCGTGTCGCGTCGCGACGAGATGCCCAACCTCGGCAACGACACGCTCGCGTTTCATCTGGTCGGCGCGAGCATGAAGGATCGCAACATGTGCATCCTGCGCGAGATCTATCAGCCGCAGGCCGACACGGGGCCCGAGATGCTCGTGCACGCGGGGCACGAGGGCGGGGTCGTCGTGTCGGGCCGGCTCGAGCTGACCGTCGACGGCGCGACGTGGCTGCTCGACCCCGGAGACGGCTACTACTTCGAGAGCCGTTTGCCGCACCGTTTTCGCAATCCCAGCGCGGACCTGATCTGCGAGGTCGTCTCGGCCAATTCGCCGGCGACCTTCTGACCTTTCCCCGCGCGTCACTGCATTCGCTGCCGGCCGGCTGCGCGTCATGCGCAGCGGCGTGTCGCATCGCGAATGCCCAAAAACTGAGGCATCCTGATGAACAAGTTGACTTTGGCTGACTGGCAGGACAAGGCGGCGTCGCTCAAGATCGAAGGGCGCGCATTCATCGACGGCGCGTCGCGCGACGCGCACGGCGGCAAGACGTTCGACTGCGTGAGCCCGATCGACGGCCGCGTGCTCGCGAAGGTCGCCGATTGCGGCGAAGCCGACGTGAACGCGGCTGTGGCCGCCGCGCGCCGCGCGTTCGACGCGGGCGTGTGGGCCGGGCTGAACCCGCGTGCACGCAAGGCCGTGCTGCTGCGCTGGGCCGCGCTGATGCGCGAGCATCTCGACGAGCTGTCGCTGCTCGAAACGCTCGACGCCGGCAAGCCGATCGGCGACACGACGACGGTCGACGTGCCGGGCGCCGCGTACTGCGTCGAATGGTTTGCGGAAGCGATCGACAAGGTGGGCGGCGAAGTCGCGCCGGCCGATCATCATCTCGTCGGTCTCGTCACGCGCGAGCCGGTCGGCGTGGTGGCCGCCGTCGTGCCGTGGAACTTCCCGATCCTGATGGCCGCGTGGAAATTCGGCCCGGCGCTCGCGGCCGGCAACAGCGTGGTGCTGAAACCGTCGGAGAAATCGCCGCTGACCGCGATCCGCGTCGCGCAACTCGCGTATGAGGCCGGCATTCCCGCCGGCGTGTTCAACGTCGTGCCGGGCGCGGGCGAGCCGGGCAAGCTGCTCGCGCTGCATCGCGACGTCGACTGCATCGCATTCACGGGCTCGACGGCGGTCGGCAAGCTGATCATGCAGTACGCCGCGCAGTCGAACCTGAAGCGTGCGTGGCTCGAACTCGGCGGCAAGTCGCCGAACATCGTGCTGCCCGATTGTCCCGATCTCGACCGCGCGGCACAGGCGGCTGCCGGTGCGATCTTCTACAACATGGGCGAGATGTGCACGGCAGGCTCGCGCCTCCTCGTGCATCGCGACATCAAGGACGCGTTCATCGAGAAGCTCGTCGCGGCCGCACGCGCGTACGTGCCCGGCAATCCGCTCGATCCCGCGGTGTCGATGGGCGCGATCGTCGACGGCATCCAGCTCGAGCGCGTGCTCGGCTATATCGAGGCCGGGCGCAGCGAAGGCAGGCTCGTCACGGGCGGTGCGCGCGTGAAGGAGGAAACGGGCGGTTTCTACGTGGAGCCGACGGTGTTCGAGGTGAAGCCGGATGCGAAGATCGCGCGCGAGGAGATCTTCGGGCCCGTGCTGTCGGTGATCGTGTTCGACGATGTCGACGAAGCGGTGCGGATCGCGAACGACACCGAATACGGGCTGGCGGCGGCCGTGTGGACGTCGAACCTGACGACCGCGCACGACGTGTCGCGCCGGCTGCGTGCGGGCACCGTCTGGGTGAACTGCTACGACGAAGGCGGCGACATGAACTTCCCGTTCGGCGGCTACAAGCAGTCGGGCAACGGCCGCGACAAGTCGCTGCATGCGCTCGAGAAATACACCGAGCTGAAGTCGACGCTGATCCGGCTGCGCTGACGCGCAATCGGGCGCGGGCGCAGCGCCGGTTGGCGGTGTGCCCGCGGGTCGCGGCGCGCGGGCGTTATGCGGCGCGCAGCGCGGGGTGGAAGCCGGCGGCTTCGATGATCGACCGCACGCGCTCGGCGCCTTGCGCCGATTCGACCTTGACGATCTTCGCCGCGACGTCGATGTCGAGCTTCGCGGCGGGATCGGCGGCCGTCACCGCGCGCGTGATGGCGTTGGCGCAGCCGCCGCAGGTCATGTCCTGGACTTCGAATTCCATCGTGTTCTCCTGAGTTGACGATTGACAAGCATCGACAGCATGAAGCTTGCCACGGTGGGAAGGTCAAGCGTACGCGTGTTGCCGGAAATCCGTGTCGCGGCCTCGCTGCAGCGTCAGACGGTTGTAAACATGAAGTCTGATGAATCGCGAGCGTGCCTTTGACGTCATTCCGAATTTATCCCGATTGACGGCGAAGCGTGCTGGCGCACACGGGGCGGATGCCTTGCCGGGCAACGCGCGACGACGATCCGTGAAGCGTGATCACCATGTTGCCAGTAAGGGTACGCGAGTTGAAAATGCGAATCGATCTTAGTATCGGTTCCCTTCGATATTTCAATTCGTTACTGTCATGAACCGTTTTGCTTTCGGCTTCGCGCTGGCCCTGCTGGGCGCATCGGCCACGTCCGCATTCGCGGCCGACGATGTCGTCAACCTGACCCTGAAGGACCACAAGTTTTCGCCCGATGGCGTGACGATCCCGGCCGGCAAGAAGGTGAAGTTCGTCGTGAAGAACCTCGACGCGACGCCCGCAGAATTCGAGAGCGACGACTTCAAGGCGGAGAAGGTCATCCCGGCCGGCAAGTCGGTGGAAATCATGGTCGGGCCGCTGAAGGCCGGCACGTACGAATTCCACGACGAGTATCACGAAGCGCAGTCGAAGACGCACCTGACCGTCAAATAAGCCGATATCGCCATGTTGTCTACTGCCCTGATCGTCTTTCGTGAAGTGCTCGAGGCCGCGCTGGTGGTGTCGATCGTGATGGCCGCCACCAAGGGCGTGCCGCGGCGCGGCTGGTGGGTCGGCGGCGGGCTGGTGGGCGGCGTGATCGGCGCGGGTCTGATTGCCGCGTTCGCCGACGTGATTTCGCAGTGGGCGTCCGGCATGGGGCAGGAGGTGTTCAACGCGGGCGTGATGTTCGTCGCGACGCTGATGCTCGCGTGGCACAGCATCTGGATGAGCCGGCACGGCCGCGAGATGGCGATGCAGATGACCGAGGTCGGACGTGCCGTCGCGGCCGGCAGCAAGCCGCTGACGGGGCTGGCGATCGTGGTCGGCGTTGCCGTGCTGCGCGAAGGCTCCGAGGCCGTGCTGTTCCTGTACGGCATCGCGGCGGGCGATCCGGGGCAGACGCCGCAGATGATCGTCGGCGGCCTGCTCGGCGTGCTGGGCGGCGCCGGGCTCGGCTACGGGATGTATGCGGGCCTGCTGCAGATTCCGCTGAAGCGCCTGTTCTCCGTCACCAACTGGCTGATCGTGCTGCTCGCGGCGGGGATGGCGAGCCAGTGCGTCGGCTTCCTGCTCGCGGCGGGCCTCGTGCCGTCGTGGGGCGACGTGATCTGGGATACGTCGTGGCTGCTCAAGGAAACCAGTATCGTCGGCAAGGCGCTGCATACGCTGATCGGCTATACCGCGCGACCGGCGGGCATCCAGATCGTCGCGTACCTTGCGACACTGGCCACCATCGTCGGGCTGGCACGGCTCGTCGGCCGGCCGCAGGCGGCCATGCGGCCGCCACGGCCGGTGGCCTGAGTTGTCCGGGTGCGAATAAAAAAGGGGCGTTCATCACGGACGCCCCTTTTTTCATGTGCGGTTCGCGGCCGGCCCGTGCGCGGCCTCCACAGCCGCGTGCGGGTGGCGCACGCCGCGTTTGCTCAGCGGTGGCTGTCGATCCAGGCGCGAGCCCATTCGAGCCCCGCGTCGCGCGCGTCGTCCTCGGTGTCGAACACGCCGAGCACGCCGGATGCCTCGACCAGCTTGTTGTTCTGCGTGATCGTGCCGCTCGCCGCGAAGCGCTCGGGTTGCAGGATCTCGTCCTGCTGCAGGATCGCGTGCCCCCAGATCTGGTAGCCGTGATAGGTTTGCGCTTCCATTATCGAGCTACCTCCGCGGAGCGGCCGTGCGTGCCGACCTGCAGCACGTTGCCGTCCGGCGTGTATTGACGCGGGATGTTGGCGTAATTCAGTGCGTGCGGCGCATCGGGCGCAGCCGGCTGCATCACCGTCAGGCGTCCCGGTGCGGGCTGCGCAACGGGGCGCGGAGCGGCCGGCGTCCCGGCCGCGGGCGGACGGTGCGAATCGGTTTTCACGGCCTGCGCGACGCGGCGCTTGTGCGGTTTCGCCGCGGCTTTCGGGGTGGCGTTCGCGTGCTTCTCCGCGCTCTTGCCGGCGCGTGCGTCGGCGCCCGTGTGCGTGGCCGCGGTACGGGCATCCGGGGTACGGACTTCCGGCGCGTGGGCTGCCGGCTTCCGTGCTTCGGGCGGGTTCCAGACCTCGACGTAATGCTCGGCGGCCCAGCCCGTCGACGCGAACGTCAGCGCCAGTACACCGCATCCAATCAGTCTTACCATTGTCTCTCCGTCTGTCTCGGCGGCGCACACGTTGCTGGTGCGCCGACCGGTGCCCTGCCTTACTCCACCGTCACCGACTTCGCGAGGTTCCGCGGCTTGTCGACGTCGGTGCCGCGCGCGCACGCGGTGTGATACGCGAGCAATTGCAGCGGCACGACGTGCAGGATCGGCGACAGTTGCCCATAGTGCTCCGGCATCCGGATCACGTGCAGGCCGTCGTCGTTGACGATCTGCGTGTCGGCATCGGCGAACACGTACAGCTCGCCGCCGCGCGCACGCACTTCCTGCATGTTCGACTTCAGCTTCTCGAGCAGCGTGTCGTTCGGCGCGACCGTGACGACCGGCATCGCTTCCGTGACGAGCGCGAGCGGCCCGTGCTTCAGCTCGCCGGCCGGATAGGCCTCGGCGTGGATGTACGAGATTTCCTTCAGCTTCAACGCGCCTTCGAGCGCGATCGGGTAGTGCAGCCCGCGGCCGAGGAACAGCGCGTTTTCCTTGCGCGCGAATTCCTCCGACCACGCGATGATCTGCGGCTCCAGCGCGAGCACGCTGTTCAGCGCGGCCGGCAGGTGGCGCAGCTGCTTCAGGAATTCGGCTTCCTGCGCGGCATCGACGTGCCCGCGCAGCTTGCCGAGCGTGGCCGCCAGCACGAACAGCGCGACGAGCTGCGTCGTGAACGCCTTCGTCGACGCGACGCCGATCTCGGTGCCCGCGTGCGTCAGGAACTGCATTTCGGTGAGGCGCACCATCGCGCTCGTCGCGACGTTGCAGACGGCGAGCGTATGCGTATGGCCGAGCGACTGCGCGTGCTTGAGCGCGGCGAGCGTGTCGGCCGTCTCGCCCGATTGCGAGATCACCAGCACGAGCTGGCGCGGGTTCGGCACCGATTCGCGGTAGCGGTATTCGCTCGCGATCTCGACCTGGGTCGGAATCTTCGCAATCGATTCGAGCCAGTACTTCGCGGTGAGGCCCGAGTAGTAGCTCGTGCCGCACGCGAGGATCAGCAGGCTGTCGATGCCAGCGAACGCGGCGGGCGCGGCGTCGCCGAACAGCGTCGCGTCGAACGCGTCCGCCTGCGGCACGGTATCGCTGATCGCGCGCGGCTGCTCGAAGATCTCTTTCTGCATGAAGTGGCGATACGGCCCGAGTTCGACCGCGCCGCCGTACGCGCTGACCACGCGGATCTCGCGCTGCGCGGTGGCGCCGTTGCGGTCGACGATCTTCACGCCGTCGAGCGACAGCTCGCACACGTCGCCTTCCTCGAGGAACGTGAAGTGGTCGGTGCTGCCCGCGAGCGCGAGCGCGTCGGACGCGAGGAAGTTCTCGCCGTCGCCGTGGCCGACCACGAGCGGCGAACCCTGGCGTGCGCCGACGACGGTGTGCGGCTGGTCCTTGTGGATCACGGCGATCGCATATGCGCCGTGCAGCTGGCCCACCGCTTCACGCACCGCGTCGAACAGGTTGCCGCGATACAGGCTGTGCACGAGGTGGGCGATGACTTCGGTGTCGGTCTGCGACACGAATTCGTAGCCCTTCGCGCGCAGCGCTTCGCGCAGCGATTCGAAGTTCTCGATGATGCCGTTGTGGACGAGCGCGAGCGCGTTCGACGAGAAGATCGGGTGCGCGTTGTGCGTGACGGGCGCGCCATGCGTCGCCCAGCGGGTGTGCGCGACGCCGGTGGTGCCTTCGAGGTTTGACTCGCGCACCTGCGCGTCGAGATCGGCGACGCGTGCGACGCTGCGCGCGCGCTTCGGTGCGTCCGGCTCGAGCACGGCGACGCCGCACGAGTCGTAGCCACGGTATTCGAGGCGCCGCAAACCTTCGATCAGCACCGGAACGATATTACGCTGCGCAACTGCGCCGACAATGCCGCACATGAAATCTACCTTCCATAGGGAAGCGGGCGCCGTACGGCACCCGCGTGATGTTAACTTTTCTTCTTGACCGGGCGGACGTAGCCGCTCTTCGCGGTCTGGGTCTTCTCGTTCAACGCGAGCAGGCCGTCGGCCACGTCCTTCCAGATCGTCGTGCCGGCGGCGATCGTCACGCCGCGGCCGACACGCACGGGTGCGACGAGCTGCGTATCGGAGCCGACGAACACGTCGTCCTCGATCACGGTGCGGAACTTGTTCGCGCCGTCGTAGTTGCAGGTGATCGTGCCCGCGCCGATGTTCACGCGCGCGCCGATGTCGGCGTCGCCGATGTACGTGAGGTGGTTCGCCTTCGAGCCGTGGCCGATCACCGCGTTCTTCACCTCGACGAAGTTGCCGACGTGCGCTTCGTCCGCGAGTTGCGCGCCGGGGCGCAGCCGCGCGTACGGGCCGATCACGGTGTGCGCGCCGAGCTCGGCGCCGTCGATGTGCGTGAACGCGTCGATGCGCGTGCCCGCGCCGACCGACGCATTGCGGATCACGCAGTTCGCGCCGATCGTCACGTTGTCCGCGAGCGTCACGTTGCCTTCGAACACGCAGTTCACGTCGATCGACACGTCGCGGCCGCAGCGCAGCGTGCCGCGCACGTCGACGCGCGCCGGATCGGCGAGCGTGACGCCCGCGACGAGCAGCGCGTCGGCGATGGTGCGCTGGTGGATGCGTTCGAGCTCGGCGAGCTGCGCCTTGCTGTTCACGCCGAGCGTTTCCCATTCCTCGTCGGGCTGCGCGGTGACGACCTCGAAACCGGCCTCGATCGCGAGTTCGACGACGTCGGTCAGGTAGTACTCGCCCTGCGCGTTCTCGTTCTTCAGCGCGCCGAGCCACATCGACAGCTGGGCCGTGGGTGTGACGATGATGCCGGTGTTGATCTCGGCGATCTTCAGCTGTTCGGGCGACGCGTCCTTCTGTTCGACGATGCGCGTGACGAAGCCGGCCGCGTCGCGCACGATGCGGCCGTAGCCGGTCGGATCGTCGAGCGTGACCGTCAGAATCCCGTAGCGGCCTTCGCGCGCGGCGTCGACGAGGCGCTGCAGGGTCGACGCGCGCGTGAGCGGCACGTCGCCGTACAGCACGAGCGTCGGTTGCGCGGGATCGAGGAGCGGCAGCGCCTGGCGCACCGCGTGGCCGGTGCCGAGCTGTTCGGCCTGCACCGCGAACTGGACGTCGGGCGCGGCGACGGCGGCCTGGACCTGCTCGGCGCCATGACCGACGACGACGACGAGCCGGGACGGCTGCAGCGTACGCGCGGTGTCGATGACGTGGGAGAGGAGCGGCCTGCCGGCCAGGGGGTGAAGCACTTTCGGCAGCGCGGAACGCATGCGCTTGCCGGTGCCTGCCGCCAAAATCACGATATTCATGGCGCGCGCTTGGGTCAGAGTTCGAAGCCGTCCATTTTAGCATGCGGCCCCTGTCGCTCCGGGCCTGTCGCGGCGGGGCGACAGCGCCGGAAAGCGGCCTTGCGGCCCCGTTCCGGCGGGTGTTCCGGCCCTGCTTACAGGTCGTCGAACTGGACGATCGAGATCGGTTGGGCGCCGCCCGGCGCCGGGCTGTCGTCGCCCGACGCGCACGGTTCCTCGTCGAACGCGATGTCGCCCTGCGGATCGGCCTCGCCGGTCGCGCGCAGCGACTGGAACGGGTACAGCGTCGTGTCCATCAGGTGCGACGGCACGACCTTCGCGAGCGCGTTGAACATGTTCTCGACGCGGCCCGGGAAGCGCTTGTCCCATTCGCGGATCAGCGCCTTCATTTCCGCGCGCTTCAGGTTCGGCTGGCTGCCGCACAGGTTGCACGGGATGATCGGGAATTCGCGCAGCTCCGCATATTTCTCCAGATCGGTTTCCTTCACGTACGCGAGCGGGCGGATCACGATGTTCTTGCCGTCGTCCGACTGCAGCTTCGGCGGCATCCCCTTCAGCTTGCCGCCGTAGAACATGTTGAGCAGCAGCGTCTGCACGATGTCGTCGCGGTGGTGGCCGAGCGCGATCTTGGTCGCGCCGAGCTCGCCGGCCACGCGGTACAGGATCCCGCGGCGCAGCCGCGAGCACAGCGAGCAGGTCGTCTTGCCTTCGGGCACGAGGCGCTTGACGATGCTGTAGGTGTCCTGGTTCTCGATGTGGAACGGCACGCCGACCTGCTTCAGGTATTCCGGCAGCACGTGCTCCGGGAAGCCCGGCTGCTTCTGGTCGAGGTTCACCGCGACGATGTCGAAATCGATCGGCGCGCGCTCGCGCAGGCGCAGCAGCACGTCGAGCATCGCATAGCTGTCCTTGCCGCCCGACAGGCACACCATCACCTTGTCGCCTTGCTCGATCATGTTGAAGTCGCCGATCGCCTGGCCGACCTGGCGCACGATCCGCTTGAACAGCTTGTTGTTCTCGTACGCGTCCTTCTGTTCGCGGCGCGTCAGCGCCGGGCGGCCGGCCGGGGCGGCGGGCGTGTCGAGGGTGGCGGCATCGGCCGCCGTGTCATTCATGTGGGGGGCGTTCATGCGCGCTCCTCGTCCTTGATGCGAAAGACTTCGACGCCGACGGCGTCGCAGTCCGGATAAGCGTCCGGTTTCTCGGTACGGACGCGTACCGCGCGCACGGCATCGTGCGCCAGCAGGCGCGCGGCGATCGCGTCGCACAGCGTTTCCTGCAGGTGGATGTGGCCGCGCGCCAGGCATTGCGTGACGCTCTGCTTCATCAGATCGTAGTCGACGATTTCATGCAGCCGGTCGTCGACGGGGGTGGACAGCGCGAGCGGCACGAACAGGTCGACATTGATGACGACGCGCTGCTCGCCGCGCTTCTCGTGTTCGAAGGCACCGATGTTGATGTGCACTTCGTAGTCGCGCAGGTAGAGCCTGCGGCAGTCCGCGAGGCGGGGGTGCAGGAGAGCGGAAAACATGGTCGTCCCAGTCAAATTGGCGTGCGCGCACGCAAAGCGGCGCGGGCGGCGGCGCTCAGGCCGCGCGTTTCCGCGCAGTTCATTCATTCGGGCCGGCGGCGGGCGGCACGAGGTGCTCGCCGCCGTCGACGGTCAGCGTCGCGCCGGTGACGCCCGGCGCGCTCGCGAGATAGCAGGCGGCCGCCGCGATGTCGTCCGCGTGCGGCGCGTGGCCGCGCACGAGCGCCGCGACCCGCACCTTCGGCGCGAGCGCCAGTGCGAGCGCCGACGTCGCGCGGTTCAGCGCGGCCTGCATCAGCGCGTGCGACAGCTGCGCCGGTGCCGGGTGAAACAGGGCCTGATCCAGCACGTGGATCGCGCAGGCGCGCAGCGCCTCGTGCTCGCGCGCGGCGTCGGGCGTCGCATCGGCGAGCGCGCGGGCCAGTGCGAGCGGCGCCGTCACGTTGCGCGCGAGGGCGCCGGCGAGCGACGCGCCGTCGACCGTGTGCGCGTCGTCGGCGCCGGCGCTGGCGCTCACGAACACCGCGCACGCGGGCCGGCCGAGCGCCGCGCCGCACGCGGCGACGAGTCCGGCGGCGTCGGCTTCCAGGGCCAGATCGGCGTCGAGCACGACCGCGCGGCGGCCGAGCGCCGCGACTTCGGCGACGAGTGCGTCGGTTGCCGCATGCGGCGCGCCGTGGCTGCGCTGCAGCGCGACGTCCCAGCCGCGCCGGGCGAATCCGGTCGCGAGCGCACGACCGATCGACGCGGCGTCGGCTGCGCTGCCCAGGGCACCCGTGATGAGCGCCACGCGCTGGGTCGACGTATCGGCTGAAACGGTCATTTACAATGCCGGGATGAACCCGAAAGCTCACGAACCCACTAGTTTACCTGCTCCCGGCCCTGACGCGCTCGCGCAGTCCGAAACCCTCGCCGCGCAACTGCGCGACGAGATCGCGGCGGCCGGCGGCTGGCTGCCGTTCGACCGCTTCATGGAGCGTGCGCTGTATGCGCCCGGCCTCGGTTATTACAGCGGCGGCGCGCGCAAGTTCGGGCGCCGCGCCGACGACGGCAGCGACTTCGTCACCGCGCCCGAGCTGTCGCCGCTGTTCGCGCAGACGCTCGCGCAGCCGGTCGCGGAAGCGCTCGCGGCGAGCGGCACGCGCAGCGTGATGGAATTCGGCGCCGGCACGGGCAAGCTCGCGGCCGGGCTGCTCGCGGCGCTCGACGCGTTGGGCGTCGAACTCGACGCCTACCTGATCGTCGATCTCTCGGGTGAGCTGCGCGAGCGGCAGCGCGACACGATCACGGCCGCCGCCCCGGCGCTCGCCGCCAAGGTGCGCTGGCTCGACGCGCTGCCCGAGCGGTTCGACGGCGTCGTGGTCGGCAACGAGGTGCTCGATGCGATGCCGGTGCGCCTGTTCGCGAAGGCGGGCGGCGCATGGCACGAGCGCGGTGTTGCGCTCGACGCGCGGCAGGCGTTCGTGTTCGAGGACCGTCCGGCCGCACCGGCCGGCCTGCCGCCGGTGCTCGCGGGCCTTGACGATGCGGCGGACGGTTACGTGACCGAGACGCACGAGGCCGCGCTGGCGTTCACGCGCACCGTCTGCACGATGCTCGGGCGCGGCGCGGTGCTGCTGGTCGACTACGGCTTTCCCGCGCACGAGTACTACCACCCGCAGCGCGACCGCGGCACGCTGATGTGCCACTACCGTCACCATGCGCACGACGATCCGTTCCTGTACCCGGGGCTGCAGGACATCACCGCGCACGTCGAATTCACCGGCATCTACGACGCGGCCGTCGCGACCGGCGCCGATTTGCTCGGCTACACGTCGCAGGCGCGCTTCCTGCTGAACGCGGGCATCACCGACGCGTTGTCGGCGATCGATCCGTCGGACATCCACGCGTTCCTGCCTGCCGCGAACGCGGTGCAGAAGCTGATTTCCGAAGCCGAAATGGGCGAGCTGTTCAAGGTGATCGCGTTCTCGCGCGGCATCGACGGCACGCTCGACGCGTTCGCGCGCGGCGACCGCTCGCACGCACTCTGACCGGAGCCGACATGCTGCGCTGGCTGATGACGTCGTTCGTCGCGGTGATGGTCCTGACGCGCTGCTGGCCGTGGCTCGGCAAGCTCGGCATCGGACGGATGCCGGGCGACGTCACGCTGACGCTCGGCGGGCGGCGCTACCCGTTCCCGTTCATGTCGACGCTGGTGCTGACGATGCTGCTGTCGATGGTGGCGCGGCTGCTCTGAGCCGCGCCGAAAAGAGCGGCGGCGCGCTACAGCTCGATTTCGCCGAGGATCCGGTGTGCGAGCGCCTTTGCCTCTTCGAAGGCTTCCTCCTCGCTGGGGCTCGTCGAGTGGACGTCGTAGCGCGTGTTCTCGGTGTCGTCCCCGTCATCCCGCGCGAGGATCACGTAACCCTGGAACTGCCCGTTGCCCGCATGCTGGGTATGCGCCTTGGCCGTGTAGATGCCCTTCGTGAACGTGTTGGTGTCCATGGTGCTCTCCCGCAAAAGGACACTTCATCGTAGCACTGCGGCGCAGCATGTACAGCGCGGCTTATCGGTGACCGAACGGGGTCCGGCTGCCATCCTCCCGTCATCGTTCGATCAGTGCGACGACCTCGTCGAGCGTCGGCGCGTGCGCGCCCGTATGCCGGCAGGCCGCGGCGCCCGCCGCCAGCGCGAACACGAGGTGCTCGCGCCAGGTTCGCTGCGGCGCGGCCATCAGGCTGAACAGCATGCCGCCGATCGACGCGTCGCCCGCGCCGACGGTGTCGGCCACCTCGACGCGCGGCGGGCTCGCTTCATGCACGTCGCCGTCCGCGTAGAGCGTCGCTGCCTGCGCGCCGCGCGTGACGAGCACGGCCGCGCGCGGGTTCAGCGCGCGCACCGCGCCGATCGCGTCGGGGCCGTCGCCGCCGAACAGGTGCCGCAGGTCCTCGTCGGACACCTTGATCAGGTCGGCGAGCGCGGCCATCTTCTCGAGCGTCGGCCGGAATGCGGCCGTCATCAGGTTGCGGACGTTCGGGTCGAAGCTGATCTTCACGCCGCGCGCGTGCAGGTCGGCCGCGAGCGCGGCCAGCGTGCCGGCGAGCGGTTCGCGCACGAGGCTGATGCAGCCGAAGTGCGCCCATTTCACGTGATCGGTCCAGCCCGCCGGCAGCCGCGCCGGATCGAACGCGAGGTCGGCACTCGCTTCGCCGATGAAGAAGTACGCGGGCGGGCGGGTCTCGTGGACGATCGCGAGCAGCGGCGGCCGCGCGACGCGCTGCAGGAAGCGCAGGTCGAGCCCGGCCGCTTCGCTCGTGCGCCACAGCACGTCGGAGAAGCAGTCTTCGCCGATCGAGCCCGCGAGCGCGCTCGGCACGCCGAGCCGCGCAACCGCGCGCGCGACGTTCCAGCCGGCGCCGCCCGGCACCGAGGTCCATTGCGCGTCGCCCGCGCGCACCATGTCGGTCAGGATGTCGCCCGCCGACACGAAAGCCGGAAACGTGCCGCCGCTCATTGTGTCGGCTCGCTGCGTTGCGCGCGCGCGAGGGTCGCGAGCACGTCGTAGCACGCGCCCATCGTGTGATAGTCGGTCTTGCCGGCCGGGCTCTTCTCGTCGCTGTACTTGCGGTTGTCGCAGGTGAGGATGCGGTACCACGCGCCGTAGCGGTGATCGACGAAGTGCGCCCAGCTGTAGCGCCAGATCTCGTCGTACCAGTCCCAGAAGCGCTCGCTGCCGGTGCGCGCGCCGAGCATCGCGGCGGCGGCGAAGGTTTCCGCCTGCACCCAGAAATACTTGTTGTGGTCGCAGATTGTGAAGTCGGGGCCGAAGCCGTAGCACAGGCCGCCGTGATCGGCGTCCCACGCGTGCGTGAGCGCCGCGTCGAACAGCTCGGCCGCGCGCGGCACGAGCCAGTCGAGCGGGCGGTGCCGCTCGAGGATCAGCAGCAGCTTCGCCCATTCGGTCTGGTGCCCGGGCTGGAAGCCCCACGGGCGGAAGATGTTCGAGCTGTCTTCCTTGTTGTAATCCCAGTCGACCGACCAGTCCGCATGGTAGTGCTCCCACACGAGCCCGCCCGACAACGCGGCCTGGCGCTGCGTGATGTGGGACGCGAGCTTTTCCGCGCGATCGAGGTACGTGAGGTGGCCGGTCGCCTCGTACGCCGCGAGCAGCGCCTCCGTCATGTGCATGTTCGCGTTCTGGCCTCGGTACGACGACACGATCCAGTTCGGCGTCGCGTCGTCCGCATAGAGGCCCGCGGCCGCATCCCAGAAACGGTGCTCGGCGAGCTCGAAGGTCGCCGCGATCAGCGGGCGGGCCTCGTCGAGGCCGGCCATCGTCGCGTGCGCGGCCGCGAGCAGCACGAACGCGAGCCCGTAGCAGTGGCGCGTGCCGTCGAGCGTCGCGCGCTTCGCGCCGTCGCGCCAGTCGAGCTCCCAGTCGTAGCCCTGCAGTGCGTCGTCCCAGTGCGCGTCGCGCAGGAAGCGCAGGCCGTGGCGCGCATATTCCAGGTGGCGCGGATCGCCGAAATGCCGGTACGCCATTGCGTAGTTGAAGACGAACCGGCAACTGCTGACGAGGTGGCGCGACGTGCGGTTGTAGATGCTGCCGTCGTCGCGGAAGTAGTGGTAAAAGCCGCCCGTCGGGTCGAACGCGTTCGTCGCGTAGAAGCGCAGCGTGTCCTCGACGTGCGACAGCAGGAACGACGGATCGCGGAAACTCGCGACGAACGGCGCAGCTTGCGTGTGGGCGGCCGGCGCGGCCGTGCAGGGTTGGACCGGGGGCATGTTCATGATTCGGTGACCGTGGCGGTATCGAGTGCCGGGGAGCCGGCGGGCTGGCTGCTGGCCCGCACGATCAGCTCGACGGGCAGGGAAATCTCGGTGCGCTCGGGCGCCTCCGCGAGCAGCAGCTCGACGCCGCGGCGGCCGAGCGCCTCCTTGTCGACCGCGAGCGTCGTGAGCGGCGGGCTCGCATGCGCGGCGGCCGGGATGTTGTCGAAGCCGACGATCGCGATGTCGTCGGGAATGCGCAGCCCGCGCGCGGTGCAGACGCGCTGCGCGGCGAGCGCGGCCGCGTCGTTGTACGCGAACACGGCTTCCGGGCGCGGGCCCGGCGCGTCGAGCAGCTGCTCCATCGCCCGCGCGGCGCCGGTGTCGGGATCGAGCCCCGCATCGATCGTCACTTCGTACGCGGGATCGAACAGCCGCCCGGCCTCGAAGAACGCACGCCGGTAGCCGATTGCGCGCTGCGCGATGCTGTAGTGCGCGGGCGAGCCGCCGATGAACGCGATCCGCGTGCGGCCGGTGGCGAGCAGGTGGCGCATCGCGAGCGCCGCGCCCGTCGCGTTGTCGATGTTCACCGAGCGCAGCCCGGGCGCCCACAGGTCGATCAGCACGAGCGGGCGGCCGGTCGCGGCGAGCGCCTCGATCGTCTCGGGCTCGATGAAGCCGGCTACCGCGATCGCGTCAGGCGCGTGCGGGCGCATCTGGCGCAGCACGTCGTCGTTCGGCCCGACCGTGAGCAGCGTCGGCACGATGCCGCGCTCGCGGCACGCGTCCTCGACGCCGTGCAGCACGTGCGAGAAGAACGGGCTGGCCGGAAAGCGGTTGTGCTGGCGATGCAGCAGGAAAGTGAGCCGGCGGATGCGCGGCCGCAGTTGCGCGGGATCGTAGCCGAGCCGCTGCGCGATCTCGACGATGCGCGCACGCGTCGCTTCGGACAGGCCGGGCTGGTTTTTCAGCGCGCGGGAGACGGTGCCGATCGAAACCTCTGCCGCCCGCGCCACATCGCGAATGGTCGTACCCATCGTTCAGGGTCCGGTTTGTTTAGGGTGGAAGCGATTGTATAGTAAAACGTATTGCGGAATTCGGGCCGGATAGCCGGGGAATACCCGCAAATTCCCGGGTTTTAAGCGCTAATCTGCGAAAACACCGTTACTAAAAATACTAAACAAAACGCGAAAAAGGCAAGGTGGAGAGGCGGGCGTGTCGCGAGCGGGAAACGGGCGGCAAGCGGGCGGCAAGCGGGCTGGCTTCATCCGTTCACGGCAGCGGTGCCCGATCGCCGCCCGCGGGCCACCGCGAAGTCAGTGTGCCACTCACGGTCTGGCTGCCTGGCGGATGAGTGTCCGCCGTCGCCGCACCAGGCGCCGCCGTGTCTGCAAACGACGGTCGCCCGCCGTTCAGCGGATTGCCACGGCCGGCGGCTCGCCGCGATGGCGCAGCGCGGCGCGGCCCGCATCGAGGTCGACGACCGCGAGCCCATCCGGCTGCTGTTTTGCGCGCCGTTTCGCGAGCGCGGCGACCGACGCGATCTCGTCGCTGCCGTAGCGTTTCGCGCCGTGCGCGCCGGCCGCCACGCCGACCGCGCCGATCGCCATCGTCACGAAGCCGAAGAACGCCGGGTTGCCGTGGCGGTCCTCGCCGTGCAGCCCGCCCGCCTGCCGGTCGGCCTGCGTGTAGAAGAGCTGCGCGCCTGCGTTGAAGCGGGCGATCGCGTCGGCGGCGCGTTCGCGCCAGTCGTCGCGCTGGAACAGCACGAGGAAATCGTCGCCGCCGACGTGCCCGAGAAAGTCGCGCTGCGGGTCGCACACGCCGGCCAGCACCGTCGCCGCGAACTTCAGCACCTCGTCGCCCTGCCAGTAGCCGTACTGATCGTTGAATGGCTTGAACTGGTTCAGGTCGACGTAGCACGCATGAAAGCCGGCGTCGCGCTGCAGCAGGCGGTCGATATGCGCGCTGATCGGGATGTTGCCGGGCAGGAACGTCAGCGGATTCGCGTAGCGCGCGGCCTCGATGCGCATCTCGGTCACCGCGCGCACCAGGCTCTCGCCGGTGCCGAGCCCGACGTAGCGGCCGTGTTCGGTGATCACGAAGCCGTCCGCGAGATAGCGCTGGTCGTGGCTCGCGAGCAGCATCGCGAGCTGCTCGAAGGTCGTCGCGTTGTCGATCATCAGCGGCGCGTCGTTCGCGAACTGCAGGCACGGCTTCTTCCCGAACACCTCGCGGTGATACGGCAGCGCGAAGCGGTCGATGAAGCCGCGGCGATTCACGAGCGCGACGGGCCGCCCGCGTTCGACGAGCGCGACCGCATGCAGGTCGGGCATCCGGTTGAACAGGTCGAGCACGTCGTTGCTGGTCGCGTCGCGCGGCAGCGCCGGCGCGGGCACCAGCATCTTCCCGGCGATCGTGCCGGCCGGCCGCACCGAGCGCGTCGCGCCGGGAAACACCGCGATGTGCGGCGCGCGGATCGCATCGCGCGCGGCCGGCGCGACGACCCGCGACGGCTGCGCGTTCGGCCGGCCGAGCAGGAAGCCCTGTACGCAGCAGATGCCCATGTCGCGCACGACGATCAGGTCGCACTCGTTCTCGATGCCTTCCGCGATCAGTTTCGCGCCGCTCGCCTGCGCGAAGTGCTGCATTGCCTTCACGGCCTCGAACTTCAGCGGGTCGCGGGCGATGTCGTGGATGAAGAAGCGATCGATCTTCACGACGTCGGGATGCAGGCGCAGCCACAGGTTCATGCTCGCGTTCGCGGTGCCGTAGTCGTCCAGCGCGAACTGGATGCCGGCGTCGCGCAGCGACGCGACCGCCGGGCCGATCTGGGCGACATCGGGAATCGCATTCTGCTCGGTCAGCTCGATCACGATGCGCTCGGCGCCGATTCGCGCGCGGACGAGGAGCTGGCGTGCCCGCTCGCGTTCGCTGGCGAGCTTCAGGATCGTCCCGGCGCTGAAGTTGAGGAACAGCTTGCCGTCGCAGCCGAGTGCCGCGAATGCGTCGAGGCAGGTGCGCGCGGCGGCCTGTTCGAGCGCGATCGTTTCGCCTTCGCGCGCGGCCTGTGCGAACAGCGCGACGGGCGGTTCGAGGTCGGTGCCGCGCGGGCCGCGTATCAGGCCCTCGTAGCCGACGACCGTCCCCGACCCGAGATCGACGATCGGCTGGAAGACGGCGGCGAGCGCGCGATCCGCGATCAGGCGCGTGATGCTGACGGCAGCGGAGTCGGGGTGGGGCGCGGGCATGGGCGAGGGCAGCCGAATCGACAGGACGCCCGACTTAACGGCATCGCTCGCGGAGAATTGAATGAAGATTTCGTGACGCGATGGGCGTTGGTGGTGCATCGCGCCTGGGGTGCATCGGGAAGGGCGGTGCGGCGGTGCGGCGGTGCGGCGGTGCGGCGGAAAGGCGGAAAGGCGGAAAGGCGGAAAGGCGGAAAGGCGGAAAGCGGGAAGCGGGAAGCGGGAAGCGAGAACGTCGGGACGGCACCACTCAAGGGCCGTCCCGCCGCCCGGCCCGTCAGCGCTTGCCCGCGCTCAGCGCGCCGGACGCCGATGCCGCGTCGCCCTCGTCGTGCTCGCCGCTCATGTCGCGCGCCCCCCAGCGCTGCGCGAGCGCCGCGCACGCCATCAGCTGGATCTGGTGGAACAGCATCAACGGCAGCACGATCGCGCCGACCGCGTTCGCCGAGAAGATCACCTTCGCCATCGGCACGCCGGCCGCGAGGCTCTTCTTCGACCCGCAGAAGATGATCGTGATCTGGTCGGCGCGGTTGAAGCCGAGCCGCTTGCTGACGAACGCGGTCAGCAGCAACGCGATCGCGAGCAGCACGAGGTTGACGACGAGCAGGCCGCCAAGCGCGCGCGGCGGGATCTGGTGCCACAGGCCTTCGTTGACGGCCTCGCTGAAGGCGACGTAGACGACCAGCAGGATCGAGCCCTGGTCGACGAAGCGCAACACGCCGCGGTTGCGGTCGATCCAGCCGCCGATCACGGGCCGCAGCAACTGGCCGGCGAGGAACGGCACGAGCAGCTGCATCACGATGCTGCCGACGGTGCTCCACGGCGACGCGGCGGCCGCCGACTGCGACGTGATCATCAGTCCGACGAGCGCCGGCGTGACGAAGATCCCGAGCAGGCTCGACGCGGATGCCGCGCACACGGCGGCCGGCACGTTGCCCTTCGCGATCGACGTGAACGCGATCGACGACTGGACCGTCGACGGCAGCGTGCACAGGAACAGCACGCCCGCGTACAGCGTCGGCGTGACGAGCGGCTGCAGCACGGGCTTCAGCGCGAGGCCGAGCAGCGGGAACAGCGCGAACGTGCTGAGCAGCACGACCGCGTGCAGCCGCCAGTGAGTCGCACCCGCGACCACGGCTTCGCGCGACAGCTTCGCGCCGTGCAGGAAGAACAGCAGGCCGACGGCGATGTTGGTCGCCCAGTTGAACGCATGGGCGGCCGGGCCGCGGCACGGCAGGAAGCTCGCGAGCACGACGGTGCCGACGAGCGCGAGCGTGAAGTTGTCGGGAAGAAAACGGGGACGGGCCATCGGGAACTCGATTCGGAAACGACGAAGGCGCGCGTCGCGCGCGCGGATGGCGCCATTGTCCCGGTCCGCGATTCACTACACAAATGCATTGTGGGAATCGATTGATGAGCCAGTCTCATGCAACAGCGCCCGCGGCACCGGCCCGGCCGTGCGCAAAACGGCAGAAGAATGTTCTGTCGCGGTCGCGCCCGGAAGTGAAAAAACCTAGCAGTAACATGGTGTTACACCGATGCCGGCGACATAACACTTTTTGGCTCGACACGCTTTCGGCCCGCTCATAAATTACTGCTGAAAGCCTTGGGTCGGCCGAAAGGAGCCGGCGGCGGGCGTGGACAGGCACTGAACGATGACGGAACGGGTGAAACGGAAGATCGGACGATGGGTGGCAGGCGTGCTCGGCGCGCTGCTGTTGCCGCTCGCGCTCGCGCAACCGCCCCACGGCGGCGGTCATGCGTTCGGCGGCCACGGCTTCGGTGGCGGCGACATGCGCGCGTACGGTCAGCCGGCTGGTGGCGGCCCCGTCTGGCGCCGCGTGGCGCCCCTGGCCGGCGCACGCGCCGGCGGCGTGAACGGCTCCGGCTCCCGCTGGGGGCTGCGGCCGACGCCGTCGTATGGCCACTACGCCGCGCAAAGCCCGTATCGTCCGATCAGCGCCGACGTGCGCCAGGTGCCGCGCCCGCCGGGCGGCGGCAACGTGCCGCTGCGCGCCGGTTCGATCCGCGCCGACGTCGCGCGCTACAACGAGGAGCGCGGCGGACGTCCGATGCCGCCGCCCCGCTCGCAGGAAGAGCCTGCGCACTCGCCGTATTTCTCCCCGTTCTACCGAAACTGAGCGCCCCCGCGCGCGTCCCTCCGCCGGCTGATGCGAATTCGCCACAGTCGCGCACAGATTTCCGCTGATTTTCCCGTCGCATTGCGCTATCTTTCGCGCCCGGCTCGCGTGTGCCCCGCTGCCGTCCCGCCGCGCGACCGCGTTCGTGCGGGGCCGCCGGCAGGCGCCCGGCCATGTATCCATTCCGCGAAGTTAATGCTGGCGCTATACCAGCAATAAGTGTGCGCAATTTTGGCCGGACGAATGATCCGTAAAGATGGCTGCGCCCCATACGACGCAAGCACTCGGCTCCAAAAAACAACGCTCGCGCCACTTATCGACCATTCGACAAAATCTGGAGATCCAATGAAAGCATTTGCTCGCCGTGCGTCGCGCACGTCCGTCAAGCTGATCGCCGCGGCCGCCTGCGTGGCGGCTGCCGCTCCCGTCCATGCGCAGTCGAGCGTGTCGCTCTACGGTCAGGTCGACGAATGGGTCGGCGCAACCAAGTTCCCGGGCGGCAACCGTGCGTGGAACGTGAGCGGCGGCGGGATGTCGACGTCGTACTGGGGCCTGCACGGCGCCGAGGATCTCGGTAACGGCTACAAGGCAATCTTCACGCTGGAAAGCTTCTTCCGCGCACAGAACGGCCAGTTCGGCCGCTTCCAGGGCGACACGTTCTTCGCCCGCAACGCGTACGTCGGCATCGATTCGCCGTACGGCACGGTGACGGCCGGCCGCCTGACGACGCACCTGTTCCTGTCGACGATCCTGTTCAACCCGTTCTACGACTCGTACACCTTCTCGCCGATGGTGTACCACGTGTTCCTCGGCCTCGGCACGTTCCCGACCTACCCGAGCGACCAGGGTGCCGTCGGTGATTCGGGCTGGAACAACGCGCTGTCGTACACGTCGCCTTCGTTCGGTGGCCTGAATTTCGGCGCGATGTACGCACTCGGCAACCAGGCCGGCGACAACGGCTCGAAGAAGTGGAGCGCGCAGTTCAACTACGCGAACGGCCCGTTCGCGGCGACCGCGGTCTACCAGTACGTGAACTTCAACAACGGCCCGCGCGACCTGAGCGCGCTGGTGGCCGGCATGAAGAGCCAGGGCATCGCGCAAGTCGGCGCGACCTACGACCTGAAGTTCGTGAAGCTGTTCGGCCAGTACATGTACACGAAGAACGACCAGGTCGCGGGCAGCTGGCACGTGAACACCGCGCAGGGCGGCGTGTCGGTGCCGCTCGGCGTGGGCAACGCGATGGCGTCGTATGCGTACTCGCGCGATTCGGGCGGCCTCGACCAGACGCGCCAGACCTGGGCCGTCGGCTACGACTATCCGCTGTCCAAGCGCACGGACGTCTACGCCGCGTACATGAACGACCACATCAGCGGCCTGTCGACCGGCAACACGTTCGGCGCCGGCATCCGCGCGAAGTTCTGACGCGCACGCGTGACCGGTGCGCCGGACGCGCGCGAAAAGCGCGTCCGGACTGCATGTTTTCCCGCCAAAACGGCGCTGCGACCCCGCGGCGCCGTTTTGCCTTTCTTGACCTTTCTGTTTCTCCGCCTTTGTTACCCTATCTCGTAATTGGACCATTCCCCGTCATTACGAGCTAGTTCGATGGATACCCTCGTCAGCATGAATGTGTTTCGCTACGTCGTCGAAGTGGGCAGCTTCGTCGGCGCGGCCGAGCGCATGCAGATGTCGGCTGCGATGGCGAGCAAGCACGTGATGCATCTCGAGCAGCAGCTCGGCGCACGGCTGCTGCATCGCACGACACGACGCGTCGCCCCTACCGAGGCGGGACGCGAATACTATGAGCGCCTCGTGCAGGCGCTATCCGAACTCGACGAAGCCGGGCAGGCCGTCGGCGCCGCGAGCGTGGTGCCGCAAGGCCGGCTGCGCGTGACGTCGCTATCGGCGTTCGGGCTGCGGCACGTGATGCAGGCCGTCACCGATTACGCGGGCCGGTTCCCGGACGTGACCGTCGACATGACGCTGTCCGATCGCGTGGTCGACCTGATCGAGGAAGGCTACGACGTCGCGGTGCGCGCGGCGCCGAACGGATTGAAATCGTCGTCGCTGGTCGCGCGGCAGATCGCGACCGCGCACATCCTGCTGGTCGCGTCGCCCGAGTATCTCGAGAAGCACGGCACGCCCGCGACGATCGGCGATCTCGCGCACCACAACTACCTGCGGCGCGACTCGAATTCGACGATGCTCGACTCGCTGGTGATCGACGCGGCCGCCGCGTCGCGCGTGAACCTCAACGGCAACCTGATCGTGAACCATCTCGAAGGGCTGCGTGCGGCCGTGCTCGCGGGCGCGGGCATCGCGCTGCTCGGCACCGAGGTGGTCGGCGACGACATCGAGTCCGGCCGGCTCGTGCCGGTGCTGCTCGATGCGGTGCCGCCGCACGAGGCGCCGATCTACGCGGTCTACGCGAGCCGTCGTCACGTCTCCGCGAAGGTGCGTTCGTTCGTCGACTTCCTGGCGGCGCGTTTCGAAGGGCAGTCGCTGTGCCCGTCGATCGAATCGCGCCTGCGCGTGCTGCCGATCACGCGGATGAAGCGCGCGGTCTGAGCCGCCGCGTGCCCCGTTACAGCGGGGCGATGAAAAAAGCGCGAACCGCAGCGGTTCGCGTTTTTGTTTTGTCCGACGGCATGCGCGCCGATGGCGGCCGTCATGGCCGCCGCATCCGTCAGCGCGGAATGCCGAGTCGCGCCTTCGCGTCGTCGTATTCGCGCTTCAGGCGCTCGACGAGCGCGCCCACGCTCGGCAGGTCGTCCATCAGGCCGACGCCCTGGCCGGCGCCCCAGATATCCTTCCACGCCTTCGTCTTGTCGCTGCCGAAATTCATCTTGGTCTTGTCGGATTCCGGCAGTGCGTCCGGATCGAGGCCGGCCTTCTCGATGCTCTCGCGAATGTAGTTGCCGTGCACGCCGGTGAAGAGGTTCGTGTAGATGATGTCCGACGATTTCGCGTTCACGATCGCGTGCTTGTAGTCGTCGATCGCGTGCGCTTCCTGCGTCGCGATGAAGCGCGTGCCCATGTACGCGAAGTCCGCGCCCATCGCTTGCGCCGCGAGGATCGAGCCGCCGTTCGCGATCGCGCCCGACAGCACGATCGGGCCGTCGAAGATCTTGCGGACTTCGCCGACGAGCGCGAACGGCGACGTCGTGCCCGCATGGCCGCCTGCGCCGGCCGCGACGAGGATCAGCCCGTCGACACCGGCTTCGAGCGCCTTCTGCGCGTGGCGCAGGTTGATCACGTCGTGCAGCACGATGCCGCCGTAGCTGTGCACCGCGTCGACGATCTCGCGCGCCGGGGCGCGCAGGCTCGTGATGAAGATCGGCACCTTGTGCTCCACGCACACGCGCACGTCGTGCTCGAGCCGCGCATTCGACTGATGGACGATCTGGTTGACCGCGATCGGGCCGATCACCGCGCCGGGATTTTTTGCCTGGTGGTCGGCGAGCTCGGACTGGATCTGCGTGAGCCATTCGTCGAGCAGTTCGGCCGGACGGGCGTTGAGCGCGGGGAACGAACCGACGATGCCCGCCTTGCATTGCGCGAGCACGAGTTCGGGGTAGCTGACGATGAACATCGGCGACGCGATGACGGGCAGCGTCAGGTTCTGCAGGACGGTGGGCAATGCCATGTGATGTCTCCAGTCTCCAGGGGCGCCCGCGCGGTTGCGCCGGCGCCATGCTTTGCGGTCGAACGGTGATTCGAGTGTAGCTGCGAAACGATGTCGTCCTTATTAATACGAACGATCGTGCGATTCTACGCGAGCTTAACAAAATGCGCGGTGTGCCGGCAATCGAGTGAGTGTTCTCTTTCTACGGATTCTGGCTGTTGCCCCGCTGTGCAGAGGCACAAGCGCTCATAAAATAGCCGCCATAACAAACCAACGAGAAATAAACCATGTCGTTTGAGGCGTTTGCACCGTTTCGCGTGACGGTGCAGGACACCGACATCTTCGGTGTCAAAGGCGGCGCGGGTCCGCCGCTCCTGTTGCTGCACGGACATCCGCAAACCCACATGATCTGGCATCGCGTGGCCGCGACGCTCGCGAATCATTTCACGGTGATCGCCACCGACCTGCGCGGCTACGGCGCGTCGGGCAAGCCGCCGAGCGACGCGCAGCACGTGCCGTATTCGAAACGGGCGATGGCGGCCGACCAGGTCGCCGTGATGCGGCATTTCGGCTTCGAGCACTTCCATGTGTGCGCGCACGATCGCGGCGCGCGGGTCGCGCACCGGCTCGCGCTCGATCATCCGGACGCGGTCGAACGGATGATGTTGCTCGACATCGCACCGACGCTCGCGATGTACGAGAAAACCGATCGCGCGTTCGCGACCGCGTATTTCCACTGGTTCTTCCTGATCCAGCCGGCGCCGCTGCCCGAGACGCTGGTCGGCGCGCATACCGATGCGTACATCGAGCGCGTGATGGGCAACCGGTCCGCCGGGCTCGCGCCGTTCGCGCCCGAGGCGCTCGCCGCGTACCGCGCCGCGCTCGCGCAGCCGGGCGCCGTGCATGCAATGTGCGAGGACTACCGCGCGTCCGCGACGATCGATCTCGAGCACGACCGTGCGGATCTCGAGCGCGGCAACAAGGTCGCGTGCCCGCTGCGCGTGCTGTGGGGCGAGAACGGAATCGTCGGCCGCTGCTTCGATCCGCTCGACGAATGGCGCCGTGTCGCGCGCGACGTCAGCGGCCGCGCGCTCGAGTGCGGGCACTACATTCCGGAAGAGGCGCCCGTCGCGCTGATCGACGAACTGCTGGCGTTCTTCGACGCGCGCGACGCGGCTGCATGACGGTACGCGTGGGCACGTCGGCGGGGCGGCCGCGTACCGGCTCGTTCAGCGGTGCGCGCCGTCGTCCTCGACGAGCGGCGGCAGCCGGCGCGGCACCGGTGTCGACTTCACGATCGCGGTGCTCGTCTCGGCGCGCTCCGTCACTTTCGACAGGATGTCGTCGAGGTGCGCGATCGTGCGCAGGTAGAGCCGGCAGATGAAGCAGTCGTCGCCGGTCACCTTGTCGCACTCCACGAATTCGGGAATCCGCCGCAGCATCTCTTCGACGAGATGCAGCTGGCCGGGCAGCGGTTTCACGCGGACGATCGCCTGCAGCGTGTAGCCGAGCGCGCGCGGATCGAGCTCGACGGTGAACGCGGCGATCACGCCTTGCGCCTCGAGCCGTCGCACGCGGTCGGCGGTCGCGGGTGCCGACAACCCGATCTGCCGGGCGAGTTCGCTGGTGGCGATGCGCGCGTCGTCGGCCAGCGCCGCGAGGATCGCGCGGTCGGTCGCGTCGAGCGACGCGACGGCGGGCGGGGAAAGGCGTTTCGGCATGATCGCTTTGCTTTCGAAGGTGAATCGGTCGATTCACTTCAGTTTAGCCGTGGCTGCCGCGAAAGCAAGTTTCTAGAATCGAAGTCATCCACTCTTCTGAACGGAGTTCACGATGGCTTCGAATGAAATTCGCCGCGGCGCCGCCGAGATGGTCGTCGCGATGATGATGTCCGGTACGATCGGCTGGCTCGTGATGTCGTCGCGGCAGCCGCTGACGAACGTCGTGTTTTTCCGCTGCCTGTTCGGCGCCGCGACGCTCGCGATCGTCTGCGCGGCGTTCGGGTTCCTGCGCCGCGCGCTGTTCTCGCCGCGGATGCTCGCGCTGGCGACCCTCGGCAGCGTCGCGATCGTCGCGAACTGGCTGCTGCTGTTCGCCGCCTATTCGCGCGCGTCGATCTCGATGGCGACCGCCGTCTACAACACGCAGCCGTTCATGCTCGTCGCGCTCGGCGCGATCGTGTTCCGCGAGCGGATCACCGCGTCGACGCTCGCGTGGCTCGCGCTCGCCTTCGTCGGGCTCGTCGCCGTGGTGCGCGTCGAGCCGGCCGTGCTCGCGGTGCCGGGCGAATATCTGGAAGGCGTCGCGCTGTCGCTCGGCGCGGCGTTCCTGTATGCGATCTCGTCGATCGTCACGAAGCACCTGAAGGGCACGCCGCCGCACCTGCTCGCGTTGCTGCAGGCCGGCCTCGGCGTCCTGCTGCTCGCGCCGTTCGCGCACTTCGGCACGTTGCCGGCGACCGCCGGGCAGTGGCTCGACCTCGTCGTGCTCGGCGTCGTGAACACCGGCCTGATGTATGTGCTGCTGTACGGCGCGATCCAGAAGCTGCCGACCGCGATGACCGGCGCGCTGTCGTTCGTCTATCCGGTCGTCGCGATCGTCGTCGATCACGTCGCGTTCGGGCAGACGCTCGCGTGGACGCAGGTGGTCGGCGCGCTGCTGATCCTGCTCGCGGCGGCCGGCGTGAATCTCGGCTGGCGCATCGTGCCGGCCCGTCGTGCGGCCGTCGGTCACTGAAACGGTCGTGCGATTCGGCGCGCCGCCGCGGAGCCGCGCAGCAGCGCGTCGAATGCGTATTTCAGGGGCGCGTATTGCGCGGAGAGGGCGCGTGCGTGACGAGCAAAAGCCGTGCGCGCGCACGGGTCCGGGACGCTGTAAGAAGTTGTAGGGAAACACCCGATGCGATGCGGCCGCGTCGCTCGTATGATGCGGGCTGTGACGTTGATCACGTTCACAGGATTCCGATCTCATGCCGTTCGCCTGTCAGGCTGAACGGCTTTTTTTTATGCGCCGCTTCTCGCCAGCAGACGCCGCCGCGCATCGAGCCGCGCGAGCAACGCGCGCCGCGCGTCGTCGTCCGACGCACGCCATCCCTTGATCTCGTCGCGCGTGCGCAGGCAGCCCGCGCACCAGTCGGTGCGCGGATCGATCCGGCATACGTCGGTGCACGGCGATGCGACCGTGGCGACCGGCACCGTCACCGGCACGTCGCTCATGCGGGCTCCCGCAACGCGACGTCCGCGACCGGCGCGCCCGTCAGCGACACGAGTTCGTTCGGCGACAGGTTGAACACCGCGTGCGGATGGCCGGCGGCCGCCCACAGGCTGTCGAGCGCGAGCAGGTCGGCGTCGATCAGCGTGACGGGTTCGACGAGATGGCCGATCGGGCAGACGCCGCCGATCGCATAGCCGGTGTTGTCGCGCACGAACTTCGCGTCCGCGCGGCCGACCGCGCCGACTTGCGCGGCGACCTTCTTCTCGTCGACGCGATTCACGCCGCTCGCGACCACGAGCACCGGCGCGCCGTCCGACTGGCGGCGAAACAGGATCGACTTCGCGATCTGCGCGACCGAGCAGCCGAGCCCGGCCGCGGCTTCGGCCGAGGTCTTGCCGGTTTCGGCGAGCATCACGATGCCTTTCGCATGGCCGCGCTCGCGCAGCAGCAGCGCGACGCGTCGCGCGGAGTCGGGGAGGGAATCGAATGAAGCAGGTGTCGTCATGTTGAGGAATCCATCGAATACCGGGGTCATACGCAGTTCGCGGCGTCGGCCGCGCTCTGCGCCTTGGCGAGCAGGGCGCGACCGGCGCGTGACACGTTCGCGCGGCCGATCGCGTTCGAGATGAAGTCGCCGGCGGCGACGACCTGCGCGAGGTCGATGCCGGTGTCGATGCCGAGGCCCTGCATCAGGTACAGCACGTCCTCGGTCGCGACGTTGCCGGTCGCGCCCTTCGCGTACGGGCAGCCGCCCAGGCCCGCGACCGACGCATGGAAGATCTCGATCCCTTCGAACAGCGCCGCGTAGATGTTCGCGAGCGCCTGGCCGTAGGTGTCGTGGAAGTGGCCCGACAGGCGTTCGCGCGGGAACACGCGCGTGACGGCCGCGAGCACTTCGCGCGTGCGCTTCGGCGTGCCGACGCCGATCGTGTCGGCGATGTCGATCTCGTCGCAGCCGAGCGCCGCGAAGCGTTCGACGACGTCGACGACCGATGCGACCGGCACGTCGCCCTGGTACGGGCAGCCGAGCGTGCACGACACGCTGCCGCGCAGCCGCAGGCCCGCATCCTTCGCCGCCTTCGCGACGGGCTCGAAGCGCGCGATGCTCTCGGCGATGCTGCAGTTGATGTTCCGCTGCGAGAACGCCTCGCTCGCCGCGCCGAAGATCACGACTTCGTCCGCGCGCGCCGCGACCGCGTTCTCGAAGCCCTTCAGGTTCGGCGTGAGCACCGAGTACACGGTGCCCGCGCGGCGCTCGATGCCGGCCATCACGTCGGCGCCGTCGGCCATCTGCGGCACCCATTTCGGCGACACGAACGACGCGGCCTCGACGTTGCGGAAGCCGGCGTGCGACAGGCGGTCGACGAGCGCGATCTTCACGTCGGTCGGCACGAAGGTCTTCTCGTTCTGCAGCCCGTCGCGCGGGCCGACTTCGACGATCTTGACGGCGGTGGGGAACGTCATGGTTGTCTCCTGGTGTGCTTGTAGGTTCAGTAGCCGCGTGCGTAGTCGACGATGCCGCCGACACGCTCGCCGCGCTCGAGCGCGCGGATCTTGCCGGCGATCTGGGCGACGGCCTCGTCGCGCAGCGTCTCGGCCGAGCTGTGCGGCGTGATCGTGATGCGCGGCGCGTGCCAGAACGGGTGGTCCTCCGGCAGCGGCTCGCGATGGAACACGTCGAGCGTCGCGGCGGCGATCTGGCCGCTCGCGAGCGCGTCGAGCAGGTCGGCTTCGACGAGATGCGCGCCGCGTGCGACGTTGACGACATACGCGCCGGGCGCGAGCCGTGCGAACGTGCGCGCCGCGAGGATGCCGTCGGTGTCGGGCGTGCTCGGCAACAGGTTGACGAGCACCTTCGCGCCGTCGATGCACGCATCGAATGCGCCGTCGCCGGCGAAAGTCGTCACGCCGTCGAGCTGCTTCGCGCTGCGGCTGTAGCCGCGCACGGGCAGGCCGAGGGCGGCGAGCGCGCGCGCGACTTGCGCGCCTAGCACGCCGAGGCCGAGCACGGCGACGGTGAAGCTGGCGCGCGTATGCGGTTCGAGCGGTTGCCAGCGGCGCTCGCGCTGCAGCACTTCGTATTCGTCGAAGCGGCGCAGGTAGCGCAGCACCGCGTGCGTCACGTATTCGACCATCTGCTGCGCCATGCCCGAATCTTCGAGCCGCACGAGCGGCACGTGCCGCGGCAGCGTGCCCGGATGCGCGTGCTCGAGCGCGAGCAGCGCGTCGACGCCGGCGCCGAGGTTGAAAATCGCGCGCAGGCCGTCGCGCGGGGCGAAGAATTCGCGCGGCGCGCGCCAGACGAGCGCGTAGTCGGCGGCGGCCGTGTCGCCCGGCTGCCACGCGCGCAGTTCGGCTTCCGGCAGCGCATGCGCGATCGCGTCGCGCCACGCGGCGGCTTCCTGGTGCGGGGAATGGAACAGGATCTTCATTGGATGACGGCGCGCGCGCCGGCGAGGCGCGTCACGGGAACGGCGAGCGGGGCCGGGCGCGGCGCGCCGGCGGGCGTAGCGGACATCGGGCGTCTCCTGACGACCGGGCACCCGGCGCGTCGGCGCCCGGCCCCGGTTCCGTGTGAAGCTGACGGGAAGCCCACATTCTACGGTCTCGCGGCGCATCGCGCGCCGGTGCACGGGGCGGGCGGACGCCCCCGATGGCCCGCCCCCGGATGGCCGGCCCACTTAAAAGCAAAGCACAAAATATTGGTTCGGCCGCCGCGGACGCCGCGCCACAATCGAATCCCGTCTTCAAGCAAGCGAGGGCAATCATGCGCGCATGCAGCAAATCGGCGTGGCCGCCGCGGCTCGTCACCGTTCCGGGCCTGCACGGCAGCGAAGGCGCTCACTGGCAGACCTGGCTCGAACGGCAGTTCCCGCGCTCGCTGCGCGTCGAACAGGACGACTGGGATGCGCCCGATCTCGCGCGCTGGGCGCAATCGGTGCGCGCGTTGCTCGACCGCGAACGCGGCCCGTTCGTGCTGGCCGCACACAGCTTCGGCTGCCTCGCGGCCGCGCATGCGCTTGCTCAGTGGCCGCATACGGGCGATGTCGCGGGCGTGCTGCTCGTCGCGCCCGCCAGTCCGAAGAAATTCACGTTTGCCGGGCCGTTCGACGCGCGCCGGCTCGCCGTGCCGTCGATCGTGATCGGCAGCGAAACCGATCCGTGGATGCCGCTCGCCGACGCGCGCACGCTCGCGCAGCATCTGGGCAGCGCGTTCGTGAACCTCGGCGACGCGGGGCACATCAATACCGCGGCCGGCTTCGGGCCGTGGCCGCGCGCGAAGTACTTCATCGACACGCTCGTCCACTGCGCGGCACCGCTGCGCTTTCGCGACGCGGACGACGGCTTCGAAACCGCGCTCGTCGACCGCGCGCTTGCGCACGCCGTCTGACGCGCCGGGCGGCGCGGCGCGTGCCGCGCGGCGGCTGTCGCGGCATCGCGCGCCGTTGCGCTCGCGGCGCGCGCACGGGCCTGACGCCGGCCGGATCCGAATCGCTCGGCCGACCGGGCTCGGCGTGGCCCGCGAGGTGGCGCGACGTCATGCCGTTTGCGCCACCGCCGACCGTGACGTCATGTCAGCGACGCCTCCCAACGAAATCCCACCGCTCGCCCCGAGCGGGTCCGACTCACATCACGTGGTGACGGGATCAGCCCGGTGACGACACTGCCGCGCTGGACGCGGCTGCATTCGCGGCGGGCTTCGCATCGTCGTCGTCATCGGGCGGGTAATGCACGACGGGCGGCGCGAGCGGCGCGGCATCGGACGCGGCGGTATTCGCGCGCGCGTCGCTGTTGAACGCGCTGGCGGCGCCGCTCGATGCGCCGCCGGCCTGCTGCGCGGCGTCGGTCGCGTTGGCGTCGTGCGGCGCGTCGTCGCTGCAGGCGGCGACGAAAACGGCGGCACACAGAACGACGGCGACGAAAACGCGACGCATGACTTCTCTCCTGGCAGGCTGATCGGGAAACGTTTTCGAGTATGCCGCCGCGATGCGACGTTTCGGTGAATCGTTTGCGATGCGAGTGCAATCGCGACCTGTTTTCGTCAGGCTGACGGAACGCCTTCGCGGCGATCCGCCACCATGCGTGGCGGAATTTCCCGGCAGAGACGGATGCTGCGCGCATTTACACGGCGCGCAATGACGCGACCCGGCCCCGGCGACGCGAGCGCCATGCGCGCCGTGGTACATGCACCCGGCAACTTGCGACCGATGTGTGGCCGGATGCACCGGAAAACCGGGCGTTATTGCCGCTTCGCCAGCGAACGGCCAGCCGCGCGCCAGCGTGCTGTCATGAAGGCAGGGTCAGCGGCAACGTGTTCCGTCTGCCACCCGGCGCGCGTCGCGCACGGATGACCGGCGCGGCACAGCGGCGTTGCCCCGCCGTTTCGCGGCACCGGAATTGCTCAATGCAGACGCGCGTGCCGACCGCGCCGCCATCCGGGCGCGGGCGGCACATCCGCGTCCGTCAACCATGGAGCGAGCAGAAGTCATGTCCAGCGATCGATCCGAATCTCCGTCTGCCGAACCGGCGCGCGATGCCGCCCCGTCGCCGCGCGGGCCCGGCCATTCAGCGGCGCCGCGGTTGCCGCACGATACGCCGTCCAGTGCCGCGCGGCGCCACTTCCTGCAATCCGCGGCGGCTGCCGCGACCGTCAGCGCCGCATCGCACGTTCATCCGCAGCCGTCGCACGCGGCATCCACGCCGGCCGCGCCCCGCCGCGATACGGTGCCGGCGCAGCCCGTGCGTTTCGACATCAACGGGCGCGCGTACACGCTGCAGCTCGAACCGCGCGTCACGCTGCTCGACGCACTGCGCGAATACGCCGGGCTCACGGGCACGAAGAAGGGCTGCGATCGCGGGCAGTGCGGCGCATGCACGGTGCTCGTCGACGGGCGGCGCATCAACGCATGCCTGACGCTCGCGGTGATGCACGAAGGCGCGCGGATCACGACCGTCGAAGGGCTCGCGCGCGCCGGCGTGCTGAGCCCGGTGCAGCGCGCATTCGTCGAATGCGATGCGTTCCAGTGCGGCTACTGCACGTCCGGCCAGCTTTGCTCGGCGACCGCGCTGCTCGACGAGTTCGCGGC
This sequence comes from Burkholderia sp. AU27893, assembly GCF_002223205.1. Taxonomy (NCBI): domain Bacteria; kingdom Pseudomonadati; phylum Pseudomonadota; class Betaproteobacteria; order Burkholderiales; family Burkholderiaceae; genus Burkholderia; species Burkholderia sp. AU27893. The sequence goes on along the minus strand of NZ_NKFD01000002.1, from coordinate 817,499 downwards.
GGGGGCCGGGAGCGCCGCCACCGACGACGTGCGGCGCCGTCCCGCGCAGCTGTCGGACGACGAGATCCGCGAGCGCATGAGCGGCAACCTGTGCCGCTGCGGCGCGTACCCGAACATCGTCGCCGCCGTGCGCGCCGCGCACGCGGCGCGCGGCTAGCCGACGGAGGGCACCGCAATGGAAGCGATCTCCTACGAACGCGCGACCGACGTCGCCGGCGCCGTGCGCGCGGCGCAGCGGTCCGGCGCCGCCTTCATCGGCGGCGGCACGAACCTGCTGGACCTGATGAAGGGCGGCGTCGCGCGGCCCGTCACGCTCATCGACATCACGCGGATCGCGGGCCTGGATACGGTCGATGCGCTGCCCGGCGGCGGCGTGCGCATCGGCGCGCTCGTGCGCAACAGCGATGCGGCCGATCATCCGCGCCTGCGCGCCGACTATCCGCTGCTGTCGCAGGCGCTGCTCGCCGGCGCGTCCGCGCAATTGCGCAACATGGCGACCGTCGGCGGCAACCTGATGCAGCGCACGCGCTGCCCGTATTTCTACGATCCCGCGTTCGCGCAGTGCAACAAGCGCGAGCCGGGCAGCGGCTGTGCGGCGATCGGCGGCCACAACCGGATGCACGCGATCCTCGGCGCCAGCCCCCAGTGCGTGGCGGTGAACCCGTCGGACATGAGCGTCGCGCTCGCCGCGCTCGACGCCGTCGTGCAGGTGAGCGGCCCGCGCGGCGCGCGGCAGATTCCGATCGCATCGTTTCACCGCTTGCCGGGAGATCGTCCCGACCTCGACACGACGCTCGAGCCGGGCGAGCTGATCACCGCGGTGGACTTGCCGCCGCCGCGCTTCGCCGACCATGCGCACTATCTGAAAGTGCGCGATCGCGCGAGCTACGCGTTCGCGCTGGTGTCGGTCGCGGCTGCGCTGCGGATGAACGGCCCGCGTGTCGCCGACGCACGGATCGCGCTCGGCGGCGTCGCGCACAAGCCGTGGCGGGCGATGGAGGCGGAAGCGCATCTCGCGGGCCGCACACCGACCGACGCGACGTTGCGCGAGGCGGCCGCGCTGGCGTTGCGCGACGCGCGTCCGCTCGACGGTAACGGCTTCAAGGTCGCGCTCGCGCAGCGGGCGATCGTCCGTGCGGTCGAAACGGCAGCCGCCATGCCGGGAGGTGCAGCATGAACACGATGACGGGACAACCGCTGGACCGTGTCGACGGCGTGCTCAAGGTGACGGGCGGCGCACACTACGCGGCCGAATTCTCCGATGCGCGGCTCGCGCACGCGGTGCTCGTGACGAGCACGATCGCATCCGGGCGGATCGAGTCGATCGATGCGGCGCGCGCCCGCGCGATGCCGGGCGTGCTGATCGTGATCACGCACGAGAACGCGATGCGGCTGCCCGACGGCGGCCGGCCGCCGCTGTCGCCGCCCGCCGGGCGCCGGCTCACGTTGCTGCAGGACGACACGGTGCGCTACAGCAACGAACCCGTCGCGGTCGTCGTCGCCGAAACGCTCGAGCAGGCGACCGACGCCGCGCATGCCGTACACGTGCGCTATCGCGCGAGCGATGCCGTGGCGGATTTCGCGCAGGCGTTGCGCGACGCGCGCGTGCCGCCGAAGCAGCAGGGCCGCCCGATGGATACGCAGCGCGGCGACGTCGATGCGGGTCTGCGCGAAGGCGCGGTGCGCATCGACGCGACCTATACGACGCCGATGCAGCATCACAACCCGATCGAGCCGCATGCGACGCTGGCGCGCTGGGACGGCCCGACGCTCACGCTGCACGATGCGACACAGGGCGTGTCGGGCGCGAGCACGGCGGTGGCCGCGGTCTTCGGCATCGCGCCGGACCACGTGCGCGTGATTTCACCGTTCCTCGGCGGCGGCTTCGGCTGCAAGGGTTCGTCGTGGTCGCACGTGTCGTTGTGCGCGATGGCCGCGAAGCAGGTCGGGCGCCCGGTTCGTCTCGCGCTGACGCGGCCGCAGATGTTCGGCCCGGTCGGCGGGCGGCCGTTCACCGAACAGCGCGTCGTGCTGGCCGCCCGCCAGGACGGCACGTTGACGGCGATGCGCCACGACACGATCGCCACCACGTCGATGTTCGAGGACTGGATGGAGATGTGCGGGATGCCGTCGCGGATCATGTACGCGGTGCCCAACCACGCGACTACGCACCGGATCGTGTCGCTGAACGTCGGCACGCCGACGTTCATGCGCGCGCCCGGCGAGGCGTCGGGCTCGTTCGCACTGGAATCGGCGATGGACGAACTCGCGTGGCGGCTCGGCATGGACCCGGTCGCGCTGCGGCTCGCGAATTACGCGGCGGTCGATCCGCAGGACGGCAAGCCATGGTCGAGCAACAAGCTGCGCGAATGCTACGAGGTCGGCGCGCGGCGCTTCGGCTGGTCGCGCCGCACCGGCGCGCCGCGCACGATGCGCGACGGCGACACCCTGATCGGCCTCGGGATGGCGGCCGCCACGTATCCGGCGAACCGCAGCGAAGCGTCGGCGCGGGCGCGCATCTTGCCGGACGGCACGGCCGAAGTCGCGTCGGGCACGCAGGACATCGGCACCGGCACCTACACGGTGATGACGCAGGTCGCGGCCGATGCGCTCGGTTTCTCGCCGCAGAACGTGCGCTTCGCGCTCGGCGATTCCAGCCTGCCGCGTGCGCCCGTATCGGGCGGCTCGCAGTCGGCGGCGAGCGTGGCGCCGGCCGTGCGCGAGGCCGCGCTGCAGGCGCGCGCGAAGCTGGTCGCGCTGGCGGTCGCCGCCCCCGGATCGCCGCTGCACGGTGCCGCGGCCGACGACGTGACGGTCGATAACGGCTGGGTCGTGCATCGCGGCGACCCTTCGCGGCGCGATCCGGCCGCGGCGGTGATCGCGCGCGCGGGCGGTCAGCCGATCGACGCGCAGGCGACGACGAAGCCGGGCGACGAGAAGTCGCGCTATGCGTCTCATTCGTTCGGCGCGGTGTTTGCCGAAGTGCACGTCGATGCCGAACTCGGCACGATTCGCGTACCGCGCATCGTCGGCGTCTACAGCGTCGGCAGCCTGCTCAACGCGAAAACGGCACGCAGCCAGTTGATCGGCGGGATGGTGTGGGGGTTCGGCACCGCGCTCGAGGAAGGCTCGCATCTCGACGTGCGGCACGGCCGCTTCACGAATGCGAATCTCGCTGAATATCACGTGCCCGTGAACGCGGACATCGGCGAGCTGGATGTAAGTTTCGTCGACGAGCGCGACACGCATTTCAATCCGCTCGGCATTCGCGGCATCGGCGAGATCGGCATCACCGGTGTGCCGGCCGCGATCGCCAATGCGGTCTATCACGCGACCGGCGTGCGGGTGCGGGATCTGCCGATCACGCTCGACAAGGTGGCGATGCCGATGCGGGCGTGAGCGCCGGCGTCAGCGCCGCGGCGTCCTGCGCCGCACCTCGCTGCGCAGCCAGTCGAGCCACGTGCGGATCGCCGCTTCGTGCGGATGGCCGGGGCGCCACACGACGTAGTGCGCATACACGTCGGTGATGCGCACCGTCGACACGCGCACGAGCGTGCCATTCGCGAGCTCGGGCTCGATCAGCGAGCGGCGCGCGAGGGCGACGCCGCGCCCCTTCAGCGTCGCGTCGATCAGCGCGTTCGGATCGGTGAAACGCGGCGCGCGTGCGGATTCGGTGAGGTCGAGCCGCGCGGCCTGGAGCCACGGTTCCCACGGTTGGGCGGGATGACGCAGCAGCGTCGCGCGCACGAGATCGGCCGGCACGCGCGGCGCGACGCCGTCGCGATTGCGGTACGCGGGGCTCGCGACCGGAAAGATCGTCTCGTTCATCAGCTTCTCGGCGACGACGCCCGGCCACGTGCCGGGCCCGTAGCGCAGCGCGACGTCGATGCGGTCGCGCTTGCGCAGCGGTGCGAGCGCCACGTCCGGGTGCAGCACGATCGCGATGCGCGGATGCGCCGCCGCGAAGCGCGGCAGGCGCGGCGCGAGCCAGCGCTCGGCGACGCTCGGCAGCACGCTGACGTTCAGCGTGACGTCGCAGGTGCGCGGGCGACTGCGCACGGTGAGCGCCGGCTCGAACGCGCGCTCGAGCACGCTGAGGCCCTGGCGCACCTGCAGTGCGAGCGCGTGCGCGGCGTGCGTCGGCGTCGCGCCGTTACGTTCGCGCGTGAAGAGCGGATAGCCGAGCTGCGCCTCGAGCGCGCGGATGTGCTGGCTGACAGCGCCTTGCGTGAGCGCCAGTTCATCGGCCGCACGCGTGAAGCTCTGCAGCCGCACGGCGGTCTCGAACGCGCGCAGCGTCTGCAGCGGAGGAAGGTGGATGCGTCGCATGCGGGTATTAGTAACACTAATGTCCGAGCACGACAATTCATCGTTTGCGGCGGGCGGGCACGCGTTCCTACACTCGGTTCCGTCTTCCACCTCCCCGTCGGGCCCCACCACCATGAACGCCTATCGTCTCTATCTTTCGCCGGGCGCCTGCTCGCTTGCCGTCCACATCGCCCTGGAGGAAACCGGCGCGCCGTTCGACGTCGAGATCGTCTCCGTGCAGAAGCAGCAAAACCTCGAGGCGCGCTATCTCGCGATCAACGCGAAGGCGCGCGTGCCGGTGCTCGCGATTCCGGGCGAGCCGCACGTGCTGACCGAAACGCCGGCGATCCTCACGTATCTCGCGCGCCGTTATCCCGAGGCGCAATTGCTGCCGTTTGGGGACCCGCTGCGCGAGGCACGGTGCGACGAATGGCTCGCGTGGCTGGTCGGCTGGGTGCATGGCGTCGGCTATGGCGCGCTGTGGCGGCCGGGCCGCTTCATCGGCGATCCGGCCCTGCATGGCGAGGTCCGTGCGCATGGCCGACGCACGATCGAAGCCGCGAACGAAACGATCGAAGCCGCGCTCGCCGACGGCCGCACGTGGGCGGAGCCGGGCGCGCATTCGATCGTCGATCCGTTCCTGTTCGTGCTGTATCGCTGGGGCGTCGCGATCGGGCTCGACATGACGCGGCATGCGGCTTGGACTGCCCACGCGCAGCGCGAGGCCGAGCGGCCGGCGTCGCGGCGTGCGCTGGCGCGCGAGGCGGCCTGATGGATTGCGCGGGCGTCGTGGCGTGCGCGGCGACGCCCGCGTGAGACGGGCGGCTGCTATTTCACGGCGAACAGCGGATAGGTCGCGCCGGCGACCAGCGCGGCCGCGAGCCACACCACGCTCCACGAACTGACCGCGAGCAGCGGTGGAATCGCGAGGGGCGTCGCGAACAGCCCGAGGTAGACGATCGTATTGGCCATCCCGAGTGCGGTGCCCGCCTGATTCGCGCCTGCGAGCGTCGCGAGCTCCGTGTACGCGACGCCGTGCCACGCGGACACGCAGATGCCGGCGAAGACGAGAATCGCGACGATCGCGGCGAGCGGCACGTGCGCATGGCCAGCCGTTGCGGCTGCGAGCAGCGCGAACGAGCCGGCCGCGACGAATACCGATCCGCGCAGATACGCGCGCCGGTTGCCGTGCCGGTCGGTATGACGGCCGCTCCACACGCGCATCACCATCGCGCCCAGCTGCAGCGCGACCATCGCCGCACTGATGCCGGCGAGGCCGAGCCGGCCGAAGTCGTGCAGGAACACCGTCGCGAACGTGAGCACCGCGAACTGCGGCGCGCACAGCAGGCCGATGCCGAGCACGATGCGCCACACGGGGCCGCTCGCGAGCGGGTTGCGCCCCTGCCGCGCGGATGGCTGCCGCTCGACGGGGCGATGCGTGGCCGGGTGCGCGACGGCCGGTTCGGCCGGCGGCTCGTGCAGCCAGCGCCAGGTGAGCGCGGCCGATCCCGCGCACAGCAGCATCAGCGCGCCGAATACCGCGGCAAAGCCGATATGCGACGCGAGCGACGGCAGCAGCGCCGCGCCGATGCCGCCGCCGAGCGGCACGGCCGTCTGGCGGATGCTCATCGCGAGCCCGCGTTCACGCTCGCCGAACCAGCGCATCACCGCGCGCCCGCTCGACCCGTTCACGCTGCCGCCGAGCAGGCCGACGCAGCACATCGCCGCGACGACGCGCATCAGCGGCGGCACGCCGTGCGCGGTCGGGACGATCGTGCACACCATCAGCGCGAACATCGCGGCCGTCGCGACGAGCCCGGCGAGCAGCACGCGGCGGTCGCCGAAGCGGTCGGCGGCCATTCCCCACGGCAGCTCGGACAGCGCGACGCCGAAGCCGAGCGCGCCGAGCACGAGGCCGAGCGCGCCGTTGTCGAGGTGATAGGCCGTGCGCATCCACACGGCCGTGGTCGGAATGCCGGCCGCCGCGGCCGAAAAGCTCATGTTCGCGGCGACGCCGGCCGCCAGCACGCGCCAGCGATGAGCCGCGCCGCGCACGTCGCGGGCGGGCGAGGAGGGGGAAGCGATGCACGAGGTATCCATGACGGCAGGCCCGGGTGGAAATTGACATCCACAGTCTGGCGACCTACATTCATCCTGAAAATCGGAAAGTTCTTGATGAATCGTTCGATAAAACAGGATGGTTGAGATGTCCGGACATGACATTCCACACGACGACGGCGAGTCGCTCGCGCTGGCCGATGCCACGCTGGCCCGGCCCAACTTCGACGTGGCGGCGCTGCGCAGCCTCGTCGCCGGGGTGGATCTCGGCAGTTTTGCGAAGGCGGCCGACCGCGTCGCGCGCTCGTCGTCGGCGGTGAGTGCGCAGATCCGCAAGCTCGAGGAGCAGGCCGGCACGCCGCTGTTCGTGAAGGCCGGGCGCGGGCTGGCGCTGACCGATGCCGGCGACGCGATGCTGCGCTACGCGCGGCGGATGATCGAGCTGAACGACGAGGCGGCCGCGGCCGTGCGCGGCATGAATCTCGACGGCTGGGTGCGGGTCGGGCTGCAGGAGGATTTCGGCGAGGCGATTCTGCCCGACGTGCTCGGGCGGTTCGCGCGTGCGCATCCGAAGGTGCGGATCGAGGCGCGCGTGGCGCGCAATGCCGACTTGCTCGACCGGCTCGACGCGAACCAGCTCGATCTCGCGCTGGTGTGGGGAGACCCGGCGTCGGCGGCGCTGGTGGCGCGCGCGGGGATCGATAGCGAAGCGATCGCGCAGGTGCCGATGCAGTGGGTCGGGGCGGCGGGTTCGGTCGCGGGAGGCTTCGGCATGCCGGGCGGTGGTGCGCAGGAGGACGGCGGCGCGGTCGAAACGGGCGACCGTGCGGTGCGGGAGCCCGGCGAGCCGCTGCCGCTCGTCGTGTTCGACCGGCCGTGCCGGTTCTTCGGCGCGGCGACCGGCGCGCTCGATCGCGCGGGCGTGCCGTGGCGCGTTGCGTTCACGACACCGAGTCTCGCCGGGCTATGGGCCGCGGCGGCGGCCGGCCTCGGGCTGACGGTGCGCTCGCAGTACGGGCTGCCCGCGTCGGTGCGCGTGCTCGATGCGGCTTCGTGCGGGCTGCCGGCCCTGCCGAGTTTGCCGCTGATCTTGCTGCGGCGCACGTCGTCGGCGACGCCGACCGTCGATCGGCTCGCGCGGATCGTGAAGCAGGCGGTGCGGGATGCGACGGAGGGGACGGGGGTGGCGCTGGCGGCGTGACGAAATGCTCGATTGCCGCTGCGGGTTGCGATTCGGCTGTCCCTCTGCCGATCGGTCGAATGGATCGATCAGGTGAACCTGACTACAGTGATGATCACTTGAAACGGAGGTCATCATGCAAAACGCGAATACGCCCGGTACCAATGCGGTCGATCCGGCCCAAAGGGCAGATGCCACGATCCGCGGTGACGGAACGTCAACTGATCGACTCGTGCCCGGCGATCCGCCTGTTCGGTTCGGTGTCCTGCAAGGGCAGGCGTGGATCGCGGACGATTTCGATGCCCCGCTGCCTGATTACCTGCTGGATGCCTTCGAAGGGCGCTGATGCGGCTGTTGCTCGATACGCACATCTTTTTGTGGATCGTGACCAATGACCCCAGGCTGAGCGCAAGGGCGCGCCGACTGATCTCGGCCGCCGACGTACGTTTCGTCAGCAGCGCGAGTATCTGGGAGGCCGCCATCAAGGCCGGCCTGGGGAAGCTCGACATCGACGTCGACAAGCTGATTCGTGCGATCGGCGCGAGCGGGATTCGCGAGCTACCCGTTCGGGCCGTGCATGGTGCCGCGGTCCGGGATCTGCCGCACCACCATCGTGATCCATTCGATCGCTTGCTGGTCGCGCAGGCCCGTCACGAGCCGCTTCAGCTCGTGACGGCCGATGCCTGTCTCGCGCGGTACGACCTGTCTCTCGTTCTGACAGTTTGAAGCAATCTGTCGGGGCGAAATCCATCGGTCGCCTGCACGTCATGTGGCGTCGCGGTTCATGCTGCCGCGACGTCCGGCTCGATTTCGTCCAGTTCCGCACAAATGGCCGCCAGCCGCTCCTTCAACCCTTCACTCGCCGGCACGAACGGCAGCCGCAACCCGTCCTCGCACCAGCCTTGCGCGGCCAGCACGGCCTTCACCGGCGCCGGGTTCGGCTCCGCGAACAGCGCCGCGACGAGCGGCTGCAGCGCGACCGCCAGGCGCCGCGCATCGGCGAGCCGGCCGTCGCGCAGCAGCGTATGGATGCGCACATGCCATTCGGGCAGCACGTGCGCGCTGCTCGCGATCGCGCCGTGCGCACCGGTGCACATCGCCGCGAAGTTCTGGTTGTCGTCGCCGGACAGGATCGCGAGCGGCGTGTCGTGCACGAGCCGGCTCATCCGGTCGAGCGTGCCGCCGCATTCCTTGATGCCGGCGACGCGCGGGTCGCGCGCGAGCGCCTGCAGCGTGTCCAGTTCGACGTTCACGCCGGTGCGGTACGGGATGTTGTAGACGAGCACCGGCAGGTCGGCCGCGTCGACGATCGCTTCGACGTGGCGTCGGATGCCGTCCTGCGTCGGCCGCACGTAGACGGGCGGCGTGACGAGCAGCCCGTCGGGTTGCAGCGCCGCGAGTTCGCGCGCACGGGCCGCCGCGAAATGCGTCGCGCTCGCGGTCAGCCCGACGACGATCGGCAGCCCCGGCGCCGCGTCGCGCAGCGTCGCGAATACGGCGTCCTGTTCGCGTGCGTCGAGCAGCACGCCTTCACCGGTCGTCGCGCCCGCGACGAAGCCCGCGAGGCCCGCGGCTGCATAGTGGCGCGCGAGTCGCGCGAGCGCGGCATGGTCGACTTCGCCGTGGTGGAACGGCGTGATGATCGGCAGCCAGATACCTTCGAAACGTGTGTTCATGCAAAGCCTCAGGATGGAAACGGAGTGGGAAGGAACCGTTCCGCCGGCGAAGAGCCGGAGCGAGGCGTGCGAGCAAGGAGAAAGAAACGACCTGCGGGCATCCCGTCCGGCATTCGCCTGACGGGACGCGACGTCCCCGTCAGTCGAGGAGTCGTTTTTTCAGTTTCAGCCCGGCTGCGCGCGCACCTGCCGCGACGGCGGCAAGGATCGGAAGCGAGCGCAGGGCAGCGGACATGGAGGAACCGGGAAAATGGGCTGAGCGGCGATCTTAACATCGGATCCGATCCGCGCGCGAGGGCACGCCATCGTTTAGCAGGATTCGAGATTTGCTTTCCACGACTGATTGGAAAGGGCGCCGCGCCCGGCCGCTAGAATGCCCGCTTACGTTTCGATGACAGCGCGTACGCGTGCCGTCACGCACATTCACCACCACTGGAAACGGGGCATATCACGATGGCAAGCATGAAGGGGATCGGCCGCTGGCTGCACACGGGCGCGGCGGCGGCGCTGGTCGTGGCGGCAACGGCCGCGCACGCGGATACGTCGATCCTGAACGTGTCGTACGACGTGACGCGCGAACTGTACAAGGACATCAACGCGGGTTTCGCCGCTGCCTACAAGCAGAAGACCGGCGAGACGGTCGCGATCAAGCAGTCGCACGGCGCGTCGAGCGCGCAGGCGTTGTCGGTGCTGCAAGGGCTGCAGGCCGACGTCGTGACGATGAACCAGCCGAACGACATCGACCTGCTCGCCGAGCGCGGCCAGCTGCTGCCGAAGGATTGGCGCGCGCGTTTCCCTGACAACAGCTCGCCGTACTCGACCACGATGGTGTTCCTGGTGCGCAAGGGCAACCCGAAGGCGATCAAGGACTGGAGCGATCTCGCGAAGCCGGGTGTCCAGGTGATCATCGCGAACCCGAAGACGTCGGGCAACGGCCGCTATGCGTATCTTGCCGCGTGGGGCTTCCAGAAGCAGAAGGGCGCGACCGACCAGCAGGCGATCGACTTCGAGAAGGCGATCTTCCGCAACGTGCCGGTGCTCGACTCCGGCGGCCGCGGCGCGACGACCACGTTCACGCAGCGCGGCATCGGCGACGTGTTGGTCACGTTCGAGAACGAAGTCGCGCTGATGGACACCGGCGCATCGGGCGCGCAGTTCGACGCGGTGTATCCGTCGGCGAGCATTCTCGCGGAGCCGCCCGTCGCCGTCGTCGACAAGGTCGTCGACAAGAAGGGCACGCGCAAGGTCGCGCAGGCGTATCTCGACTACCTGTACACGCCGGAAGCGCAGGAAATCATCGCGCAACACCATCTGCGACCGCGCGACGCGAACGTGCTGAAGAAGCATGCGGCCGAATTCAAGTCGTTGAAGACGTTCAGCGTCGAGCAGGTCTTCGGCAGCTGGGCGAACGCGCAGAAGACGCACTTCGCGGACGGCGGCACGTTCGACCAGGTGATCGTCGACCGCAAGTGAGCGTCGACCGCAGGTGAGCGCCGCGCGCTCGCCCACACGCCGACGACGCAGCCGGCCGCTTCCGCGGCCGGCTTTTTTTGCGCCGCGCGGCCGGTAGCGCGACGGATTTCCATTCCGAACCGGCACGCATACCCGACCGCCGTCGCGCGTGCTACGCTCATCGCCTCCCAGCTTTCGGCACCGCGCGATGAACGTCGATTCGTCCTCCCCAGCCTCCCGCGGCCGTGGCCGCAAGCTCTGGTCGGGCACTCGCCCGGTGATCGCGTACGGGATGCCGCCGCTCGGCTGGCGCGACCTCTATCACCGCGCGCTGACGGTGAGCTGGCCCGTATTCTTCCTGTCGCTCGCCGTGCTGTTCCTGCTGCTCAACGGCGCCTTTGCGACGCTCTACCTGCTTGGCCATGCGCCGATCGCGAACCAGTCGCCGGCCGGCTTCGGTGGCGCGTTCTTCTTCAGCGTCGAGACCCTTGCGACCGTCGGCTACGGCGACATGCATCCGCAGACCGTCTATGCGCACCTGGTCGCGACGTTCGAGATCTTCGTCGGGATGTCGGGCATTGCGATGGCCACCGGGCTCGTGTTCGCGCGGTTTTCGCGGCCGCAGGCGAAGATCCTGTTCGCACGCTACGCGATCGTCCGGCCGTTGAACGGCAGGATGACGCTGATGGTGCGCGCCGCGAATGCGCGCCAGAACGTGATTGCCGAGGCGCAGGCGAAACTGCGGCTGATGCGCGTCGAAGGCACGCACGAGGGCTATACGCTGCGCAAGATCCACGACCTGGCGCTCGTGCGCAGCGAGCATCCGATCTTCCTGCTCGGCTGGAACCTGATGCACGTGATCGACGAATCGAGTGCGCTATTCGGCGAGACACCCGAGTCGCTCGCCGCGCGCGACGCGTCGTTGCTGATCACGATCGAAGGCTCGGACGAGACGACCGCACAGGTGATGCAGGCGCGTCATTCCTGGGAGCATGACGAGATCCGCTGGCGTCACCGCTATGTCGACCTGATGCACGACGAAGACGGCATCACGCACATCGACTACACGCATTTTCATGAGGTGGTGCCGGTCGACGCCGATACCGACGAGCGCGGCTCGCCGGGCGCGGTGGTCAATGCCGGTGCCGCGACGTCGGGCCCTGCCACGTAGGCATGCTCGCGGGCGGCGGGTAGCGCCGTCCACGTGCTGCACATCGACACATCACGCATGCAGCAGGCGCGCCGCTTCGCGCTGTTCGATCGCGACCGCGCGGCGGAATGCGTCGCGGTTCTCGGCGCGCGCGACGTAGTCGCCGAGCACGCCTTCGTGCGGCAGCAGATGCGCGTCGAACGCGATCTTCAGCGTGCTGGCGAGCAGCAGGTCGGCCGCGGTGAAGCGGTCGCCGACGAGCCACGGAGCATGGGCGAGCGCTTGCGCGAGTGCGCGCTGCACGCGCGTGATGTTGCCCCAGCCGAACGCGACCGGATTGCCCGACGCGCCGGTGAATTTTTCGGCCATCGCCGGTTCGAGGCAGGTCGGCGTGAAGAACATCCATTGGAGGAAACGGCCGCGCAGCGGATCGTCGGGCGCGACGCCGAGCCCGGCGCCCGGGCAGCGGTCGGCAAGATAGAGCAGCACGGCGCCCGATTCGGCGAACGGCATGCTGCCGTCGTCGAGCGCGGGCAGCTTGGCCATCGGGTTGACCTGCACGAACGCGTCGCTGCCCTGTTCGTGCGAACGCAGGTCGATCGGCACGAGTTCGTACACCACGCCGAGTTCTTCAAGCATCCACAATGCCCGGAATGCCCGGGTCTTCGGCCAGTAGTAGAGCTTCATCGTGCCTCCGCGTTGGGGTGCAGCTGTCGGTCCGGTGGATGCTCCAGCGTACCCGAGCAGCGGCGGTTCGGACAGGGGCGCCCGACTAGGGGCGCTAGCTGCGTGTGATGGCCAGATGCGTTGTGTGTCGAGCGTGAATCAGGCAAAAGACCGGGCAAAGCCTTATGGCACAAGGAGATATTTCAATAACTAGTTATATTTAAACTAGTTATAAATGTTACGGAAAAGCCCGGTGCAGGCCGGCATCCTGCACACGGCATCACGGAGCCCGCAGCATCTGTGCACACGCCAACACGGGCATTGCTCCGCAACCGCCGATGCATCGAGAAACAGGGAAATCATGGGAGACAACTCACGCATGGCAAACGACGATCGCACCACGATCATTGCGAGAAGAACGCCGGAATCGGCGGCGATGGTGGCCGAGGTCAAGCGGGCGATGTCGATCGCCGCGCGGATCAATCGCCTGACGTTCGACGATGTTGCCGAAGTTCGCACATTATTCGGAGAACTGATCGGCACGCAGGTGGACGACGGCTTCGTGTTGATCCCGCCGTTCCATGCGACAGGCGGCACCGGCATGAAGCTCGGGCGCAATGTGTTCATCAACCAGAACTGCACGTTCTACGATCTCGGCGGGCTCGAGATCGGCGATGACGTGATGATCGGGCCGAACGTCAGCCTCATCACGTCCGGCCATCCCGTCGAACCTTCGCGGCGGCGGGACTTCGTCGTCGCGAAGCCGATCGTGATCGAACGGAACGTCTGGATCGGCGCCGGCGCGACGATCATCGGCGGTGTGACGGTGGGGGAGAACTCGGTGGTGGCTGCCGGGGCCGTCGCCACACGGAATGTTCCGCCGAATGTGCTGGTCGGCGGTAATCCGGCAGCGGTCATCCGGTCGATTGCCGAGTAATGCGGCTTGAGGGCGCGTGCCCGTTCGAGGCAGCCGGGATGGGCGGATGTGGATAACCCACTCCCGAGGCGACTCGAAACACTGTGCATTTGAACGGTGAGCGCGCCGCCGAGGCAGTCTGGATGGAGCTTTCCGGTAAATGCCCGATAACCGTCGGCGGATGCGCGGGCCGTTCCGGTCGACGGTCGGACGAAAGCCGCGCCGCGCGATCGGTTGTGGATATCCTCACGCCGAAACGACTCGGCACCCTGTGCATTTCACAGGTGAGGGTCACCGGATGATACGGAATGCTTGAAGCGGGTTGTGGACAACTCGCCCGCGAAACGACGCGAAATGCTGTGGAATTCGACGGTGAGGGCGGCGTCCGATCGGGCGATGCGCCTTTCCTGGCGCGGTTTTCCGGTCTTTGCGTGGTTCGAGGCGTCGCGCATTCTAGCCGAACGCGCGCATGCTTGGCGGAACCGCGCGTGTGCGGCGACGTGGAGATCCGGTTCCGGCTGTCACCCGGAAGGCCGTGCATTTTAACGGCGAGTGCGGGTGCGTGGTCTGCAACGTGCAGATTTCGCTGCGCCTTGCCGCGTTCGCAAACGACTCGAAGCACTGCGCAATGCAGCGGCAAGCGCGAATACGCGATCGTTGGTCGGCGCGGCAAGACGCGATCGTTTTGGCCAGCGGCTCCGTCCGACGTGGCGTGCATGTCCGGTTCGGACGCGAGCGCGCGAGCGGGGCCAACGCGAGCCCCCGTGTGGATATCCGATCACCGAAACGACTCGCGACACTGTGCATTTCAACGGTGAGTGGCAGTACTCGATCGGCCGATGAGCCTTTGCCAGCAAGGATTGCCGGCCGGTCGCACCTTCCGCGGCGCGCATCCGCCATCGCATTGGTCGATGCGCATGCATGTGGATATCCTGCGTCGCGGACCACTCGACGCGCTGTGGTTTTCAACGGTGAGGGTGCCCGCGGGGATGGTCGGTAATGCCGGATCGGGCGGGGATAACCGCTGTTGCAGACACTCGAAGCCCTGTGTATTTCAACGGTGAGCGCGAGCCCGCGATTGTGCCGCATGCGCGTTGTGGCGTACATGTCCGGCCGATAAACCTGCTCGTGCCGCAGTGTGTACTTCTGCGGAGTGCGTGAATCCGCGATTGCGCAGCATGCGGGTTCCAGCGTGCCTTTCCGGCCGACAAACCCCCGCGCGATCCGGTGTATTTCCACGGTGAGTGTGAGTCCGCGATTGTGCGGCATGCGTGTACCTCGGCGCCCGTCCGGCGGATCGTCCGGCTCGCGACCCAGGGCGTTTCCACGGTGAGCACAGGCCCGTGATTGCGCAGTATGCGTGTTTCAGCGTGCCTTTCCGGCTGATAAACCCGCTCGCGACCCAACGTACTTCCACGTTGAGTGCGCGCTCGCGATTGTGCAGCATGGGGGATTCGGCACGCCTGTCCGGCCAATAAGCCGGCTCGCGATCCAGTGTATTTCCACGATGAGTGCCCGACCGCGATTGTGCGGCATGCGGGTTCCGGCATGCCTGTTCAGCTGATAAACCCGCTCGCGACCCAACGTACTCCCATCATGAGCGCGAGTCTGCAATTGCCCGGCATGCGTGTTTCTGCACGCTATTCCAGTCCACAAACTCACTCACGACCCTGAGCATTCGAACGTTGAAGGCGAGCCGCCGATCGACGCAACATACCTTCGCCGATGTGGATATCCGCAGCCGAAACCCACTCGCCGCGCTGTGAATTTCAATGGTGAGCCTCGAGGCAAGCGCCGAATTCATGCCGCCAACGATGTGGACATCCCGGCCACCAAGCCACTCGAAACGCTGTGCAATCGAACGGTGAGCGCGCGAGCCCGGCCGGCCGAGGGACGCGGCGTTGTGGACATCCAGCGTCGCCAACCAATCGCAACCCTGTGCATTTCAATGGTGAGGGTCACCGCCGAGAGGTGCCGAAACCCTTGTCAGACGGGGCGCGAGCGCCACCCGCCCCCTACCCGGAGCCGCCGTCGGGCAGCCACGCGTTTCCCGGCAAACAACCCGCCCGCCCCGACGCGTCGCCCATCCCGCCGACCGCCGTGCGCGAAAACTCTCTCAAATCCCGGCAAAAAGCTGCGCAGTTTTTCTCACGAAGGGTCCACTCGAGCAAGATGAGAAAAAACATTCTCGGCTGCGCACGAAAAAATAGAGCCATTCGCTGCCGCCAGTCCCGCGTCGCCCGACGCCCTGCCGAGCAGCCCAGAACAGCACAATCCGGAGACATCCCCCATGACTGCCCGCTTGCCCGTCGACGGCACGCCTGCCCTGTCCGACTACCGCCTGACCGACAACCTGACCGCGACGCGCGGCCGGATCTTCCTGACCGGCACGCAGGCGCTGGTTCGCCTGCTGCTGATGCAGCGCACGGTCGACGCCGAACAGGGGCTCAACACGGCCGGCTTCGTCAGCGGCTATCGCGGCTCGCCGCTCGGCATGGTCGACCAGCAGCTGTGGAAGGCGAAGAAGCTGCTCGACGCCGGCGGCGTGCGCTTCCTGCCCGCGATCAACGAGGAACTCGGCGGCACGGCCGTGCTCGGCACGCAGCGGGTCGAGGCCGATCCCGAGCGCACGGTCGAGGGCGTCTATGCGATGTGGTACGGCAAGGGCCCGGGCGTCGATCGCGCCGGCGACGCGCTGAAGCACGGCAACGCGTACGGCTCGTCGCCGCATGGCGGCGTGCTCGTCGTCGCGGGCGACGACCACGGCTGCGTGTCGTCGTCGATGCCGCACCAGAGCGACTTCGCGATGATCGCGTGGCACATGCCGGTCGTGAACCCGGCGAACATCGCCGACATGCTCGAATTCGGCCTGTACGGCTGGGCGCTGTCGCGCTACTCGGGCGCGTGGGTCGGTTTCAAGGCGATCTCGGAAACGGTCGAGTCGGGCTCGACCGTCGACCTCGACGCGCTGCAGACGCAGTGGCCGGCGCCAGACGGCTTCGCACCGCCGGCGGGCGGCCTGCACAACCGCTGGCCCGACCTGCCGAGCCTCACGATCGAGGCGCGCCTCGCCGCGAAGCTCGACGCGGTGCGCCATTTCGCGCGCACCAACAGCATCGACAAGTGGATCGCGCCGAGCGCGCAGGCGAACGTCGGCATCGTGACCTGCGGCAAGGCGCACCTCGACCTGATGGAAGCGCTGCGCCGCCTCGACCTGACGGTGGCCGATCTCGACGCGGCCGGCGTGCGGATCTACAAGGTCGGCCTGTCGTATCCGCTCGAGATGACGCGCGTCGAAACCTTCGTCGACGGCCTGGCCGAAGTGCTCGTGATCGAGGAGAAGGGCCCCGTCATCGAGCAGCAGATCAAGGACTACCTGTACAACCGCACGGAAGGCGCGCGCCCGCGGGTGCTCGGCAAGCACGATGCCGCCGGCGCCTGCCTGCTGTCCGAGCTCGGCGAGCTGCGCCCGTCGCGCATCCTGCCGGTGTTCGCCGACTGGCTCGCGCGCCACAAGCCGGCGCTCGACCGTCGCGAACGCGTGGTCGATCTCGTCGCGCCGCAGATCCTGTCGAACGAGGCGGACGCGGTGAAGCGCACGCCGTATTTCTGCTCGGGCTGCCCGCACAACACGTCGACGAAGGTGCCGGAAGGCTCGATCGCGCAGGCCGGTATCGGCTGCCACTTCATGGCGTCGTGGATGGAGCGCGACACGACGGGGCTGATCCAGATGGGCGGCGAGGGCGTCGACTGGGCCGCGCACGCGATGTTCACCAACACGAAGCACGTGTTCCAGAACCTCGGCGACGGCACCTACTTCCACTCGGGCATCCTCGCGATCCGCCAGGCCGTGGCCGCGAAAGCGAACATCACGTACAAGATCCTCTATAACGACGCGGTCGCGATGACGGGCGGCCAGCCGGTCGACGGCAGCATCTCGGTGCCGCAGATCGCGCGGCAGGTCGAGGCGGAAGGCGTGTCGCGCTTCGTGGTCGTGTCCGACGAGCCGGAGAAGTACGACGGTCATCACGGCCAGTTCCCGACGGGCACGACGTTCCATCACCGCAGCGAACTCGACACCGTGCAGCGCGAGCTGCGCGAGACGCCGGGCGTCACCGTGCTGATCTACGACCAGACCTGCGCGGCCGAGAAGCGCCGCCGCCGCAAGAAGGGCGAATTCCCCGACCCGGACAAGCGCCTGTTCATCAACGACGCGGTGTGTGAAGGCTGCGGCGATTGCGGCGTGCAGTCGAACTGCCTGTCGGTCGAGCCGCTCGAAACACCGCTCGGCCGCAAGCGTCGCATCGACCAGTCGTCGTGCAACAAGGACTACTCGTGCGTGAACGGCTTCTGCCCGAGTTTCGTGACGGTCGAAGGCGCGGCGCTGAAGAAGGCCGCCGGTGCCGCATTCGACGAAGCCGCGCTCGCCGCGCGCGTCGATGCGCTGCCGGTGCCGGCGACCCATCTCGACGCGGCACCGTTCGACATGCTCGTGACGGGCGTCGGCGGCACGGGTGTCGTGACGGTCGGCGCGCTGATCAGCATGGCCGCGCACCTCGAAGGCAAGAGCGCGTCGGTGCTCGACTTCATGGGCTTCGCGCAGAAGGGCGGCTCGGTGCTGTCGTTCGTGCGGATCGCATCGAGCGACCGGTGGCTGAACCAGGTGCGCATCGACACGCAGCAGGCGGACGTGCTGCTCGCGTGCGACATGGTCGTCGGCGCGAGCGCCGAGGCGTTGCAGACGGTGCGTCACGAGCGTACGCGGATCGTCGTCAATACGCACCGGATCCCGAACGCGTCGTTCGTGCAGAACCCCGACGCGAACCTGCATGCGGACGCGCTGCTCGAGAAAATGCGCCACGCGGCCGGCGACGGCTACCTGTCGAGCTGCGACGCGCAGGCGCTCGCCGCGAAGTTCCTCGGCGACTCGATCGGCGCGAACATCCTGATGCTCGGCTATGCATGGCAGCTCGGCCTCGTGCCGGTGTCGCTCGCGGCGCTGATGCGCGCGATCGAGCTGAACAACGTCGCGGTGCCGATGAACAAGCTCGCATTCTCGATCGGCCGGATGGCGGCCGGCGACGCGGCGGGCCTCGATGCGTTGTGGAACGCGCGTCACACGGTGGCCGCGCACGCCGCGCCGGAGACGCTCGCCGAGCTGATCGCCGATCGCGAAGCGCGTCTCGATGCTTACGGCGGCGCACGCTATGTCGAGCGCTACCGTGCGCTCGTGAGTGCGGCGCGTGCGAAGGGCGACGACGCGCTGACGCGCGCGGTCGCGACGACGTTCTACCGGCTGCTCGCGGTGAAGGACGAATACGAGGTCGCGCGGCTGTACACGGACGACGCGTTCCGCACGGCGCTCGAAGCGCAGTTCGAAGGCGTGCCGGGGCAGGCCTATCGCGTGAAGTTCAACCTGGCGCCGCCGACGGTCGCGAAGGCCGGCCGCGACGGCAGCGCACCGAAGAAGCGCGTGTTCGGCCAGTGGATGTGGCCGGTGTTCGGCATGCTGGCGCGCGTGCGCAGCCTGCGCGGCACGTGGCTCGATCCGTTCGGCCGCACGGTCGAGCGCAAGATGGAGCGTGCGCTCGCCGACGACTACGAGACGACGCTCACGCGTGCGCTCGCCGCGATGACGGCCGGCAATACGGCGCAGGTCACGCAGCTGGCCGACCTGCACGCCCGCGTGCGCGGCTTCGGTCACGTGAAGGTGCGCAATCTTGCCGGCGTGAAGCGCGCGGAGCGCGAGCTCGCATTGCAGCTCGGCATCGAAGCGGCGACGAGCGCGGCCGTGCAGCACGCGCTCGACGAGATGAAGGGCGCGGGGATGCTGAAGGGGATTCCGGTCGTCGTCGCGAAGTAGCGCGAACGCGGGCGGATGTGAATACGGCGACGCATGTGCGTCGCCGTTTTTTCTTGGGCCGCGGCGGCTGCGTACCGGCAGCGGCCGGCCCGTTAGAGAATGCCTTTCTTGCGCGTCGACAGCGCGGTTTCCGACAGGTCGATCTCGCGGAGCAGCTTCGTCAGCGTCTCGTCGGAAATCTTGCTCTCGCTGCGCAGCCGGTACAGCGCGGAGCGTTCCGCGCGCACGGCCGCGATCCGCATCTGCAGTTCCATCGTTTCGGCCTGCTTCGCTTCCGCGCGCGGCGTGGGGCCGTCCTCGGCGAGCGTCGCGAGGCGGCGGCGGTACTGGTCCATCACGCGTGCCGAGATATCCGCGCAGCGTGCGGCGCCCGATTCGTCGAGATCGACCGAGATCGCATCGTGCGACGAGTCGATCGCGCGGATCGCCGCCTGCGCGGCGGCCGCGCGCGCGGCGCGTTCCTCGTCGCCGAGCGGGCTGCGCGACGAACGCACGCCGCGCAGCAGCAGCGGCAGGCCGACCACCGCGACGACGAGCGAGCCGAGGATCACGGCCGACGCGACGAAGATCGCCGTGTCGCGGCCCGGCAGCGGCACGCCGTCGGACAGCGCGACCGGAATCGACAGCACGCCGGCGAGCGTGACCGCGCCGCGCACGCCGCCGACCGTCATCACCGCGATCGTGCGCACGCCGGCCATCGTGCCCGCGAGGCCGTGGCGGGCGGCGCGACGGCTCGCGAACCAGCGCAGCAGCCAGACCCACAGGAAGCGGATCGCATACAGCGCGAGCATCATCGCGCAGACGTTGAAGATCATCCGGCCGACGAGCGCGTCGCTCGTGTGGTGCGCGTCGACGAGCGTGCGGCCGATGATGTGCGGCAGCTGCAGCCCGAGCATGATGAACACCATGCCGTTGAACACGAACTCGATCATCGCCCACGTGCTTTCGGCGCGCACGCGCGACGCGACGGTGCTTTTACGCGAGAAGCTCGTGTAATTCATCATCATCCCGGCCGACACGGCCGCCAGCACGCCCGACAGGTCGAGGTGCTCGGCGAACAGGTAGGCCGCGAACGGCACGAGCAGCGTCATCACGATGCCGGGGGCCGGATCGCCTTCCTGCTCGGCGTTCAGGAAGCGCGTCGACAGCGCGCTGAACGCCCACGACACGATCGCGCCCGTCGCGAGCCCGCCGGCCGCGACGATCACGAACGTGACCGATGCGTCGCGCAGCGAGAACATGCCCGTCAGCGCGGCCGCGATCGCGAATTTCAGCGCGACGAGGCCCGACGCGTCGTTCATCAGCGCCTCGCCTTCGAGGATGTGCATCAGTTGCGGCGGGATCCGGCCCTTTCCGGCGATGCCCGACAGCGCGACCGCGTCGGTCGGCGACAGCACGGCCGCGAGCGCGAACGCGATCGGCAGCGGCAACTCGGGTATCAGCCAGTGCGCGAAGTAGCCCACTGCGAGTACCGTCATGAACACGAGCCCGAATGCGAGCATCAGGATCGCGCGGCGCTGCAGGTACAGCTCGCGCTTCGGAATCCGCCAGCCGTCCGCGAACAGCAGCGGCGGAATGAACAGCAGCATGAAGATTTCGGGATCGAACGTGACGTGCAGGTTCAGCTTCGGCCACGCGAGCATTGCGCCGAACGCGATCTGCATCAGCGGCAACGGCAGTTGGAACGGCAGGAGGCGTGTGACGGCGCCGGATAGCGCGACGGTCAGCAGCAGGATCAGGACGGTGAAGACGATTTCCATCGATACGGCGAATACGGGGAATGAAACGATCGTACGGAGTGTAGCGTGCTGGCGTGACGGCTGCGCTCGAGCGGCCGGTGCGCGTGCACGAAAACGGTGCGTGTGACCTGCGCCGGGATGGTGCGGCAACCCGGCGCGAGCCATGCGGCGCACGGACGGTCGGCGCCTTGCACGGAGCTTGCTTGAGGTTCGGCAGCCGTCCGGCGTCGACCGGGCAACCGAGGGTCCAACCAATGACATTGCACGCGCCGCTCGCTTCGTCGGACGCCGCGTTCGAAGGCAATACCAGGAGGAAGGCATGACGATCGTGCAACAGGAGCGTCCGGCCGCCGCGTCGCCGTACCGGTTCGAGCGGGAGGTGAGTTCCGGCTTCGAACGTCTGGCGACGCAGCACCGCGACATGACGCTCACGACCGTATTCCAGCCGATTTTCAGCCTGTCGCACCAGCGGGCGGTGGGCTACGAGGCGCTGCTGCGCGCGCACGATGCGCTCGATCGCGCCGTGTCGCCGCTCGACGTGTTCGGCGAAGCCGCGCGCCGGGGCGAGCTGCTGCAGCTCGACCGGCTCGCGCAGGCGCTGCATCTCGAGAACTTCGCGCTGCTCGGCGCCGAGCGCGAGTGGCTGTTCCTCAACGTGCATCCGGGCGTGCTCACCGACCCGTTCCAGGCGGCCGCGCTGCTCGCGAACCTGAAGCGGCTCGGCATGCCGCCGCGCCGCGTCGTGCTCGAAGTGCTCGAGCAGCGCGCGGAAGACGTCGAGCGGCTCGCCGAGGCCGTGCGCGAATTCCGCACGCACGGCTTCCTGATCGCGCTCGACGATTTCGGCGCGGGCCATTCGAACCTCGAGCGGATCTGGCAGCTGAACCCGGACATCGTGAAGCTCGACCGGATCATGCTGTCGCATGCGGCGCACCGCACCGGGCTCACCGCGATCCTGCACGGGCTCGTGACGCTGTTGCACGAGGCCGGCAAGCTGGTGCTCGTCGAGGGCATCGAGACCGAGCACGAGGCGCAGATCGCGCTGTCGTGCGAGGCCGATTTCGTGCAGGGCTACTACTTCGGCCGGCCGGCGCCGGGGCTGCCGGACAGCGCGGCCGCGACGGGCTGCATCGGCGAGCTGACCGAGCGCTTCCGGCAGCAGACCGACGCGCGCGAACGGCGCGATGCGCAGCGGCTCGCGCCGTACCTGCGCGCGTTCGAACGTGCGGCCGAGCGTCTCGCGGCCGGCGAGCCGCTCGACGAGGTGTGCTGGAACTTCCTCGCGCTCGACGCGGCCGCGCGCTGCTTCCTGCTCGACGCGCACGGCCGCCAGTCGGGCCGCAACGTCGTGCTGCGCGCCGACCGCGCGCTCGCCGAGGCGCGCTTCTCGCCGCTGGCGGACGCGCAGGGCGCGAACTGGCTGCGCCGGCCGTATTTCCGCTCGGCGATCGCCGAGCCGGGGCGCGTGCAGGTCACGCGGCCGTACCTGTCGATCAACGAGGCGCAGCCGTGCGTGACGCTGTCGGTGGCCGTGCGCATCGGCGACGCGCAGCGCGTGCTGTGCGGCGATATCGACTGGCGCGACGACGAAGCGGACGCCGGCTAGCGCCGCGCGCATCGCGGGCGAGGCAAGCGGAGCGGGCCCGCCGTTGCGTTCGCCCCGCGCTTCCCCGACAATGGCTCGACCGCGGCGATCGTGACCGCGCGCGCCGTCCCGGGGGCCACCATGGCGGCGAATAACAAGGAAAACACAATGAAAAGACCGATTTCGCTGACCATTCTCGCGTGGATCATCATCGTGACCAACGCGATCACGTGCGTCTATACGCCGTTCTCGATCGGCATGCCGACCGCCCAGGCGCTGCTGTCGCACTACCTGCTGCCCGTCTGGGCGACGCTCGGCATCAGCGTGATCCTCGAAGCCGTGAACGTCGTGATCGGCATCGCGATCCTGAAAGGCCGCGAGTGGTCGCGCAAGGCCTACATCGTGACGTTCGTGATCGGCATTGCGTTCTCGTTCGTCAACATGCCGGCGTCGATGTATGCGGTGCTGATTCCTGGCGTCCTGCTGTTCGCGCTGTTCGTCTACCTGCTGTTCCGGCGCCCCGCGACCGCGTATTTCCGACAGGCCGTCGCGTGAGCGTCGTGCGTAACGCGCTGGCGATCGTGCTGTTCTCGATCGCCGGCTTCTGCGTGATCGCCGCCCAAATGGCGGCGTTCATGAAAGTCGGCCACGCGGGCGCGACCGTCCTATTCGTCGCCGTGCTGTTCGCGGTATCGGCCGTGCTGCTCGCTGCGGGCGCGTTTGCCGGCGCATTCCGGCCGCGTGCGCGCGGCGCGGGCATCGTGCTGCTCGTCGCGGCCGCGACCACCGCGCTCGGGATGGTGGGCTGGGGGACGCTCGTGCTCACACCGGCGATCGTCGACGTGATGCAGCAGCAGGGCGCGTACTTCAACGCGCGCATGTTCCGCTTCGTGCCCGGCACCGGCGTGACGGCGTTGTCCGCGCTCGTCGGCGTCTGGCTCATGCGGCGCGGCTGACGTACCCGGCTGAAATACGCCGCTGAAGTACGTGGTGGCCGGCACGCTGGCGTCCGTCACGCGGCTCGGCTAGGATGCGCGAATTGTCCTGACGATTCGCGGGCCGCCCATGAACCGAAACGCCGCCTCCTCCGTTCTCCTCGAAGTGATCGCCACGACCGTCGGCGATGCGAAGGCCGCCGCCCGCGCGGGCGCCGACCGCCTCGAACTCGTGACCGCGATCACCGAAGGCGGGCTGACGCCGAGCGTCGGCCTGATCGAAGCCGTCGTGGCCGCCGTGCCGATTCCCGTCAACGTGATCGTGCGACCGCACAGCCGGTCGTTCGTCTATGACGCCGACGATCTCCGCGTGATCGAACGCGACGTGCGTGCAGCCGTCGCGGCCGGTGCGAACGGCGTCGTGTTCGGCGCGCTCGACGCACGCGGCGACGTCGATCTCGACGCACTGGCCCGCATCGCGGCCGCGGCGGACGGCCGCGCACTGACTTTCCACCGCGCGTTCGACGTGTCGCGCGACCTCAATGCCGCGTTCGACGCGCTGCTGCGCGTGCCGGCCGTCACGTCGGTGCTGACGTCGGGCGGCCATCCGTCGGTGCTCGACGCGGTCGCGACGATCACGCGGCTCGCGCGGCAGGCGGCAGGCTCGACCTGCACGGTGCTGGCCGGCTCGGGGCTCACGGTCGACGCGGTCGGCGATTTCGTCCGCGCGACCGGCGTGCGCGCGGTGCATTTCGGCTCGGGCGTGCGGCCGCGCGGCGAGGTGCTGGCGCCGGTCGATCAATCACTCGTCGAGCGCGTGCGCGCGGCGATCGACGGCGCGGCGGCACACGTGTGATGCACACGGTGTACGGTCGCGGGCAGCGGCCGTGTGCGCCGATACGACACACCGGTGCGTCATCCGGAAGGGCGGGCCACATGACGGGCGTGTCACCCGCCACGCAGGACGGCGCAGATGACAGCGCACGCGTCTATCCGGTGCAGGCGCTGGCGCGCATGCTGCAGCCGCGCGCCAGCGAGTATGCGGTCGACGGCCTCGACGGCCTGCGCCGGCCGGGGCGGGAAGACCGTGATCCGCTACGCGCAGGGCAACGCGGTACAGACGATCTGGCGACGCACGGCGGCGCGCAGGCGTCCCGTCACGTATTGCGTACGAACCAGGTCCGCTTGGCCGTGCCCAGCAGCGCGCGATAGACCACCCACGACACGACGAACGTCGCGGGCGCCGACAGCGATGCGGCGAGCCCCGTCGCCTGGTTCAGCGCGAGCCCGACGAATGCGCCGGCGAACCAGGCAGTCAGCCCGCCCGGGTTGAAGGTCGGTACATGGGCGTCGCGGCATTCGACGTCGTCGCCGACCAGTTTACCGTAGCGATCCGACAGGATGTGCGCGAGCGCGACGCCGACCCATGCGACGACGAAGATCCCCTGGTACGCAAGCGCCTGCAGGATCCGCGAGAAGATGTCCGCCATCATCAGCGCATAGACGACCGCGCCCACCACGAGCGCCCACACGAATTTCGGCGCGCGCAGGCCGGCCACCTTCAGGAAGAACGCCTGCATGTTGACGGTAGCGAGGTAGTAGTTCGCGGTGTTGATCCGCGATTGCGTGACCCACACGAACAGCAATCCCCATACGCCCATCAGCTTCAGCAGCGCGAGCACCACGGATACTTCGGAGAGCGTACCGAGCCCCGGAATCGTGCTGACTAGATAGATGCCGGCCGCGCCGTTGACGAGAAACGTGACGAGGTAGAACGGCATCCCGAAGTTGAAGCGGCCGTGATAACCCGCGTCTTCCTTGCGGCCGAAGCGCGCGTAGTCGAACGTGAACATCATCAGCACCCACACGCCCATGTAGTAGACGAAGCAGTGCCACCAGCCGCCGGCCGGCACGGCGCCCGTCGGCCCGAAATCGAGCCACGCCGCGTGGTAGCCGTATTCGGCCGTCGCGAGCCCGACCGCCGCGAGCAGCCCGAGCAGGTAGAACGGCAGCAGCACGCCGTTGAACTTGTCGAGCCAGTGCTGCACGCTGCCGAACACGAGCGGCACGCTGTAGCAGACGACGATCAGCGCGGCCCATTTGTAATCGAGCCCGGGAAACTGGTGATGCGCGGCGACCGCGATCACCGAACCCTCGAACACCGCGTAGTAGATCGCCGTCGCGAAGAAGATCAGCGTCGCGAGCGCCGCCCCCGCGCTGCCGAACAGCACGCGCGAGAACAGCGCGACCGAGAGTCCCGTGCGGATCGCATAGCGGCTGATGATCGTGTTGACGAGGCCGTACGACACGACCGACAGCGCCATTCCGATCAGCGCGTTGCGCGCGCCATAGGTGAGCGCGAGCGTGGCGCCCACGACGATGTAGAACACCGCGCTGCACACGGCCCACCACGCCATCGTCAGCGAAAAGGGCGGCATGCGCGCGTGGTCGGGAACGGCGAGCGTCGACAGGTCGAGATCCTCGTCGGGGCGAGCCTGAGCCAGGTTGGCCATGATCGTGCTCCTTGATGAGCGGAAACTGCGAACGACGTCTCGGCCGCGGCACATGCGATCCGCAGGGTTGCCCCGACGTCGGGCGGGCAACCGGTTCGGCAGGAACGGAAACAGCGCGCAAGCGTCCCCGCCGCGCGGCGCACGGCCGCGCGGTCGGGAAACGACAGCGGAACAGGAACGAGACGGCGTCAGGCGCCCGGCACGCGCGCCGGGCGCCCGGAGCTCAGTCCCGCAGCACGGCGCGTAGCAGCGCGAGGCGCCGCTGGTACTCGCGGCGCGCGGCGAGCGCGTCGGCCATCGTCACGCGCACGAAGCGCGCGCGGTGGTTGGGCTGCATCTGGCCGATCAGGTCCATGTCGGCGCTGATGACCGTGCCGATCGTCGCGTAGCCGCCGCCCGACACCGCGTCGCGGTGCAGGATGATCGGTTCGAGCCCGGCCGGCACCTGGATCGAGCCGATCGGGTAGCACGCATCGACGATGTTGGACGGATCGGCGCCTGCGCCGAATGGCTGCTCGCGAGGCCGGAACTGCAGCGCGCGGCCGTTCTTGTAGCGGTAGCCGATGCGGTCGGCTTCGGGCGCGACCGTCCATTCGTCGTCGAAGAAGGTGCGCGCCGATTCGTCGGTGAGCCGGTGGTGGTACAGGCCCGTCAGCACGCGCAGCTCGACCGGGTTGTCGAGCGGCCGGCTCACGGCCGCCGGCAGCTCGCGTCCTTCGCGGTGCGTGCCGGCGGGGGCACCGATCGGCAGCCGGTCGCCTTTCTGCAGGCGCCGGCCCGCGTGGCCGCCGATCGCGCCGAGCGTGTAGGTCGAGCGGCTGCCGAGCACGACCGGCACGTCGATGCCGCCCGCGACGGCGAGATACGCGCGCGCACCGGCCTTCACGTAATGGAACGACAGCACGCTACCCGCGCGGATTCGCAGCGCGACGTTGCAGCGCTGCCCGATGCCGTCGATCTTCGGCGTCATCTCGGCGCCGGTGACGGCGATCAGCGCATCCGTATGGAACATCAGCTCGGGGCCGAGCAGCGTGCATTCGAGCACGGCGGCTTCCTCGGGGTTGCCGACCAGCAGGTTCGCCGCACGCGATGCGTACTGGTCGAGCGAGCCCGACGGCGGAATGCCGACGTGATAGTAGCCTTGCCGGCCCATGTCCTGGACCGACGTCGCGAGGCCGGGTTTCACGACTTCGATCAGGTTGTGCGCGTCAGTTTGCATGCAGCACCTCGACGAGAGAGCGGTTATACGCATCGGGATCGCGCAGGAACGCGTCGAGCGAGAATTTCACCGGGCGCACGCGCAGCGAGAAGGTGCCGGCCTCGACGGCCGCCACTGCCGCGTCGTACGCGTCGCGATCGATCGGCTGGAATTTCACGATGTCGCCGGGCCGGAAGAACACCATGAACTCGCGCAGGTAGTCGAGCCGCTGCTCGGGGTCGAAGATCGGCGCCGGCGTCACGCCGAACATCTGGTAGCCGCCCGCGCCGCGCACCGAGTAGATGCAGCCGAAACAGCCGCCGTGGCCGACCGTCAGCTTCGGCGTGTCGGTGCGCGGCCGCAGGTACTTCGGCACTTCGAGCTGGCGTTCGCGCTCGACCATCTGGTACATGAACGGCAGGCCGGCGACGAAGCCGACCATCGACACGAACCACGGCGAGCCCGAGTGCGCGGCGATGAATGCGTCGACGTCGCGCTTGCCGTTGATGCGTGCCGCGTATTCGAGATCGGTCGATGACGGGTCCTGGTGACGCTCGCGAAACCGCATCAGCGTCTCGTGCGTCCACGGATCGTTGTAGAGCACCGGCACCTCGACGATGCGCGTGTCGAGTTCGAGCGGCGCGTCGCCGACTTCGGCCTCGATCGTCTTCAACAGCGCGACGAGCGCATCGGGCTCGATCACGTCCGGGTCGTAGCGCACCTGGTAGGACGCATTCGCCGGGCAGATCTCGGTGATGCCGGGCACCGCGCGGCGCTGCAGTTCGCGCGTGATCGCCGTGCCCTTGAAGAACGCGTCGAGCGACATCGATTCGCTGATTTCGACGAACACGAACTCGTCGCCGCCGAACGTATAACGGGTCGTCACATCGCCTCCCCGACGCGCACGGCGTCTGCATTGTCGGCTGCGTGTTGCTGCGCGGCGGCGGTGGCGGCTTCGCGCCATCGCGGCATCCACGCCTCGAGGAAATTCGTGTGATAGCGCCCGGCGCGCAAGTCGTCGTCTGCGAGCAGCGCGACGTGCAGCGGCGCGGTCGTCTTCAGGCCGCCGACGTGCAGCTCGCCGAGCGCGCGAGCCAGGCGCCGCAGCGCGGCCGCGCGGCTCTCGTCGTGCACGATCAGCTTCGCGAGCAGCGAATCGTAGAACGGCGGCACGACGTAGCCCGGATAGAGCAACGAATCGACGCGCACGCCGGGGCCGGTCGGCCACACCAGTTCGTCGATCCGGCCGGGGTTCGGGCGGAAGTCCTGCAATGGATCTTCCGCGTTGATCCGGCATTCGAGCGCCGCGCCGCGCATCGTGATGTCGTGCTGCGCGAAGCGCAGCGGCTCGCCGTCGGCGATGCGCAGCGTCTCGCGCACGAGATCGATGCCGGTGATCGCCTCGGTCACCGGATGCTCGACCTGGATGCGCGTGTTCATCTCGATGAAGTAGAACTCGCCGCGCGCGTCGTCGAACAGGTATTCGAGCGTGCCCGCGCTGCGATAGCCGACCGCTTGCGCGAGTCGCGTGGCCGACGCGCACAGTGCGTCGCGCTGCGCGGGCGTGAGCGAAGGCGACGGCGCTTCCTCGAGGATTTTCTGGCGGCGCCGCTGCAGCGAGCATTCGCGTTCGAACAGGTGGACGACGTGGCGGCCGTCGCCGAGCACCTGCACCTCGATGTGGCGTGCCCGCGCGATGAAGCGTTCGAGGTACACGCCGCCGTCGCCGAACGCCGCCTGCGCCTCGCGCTGCGCGAGCGGCAGCTCGGCGTCGAGCTGCGCGGCGTCGTGCGCGACGCGGATGCCGCGCCCGCCGCCGCCGGCGGCCGCCTTGATCATGATCGGATAGCCGATGCGCGCGGCGACGTCCCGCGCCTCGTCGAGCGACTGCACGACACCGTCGCTGCCGGGCACGGTCGGCACGTTGGCGCGCCGCGCGGTTTCGCGGGCGCGGGCCTTGTCGCCCATCGTGGCGATCACCTGCGAGTCCGGGCCGACGAAGATCAGGCCGGCCGCCTCGACCTGCGCGGCGAATGCGGCGTTTTCCGACAGGAAGCCGTAGCCGGGATGGATCGCGTCCGCGCCGCACTGCCGCGCGGCGTCGAGGATCGCGGCGGGATTCAGGTAGCTTTTCGCCGCGTGCGACGAGCCGATGTGGATGGCTTCATCGGCCATGCGCGCGGCGAGGCTGTCGCGGTCCGCGTCGCTGACCACGGCGACCGCGCGCATGCCCAGTTCGCGCGCGGCGCGGATCACGCGCACCGCGATCTCGCCGCGGTTCGCGACCAGCACGGTCCGGATCCGCGAAGGGCGATAGAACGCGTCGGGGGAAGTTTCCGGTTTCATCGCGTCACCCCTCGATCCGCATCAGCACCTGGCCCGCGTCGACCGGCTCGCCGTCCTCGACGAGCAGCTCGACCACGCGACCTCCCGCATCGGCTTCGATCTCGGTGAACTGCTTCATCACCTCGACGAGGCCGACCACCGCGCCGGCGGCGACCGTCGCGTCGATCGCGACGTAGTAGTCCGCATCGGGCGACGGGCGCCGGTAGAAGGTGCCCGGCAGCGGGCTGACGATTTCGTGCAATGGCATCGTGGGTCTCCTTGAATCAGTGATGGGCGGCGAGCGGTTGCGGCCCGGCGGTCCGGATGCCTTCGCGGATCAGCGCGTGGCGCGTGTCGCGCACGAGGTCGAGCGCGCCCGGTGTGTCGCTGTGGATGCAGACCGAGTCGAAATCGATGTCGATGTCGTCGCCGTCGATCGTGCGCACCTTGCCGTCGATGCACGCGCGCAGCACCTTGTCGGCGACCTGGCGCGGGTCGAGGCGGCCGACGCGGCGCGTGAACACGATCGAGCCGCTGCGGTCGTAGTCGCGATCCGCGTAGAACTCGCGGATCACCGGTTGCCCGTATTCGACGGCGACGCGGTACGTGACCGACGCTTCCATGCAGTACAGCCACAGGCCCGGGTCGACACGCTGCAGCGTCTCGATCAGCAGCCGCGAGAACGCCTCGTTGCCTGCCGCATGCATGTAGAGCGCGCCGTGCGGCTTCACGTGCTGCAGGCTGACGCCGTTCAGGCGCGCGAACTCGCGCAGCGCGCCGAGCTGGTACAGGATGTCGTTGACGAGCGCCTGCGGCGTTTCGGCGATCGTGCGGCGGCCGAAGCCGACGAGATCGCGAAAGCCCGGGTGCGCGCCGATGCCGACACCGGCGTCGCGCGCGAGCTGCACCGTGCGCGCCATGATGTTCGGATCGCCGGCGTGAAAACCGGTGGCGATGTTCGCCGAGCTGATGAGCGGCATGATCTGCTCGTCGACGCCGTCGCCGATCGTCCACGGGCCGAAGCCCTCTCCCATGTCGGAGTTCAGGTCGACGCTGTGCTTCCTCATACGGTGTGCTCCTCCAGGTTCTCCGGTTCGCGTGCGTCGTGGCGCATGCCGAAACCGTGTTGAACGCAGGTTAGCCGCGCGGGTTGCGTCAAAAAAGTTCTATTTTTGTATGCAGCCGTATCGATTTTTTCGATACCCCGGAGAGCGGCCGCAGATGGCCGTCGCAGTTGGGATGGCAGGGTTTCCACGAGGCCAGGTTCAAGGGCGCGGCACGGTTGTTATGATGTTTATCGCGTGCCCATCTGCTTTCCCATCGACCATGGCCCTGACCCTCAGACAGCTCAAGTATTTCGTCGCGACCGCCGAGCTCGGCCAGATCTCGCAGGCCGCAATCCAGCTCACCATTTCGCAGTCGGCCGTGACGAGCGCGATCAAGGAGCTGGAGGACAGCCTTGGCACGCAGCTCTTTCTGCGAACGCCGTCGGGCGTGACGCTCACCGACACGGGGCGGCGCTTCCTGAATCATGCGTACACGATCCTGTCGTCGGTCGACGAGGCGATGCGGATTCCGAACCTCGAAAGCACGCTGACCGGCACGCTCGCGATCGCCGCGAGCTACACGGTGCTCGGCTACTTCCTGCCGCATCACGTGCTGAGGCTGAACACGCTGTATCCGCGGCTGACGATCCACCTGCACGAGCTGAACCGCGAGTCGATCGAGGAAGGGCTGATCGCGGGCCGCTACGACATGGCCGTGCTGCTCACGTCGAACGTGTCGAATCCGGCGCTCGTGCTGGAGCCGGTGATCCACTCGGTGCGACGGCTGTGGGTTGGTGCGCATCACCCGCTGCTCAGGCACGAGAGCGTCACGTTCGCGGAAGTCGCGCGCGAGCCGTTCGTGATGCTGACGGTCGACGAGGCGGGGCAGACGGCTCTGCGTTACTGGAACGAGACGCCGTACCGGCCGAACGTGATCCTGCGCACGTCGTCGGTCGAGGCGGTGCGCAGCATGGTCGCGAACGGCAGCGGCGTCGCGATCCTGTCGGACATGGTGTACCGCCCGTGGTCGCTCGAAGGGCGGCGGATCGAGACGATCGTGCTGCGCGATCCGGTGCCGCCGATGAGCGTCGGTCTCGCCTGGCGCAAGGACATCGAGTTGAGCCCCGCGATGCATGCCGTGCGCGACTATTTCCGGCACACGTTCATGGAGCCGCGCGCGCTGGGTGGAGCAGGCTGAGGGCGCGACGCACGCGAAAAAAAGCCGGGACGTATCCCGGCTTTTTCATGTGGCGAACCAACTCGCCGTGCGTGCCGCTTACGCGTTCGCCGTCATCGCGTCCGCATCGCTCGAGCGGATGCCGAGGCGTTCGAACAGCGCGCGGTCCTTCTGCGACTGCGGGTTGCTCGTCGTCAGCAGCTGGTCGCCGTAGAACATCGAGTTCGCGCCGGCGAGGAAGCACAGCGCCTGCAGCCCGTCGTCGAGCTGCTCGCGGCCGGCCGACAGGCGCACCACCGCCTTCGGCATCGTGATCCGCGCCACCGCGATCGTGCGCACGAATTCGAACGGGTCGAGCGGCGCGGTGCCTTCGAGCGGCGTGCCTTCGATCGCGACGAGGTTGTTGATCGGCACCGAATCCGGATACGGGTTCAGGTTCGCGAGCTGCGAGATCAGGCCCGCGCGTTCGCGGCGCGATTCGCCCATGCCGATGATGCCGCCGCAGCACACGTTGATGCCCGCGTCACGCACGCGGTCGAGCGTGTCGAGGCGATCCTGGTAGGTGCGCGTCGAGATCACCTGGCCGTAGAACTCCGGCGACGTGTCGAGGTTGTGGTTGTAGTAGTCGAGGCCCGCGCTCGCGAGTTCCTGCGCCTGCTCGTCTTCCAGCATGCCGAGCGTCATGCAGGTCTCGAGGCCGAGCTCCTTCACGCCGCGCACCATCTCGGTCAGCGCCGGCATGTGACGCTCCTTCGGGTTGCGCCACGCGGCGCCCATGCAGAAGCGGCTCGCGCCGTTCGCCTTCGCCGCGCGCGCGGCGTCGAGCACCGCGCCGACGTCCATCAGCTTCTCGGCCTTCAGGCCCGTGTCGTGGTGCGACGACTGCGAGCAGTAGCCGCAATCTTCCTCGCAGCCGCCCGTCTTGATCGACAGCAGCGTCGACAGCTGCACCGCGTTCGCGTCGAAGTGCTCGCGGTGCACCTGTTGCGCGCGGAAGAGCAGGTCGTTGAACGGCAGCTCGAACAGCGCGACGACGTCGGCGACGCGCCAGCGCTGCGAGACCGGAGCGGCCACGGGAATCGCGTCGGGTTGCACGGTGGCGGCGGTCTGGGCTTGGGTCATATCGTTTTCCTGTCCTGGTCGGGGATGAGGGATCGGGGATCTGTTTCGGTTGGGTCAATGCTGCGCGGTGCGCAGCGTCTCGACGAGCGTGGCGATGTCGAGCATCGCCGCGGCGGATTCGGGGGCGGCCGGGCTCAGGTGCGGAATGCGGCCGAGCAGCGGCGCGCCATGCTCGCGGGCGAGCCAGTCGCGCATCGTCGCGATGTTTTCATCGGGGAACGACATCGCCGGGTCGACGTGGTTCGCGACCCAGCAGGCGAGTTTGAGGCCGCGCGCGGCGATCGCGTCGGCGGTCAGCAGCGCGTGGTTGATGCAGCCGAGCCGTACGCCGACCACCAGCACGACCGGCACGCCGAGCGCGACGGCGAGATCGGCCATGTCCTGCGTGTCGTTCATCGGCACGCGGAAGCCGCCGGCGCCTTCGACGACGACGATCTCCGCGCGCGTCAGCGTTTCGCGATGGCACGCGACGATCGTGGCGATGTCGAGCGTCACGCCTTCCTGCGCGGCGACGATATGCGGCGCGGCCGGCGCCTTCAGCAGGAACGGCGTGCGCAGCTCGGGCGGCAGCACGACGTTCGCGGCCGCGTCGAGCTGGTCGGCGTCCTCGTTGCGCCACACGCCGTCGCGCTCATACGCGCCGGCCGCGACGGGTTTCAGCGCGGCCGCGCGCAGGCCATGCCGCGCGAAGCCGTACAGCATCGCGGCCGAGACGAAGGTCTTGCCGATTTCGGTGTCGGTGCCGGTAACGAACAGCGAGAGCGGGGCGGTCATGCCGCAGTCTCCCGCCGGGCCGCCCCAAGGGAGGCTGCAGCCCCCTCGGGGGGCAATGAACGAAGTGAGCGTGGGGGCTGTTCCGTCTCCTGCACGGCCTGCGCCTCACTGGCTTCGACCAGCGCGGCTTCGAGCCGCGCGAGATCGTCGAACGAATGCGCGGCCGACAGCGACACGCGCAGCCGCGACGTGCCGACGGGCACCGTCGGCGGCCGGATCGCGGGCACCCACAGGCCATGCGCGTCGAGCGCGCGCATCGCGGTGAGCGTCGCGTCGTTGCTGCCGATCACGAGCGGCTGCACGGCCGTGTGCGAATCGACCGGCTGCCAGCGCGTGTTGCGCAGCAGCGCGCGTGTGCGGTCAATCAGCGCGGCGAGATGCGCGCGTCGCGCGTCGCCTTCGTCGCCCGCGATCACCTTCAGGCTGGCCGATACCGCGTGCGCGACGGCCGGCGGCGCGGCCGTCGTGAAGATGTAGCTGCGCGCGCGCTGGATCATCCATTCGATCACGGTCTCGTGTGCGATCACGAACGCTCCCGCGACGCCGGCGGCCTTGCCGAGCGTGCCGACGTACACGAGATGCGGCGAGCGCAGCGCGGCGGCCGCGAGCGCGCCGCGGCCTTGCGGGCCGAGCACGCCGAAGCCGTGCGCATCGTCGACGACGAGCCACGCGCCATGGCGTTCGGCCAGCGCGACGAGTTCGGCGAGCGGCGCGATATCGCCGTCCATGCTGAACACCGTGTCGCTGACGATCAGCTTCGTTTCGGCATCCGATGCGTCGAGCAGCGCGGCGAGCGCGGCCGTGTCCGCATGCGGATAGACCTGCACGTTCGCGCGCGACAGCCGCATGCCGTCGATCAGCGACGCGTGATTCAGCGCGTCGGAGAAGATCGTCGCGCCCCGGCCGGTGAGCGCCGTCATCGCGGCGAGGTTCGCCATGTAGCCGGTGCTGAAGTACAGCGCGCGCGGCGCGTCGGAGAAGCCGCCGGAGAAGGCCGCGAGTTCTTCTTCGAGCGTCGCGTGCGCGCGCGAATGGCCGCCGAGCAGGTGCGAGCCGCCGCTGCCGGAGCCGTAGCGCTGCGCACCTTCGGCGAACGCGGCGACGAGCGCCGGATGCGCGGCGAGGCCGAGATAGTCGTTGCTCGCGAAGCCGACGATTTCGCGGCCGTCGACGGTCATGCGCGCATCGCAAGCGGTGTCGGCGGTGCGGCGCACGCGGCGCAGCCCTTGCGCGTCGAGCTCGGCGAGGCCGCGTTGCAGGGTATCGAGCAGAGGGTTCGTCGCTGCCTCCCGCCGGGCCGCCCCAAGGGAGGCAGCCGCCCCCTCGGGGGGCAGTGAACGAAGTGAGCGTGGGGGCTGTTGTGTCATCCGGCGATCTCCGCGAGCGTTGCATCGAGCGTGTCGCGCGTGCTTTGCGCGAGCCACGCGATGTCGTCGTCGCTCATCACGTACGGCGGCATCAGGTACACGGTCGTGCCGATCGGGCGCAGCAGCAGCTCGCGTTCCAGCGCGCGTTCGAAGAAGCGACGCGAGAAGCCGCGCGCCGCGTCGCCGTCGAGCGCGACGTCGAACGCGAACAGCGTGCCGCGCTCGCGCAGGTGGCGCACCTGCGGGTGCGCATCGAGCGGCGCGAGCGCCGCGCGCATCGTCGCCGATTTGCGGGCATTGGCCGCGAGCACGTCGTCGCGCTCGAACAGGTCGAGCGTCGCGACCGCCGCGCGGCACGCGAGCGGGTTGCCCGTGTACGAATGCGAGTGGAGAAAGCCGCGCGTCGTGTCGTCGTCGTAGAACGCGGCGAACACGTCGTCGCGCGTGAGCACGAGCGACAGCGGCAGGTAGCCGCCGCTGATGCCTTTCGACAGGCACAGGAAATCGGGCCACACGCCGGCCTGCTCGCACGCGAAGAAGGTGCCGGTGCGGCCGCAGCCGACCGCGATCTCGTCGGCGATCAGGTGTACGCCGAATTCGTCGCACAGCGCGCGCAGCCCGCGGACGTACGACGGATCGTGCATCGCCATGCCGGCCGCGCACTGCACGAGCGGCTCGACGATCAGCGCGGCGATCCGGTCGCCGCGTTCGACGAACAGGCGTCGCACGTCCGCGAGCGCACGGCCCGCGACGTCGGCGGCCGTTTCGCCCGGCAGCGCGCCGCGTGCGTCGGGTGATGCGACGACGTGCGCATGGCGGATCAGCGGGTCGTACGCGTCCTTGAACAGCGCGACGTCGGTCACGCCGAGCGCGCCGATCGTCTCGCCGTGATAGCTGTTGGCGACGCAGACGAATTCCTGCTTGTTCGCGCGGCCGCGGTTGCGCCACGCGTGGAAGCTCATCTTCAGCGCGATCTCGACCGCCGACGCGCCGTCCGACGCGAAGAACGCATGGCCGAGCGTGCGCTGGGTGAGCGCGTGCAGCCGCTCCGCGAGCTCGATCGCGGGCTCGTGCGTGCAGCCGGCGAGCATCGCGTGCTCGAGCGTGTCGAGCTGGTCCTTCAGCGCCGCGTTGATGTCCGGGTTCGCATGGCCGAACAGGTTGACCCACCACGAGCTGATCGCGTCGAAGTAGCGGCGGCCGTCACGGTCGTACAGCCACAGGCCCGCGCCGCGCGCGATGGGGATCAGCGGCAGGCGCTCGTGATGCTTCATCTGGGTGCAGGGATGCCAGACCGCG
The DNA here is from genome assembly GCF_002223205.1 of Burkholderia sp. AU27893. Classification (NCBI taxonomy): domain Bacteria; kingdom Pseudomonadati; phylum Pseudomonadota; class Betaproteobacteria; order Burkholderiales; family Burkholderiaceae; genus Burkholderia; species Burkholderia sp. AU27893. The sequence continues at coordinate 781,150 of NZ_NKFD01000002.1, read as the reverse complement.
CGCAGGCTGCGCGCGACCCAGTCGTCGGTGGCTGGCGTACTCAAGGCGACTCCGGGGGATAAAACGGCTGCGCGGCATCGACGGGATGCCGCGCGGCGAGATACGAAACGCGCTGAGATTAGCGTGTTCCGCGACCCGTTGCACTACCGGTTACAAACACCGCAAAGCCTTGCCTGGCGGGAGTTCGGCGCAGATCGGAGCGGCTCGGGACGGTACGGTTCAGATATCCCGAAATGACCGCAGATGACGACGTTCGAGCGAGACCCCCAACCGAAAAAAATCGTGGGGCGGGTGGGGCGTGACGGCGCAGAAATATGGGGAATGATGAGGTGAGTGGTTTGTGGCGACACTGGGAGATCGAACGATTCAGCGTCTCGCGTTGCCCGATCGACGGGGGCCATGCGTGGCAAGGCGCCGGGACGGACGCCGATGGAAGGTGAGATCAGGGCAACGCTTTACGCAATGTCGGGTGGGATACGTCATCGATGTGGCGGAACGCCGGCGCGATCTTGTCGATTTCCTTGCCGGGCACGCCGCGCTCCTCGAAACACGTCTTCCACTCGCGGGTCGGTTGCCAGACTTCCGCAATCGCGAGTCCGGCATCCGTTTTCGAAAGACCGAACGCATCCCGGGCGTCGAACGCGTTGTCGAGCGTCGCGAGCCGGCCTTGCGGCCCGATGCCAAGGTGCAGATAGCGCTCGTGCGCGCTGCTCGGCCGGGGCAGGACATCGTACAGCGGGCTGAGGCGCCAGCCGGGCAGGCGGGGGTCGTGGATGAATCCGTGGTTGCGCAGGTGGTCGTCGTCGTTGCTCACGAGGATGTTGAAGACCATCCGCTTGAACAGTTCCCGGTTGTCGGCGCGAATGGTATCGATGTGTCCATGCTGCCGGATCGCGTGCGCGACGTCCTGGTAACTTTTCGCCATCGATTCCATCTCGGCACAGCCGACCAGGGTCAACGCACTCGCGAAGGGGAGTCTTCGCTCGGTCGTTCCGGCGCGAGGGGGCAGGTATAACGCGTCGTCGCCGCGAAGGGTGTCGAATTCGGGGTGGGTCCAGTACCGATCGAATCGGCGGATCAACATGACCTGACGGGTTCCCACGTCGACGATGCGGGTGGGCGGCACCCGAATGCCGCACCGTGCCGCCAGACGAAGCGTGGCTTCTTCGATGACCGTCAGGTTCAACCGATCGCTGAGACTCGGGAATTTGGCCAGCCACAACACGCCGTCTTCATCTCGCACCGTCGCCTTCGGGCGAGCACCACCGAGGCCGCTCCCTTGTACGAAGATGGCCTCGAGTTCGGCGGGCACGGTCTCGCCTTCCTCGATGCGCGCCGCCGAATCGACCAGGTATTCGAGGTTGAGCAGGCCATTGCCCGCCTGCCGGCCGGGGGGCGTGTCCAGGCTTTCCCGAACATCGAGTGCGCCGATCCGCTGACTGCCGGCGTGCAGGAGATAGGTGGACTCGGGCAGCGCGTTGGCTTTGGCCCTGAGCTTGGCTTCGATGACACGTCGCCCCCATGCATCGGGCGCGGCATCGCGAATACCGCCGAACTGCGTCAATCCGCCCGCCGGAAAGTTCATCTTGCCGCGTATCTCGTCCTTTCTTGCGAGGCTCAGGCTGACCGGGTCGACTTCGATGGCGTTGGGCCGGCCGAGATAGCGCAAGCCGTATGCGAAGCTCGACGCCTGCAGGCTCACGCCCTCTTCGGTCATTTCGAGCAGGCCGGCGGGTGCCCAGTCATCGTCGAGATAGGCAAACACCGCGAGTCTTTTGACGACGGCAGCCATCAGAAGTCCAGATCCTTGAGTTCGTTGTCGGTGAGCGAGCGCACACGCCGGCCGCGTTCGCGGGCCGCTTGAGCCTTGAGCGACGGGTCCGTTCCGGAGAGCAGTTCCAGCAGGGTCGTTCCTGGCGCAATCGCGTCGAGATACCGAAGCCACTGACCGAGGGCGACGCCAGGATCGCCTTTCTCGATACGATAGGCGGTATTGCGCGAGAGCCCGGCGCGGGTGGCCGCCTCGTTTTGCTGAATGCGTCGCGAAACGCGCAGACGGGCGAGCGCTTCGCCAACGCGGGCGGCTTCCGCGAGAACGGTTGGGCTGGCGGCAGCGGCTTGATTGACCTTCATGTTCGTAAAATCGATCGTTATGTCGATAGGGATCGAAATAACGATCATGATAGATCATGACTCCACGAATTCAAGCTGGATGCTCGTAAAAACGAGCGTTCCACGGATTGCGCTCGATTTTACGAGCACGAGCGATGCGTGAAGCGAGGCGCTGAGATGGCCTCGGCGTGACGGGCGAGGGGAGGGAAATGACGGGCCTGGGTCAGCGCGAAGCCAGCGCTGGCGTACCGGTGTCGCGTGCGGTGCCGTCGTCGTGATCGGCCGTCTGCGTCGCGTCGTTCCACACGACCCGGTCGTTGACCGCATACAGCCGGCACGAACCTGCGCCCTGCTTCGAGCAGTTGTCGAGCGCGAGCGCCATCGGATCGTCGCCGCCTTCGGCCCACGACCACGCGCCTTCCGACGACACCGCGAATGCGCGGCTCGGATGCTGGTTCAGGAAGCGGCGGTAGCCTTCACGGCCGGCATCGTCGACATACGGCACCGCGTTGACCGAGTCGATCGACGCATAGCCGCTCGCCTTCGGTTCGTGCGGGTTCGCGACCGCATAGCGCACCGACGTCGGCAGGTTCAGCTGCGCGAGGAATGCGTTGACCGCCGGCCACCACACCGGCACGCCGTCGCGATCGACGATCAGCCGGTGCGCGTCGTCCTTGTAGCGGCCGAAATCGATGAACTGGGCCTGCGTGCCGTGCGAAACGTAGGCGCCGTGCATCTGCGCGACGAGCCCGGGCGTCCACACGGAATCGTTGTCGCCGTACAGCCACAGCGACCGCACGGCCGTGTGCGCGCCGTACTGGTCGAACGCGTCGACGAGGTTTTTCTGCCAGCCGTCGCAGAGGTCCTGGCGCAGCCCGCCGGAGAAGTTGATGATGCCGCGCACGCCCGGTGCGGCTTCGGTGCCGTACGCGACCGACACGAGGCCGCCGTGCGACGTGCCGGCGACGACGATGCGCGACGCATCGACGTACGACTGATGCGACATGTAGCGCACGGTCGCGTCGACGTCGGCCGCCTGCGCGAGGCCGTTCTTGCCGACGTTGCAGCCTTCCTGCTGGTACGTGCCGTCCGAGCCGGCGAAACCCTGGCGGTTCGGCGCGATCACCGCATAGCCGCGGCGCACGAATTCGCGCGCGAACGCGAGCGGCCGGCTGCGCGGCTGCTGACGGAGATCGCCGGTGTTCTTGCCGTGGTTGAAGACGACGAGCGGGAACGGGCCGGGCCCGTTCGGCTTGAAAAGCGTGGCCTCGAGCATGACGGAGCCCGATGCGTCGGCCGGAATGCGGAGGATCTGTTCGTTCAGGTCGGCGGCGACCTGCGGCAGGTTCGAATCGGCGTAGTCGAAGCGTTCGGCGTGGGCGAGCGACCCGCTGGCGCCTGAATCCGTCCCCGTATTGGCGCCCGGCAGCGTACCGGCCTGAGCGGCCGACAGCGCACACGCCGCCATCCATCCCACCAATACCTTGCTGAACGCCATTCGTAAGCCCTGCCATGCAACATGACCAATTCGAGGTCATCGTAGCCGGACAAAATGGGGTTGTGCAATGCGGGAATTACCCGGCGTCTGACACAGCAACTATTTGTCAACGTTCACTGACTTCGCCGTCGACGTAGCGCCAGAAACCCTGTTCGTCGCGCTCGAAACGGCTCGTCTCGTGAAGCCGGTAAGCGCGCCCGCCGACCTTGTAGCGGGCCACGAACTCGACCTCCGCGTGCCGTTCGTCGAGCGGCGCGTGGCGTTTGACCGCGAGGCCGAGCCAGCGCGGCGCGTCGGGGGCTTCGGGGTCGGTGTCGAGATCGGGCGGGCAGGTGCGCGCGGCCCATGTCGCGCGCAGGTAGTCGGTCGCGCCGAGCACGTACGCGCTGTACCGCGAGCGCATCAACTCGAGCGCGGTGGGCGCGGCCTCGCCGCCGTCGATGAAGCGGCCGCAGCAGGCCGCATAGCGGGGCGCCGGCGCTTTGCCGGCGGGAGCGGGGGACGCGCCGCCGCACGGGCACGCGTCAGGTCGGTTCAAAATCATGCGAAACAGGAATTAACGACGTAGGGTTGTCGGCTGACTACCGGTTCACCAGCTCAGCTCGATACCGTCGTACTGGAAGAAACGGCCGTTTGCCTGCGACACGTCCGCGCCGGATTCGGCGATCACGCGGCGCATGCCGGTCACGCTGGTTTCGGGGTCGATCGCGGCCTGCGCGCCGCCCATGTCGGTGCGCACCCAGCCGGGATGGAGCGAAATGCATGCGGCGTGGCGCGTCTGCAGCGACGCGATGCGCAGCGCATCGTTCAGCGCGGCCTTGCTCGCGCGGTACAGCCAGCCGGTCGTGCCGGTCGCCTCGGCGATGCTGCCCATCCGGCTCGACACGACGGCCAGCACGCCGCGCGCGTCCTCGACGAGCGGCAGCACGATCGGCAGCAACTGCATCGGCCCGCGCACGTTCGTATGCATCACCGCGTCGAAATCCTCGGCGGTGACCGTCTCGACCCCTTCGGTGCGCGGCCCGTACACCCCCGACACCAGCACGGCCGCATCGAGCCGCTCGCCGTCGAGCTTCCAGCCGAGCGCCGCGATCTGCTCGGGCTGCGTGATGTCGAGCGCATGCGCCTGCGCGCCGAGCGCGCGCAGCGCGTCGAGCGACGCGTCGTCGCGCGCGGTGGCGATCACGTTCCAGCCGTCGCGCCGGTATTGGCGGACGAATTCGCGGCCGAGGCCGCGCGATGCGCCGACGATCAATGCGGTTTTCATGCCCGTCGCTCCTTTGCTTGGCGCCGCCGTGGCGGCAGCGCCGGTGTCAGATCCGTTCGATGAGTGCGCAGCGGCACGCCTGTGTAGCGATCCGCTGCGCAGGCCGTGGCGTCACTTCGCGTCGTCGCACGGCTTCAGCGTGGCGGCGACTGCCTGCGCGACGCCTTCGAGCCGTGCGGCGTCCGCCGCGATCATGTCGTTGTCCGGCGCATGCTCGCCGCCGGCGACGAGTGCGGCCACGCAGCGCTTGTAGGTCTCGTCGAGCGCGTCGAAGCTCGACACGGCCATCCCGAGGTTGCGCATCCGGCCGTCATGCACGCCGTACACGAGCCCGTGCACGGTGAGCGACTGGCCGCGCGCCCACGCGTCGTTGACGATCGTCGTGCGGCACACGTTGACGACCTGCTCGATCGCATTCAGCTCGATCAGGCGGCGATAGCGCGCTTCGCCCACCGGCCATGCGTCGAGCAGCGCCGAGTGGCGTTCGCGCACGTCCTGCACGTGATGCAGCCAGTTGTCGGCGAGGCCGACGCGGCGGTTGAGCAGGGCGGCGTTCACGCCCGAGCAGCCGTAGTGGCCGACCACCATGATGTGCTTCACGCGCAGGATGTCGACCGCGAACTGGATCACCGACAGGCAGTTCAGGTCGCTGTGCACGACCACGTTCGCGATATTGCGGTGGACGAACACTTCGCCCGGCGGCAGGCCGATTATCTCGTTCGCGGGCACGCGCGAATCCGAGCAGCCGATCCACAGATATTCCGGCGCCTGCTGGTGGGCGAGACGCGCGAAGAACTGCGGGTCGTCCTCGAGCTTGTGCTTGACCCAGGCGTCGTTGTTGTCGAACAGGTGTGAAAGCGGATTGTCTTGGGGGTTCATCGGTGTGGATTCCGTTGACGGAAATCGGGTCGCAATCGGTGCGGTCTAGCGGGCGTCAGGCGGCGCGCTGCGCGTCGCCTGCGCCCTCGTTCTGGTCCGTCGCGCCGAAGCGCGCGGGGTAGCGCACGCAAAAGCGCAGCGCGGTGTCATACGGATAAAAGTCGGGCAATTCGCCCTGGATCAGCTTGTCCTTGCTGGCCTGCCACAGCGCGGGATCGAAAAAGTCCGCGTGATGCTTCATGAAGACCTCGCGCACGCGCGGGTCGCCGAGCAGGAATGGCCCGTAGGTCTCCGGAAAGATGTCGTGCGGGCCGACGGTATACCACGGTTCGCCGGACAACTCGTCTTCCTCGTTGCGCGGCGGCGGCACACGGCGCACGTTGCAGTCGGTCAGGTACTCGATCTCGTCGTAGTCGTAGAACACCACGCGGCCGTGGCGCGTGACGCCGAAGTTCTTGTACAGCATGTCGCCGGGGAAGATGTTCGCCTTCATCAGCTCCTTCACCGCGTTGCCGTATTCCTTCACGCCGTGCTCGACGTCGGCATCGGAGCCGTTCTGCAGGTACAGGTTGAGCGGCGTCATCCGGCGCTCGATGTACAGATGCTTGATCACGAGATTGCCGTCCTCGTATTCGAGCAGCGACGGCACTTCCTTCTCCAGCTCGCGCACGAGCGCGTGGTCGAGCCGCGCGAGCGGCAGCGCGACGCTCGAATACTCGAGCGTGTCGGCCATCCGCCCGAGGCGGTCGTGGCGCTTCACGAGCTGGTACTTCTCCATGATCTGCGCGCGCGTCGTTTCCTTCGGCGGCGGGAAGTGATCCTTGATGATCTTGAACACGTACGGGAACGACGGCAGCGTGAACACGAGCATCACGAGGCCCTTGATCCCGGGCGCGATGATGAAGCGGTCGCTCGAATGCGACAGATGGTGCAGCAGGTCGCGATAGAACAGGTTCTTGCCCTGCTTCTGCAGCCCGACCGACGTGTAGATCTCCGCCTTCGGCTTGCCGGGCATGATCGTGCACAGGAAGTCGACGTACGCGGACGGCACACCCATGTCGACGAGGAAATACGAGTGCGAGAAGCCGAAGATGATCATCAGCTGGTCGCGGCGCAGCAGCACGGTGTCGAGCGCGAGCACGCCCGAGCGCACGTGGCGGATCGGCACCGCGAACGGCAGCACGCGGTCGGCGTTGATGATGCGGCCGACGATGTACGCGCTCTTGTTGCGGAAGAACAGCGACGACAGCACGTGGATCTGGAAATTCGGCGCTTCGTCGAAGTGGCCGAATTCGTCGTGGATCGCCTGCATCACACAGGCGATGTCGCGCGGGAGGTCGTCGAACGCCGGCTCGAGCTGGAAGTTCGTGACGATCCGCTCGAGCGTGGCCGCGAGCCCGTCGGTGCCCGGATAGTACGCGCGGTAGGTCGGCTTCGCGGCCGGCTCGTCGTTCTCCAGATACTCGGTCGAGATCGCCGGGCGCACGAAGATGAAATCGTTGCTGAAGTACGAGCGGTGCAGGATCTTGCAGCACACCGAATTGAAGAAGGTCTCCGCGCACTCGGGCTGGCGGTGCGACGTGAGCAGGCCGATGTAGTGCAGCTTGATCTGCTGCCACACTTCGTCGTCGATGTTCTCCGCGTCGTATTCGTCTTCCAGCACCTCGACGCATTCCTTCACGCGATCGTCGTACGACGTGATCCGCTCGCGCGCGAGCCGCTGCAGCCCGTGCCAGTCGCCCTGCTCGTACAGCGTCTTCGCCTCGACGGCCGCGTCGCGGAAGATCCGGTAGTGGCGGTCGAAGTTCTCGAGCATCGTCTGCGCGACGTCGAAACCGATCTGCGAGGACAGCAGTTTGGGGAAGTGATTCATCGCGTGCAGGCTCGTTCGGGAGGGGCTGTAAGCACTCGCCATTTTAGCGCCCAAGCGGGCGGTTCAAGGGCGTTGCGGCGACGCGCGGCCGGCAGGCAGGCGGCGGGTTGTCCGCCGTTGGGAGCCGTTCGGTGCATCTTCGCGTAAAGATACGGGTACGGAACCGATTCTGGCACGAACTTTTTTTGACCGGCAGCCAGCCGCCGGGCACGCGTTCCTCGGGACGGCGATAGAATCGACGCACCGCCCGCCATGGCCTGCCGCCGGCGTGCAATCGCACCGATAACGACGAGACGCCCCACCGATGAACGCACTGGAACACCAACTCGACTATCCCTTCGCCGACACGCTGCCCGCCGCGGGCGACACGTTCGAGGTCGCGCCCGGCGTGCGCTGGCTGCGCATGCCGCTGCCGTTCTCGCTCGATCACATCAACCTCTGGCTGCTGCGCGACGAGATCGACGGGCAGGCCGGCTGGACGATCGTCGATTGCGGGATCGCATCGGATGCGATCCGCACGCACTGGGAACAGATCTTCGACACGCATCTCGACGGCCTGCCCGTGCTGCGCGTGCTCGTCACGCACTGCCACCCCGATCACTTCGGCCTCGCGAACTGGCTGTGCGAAGGCGGCGAGAAGGGCCGCTGGAACGTGCGGTTGTGGATGACGCTCGGCGAGTACATGTTCGGCTGCCTGATGGCGGCCGGCAACGGCTCGAACGCGGGCGGCGCGGCCGCCGCCGATCATTTCGCGCGCCATGGGCTGACCGATCCGGCCGCGCTCGACAAGCTGCGCAACCGTCGCAACTACTACTCGGATCTCGTGCCGGCCGTGCCGCCGCGCTATCGGCGCCTGCGTGAGGGCGACGCGGTGACGATCGGCGCGCGCACGTGGCGCGTCGTGACCGGCTTCGGCCATTCGCCTGAACATTGCGCGCTGCACAGCGAAGCGGACGGCGTGTTGATTTCCGGCGACATGGTGCTGCCGCGCATCTCGACGAACGTGTCCGTGTTCGACCTCGAACCGGAAGCGAACCCGCTCGCGCTGTACCTGCAGTCGCTCGGCCGCTACGAGACGATGGCGCCCGATACGCTGGTGCTGCCGTCGCACGGCAAGCCATTCCGCGGCGTGCGCACGCGCATCGCGCAACTGCGCGAACACCACGACGCGCGCCTGGCCGAGGTGCGCGTCGCGTGCGCGGAACAGCCGATGAGCGCGGCCGACATCGTGCCGATCATGTTCCGCCGCCGCGAGCTCGACATCCACCAGATGACGTTCGCGCTCGGCGAGGCGCTCGCGCACCTGAACCTGCTGTGGCTTGCGGGCGAGCTCGTGCGCGAGCAGGGCGACGACGGCGTGCTGCGGTTCTGCACCGCCGGCTGACACCGTTCGTTCTCCTCAAGCGACGGGTTCGTAGCGCCACCCGTCGCGATGCCATTGCATCGTGTGCGTCGGGTCGAGCGCCGCAAGAAACGCGGAGTCGTGCGACGCGACCACGATCGCACCGGGAAAGCCCGCCAGTGCGGCTTCGATCGCCCGCACCGATTCGAGATCGAGGTGATTGGTCGGCTCGTCGAGCAGCAGCAGTTGCGCGGGCGTGCCGCGCCACAACGCGCACGCGAGCGCGGCTTTCAGCCGTTCGCCGCCGCTCAGTTGCCGCGCCGGCTGCGTCGCGCGCACCGCGTCGAGCTGCAACAGCGCGAGCCGGCTGCGCAGGTCGCCTTCGGCGAGCGGCGTATCGAGCAGCTCCAGTTGCTCGACGATCGAGCGGTCGGGATCGAGCAGCGCGAGCCGCTGGTCGAGATACGCGGCGCTCACGTGCGTCGTGCACGCGCCTGAACGCGGTTCGAGTTCGCCGGCCAGCATTCGCAGCAACGTCGATTTGCCGCAGCCGTTCGGGCCCGTCAATGCGATGCGCACGGGGCCGCTCGCCGACCACGTGATCGCATCGGCCGCGCCGGCGATGCGCCACGGCAGTTGCGCGCGGTCGAGCGTGAACAACTGGCGGCGTGCGCTGACCGCGGTGCCCGGCAGCGACACGAGCACGGGCGCATCGGCTTCGACGCGCGCGGCCGCTTCCTGTACGCGTTCGTCGAGTGTCGCCTTGAATTCGTTCTGGTGGCGCCGCACCGTGCCCATGATGCTGCGCGCCGCACCCTTGCGACTCTGTTTTGCCATCGACGACAGGTTGGCCGTCTTCGCGTCGCGCAGCGACGCGGCCGCGTGACGCTGGATCGTGTCGTGTTCCTGTTCGAGCCTGCGGCGGGCACGTCCGCGTTCCGCGCGCGCGTTGTCGAGCGCGGACTGCGCGGCATCCTGTTCCGCGTCGCGCTGCGCACGATAGAGCGCGTAGTTGCCGCCATACGCGCGCACGCCTTGTGGCGTCAGCTCGACGATCCGTTGCACGTCGGCGAGCAGCGCGCGGTCGTGGCTCACGATGACGAGGCCGCCGCGCCAGCCGTCGAGCGCCGCGCGCAACCACGCGCGGCCCGGCGCGTCGAGATGGTTGGTCGGCTCGTCGAGCACGAGCAGGCCCGCGCCGGACAGCAGCGCGCCGATCAGCGCGACGCGCGCGAGCTGCCCGCCGCTCAGTGCCCGCGCGGGCGTGTCGGCAAGCACGTCGTGCAGGCCGGCTGCGTCGAGCGCGGTGCGCAGCCGCTCCGCGAGATCCCAGCGATCGCCGATCAGGTCGAAGTCGTGCGGTTCCGCGCGGCCGTTGGCGAGACGCGCGAGCGCGCCGAGCGGTGCATCGAGCGCGGCGATCTGCGCGACGGTTCGCGGGCCGGCCGATACGTCACCGTCGTCATGCTGCTGCGCGACGTAGACGACTGACGTGTGCCGCTCGATCGTCCCCGCGCTCGGCGCGCAGCGGCCCGCGATCAATTGCGCGAGCTGGCTCTTGCCGATGCCGTTGCGGCCGACGATGCCGGTCGGCGTGCGGTCGATGGAAAGGTCGAGCGAATCGAACAGCGTGAAGCCGTCGTCGAAGCGGAAGGAAACGTGATGAAGCGCGACGAGCGCGCCGGTGGGCGTGGCTGCAGCCATAAGCACCTCCGAAAATGCGTGAAGACCTTCGCGCGCGGCGTGCGTGGCACGGCGGCGAAAACATTTTGGGAAGGCTTAGTTGTTCACTTTGGCTGGCGTCCGGTATGAGGAATAGGCGCGCAGTGTAGCAAGCGCGGCGCGCGGGCCGCAAGCGACGGTCGGACGCACCGTCGCTTGCGCGCCACGCGCGAGGGTCGCGTTACTGCACGGCGACGGTCGTGAAGTTCTGCCGTCCGAACGGACTCACGTGATAGCCGCTCACGTTCGTGCGCGTGAGCGCGGCCGCGGTCGGGTAGCCGAGCGGAATCCACAGCGCCTGGTCGTGGATGATCTTCTGCGCAGCTTCATACAGCTTCGCGCGCTTGGCCTGGTCGGCGGTCGACTTGCCGTCGGCGATCAGCTTGTCGAGCTGCGAGTCGCAGAAGCGCGCGAAGTTGATGCCCGACTTCACCGCATTGCAGCTGAACAGCGGCGACAGGTAGTTGTCCGGATCGCCGTTGTCGCCGGCCCAGCCCATGAACAGCATGTCATGCTGGCCGAGCTTCGCCTGCTTGATCAGCTCGCCCCATTCGATCACCTTGACCTCGGCCTTCACGCCGATCTTCGCGAGGTCGGCCTGCAGCAGCTCCGCACCGACCTTCGGATTCGGGTTCAGCACGCTGCCGGTCGGACGCGTCCAGATCGTCGTCGAGAAGCCGTTCGGGAAGCCGGCCTGCGCGAGCAGCTGCTTCGCCTTCGCCGGATCGTACGCATACGGCGCGACGTCCTTTGCGTAGCTCCACGTGTTCGGCGGATACGGATTGTTCGCGGCCGTCGCGGTGTTGTCGAACACGACCTTCAGGTAGGTCGCGCGGTCGAACGCGAGGTTCAGCGCTTCGCGCACCTTGTCGTTGTCGAGCGGCTTCTTCTGCGTGTTCAGCGCGACGAACGCGGTCATGAACGCAGGCGTCTGCACGACCTTCAGCGCGCTTTCGCCTTTCGCGGCGAGCACGTCCTGCGGCTTCGGCGACAGCGCGATCTGGCATTCGCCGGCCTTCACCTTCTGCAGCCGCACCGACGGATCGGGCGTGATCGCATAGATCAGCCGGTCGACCTTCGGCTTCGTGCCCCAGTAGGTCGGGTTCACGTCGTAGCGGATCAGCGCGTCCTTCGTGTAGCTCTTCAGCACGAACGGGCCGGTGCCGACCGGCTTCGCGTTCAGGTCGGCCTGCTTGCCGGCCTTCAGCAGCTGGTCCGCGTATTCGGCCGAGTAGATCGACGCGAAGCCCATCGTCAGGATCGGCACGAACGTCGCGTTCGGCTCGTTCAGCACGAACTTCACGGTGCTGTCGTCGACCTTCGTGACCGACTTCACGAGCTTCACGAGGCCCATCGACTGCGCGTGCGGGAAGCCGCTCGCGCCGGCCACCTTGTGCCACGGATTCGCGTCGTCGAGCATCCGCGAGAACGTGAACACGACGTCGTCCGCGTCGAGCGCGTGGGTCGGCTTGAAATACTCGGTGGTCTGGAACGCGACGTTCGGGCGCAGATGGAACGTGTACGTCAGGCCGTCGGCGCTCGCGTCCCATTTGTCGGCGAGCGCGGGCACGACTTTCTTCGCGGCTTCGTCGTACGACACGAGCGTGTTGAAGATCACGTCGGCCGACGCGTTGGTCGTGACGAGCGAGTTGTACTGCACGACGTCGAAGCCGTCCGGGCTCGATTCCGTACAGACGGTGAGCGGCTTGGCGGCGGCGAGGCCGGGGGCGGCGAGGGCGGCGGCGAGCGTGGCCGCGGCGAACAGCTTGACCTGCATAGGATCTCCCACGTGGCTTGTGTTTTTTGCTGGGTGACGGGATGCGGGCGCGGCCCGGAAGCGGACAGGGCCGGCGCGGCTGGCGAATAGCATACCGTCAAAGCGCGCGGCGCGTGAAAAAAGGCGCCTGAACGCGGCGAATTGGCCGAAAAACGGCTGCGTTCGCGACGGAACGGGTGTTGGGGCGGCGAGTGGGGCGGCGAGTGGGGCGAAGGAGGCGGCGGGCGGCGGAACGCTGGCGCCGGGGATGCAGGGCAGCGGCGCGTTGGGGATGGCGCGGGCGCGGTGCGGGCGTGTCGCGAATCGAAGCGTCGAAACGGCCAGGCGTCGGTGCGGAGAAGCGGAGAAGCGGAGAAGCGGAGAAGCGGAGAAGCGGAGAGACGGCCCGCGCAGCTTCACGCGGGCCCAGCGCTCACCGGTGCGTCAGTGCGCGCCCGCCTTCGGCTTGCGCGGTGCCTTCTCGAACAGGCGGTCGTACAGCCAGCGCGGCAACACATGCAGCACTTTCGCGACGACGCCCATCTGCCACGGAATCACGCGGAACGCGTGTTGCCGCGCGATCGCCTGGGCCGCACGCGCGGCGAAGCGATCGGCGTCCATCAGGAACGGCATCCGGTACGGGTTGTGCGCGGTCATCGGCGTGCGGATGTAGCCGGGCGCGATCGTCACGACGCCGACGCCGGCCGGCCGCAACTCGACGCGCAGCGCTTCGAGATACTTGATCGCGGCCGATTTCGACGCGCTGTACGCGCCGGAACCGGGCAGCCCGCGCACGCCGGCAACGCTCGCGACACCGACCAGCGTGCCGTGGCGCGTGGCCGTCATCGGGCCGACGAACGGCTCGAACGTCGCGACCATCCCGTAGTAATTGATGTCCATCACGTCGCGGAACGCCGCGAGATCGCCCTGGCCCGTGACGGCGCCCTGGCTGATGCCGGCGTTCGCGATCACGACGTCGGGGCAGCCGTGCGTCGCGATGAACGACGCGGCGGCCGTCGCGAGCGCGTCGGCGTCGCGCACGTCGGCGGAATAGACGGAGATGGACAGCTTCGGGAAGCGCCGCGCGAACGCCTCGAGGGCATCGGTGCGGCGCGCGACGAGTGCGAGCGTGGCGCCCTGGCGGGCGTATTCCTCGGCCATCGCGAGGCCGAGGCCGCTCGATGCGCCGGTGATGAAGACCTTCAGCGGAGTAGTCATGCCGGCGCGCGGGCGGGGATCAGAGCTTCTTGTCCTGAACCTGCTTCACGAGGAAGTCGAGCACCTGGGCGGTACCCGGGATGCTGTTCGTGTAAGCGGGGCCCGTCTTGTACTTGCCCTGGACGACGACCGTCGGCACGCCGTCGATCGCGTAGTCCTTCAGCAGCTTGGCCGACTGGTTCACTTCGCCCTGCACGCTGAACGAGTTGTACGCGTCCGTGAACTGCTTCTTGTCGACGCCCTGCGTGGCCAGGAAGTCGGCCTGCGCCTGCGGCGTCAGCAGGTAGTTCTTCTGCTTGTGGATCGCGTTGAAGATCGCCGGCGTGACCTTCTCGGAGATGCCGAGCGCGGACACCGCATAGAACAGCTTCGAGTGCGGGACGAAATCGTCACGGAATGCGACGGGGACGCGCTTGAAGTCGATGTTGTTGCCTTGCTTCTTCACCCAGGCTTCGATCGTCGGCTCGAATTCGTAGCAGTGCGGGCAGCCGTACCAGAAGAATTCGATCACCTCGACCTTGCCGGCCGGCGCGGACACCGGCTGCGGCGACTTCATCACCTCGAAGTCCTTGCCGGAGACCGGTGCGGCGGGCGAAGCCTGCGCGAGGCCGGCGGCCAGGCCCAGGGACAGAAGGAGCGTGCTAAGCAGTTTTTTCATGTTGTGAACGTCGAATCAGTTGCTCGGGTTACGAAACGTAACGGGTTCTGAGTGGGCTCGGCCGGTTGCTTACTGCTTCGTGAAACGAATCACCGCCGTGTCGACACCTGCATCGGACAGGCGCTGGCGAGCCGAGTTCATATCCTCGAATTTCGAGAATGGGCCGACACGCACGCGGAAATACGTCACGCCGCTGACATCGCGCTTCGACACCTTCGACTCGAAGCCCTGAAAGCCGAGGCGCGCGCGCTGCTGCTCGGCGTCGCCTTCCGTCTTGTACGCGCCCACCTGCAGGAAGTAGCCGGTATTCGCGTCGTTCGCGGTCGGCGGCTTTGCCGTCGCGGCGCCCGCGGCCGACGAGGTCGGCTTCGGCGTGTTCGCGGCCAGTTGCTGTTGCTGCTGCTTTTGCGCGGCCGCTTGCTGCGCCTGCTTCTGCGCGGCGAAGCGGGCGAGGTCGTCCTCGCCGCCTTGCTGCTGTTGCTGCTGCGCCTGCTGGGTCTTCTTCGGCGGCGGCGTGGTGTCGGCCGGCTTCGGCGCGACGGCCACGCCGTTGCTCGACGACGTGTTGGTCGACGCGGTCGAATTGTTCGAGCTGCCGGTGTTGTTCGAGCCGCTCGACCCGTTGGCCTGCGGCGGCACTTCGACGATTTGCGGCTCGGGCAGCAGGCCGCCCTGGGTCTGGTTCGCGGCCTGGCCGGGCGCGGTGTTCGGCGGCGCGGGCTGCGCGGCCTGCGGCACCGGCTGGCCCGGCGTCTTGCCCTGCAGCGCGCGGTTCGGATCGAACTGCTGCGGCTGGCTCGCGCCGTTGTCGGCCGGCGGCGGCGCGACCTTCGATACGAACGGCGACGGGGAACGCGTGATGTAGAGCGCCACCACCACGGCGATCGCGAGGCCGACGATCAGGCCCAGCACGATTCCAAGAAATGTCCCTCCGGCTTGTTTCGATTGCTTCGAAGTTCGGCGTGGTTGTGCCATTGCTTGAGTCACCTGCAAAAAGAATCGTGAAAAGGCTGCGACGGGCGCTCCAGCCGCAGCCATTCGCTGCCCGGTTCGGGCCGCTTACTGCCTTACATCTTCGCGGGCGCGGACACGCCGAGCACCGCCAGGCCGTTCTCGAGCACCTGCCGGGTTGCGGCGAGGAGTGCGGCGCGCGCATTGCGCGGCGCTTCGTCGTCGACCAGCACGCGCTCCGCATTGTAGAACGAGTGGAATTCGCCAGCGAGGTCGCGCAGGTAGAACGCAACGGCGTGCGGTGCCAGTTCGTTGGCCGCGTGCGTGAGCATGTCCGGGTACTCGGCCAGCTTCTGCATCAGCGACGCCGCTTGCGTGCTCGTCAGTTGCGACAGGTCGGCGCCCGGCAGCTGCGCGACGTCGACGTTGTAGCGCGACTTCAGCTCGTTGAGCACCGAGCAGATCCGCGCATGCGCGTACTGGACGTAGTAGACCGGGTTTTCGTCGTTCTGTTTCAGCGCGAGGTCGATGTCGAACACGAACTCGGTATCGGCCTTGCGCGAGATCAGGAAGAACCGCACCGCGTCACGGCCGCGCGTGATGGTCGCTTCGTCGATCAGGTCGGGCGCCGCTTCCTGGCCCGCCGCCGCGCCGCCCGACCATTCGATCAGGTCGCGCACCGTCACGTAGCTGCCCGCGCGCTTCGAGATCTTCACTTCCTGGCCGTCGCGCATCACGGTGACCATCTTGTGCAGCACGTAGTCGGGGTAGCCCTTCGGGATCCCGATGTGCAGGCCCTGGAGGCCGGCGCGCACGCGCGCGATCGTGCCGTGGTGGTCCGAACCCTGGATGTTGATCACCTTCGTGAAGCCGCGCTCCCACTTCGTCACGTGGTACGCGACGTCCGGCACGAAGTACGTGTACGTGCCGTCCGACTTGCGCATCACGCGATCCTTGTCGTCGCCTTCGTCGGTCGTGCGCAGCCACAGCGCGCCGTCCTGCTCGTAGGTCATGCCGGCCTTGATCAGCGCGTCGACCGTCTTCTCGACACGGCCTTCGCTGTACAGCGACGACTCGAGGTAGTACTGGTCGAACTTCACGCCGAATGCCTGCAGATCCATGTCCTGCTCGCGACGCAGGTACGTGACCGCGAACTTGCGGATCGCGTCGAGATCCTCGACGTCGCCCGTGCCCTTGACCGGCTCGCCGTCCGACGCGGCGACCGTTTCGCCGTTCAGGAAGTCGCGTGCGATGTCGGCGATGTATTCGCCGTTGTACGCCGCTTCCGGCCAGCCGGCGTCGCCCGGCTTCAGGCCGCGTGCGCGTGCCTGCGTCGAGATCGCGAGGTTGCCGATCTGCACGCCTGCGTCGTTGTAGTAGAACTCGCGGTGCACCGCGTAGCCCTGGCTCGCGATCACGTTCGCGAGCACGTCGCCGAGCGCGGCCTGGCGGCCGTGGCCGACGTGCAGCGGGCCGGTCGGGTTCGCCGACACGAATTCGAGCAGCACCTGCTTGCCTTTCTCGCGATCCGACGTGCCGAACGCGCGGCCCTGGTCGAACACGGCGGCGATCACCGCCTGCTTCGCGGCGGCCGACAGGCGCAGGTTGATGAAGCCGGGGCCGGCGATCTCGGCGGCTTCGACGAGGCCTTGCGCGCCCGGCTGCGCGGTGAGGGCGGCGACGATCTGCTCGGCGAGCTGGCGCGGATTCGTGCCGAGCGGCTTCGCGAGCTGCATCGCGACGTTGCACGCAACGTCGCCGTGCGCGGCGACCTTCGGGCGCTCCAGCGTGATGGCGGGGGCGACGAACGTGACGTCGGCGTTTGCCGCGTCGGCGCCTTTCAGCGCGTGTGCGACCTGCTTGACGCTATCCGCGAGCAGGGCTTCGAGGGTCTGTTTGTGTGCTGGCAGCATGCTGGTAGAAGGCTTCGTTGGTGGCGGCCGGAAACGCCGGGCCGCCGGCGCGCTTTTTAAGCGCGCGTTTCAGGGATCGCAGAATTTTAACAGGTGCTAATATGCCGCTCAGGCGGCCCGCGTCCGCGAGGCCGGACGCCGGTCTGCCGGCGTTCCCCAACCGCGCCGCGCAGGCACAACAAGATGAAAAGGGAATTGTCATGATTACGTTCAAGAGCAAGGCGGCACAGGATCTCGACGTGCTGAAGGATTTCGCCGTGTATGTGCTGGGTCTCGTCGGCAAGCAGCTGGGCGAGCGCGGGGTGATTACGCACGACGAGCTGGACCACGCGATCGCCAAGCTGGAAGGCGCGGTCGCGCAGGCGAAGCAGGAGCGCGCCGAGCACGCCGGCCATTTCCACGAGGACGAAGCCGACCACGCGCACCACGAAGTGCCGGCGAGCCTGGCCCAGCGCGTTGCGCCCTTCCTCACGATGCTGCGCGAAGCGAAAGCCGGCGAAGCCGACGTGCACTGGGGCTTCTGAGCCTGCTTGCCCGGCCGGTCCGAAAGGATCGAAAGGCAGAAAAGCCCGCGTTCGAGCGGGCTTTTTCTTTTGTCTGACGATAACGGGCGGTGGCGCGCCCGTCGAAGGGCCGATCAGAGCTGCGGCGCGAGCGCGCGGCGCGCGTCGTCGAGCGACAGCGCCATGCGCTGCGCGTAGTCCTCGAGCTGATCCTGGCCGATTTTGCCGACCGAGAAATACGTGCTGTCCGGATGCGCGAGATAGAAGCCCGACACGCTCGCGGCCGGCAGCATCGCCAGCGAGTCGGTCACGCTCATGCCGATCTCGTCCGCGCGCAGCACGTCGAACATGTCGCGCTTCACCAGGTGGTCGGGGCAGGCCGGGTAGCCGGGCGCCGGGCGGATGCCCGCGTACTTTTCCGCGATCAGCGCATCGTTGTCGAGCGTCTCGCCGCTCGCATAGCCCCACAGCTCGCGCCGCACGCGCGCGTGCATCGCTTCCGCGAAGGCTTCCGCGAAGCGGTCGGCGAGTGCCTTCAGCATGATCGCGCTGTAGTCGTCGTGGTCGGCTTCGAACTGCTTTTCCTTCGCGTCGACGCCGAGGCCGGCCGTCACCGCGAACATCCCGATGTAGTCGGCGACGCCCGATTCCTTCGGCGCGATGAAGTCGGCGAGCGAGCGGTTCGGCCGCATCACGCCGTCCACCACCGGGCGCACGCTCTGCTGGCGCAGGTTGCGCCAGGTCAGCAGCACCTCCGAGCGCGATTCGTCGCTGTAGATCTCGATGTCGTCGTCGTTGACGGTGTTCGCCGGCAGCAGCGAGATCACGCCGCTCGCGGTCAGCCAGCGGCCCTGGATCAGGCGCGCGAGCATCGATTTCGCGTCGGAGAACACGCGCCGCGCCGATTCGCCGACGATCTCGTCGTTCAGGATCGCCGGGTACGGGCCCGCGAGATCCCAGGTCTGGAAGAACGGGCCCCAGTCGATGTACTGCGCGAGCTCGTTCAGGTCGTAGTTCTTGAATACGCGGCGGCCGATGAACTTCGGCTTCACCGGCTGGTAGCCCGCCCAGTCGACCTTGGTCTTGTTCGCGCGCGCTTCGGCGAGCGTGACCATCGGCTGCGCCTTGCGGTTCGCGTGCTGGTCGCGGATGCGTTCGTAGTCGGACTTCAACTCGTCGAGGTACTTCGTCGCGCCTTCGTCGGACAGCAGGCTGGAGGCGACCGACACCGAGCGCGACGCGTCCGGCACGTACACCACCGGGCCTTCGTAGTGCGGCGCGATCTTCACGGCGGTGTGCACGCGCGAGGTCGTCGCACCGCCGATCAGCAGCGGGATCTTCTTCACGCGGAAGTAGTCGTCGCGCTGCATTTCGGACGCGACGTACGCCATTTCCTCGAGGCTCGGCGTGATGAGGCCCGACAGCCCGATGATGTCCGCGCCCTCGACCTTCGCCTTCGCGAGGATCTCGTTGCACGGGACCATCACGCCCATGTTGACGACTTCGAAGTTGTTGCACTGGAGCACGACCGACACGATGTTCTTGCCGATGTCGTGCACGTCGCCCTTCACGGTCGCGATGACGATCTTGCCCTTCGCGCGCACGTCGCCGCCCGCTTCCGCGAGCAGGCGCTTTTCTTCCTCGATGAACGGGATCAGGTGCGCGACCGCCTGTTTCATCACGCGCGCCGACTTCACGACCTGCGGCAGGAACATCTTGCCCTGGCCGAACAGGTCGCCGACGATGTTCATCCCGTCCATCAGCGGCCCTTCGATCACGTTGATCGGGCGGCCGCCGGCCGCGGCGATCTTCGCGCGCACTTCTTCGGTATCCTCGACGATGAAGTTCGTGATGCCGTGCACCAGCGCATGCGAGAGCCGCTTCTCGACCGGCTGGTTGCGCCACTCGAGGTTCTCTTCCTTCTTCGCGCCGCCTGCCTTGAACTTGTCGGCGATCTCGAGCAAGCGGTCGGTCGAATCGTCGCGGCGGTTCAGGATCACGTCCTCGACGCGCTCGCGCAGCTCCGGATCGAGGTCGGCGTACACGCCGAGCTGGCCCGCGTTGACGATGCCCATGTCCATCCCCGCCTGGATCGCGTGATACAGGAACACGGTGTGAATCGCCTCGCGCACCGGGTCGTTGCCGCGGAACGAGAACGACACGTTCGACACGCCGCCGCTCACCTTCGCGTATGGCAGGTTCTGCTTGATCCAGCGGGTCGCCTCGATGAAGTCGACCGCGTAGTTGTTGTGCTCCTCGATACCGGTCGCGACCGCGAAGATGTTCGGGTCGAAGATGATGTCTTCCGGCGGGAAGCCGACTTCGTTCACGAGGAAGTCGTACGAGCGCTTGCAGATCTCGGTCTTGCGCGCGAACGTATCGGCCTGGCCGGTTTCGTCGAACGCCATCACGACGGCCGCCGCGCCGTAGCGGCGGATCAGGTGCGCGTGGTGGCGGAACGCATCCTCGCCTTCCTTCAGCGAGATCGAGTTCACGATCGCCTTGCCCTGCACGCACTTCAGGCCCGCCTCGATCACTTCCCACTTCGACGAGTCGATCATGATCGGCACGCGCGCGATGTCCGGCTCCGATGCGATCAGGTTCAGGAAGCGCACCATTGCCGCCTTCGAATCGAGCATCGCCTCGTCCATGTTGATGTCGATCACCTGCGCGCCGTTCTCGACCTGCTGGCGCGCGACCGCGAGCGCCTCGTCGAACTGGCCGTTGAGGATCATGCGTGCGAACGCCTTCGAGCCGGTGACGTTGGTGCGTTCACCGACGTTGATGAAGAGCGTTCCGGACGTGACGTTGAACGGCTCGAGGCCGGCGAGGCGCATCATGTGATCGGTCATGGCGGTGCGAATTCTGGTGATGAAGGACGGGGGACGGTCGGGTCAGGCGTTGTCGCTGTACTGGTTCGGCCAGCGGCGCGGCTTCACGTCGGCGAGCGCCTTCGCGATCTCGGCGATGTGTTCGGGCGTCGTGCCGCAGCAGCCGCCCGCGAGGTTCACGAGCCCGGCTTGCGCGAATTCCTTCAGCAGGCCCGACGTGACGTCCGGCGTTTCGTCGAAGCCCGTCTCGGCCATCGGGTTCGGCAGGCCCGCGTTCGGGTAGCACGACACATAGGTATCGCACAGCTTCGCGAGCTCGGCGATGTACGGGCGCATCAGCGCCGCGCCGAGCGCGCAGTTCAGGCCGAACGTGAGCGGCTTCGCATGACGCAGCGAATTCCAGAACGCCTCGACCGTCTGGCCCGACAGGATCCGGCCCGACGCATCGGTGACGGTGCCCGAGATCATGATCGGCAGGCGCTCGCCGGTGTCCTCGAACAGTTCGTCGAGCGCGAACAGCGCGGCCTTCGCGTTCAGCGTGTCGAAGATCGTCTCGACGAGGAACAGGTCGACGCCGCCGTCGAGCAGCGCCTTCGCCTGCTGGTAGTACGACGCGCGCAGCTCGTCGAACGTGACGTTGCGCGCGCCCGGATCGTTGACGTCCGGCGAGATGCTGGCCGTCTTCGGCGTCGGCCCGATCGCGCCCGCGACGAAGCGCGGTTTGTCGGGCGTCGCGTATTGCTCGGCCGCTTGGCGCGCGAGCTTCGCCGATTCGATGTTCATCTCGACGACGAGATCTTCCATCTCGTAGTCGGCCTGCGCGACGGTCGTCGCGCCGAACGTGTTGGTCTCGACGATGTCCGCGCCGGCCGCGAAGTACTGGTCGTGGATCTCGCGGATGATCTGCGGCTGCGTGATCGACAGCAGCTCGTTGTTGCCCTTGATGTCGCGCGGGAAATCCTTGAAGCGCTCGCCGCGATACGCGGCTTCGTCGAGCTTGTAGCGCTGGATCATCGTGCCCATCGCGCCGTCGAGGATCAGGATGCGCGATTTGAGCAGCGCAGGCAGAGCGGCGCCGCGCGTGTAGGACGCGTCGAGCGGGACGGAAGCGGCGAGAGGAGTCGCAGACATGGGCGAAAGACCGGCGAAGACGGGAAAACCGTCATTGTAGCCGGTGCGCATGGGCGCCGCCCGCTAGGGCCTGTTCACGCTAATAACGGGCTTGCGCTGGCCACCAGAAGGGCCGAGCGCAAGGATTGCGACGAAGCGAATACTCAACGTATTCGCGAGGAGCATGACGCGGCGATCGGCCCTTCTGGTGGCCAGCCCCACGAATGAATTTTCCCGAACAGGGGAACGCGCCTTGCCGGCCGTATTGCGGCGTCGATCGTCGCTTGTTTGGCTCGGCCAAACGGCGCTCCTCACTCCTTGCACTACGACCGGCAAGGCGCGTTCGCAAGCCCGTTATTAGCGTGAACAGGCCCTAGCGCCGCGCCGGCCGGGCCGCCAAATGAAAACCCCCGCCGGCGAACCGGGCGGGGGCAGGATCGGAGTGCTCGCGGCGCCGCGTCGATGCGCGGCAAATGGCCCGGCCGCACGAGGCGCCGGGCCGCGGGTCGTCAGTGCAGCACGACGGGCATCATCATCAGGCTGTCGAATTGTCCGAGGAATTCGTCGACTTCATCGAGCGACGGTTCATCCTCGATCAACTGCTTCACGTGCGCGCGGAATCGTTCGGCAAGTTCGCCGTCGATGAAGATTTCGCGCTGCGCGTTCTTGTCGACGATTTCATATCCGCCGGCATTCATCAGGTGGTGGCCGGCCTGCGGCGCGAATTCGACGACGCAGTAGTTGGGGCTGTTGTAGATCATTTGCATGGCGGCACTCCTCTTCGCAGTGGCATCTGGCCTTGTTGTCCCCTAGGTGGGGCGAGCCTTGCCGGTTTCAAGGGGCTTGCGCTGCACACCCCGTTCCCGTTTGCGTGGGGTGTATCGGTTAGAAGCCGATGTCTATGAAACGTTTCCCATTGTCTGCCGGTGGACTGAAATAGTTGTTAAAGAGTGTCATCGGCCATTTCACGGAAATCTGTAATCGGTCGAAATTGCCGAATCGCGTGCATTCGCGCGCGAGTTCACTGTGTGACAGGCGATGTGACAGGCGAGGGCGCGGGCGGTGCAGCCGGTGGTGCCGGTGGTTGCACGGGAGCCGGCGGCGCGGGTTGGGCCGGTTCCGCAGCGGGAGCGGCCGATGCGTCGGGCGTCGGCGTACCGGCGGGCGCGTGCGTTGCGCCGCCTGCGGGTGCTGCGTCGGCCGGCGCGCTGGGCGCCGCGAGCCGGCCATGCCACAACAGCTCGATCTGCGCGCCGTTCGGTTCGGTCTGCACGAGCCGCGCCGGTAGCCAGCCGAGCGACGGCGCGAGCCACATGTCGATGCGGCGCGTGTCGCCGTCGCGTCGCGGCAGGCGCATGAAATGCCGCGCGCCGATGATGCCGGCCTGCGTCTGCACCTGCTCGTCGCCGATCACGGTGATCGGCCAGGTTTCGCCGCTGTTGTTGTCGATCACGAAGAACTGCTGCGTGACGCCCGGCTTGTACGCGGACGGATTGCCGCGCACGAGCCCCGACAGCTGCATCAGCATGCTGAAGCGGTCCTGCACGCCGTCGGGCAGCGGCGCGTTGTTCGGCGTGCGCGTGAACACGACCTGCCGGATCTCGCGGTTGAAGATCGCGATGTCCTCCGGCCGCTTGCCGCGCTTCTCGACGTAGCGCTCGGGCGCGACGCCGAACGCGTCGATGCGGCCTTCGCTGCGGTAGGTGAACGGGCCGACGAACGGCACGGGCATCGACACCGACAGGTCGTAGGTGTGCCCGTCGGTGCGCCAGTGGATCGTGCCGATCATGTTCTGCATGCCGTTGTAGAACGTGTCGTATTGCAGGTCGCCGGACGGCGGCGCGTTGAACTTCACGCCGTTCGTCGCGGGGCCCGGAGTCACGGTGGTGGCGGCGCTGGCGGCGCCGGCAGCCGACGCGGCATGCGCGCCCGATGCGGCAGGCACACCACTCGCTGCGGACGCGGCGGCCGGCGGCTCGCCGTGCTCGGCCGTTTGCGTCGACGTGAGGACCGGCTCAGGCGCGGGTTTCGGTGCGGCGGCCTTCGGGGCCGCCGGCGCGGGCGCGGCCGGCTGCTCGACCGGCTTCGGCGCGGGCGGTGCAGGCTGGCGTTCGATCGGTTGCGGTTTCAGCAGCTCGATCTGCACGGGGACTTCGGCGGGTGGCGGCGGCGTGAACGAATCGCGGTTGCGCATCAGCCAGAACGCGGCGAGCGCATGCAGCACCAGCACGATGACGAGCGCAATGCCCACGCGCAGCCAGTGGCGGGGCAACGCGTGACTCGGGCGGGTATCGGCAGGCTGCATGGGCATCGGGACAGGATCGGGGCGTTCGCGTGAGCTCGGGCGCGCGGCGCGCGCCACAGGAATCGGACTGTCGAATGCGCCGCACGTTCGCGCTGCGTGACGGGCAGGTGCCGGGGGGCGGTTACCGGAGGCGTCAGGCGTCGCGCGCGTCGGGACTATAGCCGAGTTCGTAAGACAGTTTCTGCGCGCAGGCGCGCAGCGCGGTGTCGATCTCGCCGCCCCATGCGATGTCGAACGAGCCTTCCTGGCCGAGCGCGACGATCGCGAGCGCGAGTTCGCCGACCGCATCGAACACGGGCATGCAGAACGCGTGGATCGTCGGCAGCAGCATCCCCTCGACGCGCGCGGCCTCGTGCCGGCGCACGTCGGCGAGCACCGCGTCGACCTCGTCGAGCGTGCGCGGGCCGCCGTGGTGCGGCGAGCGGCGCGTATCGGCGAGTTCGCGCTCGAGCATCGCGGCGGTCTTGCTGCGCGGCAGGTACGCGGCGAACAGCAGCCCCGTCGCGGAGCCGAGCAGCGGCATCACGTCGCCCAGCTTCAGCGACGCCTTCGCCGGGTGGCTCGATTCCATCCAGTGCACGATCGTCGGCCCCTGGTTGCCCCACACGGCGATGCCGACCGTCTGGTCGAGGCGGTCGCGGAATTCGGTCAGTGCGATCCGCGCGAGCTTCACGCCGTCGACGCGCGCGAGCCGCGCGAGCCCCATCTGCAGCGCGAAGCCGCCGAGTTCGTAGCGGCCCGAGACGGGGTCCTGCGACACCACGCCGAGCCGCGAGAAGCTGACCAGGTAACGGTGCGCCTTCGCAGGACTCATGCCCGCGCGCTGCGCGAGGTCGCGCAGCATCATCGCGCGCGGCTCGCTCGTCAGCACGTCGAGCAGGCGGAAGCCGACCTCGATCGACTGGATGCCGGAACGGACCTTCTCGCCGTGCTCGCCGGAAGCGGCGTCGTCGGTGTCGGAGTCGGCGAGATCGTCGTCGGGAAGCGGGCTGGCGGGCATGGGCGGCAGGGGCGCGAAAAGGCGGCAGGAAGCAGGCTGAAAAACCGGACTGAAAAACCGGGCCGAAGAATCGGGGCGAAAACGGCACGCACGATCGCCGCGCGCCGCAGGGATTCACCATCGTAAAATAGATTCCCTCCATCGTCACTACAACGCCAGAGTCCCCTATGAAACTTGCTTCGCTGAAGGACGGCACGCGCGACGGCCAGCTGATCGTCGTGTCGCGCGACCTGCACACCGCGGCGATCGCCGACGCGATCGCGCCGACGCTGCAGCGCGTCCTCGACGACTGGGCGTTCTACGCGCCGCAGCTGCGCGACCTGTACGACGCACTGAACCACGGCCGCGCGCGCAATGCGTTCGCGTTCGATCCGGCCAACTGCATGGCGCCGCTGCCGCGCGCGTTCCAGTGGGCCGACGGCTCCGCGTACGTGAACCACGTCGAACTCGTGCGCCGCGCGCGCGGCGCGGAGATGCCGCCCGAATTCTGGACCGATCCGCTGATGTACCAGGGCGGCAGCGACGATTTTCTCGGGGCCCGCGACGACGTCGTGTGCCCGTCCGAGGAATGGGGCATCGATTTCGAGGCGGAAGTCGCGGTGATCACCGGCGACGTGCGGATGAGCGCGACGCCCGACGAAGCGCTGAAGGCCGTGCGGCTCGTCACGCTGGTGAACGACGTGTCGCTGCGCAACCTGATTCCGGCCGAGCTCGCGAAGGGCTTCGGCTTCTTCCAGAGCAAGCCGGCCACCGCGTTCGCGCCGGTCGCCGTGACGCCCGACGAGCTCGGCGACGAATGGCGCGAAGGCCGCGTGCACCGGCCGATGATCGTCCACTGGAACGGCAAGAAGGTCGGCCAGCCCGATGCCGGCACCGACATGGTGTTCCACTTCGGCCAGCTGATCGCGCACGCGGCGAAGACGCGCAACCTGCGCGCCGGCTCGATCGTCGGCTCGGGCACGGTGTCGAACAAGGACGCGAAGCGCGGCTACTGCTGCATCGCCGAGAAGCGCTGCCTCGAGACGATCGAGCACGGCGCGCCGCAGACGGAATTCATGCGCTACGGCGACACCGTGCGCATCGAGATGTTCGACACGGCCGGCAAGTCGATCTTCGGCGCGATCGAGCAGTCGGTCGCGCCGCCCGACGGCGCGGCGTAAGTCGCGCGGCGCCCGCAGCGCTGCGCTTGCGCGAAACCCGGGCCCGGCCCGCGCGCCGGGTTTCGCCTGATGTTTGCCCGCGCGGGCTTGGCTACACTCGATTCAGGGGCGCGAGAGCCTCGAGCAAGGAGCAGCGCATGGCCGATCTCGCCGCGTACGGCGGTTACGAAGCACTGAAGGTGACGCGCCGCGACCATGGCGTGCTCGACATCGTGATGAGCGGCGAGGGCGCGAACCGCAGCGGCCTCGCGACCGCGAACGCACGCATGCATCGCGAGCTCGCCGACATCTGGCGCGACGTCGACCGCGATCCCGACACGCGCGTCGCGGTGATCCGCGGCGAAGGCAAGGGCTTCTCGGCGGGCGGCGACCTCGCGCTCGTCGAGGACATGGCGAACGACTTCGACGTGCGCGCCCGCGTGTGGCGCGAGGCGCGCGACCTCGTCTACAACGTGATCAACTGCAGCAAGCCGATCGTCTCGGCGATGCATGGCCCGGCCGTCGGCGCGGGGCTCGTCGCCGGGTTGCTCGCCGACGTCTCGATCGCCGCGAAGGATGCGCGCATCATCGACGGCCACACGCGGCTCGGCGTCGCGGCCGGCGACCATGCGGCGATCGTGTGGCCGCTGCTGTGCGGGATGGCGAAGGCAAAGTACTACCTGATGCTGTGCGAGCCGGTGAGCGGCGAGGAGGCCGAGCGGATCGGACTGGTCTCGCTCGCGGTCGAGCCGGCCGACCTGCTGCCGAAGGCCTACGAAGTGGCCGAGCGGCTCGCGCACGGTTCGCAGTCGGCGATCCGCTGGACCAAGTACGCGTTGAACAACTGGCTGCGCACGGCCGGGCCGACCTTCGATACGTCGCTGGCGCTCGAATTCATGGGTTTTGCCGGGCCCGACGTGCAGGAAGGCATTCGCTCGCTGCGCGAGCGGCGGCCGCCCGAGTTTCCCGGCGACGCGCCGTTCTGACACGCGCCGGCGCTCTGATCGATCCAGGCGCGGCTCGCGCGACGCATGGCGGCCGCCTCGCTCTCACCCAGTCAACCAGGATGCCCGTATGACGACCGATGCCTCCGGCTCCAACCCTTTCGCCGGCTTTGCCGGCTTCAAGCCCGCCGACATGATGGACCGGATGTGGGACATGATGCGGATGTCGCCGTTCGGCGGGATGACGTCGTTCCCGGGCGCCACGCAAGGGCTGCCGCCGTCGCTGTCGAGCATGTCCGACATGATGGCGCCGCTCACGAGCGTCGAGGAGCTCGACAAGCGGATCACCGATCTGCGCGCGGTCGAGCAGTGGCTGAAGCTCAACCTCGGGATGCTGCAGTCCGCGATCCAGGCGCTCGAGGTGCAGCGCGCGACGCTCGCGACGCTGCGTGCGTTCGGCGCGTTCGCGCAGAGCTCGATGTCGGCGGCCGAGGAAGCGGCCGTCGCGGCCGCGCATGCGGCGAAGCACGCGTCGGCGACGTCGAGCGATGCACCGCCGGCACCGGAGGCCGACGCGTCGGCGGCAGCGGCCGGCGACGCCGCGCAGCAGGCGTTCGACCCGTCGGGCTGGTGGAACCTGCTGCAGTCGCAGTTCAACCAGCTCGCGAGCCTCGCGATGGCGCAGCCGGGCATGCAGCCCGCCGCGCCGGGCGATGCGCCGCCGGACGCGGCCGCTGCGCCGGAGCCGGCTGCGAAGCCGGCACCGGCCGCCGCCGCGCCGCGCAAGCCTGCCGCGAAGCGCGCGAAGTCGGCCGGTGCGGCCGGTTCGGCCGCGGCACGCGCGGCCGCCGCATCGTCGCCCGAAACCCGTCCGCCGAAGCGTTCGACGTGACGCGGCGCAGGTAGCAGGTCGATCATGCGGCTCGCGCTCGTGCTGATGGGAGGCGGCGCACGTGCCGCCTATCAGGTCGGCGTGCTGAAGGCGCTGGCCGAGATCGCGCGCGAGGCCGATCCGCTGCGGCACACGCTGCCGTTCGCGGTCGTGTGCGGCTCGTCGGCCGGCGCGATCAACGCGACGTCGATCGCGAGCCACGCGGACGACTTTTCCCATGGCGTGCGGCGCCTGCTCGAATTCTGGGAGCCGTTGCGCGCCGACTACGTGTATCGCACCGACTGGCTCGGCATCGCGGGCGCCGGCGCACGCTGGCTGGCGACGATGACCTTCGGCTGGGCGGCCCGCCGTGCGCCGCGCGGGTTGCTCGACAACGCGCCGCTCGCACACCTGCTGCAGCGCGAGCTGAGTTTCCACCGGATCGAGCAGATGCTCGAGGCGCGCCTGCTGCATGCGCTCGCGGTGACGGCGCTCAGCTATTCGAGCGGGCGGCACCTCACGTTCTACCAGGCGGCCCAGCCGATCCAGGCGTGGCGGCGCGCGCAGCGCACCGCGCGGCTGGTCGACCTGTCGGCGTCGCACCTGCTCGCGTCGTCGGCGATTCCGTTCGTATTCCCGGCCGTGCCGCTCGTGCTCGACGGGCAGATCGAATACTTCGGCGACGGCTCGATCCGGCAGATCGCGCCGCTGTCGCCGGCGATCCACTTCGGCGCGGACCGGATCGTCGTGGTCGGCGCGGCCGACCCGCGGCCCGAGATTCCGGCCGCGAACGGCCACGGGTTGGTGCGCGGCTACCCGACGCTCGCGCAGATCGGCCAGCAGGTGCTCGCGAGCGTGTTCCTCGACTCGATCGGCTCGGACATCGAGCGCATCGAGCACATCAACCGGATGATCGAGCACCTGCCGCACCAGGTCGAGTTGGACAGCGGCTGGCGGCACGTCGACGTGCTCGCGATCGCGCCGTCCGAGCGCATCGAGCTGATCGCCGCGAAGCACCTGAAGCAGATGCCGGCGACGATGCGCGGGCTGCTCGGCGCGATCGGCGGCAGCCAGCCGGCCGGTGCGTCGTTCGCGAGCTACTTGCTGTTCGAGGAGGCGTTTACACGCGAGCTGATCGAGCTCGGCTACCGCGACGGGCGCGCGCAGCGTGACACGCTGTCCGGCTGGATCGCGCGCGCGGACGGCGGCAGCGCGCCGGCCGCCGGCATGCCGCCGGACGACGGCCTCGCGACCGGCGAAATACGGGTCTGATGCTTGCAGGAGAATGTAAGGTTGCGTTTTCGCGACGGTCGGCCGCGACCGATCGCCGCACCGCGATGGGCGGCGCACGACCGGGCAGGCGTCTCGGAACCGTCATGCAC
This sequence comes from Burkholderia sp. AU27893, assembly GCF_002223205.1. Taxonomy (NCBI): domain Bacteria; kingdom Pseudomonadati; phylum Pseudomonadota; class Betaproteobacteria; order Burkholderiales; family Burkholderiaceae; genus Burkholderia; species Burkholderia sp. AU27893. The sequence continues at coordinate 751,876 of NZ_NKFD01000002.1, read as the reverse complement.
GCGTGATATCATGGCCGCCGCCGTATACACCATATCGAGCAGCCCGCCGATCCGGCATCCGCACGGGACCTTTCGGGGAACCCGCCTGGGGCAGGGGACGGGCGCGCCAACGAGCCGGCCAGCGCCGGCCCCCACTCAGGCAGGCGTGCAGCCGGTTCCGTTCGCGGAGCGTGGCTGCGGCATGCCGCAACGGCGGCGGCGCGGCCGCCCGGCTGCCGGACGAGGAATCACCGTCCGGCTGGCCGGTTTCCCGCGTAAAATTAGAGTCTTGGCTGCAAAAGGCGCGCTCGGGCGCGCTTGCGCGGCAACAGTCACGTTTAGAGAAGTCGCATTGCGCAGAACAGGGGTGGGACCATCATGAACACGATGCTTTATCCGGAACTTTACCGATCGCTCGAAGCCGTCCGCTGGGACATGGAGAAGGACATTCCGTGGGACAAGTTCGACGCTTCGCTGCTCACCGACGAGCAGGCGAAGACGATCAAGATGAACGCGATCACCGAATGGTCGGCGCTGCCCGCGACGGAAATGTTCCTGCGCGACAACCAGCACGACAGCGACTTTTCCGCGTTCATGAGCGTGTGGTTCTTCGAAGAGCAGAAGCATTCGCTCGTGCTGATGGAATACCTGCGCCGCTTCAAGCCGGAAATGGTGCCGACCGAAGAGGAACTGCACGCGGTGCGCTTCCAGTTCGACCCGGCGCCGCCGCTCGAGACGCTGATGCTGCACTTCTGCGGCGAGATCCGCCTGAATCACTGGTACCGTTGCGCGGCCGACTGGCACACCGAGCCGGTCATCAAGCAGATCTACGAAACGATCTCGCGCGATGAAGCACGCCACGGCGGCGCGTACCTGCGCTACATGAAGAAGGCGCTGAACAACTGCGGCGACGTCGCGCGTGCGGCATTCGCGAAGATCGGCGTGCTGATGGCGTCGGCGCGACGCACCGAGAAGCCGCTGCACCCGACCAACCTGCACGTGAACCAGGCGCTGTTCCCGCGCGACACCGTGCAGTCGCGCCTGCCGGATCCGGAATGGCTCGAGCGCTGGCTCGACGAGCAGATCCGCTTCGACGGCGAATGGGAAAAGAAGGTCGTCGAACGGATCCTGCACAACCTGTCGATCCTGTTCGAGCGCACGTTCGCGACCGCGCAGGAGCTGAACCGCTACCGCAAGGAAGTCACCGGCCGCCTGCAGGCCGAAAGCGGCTCGTCGTCGGCCGCGCAGCCGGCCTGAGGCCGGTTGGCGCCGCAGCCGGCGTGAATCGCGCCGGCCGCGTTGCGCGATGTCGTACCCGTTGCATGAAGCCCGCCCGGTCAGTCCGGCGGGCTTTTTATCTGGCGCCGCCGCCGCGCGCGCCGTTGCCCACTTCGTCCGACCTCCATCATGTCCGCCACCTTCGAACGCAAGCTGATCACCCGTGATGCCCTCGTCGCCCTGCGCGCGTCGCTGCCGTCGCCCGTCGTGTTCACCAACGGCGTGTTCGACATCCTGCATCGCGGCCACGTCACCTATCTCGCCGACGCGAAGGCGCTCGGCGCATGCCTGATCGTCGGCGTGAACAGCGACGCATCGGTACGCATGCTCGGCAAGGGCGACGACCGGCCGATCAATCGCCAGGAAGACCGCGCGGCGCTGCTCGCGGCGCTGGAAAGCGTCGACTGGGTCGTGACGTTCGAGGAAAAGACGCCGGTGTCGCTGATCGAGGCGGTCCGGCCGGACATCCTCGTGAAGGGCGGCGACTACGACATGGATGCGTTGCCGGAATCGGCGCTGGTGCGTGGCTGGGGTGGGCGGGCACTGGCGATTCCGTTCGAGCACGATCGCTCGACCACCGCATTGCTGAAGAAGGTGCGCGCGCAGCAGTCCTGAGCGCAGCCGGGCGCCGTCAGGGCGCGGACGCGGCGAGCGGCTCGGCCGTGACGGACGGCGGCGCGATCGGGCCGCCGATGACGGGCTGGTCGGTGGCCCGTGCGAGCGGCGTCACGCGCAGCGCATCGGGCCGCACCTGTCGCGCCAGCACGCCGGGTTCGCGCGGGCCGGCCGCCGGCAGCGGCCCGAACACGCCGCGCGCCACCACGAACGCGAGCATGTTGGCGAGAAAGAGAACAGCGATCAGCCAGCGCAGCATCGTCGACACTCCTCGTCGTCATTGACGTGGTTCACGTCATTCAATCGGGCCGGCTGCATCGCCGGCGATTTCATTCCTTCTCGTTCCTGCCGTTGACCGTGCGCGCGGGGCCGGCATGGCGCCCCCGTTCTTCACCGTCATCGTGACGCAGGCCCGCACGGGCTCGCGTTGCCGTGCGCCGGCGCGCTGTCGGCGTTTTTCCGTCACGCCTGCGTCGAGGTGGCGGTTGCTGCTTCCGCGGCGATCAGCGCCAGCCCGGACAGGATCAGTGCATCGTGCCGCGTATGCGGGAGCGTCAGCGCACGCGCGACGTCGTCCGCCGCGCCGCCGGCCAGCACGAGCCGCACGGGCGCTTGCCACGCATCCGCGAGATCGCGCCACGCGCGTTCGATCAGCCCGGCCTGCGCATACAGGCAGCCGGCCGACAGCGAGCGCGGCGTATCGACCTGGAACGGTTCGGCCTGGGCACCCGCGAGCAGGCCGCTCGCGATATCGGTGGTCAGCGTCGGCAACTGCGCGGTGTGCGTGCCGAGCGCGCGCATCATCAGCGCCCAGCCCGGTGCGATCAGCCCGCCCGTGAAGCGGCCGTCCGCGCGCAGCGCCTCGAGCGTCGTCGCGGTGCCGAACGTCGCGATCAGCAGGTGCTCGCCCGGAAACGCCGCGTGCGCGCCGATCAGGCCGGCCCAGCGGTCGCTGCCGAGCTGGTCGGGCGTCGTATAGCCGTTCGTCACGCCGCATTGCGTCTGACGCGCGCGTATCGTCGTGCGCGGCAGGCCCGGCCAGCGTGCGTCGAGCAGCGCGTCGAGCCGGGCGACCACGTCGGCGCCCGCGACGTTCGAGATCCACGCGCCGCGCGGCCGCGGCAGCGTCGACCAGTCGGGATCGGCGCCGCCGTCGCGGGTGTGGCCGAACGCGCCCGTCTCGACGAGCGTGCGCTGCGCATCGGCGAGCGCCCACTTGATCCGGCTGTTGCCGGCGTCGATCAGCAGGTGCGGCTCGTTCATTGCGCTTCGCGCAGCGACACGTCGCCGGCGGCGATCGCCTGCCTGCCGTCCGGCGTATCGAGCAGCAGCTGGCCGGTCGGGTCGATGCCGGTCGCGATGCCGCGCACGCGTTCGACGCCCTGTTCGAGCAGCACGACTTCGCGCCCCGCGTACGCGTGCAGCGCGTGCCAGCGCGGCAGGAACGGCGCGAGCCCTTCGGCGCCGAACTGCGCGAGCGCGGGCGTGAGTGCGTTCAGCGACGCGGCTAGCGTATCGGTGAGGTTGGCCGATGCGCACGCGATCGACAGCGCGGCGGGCGGCAGCCCGCTCGCGAGCGTCGCTTCGCGCGCGCGCAGCGCGTCGACCTGCGCGGCGACGGCTTCCGCGCCGCGCACGTTGATGCCGAAGCCGATCACGACGGCGGTGGCGTCGGCGCTGGTCCACGCGGTTTCGATCAGGATCCCGGCGAGCTTGCCGACGATGCGCGGCGTGCCGTCGTCGGTGGCGGTCAGCAGCAGGTCGTTCGGCCATTTGAGCGCGACGCGCGTACGGGCGTCGAGCGGCAGCGCGGCCAGCCCTTCGGCGAGCGCAACGCCGATCGCGATGCTGAGGCCGCCGAGTGCTTCGACGGGGCGCGGCACGATGCAGCCGACCGAGCACAGCAGCGCATTGCCGGGCTGCGCGAACCACGGTCGGCCCTGCCGGCCGCGGCCGGCCGTCTGCTCGAACGCGACGCGCACGAGCGGCGCGGGTAATGCGTTCGCGGTGCGCGGCAGCGCCTTGAGCCGGGCGGCGACGTCGGCGTTGGTCGAGCCGGTGGCGGCGACGATGTCGAGCGGCCACGCACGCGGCGCGGCGTCCAGGTGCGCCTCGAGCCGGTTGCGCGCGATGTGCGCGTCGCCGGAATCGGGCGTGTCGGAGGAGGTGGGGGCGTTCATGGCGCCTATTGTAGCGACAGGGGGCGGTGGCGCGCGTCGGGCGACGCACGCGGCCGGGCAGGGCGGTGCGCGGCCGCCCGCATGCGAACGGCGCCGCAGCGCCGCCTGGCTCAATGCCTTTCCATCCGCTCCAGCGCCTTGATGTCCTCTTCGGACGTCATTTCGCAGGCCAGCAGCGTCTTGCCCTTCAGCGCTGGGCCCTGGCGGGCCGACACGAGGATCAGCGCGCCGCCCGGGCCGCGGACCGTCAGCCGGCGCGAATAGCCGACGGACGACGCGCCCAGCAGGTGGCCCTTCTCGAGGGTGAGCTGGTAGCGTTTCGCGAGCTGGTCGGCGACTTCGTCGTCCACGAGCACGCCGATCCCGGTACTGACGAACACGACCTGCTGCGTCGTGAAGCCGTCGCGGTGGATCGGCTCCGGCAGGCGATAGACGGCGGCGCCCAGCATCGATTCGTCCGGCTTCGGATCGGCCGCCTTGGCGATGTTGTAGATCGAATCCATCAGGTCCGACGTGAACGGCGGCTTGCAAAGCGCGGCGTTGAAGATGTCGGGCTGGGCGGGCGGCGCGGCGAGGGCGGTGAGCGGTGCGCAGGCAATGACGAGGGCGACGGCGCCGACGGCAGCGGCACCACGCCTGAAAAGGCGATGGGACATGGATGCAGTTCTCTCAGGTTTTATTGTGAGGCTGCATGTTAATGCATTGCCGCGTGTCGAACGGTCGACGTAGCGCAGCCGGATGGCGGCAATGCAACCGGCGCGCGAGCCCGACGCGCCGCGATCGATTCCGTTGCCGGGTGATCGATGCGCGGGGCGTCGGGGCATGCGCGTCATGCAGCCGGTGAGATGCCGGTGCGTGCGGACGAACCGTTACGGCGCGACGACCGGGTGCTTCAGCGCGTGCGCGGTCTCGATCCACTGCGCGTGGAATTCGTCCGCGTCGGGCTTGAGCCCGAGCTCGCCGTTGCGATAGGCCATCGCGAGCGTCTGCACGGCTTCCGGCAGCTCGTGCTCGGCGGCGCGGCGATACAGCGCCAGCGCGTGCGCCTCGTCGCGCGGCACGCCGCTGCCTTCACGGTACGCGTTCGCGAGCATGAAGTCCGCGGCCGGGATGTCCGCGCGCGACGCGACGTCGAACCAGTGCGCGGCCTGCACGGGATCGGCGGCGACGCCGTAGCCGCTGCGATAGATCAGCCCGAGGTAATACGCGGCGGCCGGATCGCCCTGCGCGGCCGCTTCACCGAGCAGCGTGCGGGCGCGTGCGTAGTCCTTCGGCATGTCGCTGCTGCCGAGCAGCAACGCCTTGCCGAGCGCGAGCTGCGCACGCCGGGCGGCCGGCGCGTCGGCCTTGCTGTCTGCCGCCGCGGCCGTTTCCAGCCAGCCGCGCCCCTCGTCGCGCAAGCCCGGTTCGCGCGCGTCGACGAGCGCGATGCCGAGCGCCGCCTGCGCGTCGCCCGAGCCGCGGCGCGCCAGCGTGCGCAACTGCGCGAGCGCATGCGGCTCAGTGGCCTGGGTGACCATCGCCTGCCACTCGTCGAGCTGCGCGGCGCTCGGCGCGGGGCCGGCGCCGCGTAGGCCGGCTGCCGCGACGACGGCCGCGACGGTCACGGCCGCCGCCGCGAGCAGCGCGGCCGGCGGGAGTTTCGCGCGCAGCAGGCGCCGCGCGGCGGCGGCGAGGCCGGTTTCGGCCGGCCGCATCGTCCGGATCGGTTGCATCGCGGGTCTCATTGCGTGAGGTCGATTTCGTAGGTGGCGAGGTTCTTGCCCGAGCCGTCGTCGGCCGCGACCTGCGTGATGCCGGTCAGGCCGGCCGCCGCCGCGTCGCCGAGGCGGTTCGGCGCGGACGCGAACTGCACGTGCGCGACCGAGCTCGCGAGCTTCGTGAAGCGCCAGCTGCGCTGTGCACCGTCGGCCGCGCGTGTGATCGCGCCGCGCTTCTTGACGAACGCGATCAGCACGTCGCGGTTCGCGTCGGGCGACGCGAAGATCGTCTTGCTGCCGTCCAGGCCCGGGAAATTGCCGCCGCCGCTCGCGCGGTAGTTATTGGTCGCGACGATGAACTGCGCGTTCGGGTCGATCGCCGCACCCTTGTACGTCAGGTTCTTGATCCGGCTGCCGACCGGCTGCGTGACGTCGATTTCATACGCGAGATCGGCCGACGTGAACATGTCGAAGTTGTAGCCGGGGAACGTGCTGACGAGCGGCTGCACGGTCGCCTTGGTCGGGTCGATGCGGTTGAAGCGCTTCGCGGCCGTTTCGAGCCAGTTCTTCACGTCGGCGCCGCTCACCTTCACCGCGTAGACGGTGTTCGGGTACAGGTACAGGTCGGCCGCGTTGTTGATCGCGAGCGCGCCCGGCGCGACGTCGGTGTAGTCGGTGCCGCCGCCGAAGCCGCTCTTGAACGGCGCGCTGACCGACAGCACCGGCAGCGACGCGTATTGCGGCAGGTTCGCCTGCACGTAGGTCTTCACGTAGTCGGCCTGCGCCTCGTTGACGATCTGGATCGCGCCCGGATCGCCGACATCGGCGAAGTACGAGTTCATCCGGTAGTCGGTCGAGCCGATCGGCGTCTTCACGTAGTCGATCGTCGCCTGGTGCTCGGCGGCGATCGCGGCGGACACGGACGGATCGGCCGCGACGTAGCTCTTGTCGGCGTTCTGGATCGGCCGCGCTTCGACGGTGGTCTGCGACTTGTCGACACTCCACGTCTTGCCGTCGAACTTCAGGCCGAGCTTGATCACGCCGAGGTGCTTGCCCCAGTAGTTGGCCATCACGGTCGGCACGCCGTTGACGGTGCCCTTGACCTTGTCGACGCCCGGCAGGTTGAACTGCGACACGGTGCTGTTCGCGTCCGGGAACACCTGGTGCGAGTGGCCGATCAGCATCGCGTCGATGCCGGTCACCTTCGACAGCCACCAGCTGCCGTTCTCCATCGTCGGCGAATACGCGGAATTGTCGAGGCCGCCGTGCGAGATCGCGACGACGAGATCGGCGCCCTTTGCGCGCATCTCCGGAATGTACTTCTCGGCGGCTTCCTTCAGGCCGGTCGTATAGACCTTGCCGTCGAGCCAGCGCTTGTCCCAGTTCATGATCGCGGGCGGCGTGAAGCCGATGATGCCGATCTTCACGGGCGCGCTGACCGTCTTGCCGTCCGGCGTCGTCGCGATCACGGTGCGGGTCAGGATCGTGTACGGCGTGAACAGCGGCGCGTTGGTCTTCGCGCTGATCACGTTCGCGAGCACCTGCGGGAAGTTCGGGCCCGCGCACTTCTTCTGCTGGGCCGGCGCCGGCAGGCCGTCGACCTCGAACGTGTTGCCGGTCACCTGCGACAGGTACGGCAGCCCGTAGTTGAATTCGTGGTTGCCGATCCCGCCGCCGTCGAATTTCGCCGCGTTCATCACCTTGTAGATCGCGAGCGTCTGGTCGCAGCCGACCGGCTTCACGAGCGCCTGGTAATCCGACAGCGCGGTGCCCTGGATCGTGTCGCCGTTGTCGAGCAGCAGCGTGTTCGGATACTGCGCACGCGCTTGCGCGATCAGCGTCGACACGCGCTCGAAGCCGAGCGAGTTGTCGGCGGCGAGCTTGAAATAGTCATACGACAGCACGTTGGTGTGCAGGTCGGTCGTCTCGAGCAGGGCGAGCGTGGCCGTCGTGCCGACGGGCGCCTGCGCCGCCGGCGGCGTCGCGGGCGGCGAGGTGACGTCGTCGCCGCCGCAGGCGGCAAGGATGAAGGCGAGGCTGGCGAGCGCGGCGATGGCCGGCACGCGACGGCGGGAAAGCAGGGGGAGACGCATCGGTTGTCCTGTTCGGTGTTCTGTTTTATGAAAGGCGAGAGTCGCAACGATTGGCGGCGCGGGGCGCCGACGGCCTGATGTGCGGCGCGTGAGAGTATCGAAAGGATTCGTGACGGAAGAATGAAAGGTGACGAAGCCGGCAACGGGCCCGGGGGTGGCGGCTTCCACGCAGCCCCCGGACGGGGGTTCCCGGCCAGTCGCGCCGCCCGTCGCCTGCGGCTGGGCGCCGCACGGAAATCCTCACGTCGCGTCGCCGGGCGGTTCGCTACAATGGCCGCTGTCACCTTTTTGCAAACAACCTGCCCTTGGACTTCGAGACTCCTCCCGGCCTGTCGGTCGACGCCGGCGGCCAGGGCCAGACGGTGCGCCTGACCGGCCAGTGGACCGCGCTCGCGCTTGCACGCAATCGCGGCGCGGTGGCGCGCCGTATCGCGAGCATCGCATCCGGGCGCGTGAGCGAATGGGATCTGTCCGGCATCGAGCGGCTCGACCACGTCGGCGGCCAGGCGCTGTGGCGCGTGTGGGGCCGCAAGCTGCCGGCCGGCGTCGCGCTGAGCACCACGCAGCGCACGATCTTCGAGCGCATCGAGCGGCTCGACAGCGCGCGCGAGGCGCCCGAGCGGGTGGTGCGCTTCGGCCCGATCACGCGCCTCGGCTTCATGCTGTTCGCGTTCGGCGAACACCTGAAGGGCGGTATCGCGATGTTCGGCCTCGTGATCCTTGATGCGCTGTCGGTGCTGCGCCGCCCGAAGACGATGCCGTGGAAGGAAACCTCGGCGAACATCTACAGCGCCGGCGCGCAGGCGCTGCCGATCACCGCGCTCGTCGCGTTCCTGATCGGCATCGTGCTCAGCTACCTGTCCGCGCAGCAGCTGCAGATGTTCGGCGCGAACCGCTACATCGTGAACATCCTCGGGCTGTCGGTGATCCGCGAGCTCGGCCCGGTGCTGTCGGCGATTCTCGTTGCCGGCCGCTCGGGCTCGGCGATCACCGCGCAGATCGGCGTGATGCGTGTGACCGAGGAGCTCGACGCGATGCGCGTGATGGGCATCCCGCACGGGCTGCGGCTGATCCTGCCGCGCGTGCTCGCGCTCGGTATAGCGATGCCGCTGCTCGTGATGTGGACCAACATCATCGCGCTGACGGGCGGCGCGCTTGCCGCGAAGCTCGTGCTCGGCATCGACGTCAACTATTTCGTGCGCTCGCTGCCGGGCGTCGTGCCGATCGCGAACCTGTACATCGGGGTCGGCAAGGGCGTCGTGTTCGGCATGCTGATCGCGCTGGTCGCCTGCCATTTCGGCTTCCGGATCAAGGCGAACTCGCAGAGCCTTGGCGAAGGCACGACCACGTCGGTCGTGACGTCGATCACGGTCGTGATCCTCGCCGACGCGGTGTTCGCGATCCTGTTCCAGAACGTGGGGCTCGGATGAACGCATCGAACGAAACGACCGTGCACGCCGCGGCCATCGGCGCCGGGTCGGTGGGCAACGGGCCGGCCGCGGCGACCGACGGCGGCGACCTCGTGATCGAGGTGCGCAACCTGACCAAGCGCTACGGGCGCAACATCGTTCACCAGAAGCTCGACTTCGACGTGCGGCGCGGCGAGATCGTGTCGATCGTCGGCGGCTCGGGCTCGGGCAAGACCACGCTCGTGCGGCAGATCCTCGGCCTCGAGCGGCCGACGTCGGGCACGATCAAGGTATTCGGCGAGGACACGGCGACGATCGACGACGCGAGCGCGCGGATGATGCGCACGCGCTCCGGGATGCTGTTCCAGCAGGGCGCGCTGTTCTCGTCGATGACGGTGTTCGACAACGTCGCGCAGCCGCTGCGCGAGCTCGGCCGCGTGCCGCCGGACCTGCTGCACGACATCGTGATGCTGAAGCTCGAGATGGTCGGGCTGCCGTGCAAGCACGCGTCGAAGATGCCGGCCGCGCTGTCGGGCGGGATGGTCAAGCGGGTGGGCATCGCACGCGCGATCGCGCTCGAGCCCGAGCTGCTGTTCCTCGACGAGCCGACGGCCGGCCTCGATCCGCAGGCGTCGGACGAATTCGTCGAGCTGATCGCGACGCTGCACCGCACGCTCGGGCTGACCGTCGTGATGGTGACGCACGATCTCGACACGATGGTCGCGCTGTCGACGCGCGTCGCGGTGCTGGCCGATCGCAAGGTGCTGGTCGCCGCGCCGGTCGAGGAGGCCGCGAATGTCGACCATCCGTTCATCCACGAATATTTCCTGGGGCTGCGCGGGCGCCGCGCATTGCAGGCGCTGCCGCCCGAGCGGCGCGCGAAGCTGCCGAAGGCGGCCCTCGAACCGGCGCTGTCGAGCGTCGAGCTGTAGGCACGAAGGAATCCGCGAATGGAAAACAAATCACATGCGTTCTGGGCCGGCCTGTTCACGATCGCGCTGACGCTCGCGATCGCGGGCACCGTGTTCTGGTTCAACGTCGACCGCACCGTGCGCGTGCCGTACGACCTGCTCGCGCGCACCAACGTGACGGGGCTGTTCCCGGACGCGGCCGTGCGCTTTCGCGGCCTCGACGTCGGCAAGGTGCAGTCGATCGGCTTCGATCGCGCGCACCCGGGTCAGATCCGGATCCGGATCCTCGTCGATCACGACGCGCCGATCACGCAGTCGACCTACGGCAGCCTCGGCTTCCAGGGCGTGACGGGCATCGCGTTCGTGCAGCTCGAGGACACGGGTCGCGATCTGGCGCCGCTGCCGTCGTCGACGAAGGCGATCGCGCAGATCCCGATGCGGCCGAGCCTGTTCGACCAGATCCAGGAGCGCGGCGACGTGCTGCTGCGGCAGCTCGAACTGGCCGCGAAGAGCGCGAATGCGCTGATGTCGCCCGAGATGCGCGAGCAACTGCGTGCGACCGCCGAAAGCCTGCAGCACGCGGCCGATGGCGCCGCCACGCTGACGAAGCAGCTCGGCCCGGCGGTCACCGCGCTGCCGGAAACGATGCACGAGGTGAATCGCGCGATGGCGTCGGCGAACACGCTGCTGCAGCCGAATGGGCCGCTCGCGTCGAACCTGAACAAGGCCGGCACGGCCGCCGAGCAGATCAGCGTCGCGCTGAACGGCCTCAACGCGCGTGTGCAGTACGACACGCTGCCGCGTTTCAACGCGCTCGCCGGCAGCGTCGGCGACGCCTCGCGGCAATTGAAGGACGTGGCCGGTGAACTTGGCCGCAATCCGCGCAGTCTGTTGTTCGGTTCGCCCGGCGCGGCGCCGGGGCCCGGCGAGCCCGGCTTCGTCTGGCCGGGTGCGACGGCCGGGCAGTAATACCCATCGAAACCGGAAACATCATGCAGGAACACGCCATGCCACGAATCCTTGACCGCGCGCTGCGTCCCGCCGCGGCCGCGCTCGCCGTGCTGACGCTGTCGCTCGCGGCCGGCTGCGCCGGCAACAGCGCGGTGCTGTCGAATGTCCGCTACGACCTCGGGCCGGCCACGTCGGTCGTGACCGCAGGCCCGGGCCCCGCGCTGAAGGTGCTCGACGTCGCCGCGCCCGACGCGCTCGACTCCGACAAATTCGCGTACCGCCTCGCGTACGTGGACGCGCAGCACGTGGCCGTCTATCGCGACAGCCGCTGGACCGCACCGCCCGCGCAACTGCTCACGCAGCGGCTGCGCGGCGCGCTGTCGTCGCGCGGCACGGTGCTCGAAGGCTCCGACGGCGTGCGCGCGCCGACGCTCAAGGTCGACCTGAACGAATTCGAACAGGTGTTCGACGGCCAGTCGCAGAGCCACGGCGCCGTGACCGCGCGCGCGACGCTGATGCTGGACGGCAAGGTGCTCGGCCAGCGCACGTTCGTGGCACGCGCGCCGTCCAGCACGCCGGACGCGGCGGGCGGCGCCCGCGCGCTCGCGACGGCGAGCGACCAGCTCGTGTCGCAGATCGCCGCGTGGGTCGGCATGCAGGCGTACGCGGGCACGCCGTGACGCGTGCCGTGCAGCCGCGATGAGCGCGACCGGCACCCCTCGCGCATCGCCGCTCGCGCGGCAGGCCTTTGCCGCTTACGCGGCCCTCGTCGTCTACGCATCGCTGTATCCGTTCTCAGGCTGGATGTCGCTCGGCATCGGGCCGTTCGACTACCTGTTCGCGCCGATGCAGCGCTACGTGACCGCATTCGACGTGGTCACGAACGTGCTCGGCTACATGCCGTTCGGCGCGCTTGCCGTGCTCGCGCTGCACCCGCGCTGGCGCGGCGTGGCCGCGACGCTGATCGCGGCCGGGCTCGGCGTGCTGCTGTCGGGCACGATGGAAGCGCTGCAAACCTACCTACCGACGCGCGTCGCGTCGAATCTCGATCTCGCGGCCAACGCGCTCGGCGCGCTGCTGGGCGCGGCGCTCGTCGCGCCGGCCACCGGTGCGCTGCTCGATCGCGGCGCGCTGCGCCGGCTGCGCTTCGCGTGGTTCGAGGACGACGGCGCGACGCCGCTGCTGCTCGCCGGGCTGTGGCCGTTCGCGATCCTGTTTCCGTCGCCGTTCCTGTTCGGCATCGGCGACTGGCCGGCCGCGCTGTGGGAGCGCGCCGACGTATCGATGCAGGACGCGCTGCTCGCGTGGCTGCCGGCCGCGTGGCGCGTGGGCGAATGGCCGGAGCGCGTCGACGGCTGGCTGTCCGACTCCGGTTGGGAAGCCGCGCTCGGCGGGTTGATGCTGTTCGCCGCGCTGACGATCGCGTCGCTCGCGATGCGGCCGCGCGCGCCGCGCATCCGGCTCCTGATCGCGCTCGTCGTCGCGACGCTCGTGCTGAAGGCGGCCGCGACCTTCATGCAGTCGGCCACCGGCCTCGTCGTCGTGTGGGCGACGCCCGGCGCGCGGCTCGGGATCGAGCTCGGGTTCGCGGCCGCGCTTGTTGCGCTGCACGTGCCGGCGACCTGGCGCGCGACGCTTGCGGTGCTCGCGCTGCTGGCCGGCGTGGCGCTCGTGAACCTGCTGCCGGTCAATCCGTTCTTCGACTTCACGCTGTCGGGCTGGCGGCAGGGCCGCTACGTGCACTTCAACAGCCTCGCGCGCTGGCTCGCATGGATCTGGCCCTACGCGGCGCTGATCTGGCTCGGCCAGCGCGTCGAGCATGCGTGGCTGCCGGCCGTGCTGCGCCGCTGACGCGGGGGCCGATGTGGCGCGGCGGCGGTATCGCAGGCAGCGGCGTGCGCCGGTCGCTATAATCGTCCGAACCCGCCGCTGCCCCGCGCGGCGGCAACCGCTCCTCTTTCCGCACGGCCTCGCGCCGCGCCGCTCGTCACCATCATGGATTCCTACTACCAGCACCACGTCTTCTTCTGCCTGAACCAGCGCGAACCGGGCGCCGAACGCCCGAGCTGCGCGCAATGCGACGCGCAGACCATGCAGGAATACGCGAAAAAGCGCGTGAAGGAACTCGGCCTCGCGGGGCCCGGCAAGGTCCGCATCAACAAGGCCGGCTGCCTCGACCGCTGCGAGGAAGGGCCCGTGATGGTCGTGTATCCGGAAGGCACGTGGTACACGTACGTCGACCAGGCCGACATCGACGAGATCGTCGAATCGCACCTGCGCGACGGCAAGGTCGTCGACCGCCTGAAGATCTGAGCGGGCCGGCGCAATGAACGTTCATACGCAGAAGTCGCTGATCGCGGGCCCGGTCGGGCAGATCGAAATCGCCGTCGACCTCCCCGACGCCGTGCGCGAAAACGGCGCCGCCCCGCGCGGCATCGCGCTCGTCGCGCATCCGCATCCGCTGTTCGGCGGCACGATGGACAACAAGGTCGCGCAAACCCTCGCGCGCACGCTCGTGCAGCTGAACTACGTCGTGTTCCGGTCGAACTTCCGCGGCGTCGGTGCGACCGAAGGCGTGCACGACAACGGCACCGGCGAAGCCGACGACCTGCTCGCGGTGCTCGCGCACATGCGCGCGCAGCCCGCGTATGCGGACCTGCCGCTCGTGCTCGCCGGCTTCTCGTTCGGCACCTTCGTGCTGTCGCACGTCGCGAAGCGGCTGCGCGACGCGGGCGAGACGATCGAGCGGATGGTGTTCGTCGGCACGGCCGCGAGCCGCTGGCAGGTGGCCGACGTGCCGGAGAACACGCTCGTGATCCACGGCGAAACCGACGACACGGTGCCGATCGCTTCCGTGTACGACTGGGCGCGGCCGCAGGAACTGCCGGTGGTCGTGATCCCCGGCGCCGAGCATTTCCTGCATCGCAAGCTGCACGTGCTGAAGCGCATCATCGTCGACGCGTGGCGCTAGCCAGTGCGCGGGTGCGGGCGTAACGCCGGCACCCGCGTCGCGTCTCACCCAGGATCTCCTGGCACGCGCCGGACGCGCGTTCCCCCACGCGACATCGCGCCGCGCCGTGCGGCGCCGCCTCACTTCCGCCTCGCCTGCGCATGCCTTTCGCGCCCCTTCGTGTGCGATGACGGGCAGCTTGTCGTCACCCCGCGCCCGATGCGGATGCGCAACTGTCCGGCGCCAGGTTCGCGAAAACGCGCTGCGCGCCCACGTATAATGGCCGGATTCCGCGTCGCCCGCGGCCCGGCTGGGCGCATTGCGGCGCTCGTTTCGCCGCCTGTCCGCCCGCTCGCGACGGCCGCGAACCGAACGCGTCCGCACGAGTCCAACCGGCGCGTTTCGCGTCGCCCGACGATCTCGGGCGAGTGCCCGAAACGCCCGCCGCCTTGCCGTTCAACCCTGCGCGTTTCGCACCGCACTTTCTGCCATCAGCCTGAATCGATCATGCGTCTGTCTCCCCAAGGCCTCAAGTCCCTCGCTTCCTCCATCGCCTTCGGCACCGCCGCGCGCAACGTCGCGCTCGGCGTGATGCTGCCCGTCGCGCTCGCATCGACGATCGTCGTTGCCGAGGCGAAGCCGGCCGCCAAGGCCAAGGCCGCGCATGCGGCGCCGGCCGCCGCCGAGCAGTTCACCGGCGCGCCCGCGACCTACATGCCGGGCGCGGTGCCGCCGCCGGGCGTGAACGCGCGCTCGTGGGTGCTCGTCGATGCGACCAGCAACACGGTGCTCGCGTCGGGCAATGCCGATGAACGCGTCGAGCCCGCGTCGCTGACGAAGCTGATGACCGCCTACCTCGTGTTCGAGGCGCTCGACAAGAAGAAGATCTCGATGGAGCAGATCGTCACGCCGAGCGAGGCCGTGCGCCGCGTCGGCCGCGACGAGTCGCGCATGTTCATCGAGGCGAACAAGCCGGTGTCGGTGCATGACCTCGTGTACGGGATGATCATCCAGTCGGGCAACGACGCCGCGATCGCGCTGGCCGAACTCGTCGGCGGCAGCGAAGGGCAGTTCGTCACGCTGATGAACGACGAGGCGCAGCGCCTCGGCATGAAGGGCACGCACTTCGCCGACGTGAACGGCATGCCCGACCCGAACCACTACACCACGGCCGGCGACCTCGCGAAGCTGTCCGCCCACCTGATCCGCGATTTTCCGCAGTACTACAGCATCTTCTCGGAGAAGGAATTCAAGTACAACAACATCCGCCAGGGCAACCGCAACCGCCTGCTGTGGCTCGACCCGACGGTCGACGGCCTGAAGACGGGCCATACGCAAGCGGCCGGCTACTGCCTGATCGCGTCGGCGAAGCGCGCGATCCCGGGCGTGGACGGCCAGCGCCGCCTGGTGTCGGTGATGATGGGCGAGCAGAAGGAAAGCGAGCGCACGCAGGACAGCATGAAGATGCTGAACTACGGCTACAGCGCGTTCGATTCGGTGCGCCTGTTCAAGGGCGGCCAGGCGATGTCGACGCCGCGCATCTACAAGGGCAAGGACAACACCGTGCAGGTCGGCGTGAAGGCCGACCAGTGGGCGACCGTGCCGCGCGGCCTCGGCGACAAGATCAAGACGGAAGTCGACGTCAACGCGCCGCTGATCGCGCCGCTCGCGGAAGGCCAGCAGGTCGGCACCGTGAAGATCGTCGCCGACGGCAAGACGCTGTCGGAATTCCCGGTCGTCGCACTGCAGGCCGTGCCGGAAGCGGGTATCTTCGGGCGTATCTGGGACTCGATCCTGCTGATGTTCAGCAAGAAGAAGTAAGCACGACGGGCCTTTGTTTTCGCGACTTCATCCCCATCTGACATAGCTATGAGCCAAGCCGAATTCGAACCGATCGTCTACCTCAGCGTCTCGTCGCAGGAGGAAATGGTGCCGCTGTCGGAAGCCCGTGTACCGGTGCTCGACCGCGGGTTCATCTTCGGCGACGGCGTGTATGAAGTTGTCCCCGTTTATGCGCACGACGGCGCGCACGTGCCGTTCCGGATCGAGCAGCATCTGGCACGGCTCGAGCGCAGCCTGAAGAAGATCGGCATCACGAGCCCGCACGACGACGCGGGCTGGCGGGCGTTGATCGAGCGGGTGGTCGCGGCGAATGCCGAAGCGCTCGGCGAGGGCAACGCGCTCGTCTACCTGCAGGTGACGCGCGGTGTCGCGAAGCGCGGCCACGCGTTCCCGGCGAACGCGGTGCCGACGGTGTTCGCGATGACGAGCCCGCTGCGCCTGCCGTCGGAAGAGGAGCGCGCGAAGGGCGTGCGCTGCGTGACGGCCGAGGATCGTCGCTGGCTGCATTGCGACATCAAGTCGATCTCGCTGCTCGGCAACGTGCTGATGGCGCAGCATGCGGCCGAGCGCGATGCGTTCGAGACGCTGCAGCTGCGCGACGGCAACCTGACGGAAGGCTCGTCGTCGAACGTGTGGATCGTGAAGAACGGCGAGCTGCTCGCGCCGCCGCGCAGCAACAAGATCCTCGAGGGGATCCGCTACGCGCTGATCGAGGAACTGGCGGACGAATGCGAGATCCCGTTCGTCGCACGCGAGATCAGCGAAGTGGAGTTGCGCGCAGCCGACGAAATCATGATCACGTCGGCCACGAAGGAAGTGCTGCCCGTCACGTCGCTCGACGATCTGCCCGTGCACGGCGGCAAGCCGGGCCCCGTATTCGCGGCGTTGTACGACGCGTACCAGCGCGCGAAAGCGCGCGAGTTTGAACAGTTTGACCTAACCCGGAGCAAATGATGAGCGAACCGACCAAAACCATCGAGGTGACAGGCGCAATCGATACCCGGAAGGAGTCGCTGCTGGAGTTCCCGTGCGATTTCCCGATCAAGATCATGGGCAAGGCGCACCCCGAGTTCAAGGACACGATCTTCAAGGTCGTCGCCGTTCACGACAACGAGATCGACGTCGAGAAGATCGAGGAGCGCGCGTCGAGCGGCGGTAATTACACGGGCCTCACGATCACCGTGCGGGCGACGAGCCAGGAACAGCTCGACAACATCTACCGCGCACTGACCGGCCACCCGATGGTCAAGGTCGTACTCTAAGCGCCTTCCATCCTCCTTCCTGCGCGCACTCGGCGGGGGTCTTCCCCGCCGCGCGCCGCGCGTCCAGCTCGTCGCACAGCCGCTTGTATTCGGCGACTTCCTGAAGCAGCCAGGTCCTGAACGCCTGCACGCGCGGCGTGTTCACGAGCGGCGGCGGACACACGAAAAAATAGTGCCACGGGCTCGGCCCGTCGATGTCGAACAGGCGCACGATGCGCCCGTCGAGCAGGTCGTGCACCGCGAGCGAGCGGCGCACCAGCGCGATGCCCTGGCCGTCGATCGCGGCCAGCAGCAGGTTCGACGAATCCTGGTACAGAATCCCCCGTTTCGGCTCGGTCAGCGTCTTGAGCCCGGCCGCGTCGAACCACGGCCGCCACAGCTCGTCGTCCGAGCGCAGCAGGTTGTAGTGCACGAGATCCGCGGGGGTTTGCGGCAGCTTGCCGCCGTTCAGCGTCGGCGCGCACGCCGGAAAGAACACCTCGTCGAACAGCGGCTCGACGTGCAGCCCCGGATAGTTGCCTTGACCGAAGCGGATCGCGATGTCGACGTCGTCGCGCGCGAAATCGGTGAGCGAGTTGGTCGACTGCAGCTCGACGTCGATTTCCGGGTGCCGCTCGATGAACGTGCCGATGCGCGGCGTGATGAAGCGCGCGGCGAACGACGACAGCATCGACACCACGAGCCGCCGGTCGCGGTCGCTCGCGCGCACGTCGCGGGTCGCGTCGGCGATCACCATCAGTGCGGTGCGGATCTGCTGCGCGTAGCGCATGCCGGCGTCGGTCAGGCACAGCCGCTTGCCGTTGCGCGTGAACAACTGCACGCCGAGCTCCTCCTCGAGTGCGCGTACCTGGTGGCTGACCGCGCCGTGCGTGACGAACAGCTCGTCGGCGGCGCGCGAGAAATTCTCGTGACGGGCGGCGGCTTCGAACGCGCGAATCGCGTTCAGCGCAGGTAGCTGGCGGAGGTCCATTTGCTAATTTTCCTCACATCGACGTGAAAATTGGTCGTTTTGTCCGATGCCTTGAAGTGACTACGATTGTAGCCATCGAAGCACTTTTTGGCGGAGTCGATCATGCAAGAAATTTCTTCAAGCATCACGTTCGAAATCCCCGCGGGCGAAACCGTGCCGATGAAGGTACAACGCAGCACGCGGCTGATCGTCCAGCGCGGGCCGGTGTGGGCGACGCGCAGCAACGACGTCGACGACTACTTCCTGGTCGACGGCGAGTCGCTGAAGCTGCGCCGCGGCGAGCGGCTGTGGCTCAGCGCGGAAGGCCGGGAGGGCACGTGCGTGGCGTTCTCGGTATCGCGGCCGCCCCGGGAGGTCGCGCTCGGCGGGCTGGCACGGCTGCGTGAACGCCTGTCCGCGCTGCTTCACAACGGCTGGCGCACCGTCTGACCATCATTTCCTCCGACGGATACCGGCGATCCGTCCCCCTCCCCAGGCCGGCGAGACCCACGGGTTTTCGGTAAACTACCGCCCATGTCCGTTTCGCCGGTTTCCATCGTGTCCACGCCTGTTGCCGCTTCCGCATCGCCCGCCGGGTCCCCGGATCAGCCGGCCCCGCCGGTCACCGTGCGGTGGCGGGGCGTCGAGACCTACGAGGCGAGCTTCGACGCGATGCGCGCGTTCACCGACACGCGCACGGCCGACACCGGCGACGAGATCTGGCTGGTCGAGCACCCGCCCGTCTACACGCTCGGCCAGGCCGGCGACCCGGCCCACCTGCTGGTGGCCGACAGCGGCGTGCCGCTCGTGAAGGTCGACCGCGGCGGGCAAATCACTTACCACGGCCCCGGCCAGATCGTCGCGTACCTGCTGCTGGATCTGCGCCGGCGCAAGCTGATGGTGCGCACGCTGGTGACGAAGATCGAGGAGGCCGTGATCGAAACCCTCGCGGCGTATAATCTCGCTTCGGTCCGCAAGGCGGGCGCGCCCGGGATCTACGTGGCGTCCGGCGCGCACGAGGGCGCGAAAATCGCGGCCCTCGGCCTGAAGATCCGCAACGGCTGCAGCTATCACGGGCTGAGCCTGAACGTGAAGATGGATCTGCGCCCGTTTCTTGCGATCAACCCGTGCGGCTATGCCGGACTGGAAACTGTCGACATGGCGAGCCTCGAGGTTGCCGCCGACTGGAACGACGTCGCGCACACGCTGGTGCGCCGTCTGATCGCCAACCTCGACGGCGCATCCGCGGCCGCCGACAAGCCGCAGGCACTGGAACAACATTCGAATGACTGACGTTACCGCTTCCCCCGCACCGGCCGATTCGGCCGCGACCCCTGCCTACGATCCGACCGCCAAGCAGAAGGCGCAGGCGAAGACGGCGCGCATCCCGATCAAGGTCATTCCGATCGAGAAGCTGAAGAAGCCCGAGTGGATCCGCGTGAAGGCGGCCACCGGCAGCTCGCGCTTCAACGAGATCAAGACGATCCTGCGCGAGCACAACCTGCATACGGTGTGCGAGGAAGCGAGCTGCCCGAACATCGGCGAGTGCTTCGGCAAGGGCACCGCGACGTTCATGATCATGGGCGACAAGTGCACGCGCCGCTGCCCGTTCTGCGACGTCGGCCACGGCCGCCCCGATCCGCTGGATCCGGACGAGCCGAAGAACCTCGCGCGCACGATCGGCGCGCTGAAGCTCAAGTACGTGGTGATCACGAGCGTCGACCGCGACGACCTGCGTGACGGCGGCGCCGGCCACTTCGTCGAGTGCATCCGCGAAGTGCGCGAGCAGTCGCCGGAAACGCGCATCGAGATCCTGACGCCGGACTTCCGCGGCCGCCTCGACCGCGCGATCTCGATCCTGAACGCCGCGCCGCCGGACGTGATGAACCACAACCTCGAAACGGTGCCGCGCCTGTACAAGGAAGCGCGCCCGGGTTCGGACTACGCGCATTCGCTGAAGCTGCTGAAGGACTTCAAGGCGCTGCATCCGGACGTCGCGACGAAGTCGGGCCTGATGGTCGGCCTCGGCGAAACCGAAGAGGAAATCCTGCAGGTGATGCGCGACCTGCGCGCGCATGACGTCGACATGCTGACGATCGGCCAGTACCTGCAGCCGTCCGAGCACCACCTGCCGGTGCGGGCGTACGTGCATCCCGATACCTTCAAGATGTACGAGGAAGAGGCGTACAAGATGGGCTTCACGCACGCGGCCGTCGGCGCGATGGTGCGCTCGAGCTATCACGCCGATCTGCAGGCGCATGGGGCCGGGGTGGTCTGAGCACCGTTGCTTCGTCGTCTTCCGGCGAAACCAAAAGAAGCCCGCAGCGATGCGGGCTTTTTGTTGGCGCGGACGCGGAGCGTGGCCAAAGGGCCGAATTGTGTGCCGGATGGGTGCCGTCGATGATGTATGCGACGACGAAGTGTTGGACTACGCGACACGTCAGAGTCCCGCTGTTGACGGTGCCCGCGTTGGGTGCGGTAGCGTATTGCCCATCAATGAATGCCCTTTAAGGTATCCGATGAGAGCTGTTATAAAGGTTAATGGTTCTCGTTGGGGCTCTTAATGGGTGCTCGCCTTGAGATCCTGCAGTGTCGACTTATAATGGGTCTCATGGAAACCATTAAGTCAGATAAAGGCTCGGTTGAGAGCCGTAAGGTTGAGCGACCTTTGCCCGTCATCGCGCAGCGTACGCTCAAGAAACTGGGTGGTGACATCAATCGTGCCCGGCGTCGGCGAGGGTTGACGCAGCAGGCGTTGGCCGAGCGTGTCGGAGCAGGACTCAGCACGATCAAGCGACTGGAGGCCGGTGATCCGCGCATGCAACTGCATGTGCTTGCGCGCGTGCTTCAGGTGTTCGGTGAGCTCGACCGGCTGAGCGATCTGCTCGACAGTGCACAGGACGACGTCGGGCTCGCGCTGATGGACGAGCAACTGCCCCAACGGGTTCGCACGCCCAAGAAGAGCCCCCACGCATTTTGAGCAGCGAATGAACGGTAAAGCGATCAAACCGGATGTCAGCGACGCACTGGACTTGCACATCGGCACGGCCGGGTTGCCGGTCGGGCGCTTGCTCTATGTGAGTCAAGGGCGGCGCGAATTGTCCCAGTTCGTCTATGACGAGCGCTGGTTGACGCATCCCGATCGCTTCGAGATATCGCCGGATCTGCCGCTGCACGCTGGCTATCAGACCCGCCGCGCACCGCGCGCGGTGGATTCGGTCTTTCACTTCGCGCTCGCCGATACGGAGCCCGATGCATGGGGGAGACGCGTCATCGATCGAGCGCACGCCAAGCTGCGTCGAACCCAGCCCGACCTCAGGCCACTCAACGAGCTGGATTATTTGTGTGCGGTCGATGACTTCAGCCGGGTTGGTGCACTGAGGCTGTGTCGTTCGGGCCGGTATTTGCGGACCGAGGAGGGCGGGCGGCGGACCACGCCACCTTTCATCGAACTCGAGCGGATCGCCGATGCCACGCGCGCGCTCGAGGCGGGCACCGACACGGCCGCCGATCTGAGCTATCTGCAGGGCAAGGGTACGTCGCTGGGTGGTATGCGCCCGAAATGCACGGTGCTGGACGAGAACGGCAGGCTCGCCATCGGCAAGTTTCCCAGCATCGGGGATACGATCAACGTCACGCGAGCCGAGGTGTTGGCACTGCGTCTCGCTCGCATGGCCGGTATCGATGCGGCGGGCGCGCGATGCGTGATGGTGGGCGAGACGCCCGTTGCGCTCATCGAACGGTTCGACCGCACCGGCGACGATCTTCGTATTCCGTATCTGTCAGCCGCGTCGATGCTGCAGGCGTCCCGTGACGATGAGCACGCCTATACGGAGATCGTCGATGCGATGCGCCAGCATGGCGCCCGGCCGCTCGATGATGCGCGCGAGCTCTGGCGGCGTCTCGTGTTCAACCTCCTTATCACGAACACTGACGACCATCTGCAGAATCTCGGCTTCCTTTACGACGGCAATCGACGATGGCGGTTGGCACCGGCTTTCGACGTCAATCCGATGCCCGGCAAGCTGCGCGAATCGAAGACGTGGCTAACCGAGGATACGGGTCCGATCGATTCGATTGGCATGCTGCTCGATGCCTGCGGTCATTTTTCGTTGACGCGTGACCAGGCGCTTGACGTGCTGGGCGTCGTGTTCGATGCCGTCCAGAGCTGGCGGCGCGTCGGTCAATTGGCGGATATCGGTTTGACGGTACGGGAGCTCGACGATCTCGAAGACGCTTTCGAGCACCCGCAGACCGAGCAAGCGGGCAGGTATCTCGGCAGACCGGTGCGACGCGGGACAGGCGAACGCTGACGCACGCGTTCCGCGTCCCCGCACGACAATCGCCACCCGACCGGACGCGCAATCCGGTCGAGCGTGGAAAGCAAAGCTGAAACGGCATCGATAGCTTCGCAGGATAAGTTCGCTCCCACCGCGCGTAAAGCTCCTATAGTCGGCTCTCCCGCAGCAATGCCCGCATTCCGAAGGAGAGCCGCATGTCCCGTTTCAGCTTCATCCGCCGCGCCGTCGTCGCGCTGACCGCCTTTGCCGCGCTCGGCGCGGCGCACGCCGAAACGCGCGAAGTCGTGATCGCGTACCAGGACATGGTGGTGCCGTGGCGCTACGCGCAGGCGAGCGGTGAAGTCGAAAAGGCGACCGGCTACAAGGTCACGTTCCGCAAGCTCGACAGCGGCGCCGACGTGATCCGCGCGCTCGCGTCGGGCTCCGTGCAGCTCGGCGAAGCCGGCTCGAGCCCGATCGCGGCCGGGCTGTCGCAAGGGCTCGACATCTCGCTGTTCTGGGTGCTCGACAACATCAACGACGCCGAGGCGCTCGTCGCGCGCAACGGCTCGGGCGTGACGAACATCGCATCGCTGAAGGGCAAGAAGATCGGCGTGCCGTTCGTGTCGACGTCGCATTTCCACACGCTCGTCGCGCTGCAGGCCGCGGGCGTCAATCCGAACGACGTGAAGATCGTCAACCTGCGTCCGCCCGAAGTCGCGGCGGCGTGGGCGCGCGGCGACATCGACGCGACCTACATCTGGGATCCGGTGCTCGCGAAGGTCAAGCAGTCGGGCACCGTGCTGACGACATCGGGCCAGGTTGCGAAAGAAAGTGGCAAGGCGACCTTCGACGGCTTCGTCGTGAGCCGCAAGTTCGCGCGCGAGAACCCCGAGTTCGTCACGCGCTTCGTGAAGGTGCTCGCGGCGGCCGATGCCGACTACCGCGCGCATGCGGCGGCTTGGAAGGTCGGCTCGCCGCAGGTCGCGGCGGTCGCGAAGGTCTCGGGCGCGAACGCACAGGACGTGCCGGCCAGCCTCGCGCTCTATGCGTTCCCGACGGCGGCCGAGCAGGCATCGCCGACGTGGCTCGGCGGCGGTGCGCAATCGGGCGCCGCGAAGTCGCTGGCAGCGACGGCCACCTTCCTCAAATCGCAGGGCACGATCCAGACGGTGCTCGCCGACTATTCGGCCGGCGTCGATCCGCAGTTCGTGCAGAAGGCCGCGCGCTGAGCGCGGCCACTCAGCCCACTCGTCGCGGAGCCCTTCGATCATGAGCACGCTGGAAGTCCGTCAGGTATCGGTCGCCTATCCGGGCGAGCGCGGCAGGCCGACGACGCAGGCGCTCGCGCGCGTCGACCTGCGCATCGATGCCGGTGAATTCGTCGTCGCGCTCGGCGCGTCCGGGTGCGGCAAGACGACATTGCTGAACTGCATGGCCGGCTTCGTCGCGCCGACGACCGGCGAGGTGCGGGTCGACGATGTGCCGGTCACGGGCCCCGGCGCCGATCGCGGCGTCGTGTTCCAGAAGTACGCGCTGCTGCCGTGGCTCGACGTGCTCGACAACGTCGCGCTCGGGCTGCGCTTCGCGCGCGTGTCGAAGGCCGAGCGTGAAGCGCGGGCGCGGGAGATGCTCGCGCTGGTCGGGCTCGACGGTCATGCGCATGCGCGCGTGTACGAGCTGTCGGGCGGGATGCAGCAGCGTGTCGGCATTGCGCGCGCGCTCGCGAGCGACCCGCGCGTGCTGCTGATGGACGAACCGATGGGCGCGCTCGATGCGATGACGCGCGGCACGATGCAGGCGCTCGTGCTCGACGTGTGGGCGCGCACCGGCAAGACCGTGTTCTTCATCACGCATGATGTCGAGGAGGCGCTGTTCCTCGCGACGCGTCTCGTCGTGATGACGCCCGGCCCCGGCCGGATCGCGGAAACCTTCGAGCTGCCGTTCGCGCGCCGCTATGTCGAATCGCGCGATGCGCGTGCGGTGAAATCGTCACCGGATTTCATCGCGTGGCGCGAGCGGCTGATCGCGTACCTGCATCGCGACGAAGCGGCCGAGGCGGCCGCGTGATGCATGAACTCGCGCGACACGGCGCGTCGGTCGGACGCGGTCGGATCAGCACTTTGCACAGGCAGGACAGCATGAGCACCCGGGATTCGTGGGCGGCCGACGGAACGGCTGCAGGTTTCGAGCAGGGCGACCGCACGCGGATTCGGGCGGCGGAGCGTCGTGCGCCGTCGTCGCGCCGCTACCGGTTGCCGGGGGAGGGGAAGACGGCGGCCTTGAGTACGGCGACGGTCGCGGTGCTGGCCGTGCTGTGGTGGGTTGCCACGCATCGTCAGTGGCTGCCGCCGCTGTTCCTGCCCTCGCCGGAAGCCGTTTGGACGGCATTCGTCGATGCCTGGCATGGTCGCATCCAGGGTGGGCTGCCTTTATCCGAACACCTGCTGTGGAGCGCCGCGCGCGTGTTCGGCGCGTTCCTGCTCGCAACCGCGATCGGCGTGCCGGCCGGCATCCTGATGGGCGTGAGCCGCATTGCACGCGGCGTGCTCGATCCGCTGCTGGAGTTCTACCGACCGCTGCCGCCGCTCGCGTACCTGCCGCTCGTCGTGATCTGGTTCGGCATCGATGAAACGGCGAAGCTCGTCGTGATCTTCCTCGCGTGCTTTGCCCCGATCGCGATGGCCGCGCGCGCCGGCGTGCGTGCCGCGACGATCGAGCAGATCAACGCCGCGTATTCGCTCGGCGGCAGTTTCGCGCAGATCGTGCGCCACGTCGTGCTGCCGGCCGCGTTGCCGGAGATTCTCACCGGGCTGCGGATCGCGATCGGCTTCGGCTGGACGACGCTCGTCGCGGCCGAGATGGTCGCCGCGACCGCCGGGCTCGGGCAGATGGTGCTCAACGCGTCGAGCTTCCTGCGCACCGACATCGTCGTGATGGGGATCCTGATCATCGGCGCGATCGCGTGGCTGTTCGATCTCGCGATGCGATGGGTCGAGCGGCGGATCGTGCCGTGGAAGGGGCGTGGTTGACGCAGCGCGCAGTGCTCAGATGTGCTGGTGCACGACCGCCAGCGGCTGGCCATACGCGGCGGTGAATTCGGCGATGAACGCATCGCTCAGCAGCCAGTTCTGGAAATTGAAGCCGAGATTGCCGAAGGCCCACGGCGGGTCGTAGCGCCACTGCGTCACGGCCTGCCGATGTCCGCACGCGCCGCATACGAGCGGAGCCGCATCGTCACCCTTGAACCAGTCGGAAAATGCATCACCCCATGCGTCGCCGAGTGCGGTCTGCTCCGCGTTGCACGCCCGGCAGAAAATTTCGAGGCCGTTCCCCCCGGCATCGAAGATGCGGCGCTCCACGGCGACCTCCAGCCAGTTCGGGATTGACGGCGGCAAATTCGCGCGCGCGTCGCAGGCGTTCGCATGATGCGGGCCGGGTGGGTAACCGGTTCGGTCGATGGCCGTCAGATGGCTTTCCTTGAGCCCGCAGGTCTTGCCCCATTCGCGATACAGGTCACCGACGCGCGTCGCCGTGCCGACGATGCCTGCTGCCTGCAGCCACGCGATCATTCTCTGCGCTTGCGCAGGCGCTGCATCGAGTGAAACCGCTGGGTCGATCAGCCACGTGAAGTTGTCGCTCATCGCCCTCATTCCCCCATCGCCATGCCTTCGCGCCGCGGATCCGCGCCGCCGAACCACACCGTCTGCCCCTGCACGTTCAGCCGCTGGATCCCCTGCAGCCCCGAGTTCATCTCGACGATCTGCACGTCGTGCCCGCGGCCCTTCAGCCCGTCGGCAAGCGCCTCCGACACGCGGCCGCGTTCGAGCTGCGTCGGCCCGTTCATCGACCCGAAGTTCGGCAGCGCGATCGCCTGCTGCATCGTCATCCCCCAGTCGAGCACGCCGACCAGCGTCTTCGTGACGTGATTGATGATCGCGGGGCCGCCGGCCGAGCCGACGATCATCGTCACCTGCTTCGTCTTCTTGTCGAACACCAGCTCCGGCGACATCGCCGAGCGCGGCCGCTTGCCGGCCTGCACGCGGTTCGCGACCGGCCGGCCGTTGTCGTTCGACACGAACGAGAAATCGGTGAGCTGGTTGTTCAGCATGAAGCCGCGCACCATCAGCCGCGAACCGAACGCGTCCTCGATGCTGGTCGTCATCGACAGCGCCTGGCCGTAGCGGTCGACGATCGCGATGTCGGACGTCGACGGCAGCTCGGGGCTGCGGTCGTCGGCCATCGCGAGCGTCGCGCCCTGCGGCGTGCCGGCCTGCGCGACGCCCATGCTGCTGTCGCCGATCAGGTGCGCGCGCTGCGCGAGATAGGTCTTGTCGATGAGGCTCGCCCAGCTGCCGCCCGGCAGCGGCACGAAATCGGGATCGGCGACATAGCGCGCGCGGTCCGCATACGCGAGGCGCCCGGCTTCGCTGAACAGGTGCGCGGCGAACGGGGTCGGCTCGTAGCCGACGTCGTTGCGCACCGGCTTCTGCGCGCCGATCTGCTGCCAGTCGGGCATCGCTTCGAGGATGCCGAGCATCTGCGCGATCGCGAGGCCGCCCGACGACGGCGGCGGCATCCCGCACACGACCGAGCGTCGGTAGTCGGCGCACAGCGGCGCACGCACCTTCGCCTTGTAGCGCGCGAGATCCTGCAGCGACAGCAGGCCCGGGTTGGTCGGGTGCTTGCGCACCTTCGTGACGATGTCGCGCGCGATCGCGCCGCTGTAGAACGCGTTCGCGCCGCGGTCGGCGACCTGGCGCAGCACGGTCGCGAGTGCGGGGTTCTTCAGCACCGTGCCGGCCGCCTTCGGCGTGCCGTCCGGGTTGTAGAAGTACGCACGGGCGGCCGGGTCGTTCCTCAGGTACTTGTCATTGGCGATCAGTGCCGCGAGCCGCGGGCTGATCGTGAAGCCGTGCTCGGCGAGCCGGATCGCCGGCTGGAACAGCCGGCGCCACGGCAGCTTGCCGTGCGCGCGATGCGCGGCGTCGAGCATGCGCAGCACGCCCGGCGTGCCGACCGAGCGCCCGCCGACGACACCTTCGTAGAAGCTCATCGGCTGGCCGGTCGGCCCGTAGAACAGGCGGTCGGTGGCAGCGGCCGGCGCGGTTTCGCGGCCGTCGTAGGCCTGCGTTGCCTTGCCGTCGAAGTACAGCATGAACGCGCCGCCGCCGATCCCCGACGATTGCGGCTCGACGAGCGCGAGCACCATCTGCGTGGCGATCGCCGCGTCGATCGCGGTGCCGCCGGCCTTCAGCATGTCGAAGCCGGCCTGCGTCGCGAGCGGGTTCGCGGCGGCGATCATGACGTGCTGCGAGGTCCAGCCCGGCTTGTCGGTCCAGCCGGACGACAACTCGGGCGCGTGGAAGCCGGGCAGCGGCACGGCGGCGCCCGAGGCGGCGGCGACGGGCACCACCGCACCCGACGGCGGCGTGGACGGGGACGTGCAGCCGGCGTTGAACGCGACGAGCGCGACGGCGGCGAGCAGCGTCCAGGAGCGCGAATGCGGACGAATCCGGTCGAACATTGAACCCTCGGCAGCAGTGAATTCGAAGGAGGCGACGGTGCCGGCGCAACGCGGCTGCCCGCCCCGGCGCGCTATTGTCGCCGCGCGCCCGGCGGCTTGTCACCCGACAGGAAACCCTGACGCAGCGCGCCGGGCCCGCCCCGGCCGGTCTTTCCGGCCTGTTCGAGGATGAACTCTATGAACGTCGACGTCGCGCGCGTGTGGTGCCGGTTCGGCATGTAGAGCATGTACATGTGCGTGCCGAAGATGCTGAGCCGGTACGCGTCGAGCGACGTGACGACCGTGCCGCGCCGGATGTCGTCCTGCACCACGTAGTCGGGCACGATGCCGACGCCGATCCCGCCGAGGATCGCCTGCCGCAGGAACAGGAAGTTCTCCGAAACCAGCGTGGGCTCGAGCAGCACCTCGTGGCGCTCGTCGCCGAGATACGCGGCGATCCTGAGCTGCCGGCCCATCACCGTCGCGGTGACGACGGGGGCGGCCGACAACGCGCCGAGGCTCGCCGGCATCCCGTGCTCGGCCGCGAAGGCGGCCGACGCGCACGCGACGTAGCGCACCGCGCCCATGTCGCGCGCGACGAGGTTCTGCGGCGGCTCCGGCATCACGCGCACCGCGATGTCGATCTCGTCGCGCATCAGGTCTTCCACGCGGTTCTCGAACACGACGTCGAGCACGATGCCCGGATGCAGCCGCTTGAACGCGAGCAGCCAGTCGGACATCACCATCTGCCCGTAGCCGCTCGGCACCGACAGCCGCACGCGGCCCTGCAGGTCCTGGCCGAGCGTCGTCACCGATTCCTGCGCGGCGAGCAGTTCGTTGCGGATGCGCCGGCCGTGCTCGTACAGCTTCAACCCGATCTCGGTCGGCTCGATGCGCCGCGTCGTGCGCCGCACGAGCTGCTGGCCGATCGAGCGCTCGAGCTGGTTCAGCCGGTAGCTGACGTTTGCGCGGCTCATCTTGAGCCGCTGCGCGGCCTTGCTGAGATTGCCGGCATCGAGGATCTCGACGAGCAGCGTCAGCGCGTTCAGGTCCATGCGTCGCGTCTCCTGATCCGTCCCGTTTAATGGTCGGACGCACTCAATGTCAAGTCAGACTTGACAGCTTGTAAAAGCGGAAGGGAATTGTCAATGAATCTAGATCAATCGAGAATCAGGTCATGCCCGGCATACGGCCGGATCTTGTCCCGCTTCGTGCGGGACCGGGGCCTGTGCCCCGGCGCCGCTCGCGTGGCCGTGAGCCACGAACCGGCGTCGACGCACCCGCCGCCGCGTCAAGGAGACACGATGAATTCACCCGCTTCCCCCGCCAGCCCGGCCGGCACCGTCACGCGCGAACGGCGCGACAAGGTGCTCGTCGTCACGATCGACCATCCGCCCGTCAACGCGCTGTCCGCCGAGGTGCGGCGCGGCCTCGCCGACGCCCTCGACGCGGCGCACGCCGACGACGCGATCCGCGCGGTGCTGATCGTCGGCGCCGGCCGCAACTTCATCGCGGGCGCCGACATCCGCGAATTCGGCAAGCCGATCGTGCCGCCGTCGCTGCCGGATGTATGCGAGCGGATCGAATCGGGCACGAAGCCGGTCGTGGTCGCGCTGCACGGCGCGACGCTCGGCGGCGGCCTCGAAGTCGCGCTCGCCGCGCATTACCGGCTCGCGGTACCCGGCACGAAGCTCGGGCTGCCCGAAGTCACGCTCGGCCTGCTGCCCGGCGCGGGCGGCACGCAGCGCGCGCCGCGCCTGATCGGTGCGAAGGCCGCGCTCGACCTGATGCTGACCGGGCGTCATGTGAGCGCGGACGAAGCGCTCGTGCTGGGCCTCGTCGACCGCGTCGCGCACAGCGACGACACGCTCGCCGAAGGCCTCGCGTACGCGCAGGAACTCGTGTCGCTCGGCGCGCCGGTGCGCCGCACGCGCGATGCGCGGGGGCTCGCCGATCGCGTGGCCGCGCAGGCCGCGATCGATGCGGCGCGCGCGGAATTGCCGAAGAAATCGCGTGGCCTGTTCTCGCCGGCGAAGATCGTCGACGCGGTCGAGGCAGCGCTCACGCAGTCGTTCGACGCGGGGATGAAGCTCGAGCGCAGCCTGTTCCTGCAGTGCATCGACAGCCCGCAGCGCGCGGGCCTCGTGCATGCGTTCTTCGCGGAGCGCGAAGCGGCGAAGGCACCCGAGGCGCGGCGCGCGAGCGTGCGGCCGGTCGAGCGGATCGGCGTGGTCGGCGGCGGCACGATGGGCGCGGGCATCGCGGTCGCGGCGCTCGACGCCGGGCTGCCGGTGACGATGATCGAACGCGACGAAGCATCGCTCGCACGTGGCCGGGCGCACGTCGAGAAGGTATATGACGGCCTCGTCGCGAAAGGGCGGATGACGCCGGCCGCACACGCGGCGCGGCTCGCACGCTTCAAGGGCAGCACGTCGTACGACGCGCTCGCGCAGGCCGACGTCGTGATCGAGGCCGTATTCGAGGACATGGCCGTCAAGCAGGCCGTGTTCGCCGAACTCGCGCGCGTGTGCAAGCCGGGCGCGGTGCTCGCGACCAACACGTCGTATCTCGACATCGACGCGCTGGCCGCCAGCATCGACCGGCCGGCCGACGTGATCGGCCTGCATTTCTTCTCGCCGGCCAACGTGATGAAGCTGCTCGAGATCGTCGTGCCGGCGCGCGTGAGCGCGGACGTCGTCGCGACCGCGTTCGCGCTGGCGAAGCAGCTGAAGAAGACGCCGGTGCGCGCGGGCGTGTGCGACGGCTTCATCGGCAACCGGATCCTCGCGGTCTATCGCACGGCGGCCGACACCCTGATGGAAGACGGCGCGTCGCCGTACCAGATCGATCGCGCGGTGCGCGAATTCGGCTTCCCGATGGGGCCGTTCCAGGTCGTCGACCTCGCGGGCGGCGACATCGGCTGGGCGACCCGCAAGCGCCGCGCGGCGACACGCGACCCGCGTGCGCGCTACGTGGAAATTTCCGACCGGCTGTGCGAGCGCGGCTGGTTCGGCCAGAAGACCGCGCGCGGCTACTACCTGTATCCGGACGGCGCGCGTGTCGGCACGCCGGACCCGGAAGTCGAGGCGATCGTCGCGGAAGAACGCGCGAAGAAGGGCGTCACGCCGCGCACGTTCACCGACGACGAGATCCTGCGCCGCTACCTCGCCGCGATGATCAACGAAGGCGCGAACGTCGTGCACGAGAAGATCGCGCTGCGCCCGCTCGATGTCGATGCGGTGTTCCTGCACGGCTACGGCTTCCCGCGCTATCGCGGCGGCCCGATGCATTACGCGGACACGGTCGGCCTCGCGAACGTGCTCGCCGATATCCGCGCGTTCGCGAAGGAAGATCCGCTGTTCTGGAAGCCGTCGCCGCTGCTCGTCGATCTCGTCGCGCGCGGCGCGGATTTCGCGAGCCTGAACCGCATCGACTGAACGCCCACCGCATTCGCCACGGACCCACGATGGACCTCAATTTCACTCCCGAAGAGGAAGCTTTCCGCACGGAAGTGCAGCGCTTCCTGCAAGCCGAACTGCCCGCGCGCATCGCGCGCAAGGTGAAGGGCGGCCTGCATCTCACGCGCGACGACATGCGCGAATGGCACGCGATCCTCAACGCGCGCGGCTGGCTCGCGAGCCACTGGCCGCGCGAATACGGCGGCCCCGGCTGGAGCGTCGCGCAGAAGTTCCTGTTCGACAACGAATGCGCGCTCGCGGGTGCGCCGCGCATCGTGCCGTTCGGCGTGAACATGCTCGGCCCCGTGCTGATCAAGTACGGCAACGACGCGCAGCAGCGCCACTGGCTGCCGCGCATCCTCGACGGCACCGACTGGTGGTGCCAGGGCTACTCGGAGCCGGGCGCCGGTTCCGATCTCGCGGCGGTGAAGACGAGCGCGGTGCGCGGCATCGACGCGCAGGGCGAGCACTATCTCGTGAACGGCCAGAAGACGTGGACCACGCTCGGCCACTACGCGAACATGATCTTCTGCCTCGTGCGCACCGCGACCGACGTGCGCAAGCAGGAAGGCATCAGCTTCCTGCTGATCGACATGAACACGCCGGGCGTCGAGGTGCGCCCGATCGTCACGCTCGACGGCGAGCACGAAGTGAACGAGGTGTTCTTCACCGACGTGCGCGTGCCGGCGGCCAACCTCGTCGGCGAAGAGAACCGCGGCTGGACTTACGCGAAATACCTGCTCACGTACGAACGCACCAACATCGCGGGAATCGGCTTCTCGACGGCCGCGCTCGACCGGTTGCGCGCGGTGGCCGCGAAGGTCACGAAGAACGGCCGGCCGCTCGCGGACGATCCGTTTTTCGCGGCGCGCGTCGCGCGGGTCGAGATCGAACTCGAGAACATGCGCACGACCAACCTGCGCGTGCTGGCCGCGGTCGCGGGCGGCGGCGCGCCCGGAGCGGAAAGCTCGATGCTCAAGATCCGCGGCACGCAGATCCGCCAGGAGATCACCGCGCTGATGCGGCGCGCGATGGGGCCGTACGCGCAGCCGTTCGTCGAGGAAGCGCTCGATGCCGATTACGACGGCGAGCCGGTCGGCCCGGACGACGCCGCGAGCGCCGCGCAGCAGTATTTCAACAACCGGAAGCTGTCGATCTTCGGCGGCTCGAACGAGATCCAGAAGAACATCATCGCGAAGATGATGCTCGGGCTGTAACGAGGGACGCGACGATGGATTTCCAGCACACAGAAGACCGCCGGATGCTGGCGGATACGTTGAACCGCTTCATCGCCGAACAATACGCGTTCCCGGTGCGCGATCGCATCGCGCAGTCGGCCGAGGGGTTCGATCGCACGATGTGGCGGCGCCTTGCCGAACTCGGCACGGTCGGCGCGCTGTTTGCCGAAGCCGACGGCGGGTTCGGCGGCGCGGGCTTCGACATCGCCGTGGTGTTCGAATGCCTCGGGCGCGGGCTCGTCGTCGAGCCGTTCCTCGGCGCGCTGCTCGCGGGCCGAGCGCTGTCGCTCGCCGGCGGCGCAGCGCATCGCGACCGGCTGGCCGCGCTGATCGACGGCAGCGTGAGCGCCGCGTTCGCGCATGACGAGCCGGGCTCGCACTACGAACTGACGACCGTGCGCACGCGTGCCGAACGCTCGGGCGACGGCTGGGTGCTGACGGGCGCGAAGGGCGTCGTCGACCAGGCCGCGCACGCGGCGTTCTTCGTCGTCAGCGCGCGCGTGTCGGGTCATGACGACGATGCGGCCGGCATCGGCCTGTTCGTCGTGCCGGCCGATGCGCCGGGCGTATCGCTGCGCGACTACCGGAAGATCGACGGCGGCCGCGCGGCCGAGGTGCGCTTCGAACGCGTCGTGCTGCCGGCCGATGCCGCGCTCGGCGCGCACGAAGGTGAAGCGGGCGTCGAACTGCTCGAACGCGTGCTCGGCTACGGATTGCTCGCGCTGTCGGCGGAGGCGCTCGGCGCGATGGACGTCGCGAAGGAATACACGCTCGACTACCTGCGCACGCGCAAGCAGTTCGGCTTGCCGATCGGCAGCTTCCAGGCGCTGCAGCACCGGATGGCCGACCTGCTGCTCGAGGTCGAGCAGGCGCGCTCGGCCGTGATCAACGCGGCCGCGCAGCTCGATGCGCCGCGCGCGGTGCGCGAACGCGCGCTCGCGGCGGCGAAGTACACGATCGGCCGGATCGGCACGCTCGTCGCCGAGGAGAGCATCCAGCTGCACGGCGGGATCGGGATGACGTGGGAGCTGCCGCTGTCGCATTACGCGAAGCGCCTCGTGATGATCGATCACCAGCTCGGCGACGAGGATCATCACCTCGCGCGCTACATCGCGCTGTCGAAACAGTAAAAACGAACGACGCGAATGGAGGAGACAAGGATGACGAACGAATCGCGCGCATTGCCGCTGGCCGGCGTGAAGGTGCTCGATTTCTCGCGCGTGCTCGCGGGCCCGTGGTGCGCGATGGTGCTCGCCGATTTCGGCGCGGAAGTGATCAAGGTCGAGCATCCGGCGCGCGGCGACGACACGCGCGACTGGGGCCTGAGGATCGGCGACACCGAGACGACCTACTTCAACAGCGTGAACCGCAGCAAGCGCTCGATTTGTCTCGACCTGCAGACTGAAGACGGGCGCCGGCTCGCACGCGAGCTGGCCGCGCAGGCCGACGTGGTGCTCCACAACTTCAAGTTCGGCGGTGCGGAAAAGCTCGGGCTCGGCTACGACGCGCTGGCCGAGTTGAATCCGCGCGTCGTGCACTGCGCGATCTCCGGCTACGATCGCTCGGGCGCCGAGGCCGCGCGGCCCGGCTACGACCTCGTCGTGCAGGGCGAGGCCGGGCTGATGGCGCTGAACGGCGAGGCCGGCCAGCCGCCGCTGAAGTTCGGCGTCGCGGCGGTCGACCTGTTCACCGGCATGTATTCGGCGCAGGCGATTCTCGCCGCGCTGTATGAGCGCCATGCGACGGGGCGCGGGCGGCGCATCGAAATGGCGCTGTTCGACTGCGGGCTGATGATCACCGCGTACTACGGGCTCGACGCGCTGCTGATGGGCGAGGACCCGCCGCGCTACGGCAACGCGCATCCGTCGGTCGTGCCGTACGGCGTGTTCGACGCGGCCGACGGCCCGCTCGTGATCACGGTCGGCAACAACGCGCAGTTCGCGCGCTTCTGCGCGGTGATCGAACGGCCCGACCTCGCAGCCGACACGCGTTACAAGACCAACCTCGGCCGCTCGGAAAACCGCGCTGAGCTGCTGCCGGAGATTGGTCGTGAACTCGCCCGCCGGTCGCGCGCGACGTTGCTCGCGGCGCTCGCCGAGGCGGGCATTCCGTGCGGCGAAGTGCTCGGGCTGCACGAGGCGCTGACGTCGGAACGCGCGACGCGCGCGGGGCTCGTCACGCGGCAGCCGCACCCGGTCGCGGGCGGCGTCGACGTGCTGGCGCCGCCGTACCGGTTCGATGGCGCGCGGTTGCCGGTGCGCGGTGCGCCGCCGGTGCTCGGTGCCGATACGGAGGCGGTGCTCGGCGGCTGGCTCGGGATGTCGGCGGAGGACGTCGCGCGGTTGCGGGCGGATCGCGTCGTGTAACGCGTTTCATCGGTTGCCGCCGCGGCGCGGGCGGAGCAGTGGACGCGCGCCGGCCATTCCACAAGACACCCCTCGCAATGACGAGGCGGTTGCCCTGCGGGGACTGGAGTAGGCGCTAAAGCGCCAACTCCGGTCGCCCGCGAAGCATGGGACCAGAGTAAGCGCTGAAGCGCCAACTCTGGTCGACAGGAGACACCATGGAGCTTTCCGTCATCGAATCGGTCACGGCGCGCCGTGACTACCAGCAACTCGTGCGGGCGCGGCGCCGCTTCAGCTTCACGCTGACGGCGCTGATGATCGCCACGTACTACGGCTTCATCCTGCTCGTCGCGCTCGCGCCGCACGTGCTCGCCGCGCCGCTGTACCGCGGTGCGACGATGACGGTCGGCATCGCCGCCGGCGTCGCGATCATCCTGGTCGCGATCAGCCTGACCGCGTGCTACGTGCTGCGCGCGAACCGTGCGTTCGACCGCCGCGTCGACGCGATCCTGCAGCGTTCGTGACGGAGGCCGACATGCGACGACTCTCGATGGCGCTCGGCGCGCCTGCCGTTCTCGTTTCCTCCGCCGCGCACGCGGTATCGGTCGCGGGCCCGATGCCCGACAAGGTCGAACTGAACCCGGTCGCGATCGGGATGTTCTTCGCGTTCGTGTTCGCGACGCTCGCGCTCACGCGCTGGGCCGCGCGCCGCACGCGCTCGACACGCGACTTCTACACGGCCGGCGGCGGCATCACCGGGCTGCAGAACGGGCTCGCGATCGCGGGCGACTACATGTCGGCCGCGTCGTTCCTCGGGCTGTCGGGGATGGTGTTCATGTTCGGCTTCGACGGGCTCATCTACTCGATCGGCTTTCTGGTCGGCTGGCCGTTCGTGATGTTCCTGATCGCGGAACCCTTGCGCAACCTCGGCAAGTTCACGTTCGTCGACGTCGTCGCGTACCGCTTCGCGCAGCGGCCGATTCGGCTGCTGACGTCCGCGAATTCGCTGACCATCGTCGTGCTGTACCTCGTCGTGCAGATGGTCGGCGCGGGCAAGCTGATCCAGCTGCTGTTCGGGTTGTCGTACGGCACGGCCGAGCTGATCGTCGGCGTGCTGATGGTGGTCTACGTGTTCTTCGGCGGGATGACGGCCACCACCTGGGTGCAGGTGATCAAGGCCGTGCTGCTGCTGTGCGGCGCGACGCTGCTCGTCGTGCTCGCGCTCAGCGAATTCGGCTTCAGCATCGACGAGATGTTCCGCCGCGCGGTGGCCGTGCATCCGGGCGCGCTGTCGATCATGGGCCCCGGCAAGCTGATCCGCGATCCGGCCAACGCGCTGTCGCTCGGCATCGCGCTGATGTTCGGCACGGCCGGCTTCCCGCACATCCTGATGCGCTTCTTCACGGTGCCGAACGCGAAGGAGGCGCGCAAGTCGGTGCTCTATGCGACCGGCTTCATCGGCTATTTCTATTTGCTGACCTTCGTGATCGGCTTCTCGGCGATCGTGCTGCTCGCGCAGCATCCGGAGTTCTTCAAGCTCGGCGCGAACGGCACGTTCAACCTGACGCACGATCTGCTCGGCGGCTCGAACATGGTCGCGGTGAAGCTGGCGCAGGCGGTCGGCGGGAACTGGTTCTACGGCTTCATCGCGGCCGTCACGTTCGCGACGATCCTCGCGGTGGTCGCGGGCCTCACGCTCGCCGGCGCAACGACGATCTCGCACGACCTGTATGCGCAGATGTGGGCGCGCGGCAAGCCCGACGAGCGCGTCGAGATGCGCATCTCGCGCGCGGCGACGATCGCGCTGTCGGCGGTCGCGATCGGGCTGTCGATCCTGTTCGAGCACGTGAACGTCGCGTTCATGGTCGGCCTCGTCGCGGCGGTCGCCGCGAGCGCCAATTTCCCGGTGCTCGCGATGTCGATCTTCTGGCGCGGGATGACGACGCGCGGCGCGGTGCTCGGCGGCGGCCTCGGCCTCGTGTCGGCGGTCGCGCTCACGGTGCTGTCGAAGTCGGTGTGGGTCGACGTGCTGCACCATGCGCACGCGCCGGTGTTCCTCGACAACCCGGCGCTCGTGTCGGTGCCGCTCGCGTTCATCGGGATCGTTGCGGGCTCGCTCGCGGATCGCGGCGAGCGCGCGCGGCGCGAGCGCGACGCGTTCGCGCAGCAGGAGTTCTACGCGCAGACGGGCGTGCTGGCCGGCCGCGCCGTGCAGCACTGATTCATCTGATGAATGAATGCATCCGTCCGGATCGCCGGACGGATATTTTCCGGAAATCCGGAATCCCGGATTTCCTTGCCTGCCGCATTATGAGAAATACAATGAATACAAAGGCTTGACGGGTTTCAGGAACCTGGCATCGACCTTGCAATATAAAGCGCACGGCCATCCCCCCGGCCGAACTACTACAGCAAGCAAGGAGACAATCGATGACCACTGCCTTCCTCCCCCTCCGGATGTCCTGAGGCATCGCTTGTTGCGGCACGGCAGCCGCGCGGGCGAATGAATCTCCCCTGTGACATTCGTCCGCGCGCGTGACGCCGTTTCCATCGGCTCATCTACTTCTGCAGGAACCATCGTGAAGAAGAAACCCTTCTACAAAGTGCTCTATGTGCAGGTGATCTTCGCCATCATCGTCGGCGTGATCCTCGGCCACTTCTATCCGTCGATCGCCACCGACATGAAGCCGCTCGGCGACGGCTTCATCAAGCTGATCAAGATGGTGATCGGCCCGATCATCTTCTGTACGGTCGTCACCGGCATCGCCGGCATGGAGGACATGAAGAAGGTCGGCCGCGTCGGCGGCAAGGCGCTGCTGTACTTCGAGATCGTGTCGACCTTCGCGCTGGTGCTCGGCCTGGCGGCCACGCACATCCTGCGTCCGGGCGTCGGCTTCAACATCGATCCGGCGACGCTCGACGGCAAGGCCGTGGCGTCGTATGCGGCGAAGGCGCACGGGCAGTCGACGGTCGACTTCCTGATGCACATCATCCCGAACACGATGGTCGATGCGTTCGCGCAAGGCGAGATCCTGCAGATCCTGTTGATCGCGTTGCTGTTCGGCAGCGTGCTCGCGCACCTCGGCGAGCGCGGCAAGGTCGTCACCGACTTCATCGACGGGCTCACGCGCGTGCTGTTCGGCATCGTGCACATCGTCACGAAGCTGGCGCCGATCGGCGCGTTCGGCGCGATGGCGTTCACGATCGGCAAGTACGGCGTCGGCTCGCTGGTGCCGCTGCTCAAGCTGATCGGCACCTTCTACCTGACGTCGGTGGTGTTCGTGCTCGTCGTGCTCGGCACGATCGCGCGCTTCACCGGCTTCTCGATCATCCGCTTCGTGTCCTACATCAAGGAAGAGCTGCTGATCGTGCTCGGCACGAGCTCGTCGGAAGCCGCGCTGCCGCAGCTGATGGAAAAGCTCGAGAAGGCCGGCTGCTCGCGTTCGGTCGTCGGCCTCGTCGTGCCGACCGGCTATTCGTTCAACCTCGACGGCACCAACATCTACATGACGATGGCCGTGCTGTTCATCGCGCAGGCGACCAACATCGAACTGACGTGGATGCAGCAGCTCACGCTGCTGGCCGTCGCGATGCTGACGTCGAAGGGCGCGAGCGGCGTCACGGGCGCGGGCTTCATCACGCTCGCCGCGACGCTGGCCGTCGTGCCGACGATCCCGCTGTCGGGCATGGTGCTGATCCTCGGCATCGACCGCTTCATGAGCGAATGCCGTGCGCTGACCAACATCGTCGGCAACGGCGTCGCGACGGTCGTCGTGTCGGCCTGGGAGAAGGAGCTCGACCGCAACAAGCTGCGCCAGGCGCTGAAGGGCGGCGGCGAAGTGACGCCGACCGAGACGGCCGGCGTCTGACGTCATGAAGGAGCAGGCGGCGGCACCGCCCGCCGGCGGCGCGAGCCGTGGCGCTCGAGGCGGAAGGGCGGAGGCCTATGACACAATAGGCGATCCGCATCGCCAGGAAGCCTCGACCGTGACGCGTCGTCTGCTCATTCTCGTCGTGCTTGCCGCCGCGCTCGCCGCGGCGTGCACGCTGACGTGGACGATCACCTGGCGGCGCGGTGTCGCCGAGTTGCAGCGCAATGCCGCGGTGCGCGTCGACCGCACCACCAACGCGCTCAAGAGCACGCTCGACCGCTACGAGTCGCTGCCCTATCTGCTCGGCAGCCATCCGTACGTGCAGGACCTGCTCGCCGAGCCGACGCGCGCCGACTACACAGGGCGCGTCAATCGCTATCTCGAAGACCTCAACGAACACGCGCACGCGACCGTCACCTACGTGATCGGCGCGGACGGCCTGTGTGTCGCCGCCAGCAACTGGCGCGCGCCCGACAGCTTCGTCGGGATCGAATACCGCTTCCGCCCGTATTTCCTCGATGCGATGAACGGCCAGGTCGGCCGCTTCTTCGGGATCGGCACGATCTCGCGCGATCCCGGCTACTACATCTCGCAGCCCGTGTGGCGCGACGGCAAGATCGCGGGCGTGGTCGTCGTGAAGCTCAACCTCGAATGGTTCCAGGGCGCCGATGCATCCGAGCCGCTCGTCGTCGTGGACGACCACGGCGTCGTGTTCCTGTCGTCGGTGCCCGCGTGGAAGTACCACACGCTGCGGCCGCTGACGGGCTCCGTCGCCGCGTCGATCTACGAGACGCGCCAGTACGCGCAGCAGCCCGTCACGCCGCTGCCGCTGCGCATCGAGCAGGTGCTCGGCCCCGATGCGGAGATCGTGCGCCTCGGTGCGGCCGGCGTAGGCCCGGGCTTGCGCGCGCCGCGATTCCTCGCGAGCAAGCGCCGGATCGGCGAGCCCGACTGGCTGCTCGTCACGCTCGCGCCGATCGCGCCCGTCGATGCCGATGCGCGCAACGCGACGATCGTCACCGGTTTCGGCTTCGTGTCGGTCGCGCTGCTCGCGTTCTACTGGCGGATGCGCCGCGCGCGCGTGCGTGAAATGATCCGCGGCCGCGCGCTGCTGCAGCAGGCGTATGCGGAGCTGAACCGGCGCGTCGAGGAGCGCACGGCCGACCTGTCGGAAGCGAACGAGCAGTTGCAGAAGGAAGTCGGCGACCGGATCCGCGCGGAGCAGGAGCTGCGCGCCGCGCACGACGAACTGATCCAGGCGAGCAAGCTCGCCGCGCTCGGCCAGATGGCGGCCGGCATCACGCACGAACTGAACCAGCCGCTCGCGGCGCTGCGCAGTTTCTCGGACAACACGCGCGTGCTGCTCGATCGCGGCGAGCAGGCGGCCGCGCGCGAGAACCTCGAGGCGATCGCCGCGCTCACCGAGCGGATGGGCAAGATCACGAACCAGCTGAAGCTGTTCGTCGGCCGCGCGAAGCCGCGCAACGAGCAGGCGCTCGTCGTGCGTGCGCTGCGCAGCGTGCTGTCGCTGCTTGGCGAGCGCCTGAGCGGCGTCGCGCTCACGCTGACGCTGCAGGACGCGACCGTGTCGCCCGCGCAGGATGCGCCGCTCGACCTGGCGCGCGACTATCCCGAGCTCGTCGCCCGTTGCGAGGATCTGCGCCTCGAACAGGTACTGATCAACCTGCTCGGCAACGCGCTCGACGCGGTGGCCGGCGTCGCGGCGCCGGCGATCGAGGTGACGATCGCGGTGTCGGCGGCCACGCTCGCCGTCGAGGTGCGCGACAACGGAAGCGGTATTGCCCCCGACCTGCTGCCGCGCCTGTTCGAGCCGTTCTTCACGACCAAGGAAATGGGGCGCGGGCTCGGCCTCGGCCTCGCGATCTCGTCGTCGATCGCGAGCGATGCGGGCGGTGCGCTCACAGCGCGCAACTCGCCGTCGGGCGGAGCGCTGTTCGTCTTGACGCTGCGGCGCGCCCGCACGCATCATCCGGACTCCGTGTCCGAGCCGGCGGGCTCGCGCTAGGCGCGCCACGCCGCCCGCCCGATCGGCGCACGATCGGTATCAACGACGCCGCGCGCGCTGCCGCCGCGCGGCCCGTCAGGAGCAAGTGAGTACGATGGCCAACCGGCTGCAAGTGATCTATATCGAAGACGATGCGCTCGTTCGCCGGGCCAGCGTGCAGAGCCTTCAGCTGGCGGGGTTCGACGTCGCCGGCTTCGAGTCGGCCGAAGCGGCCGAGAAGGCGATCGTCGCGGACAACGCCGGCGCGATCGTCAGCGACATCCGGCTGCCCGGCGCGAGCGGGCTCGACGTGCTCGCGCAGTGCCGCGAGCGCGTGCCCGACGTGCCCGTGATCCTCGTCACGGGGCACGGCGACATCTCGATGGCCGTGCAGGCGATGCGCGACGGCGCATACGACTTCATCGAAAAACCGTTCGCGGCCGAGCGCCTGATCGAGACGGTGCGCCGCGCGCTCGAGCGCCGCGAGCTCGTGCTCGAGAACCACGCGCTGCGGCGCGAGCTGGCCGGGCAGAACGTCGTCGCGCCGCGCATCATCGGCCGCAGCCCGGCAATCGAGCAGGTGCGCAAGCTGATCGCGAACGTCGCGCCTACCGACGCGTCGGTGCTGATCAACGGCGACACCGGCGCCGGCAAGGAGTTGATCGCGCGCAGCCTGCACGAGCTGTCGCCGCGCCGCGACAAGCCGTTCATCGCGGTGAATTGCGGCGCGCTGCCTGAGCCGATGTTCGAATCGGAGATGTTCGGCTACGAGCCCGGCGCGTTCACCGGCGCCGCGAAGCGCCGCGTCGGCAAGCTCGAATATGCGTCGGGCGGCACGCTGTTCCTCGACGAAATCGAAAGCATGCCGCTCGCGCTGCAGGTGAAGCTGCTGCGCGTACTGCAGGACGGCGTGCTGGAGCGGCTCGGCTCGAACCAGCCGATCCGCGTGAACTGCCGCGTGGTGGCGGCCGCGAAGGGCGACATGAGCGAGCTCGTCGCGGCCGGCACGTTCCGGCGCGACCTGCTGTACCGCCTCAACGTCGTGACGATCGCGCTGCCGCCGCTGGCCGAGCGCCGCGAGGACATCGTGCCGCTGTTCGAGCACTTCATGCTCGACGCGGCCGTGCGCTACGCGCGGCCCGCGCCGGTGCTGACCGACCGGCAGCGCGCGAGCCTGATGCAGCGCGACTGGCCCGGCAACGTGCGCGAGCTGCGCAACGCGGCCGACCGCTTCGTGCTCGGCGTGGCCGACATGCCGCAGGAGACGGGCGCGAGCGGCGACGACGCCGACAGCGAGCAGACGCTGAAGGAGCGCATCGAGCAATTCGAGCGTGCGGTGATCGCCGAGGCGCTGAACCAGACGGGCGGCGCGGTCGCCGCGACGGCCGACCGGCTGCACGTCGGCAAGGCGACGCTGTACGAGAAGATGAAGCGCTACGGACTGTCGGCGAAAGGCGAAACCGAGCGCTGAAAAGCAAACGGACCGCGGAACCGGGTTGCCCGGTCGTGCGGTCCGTGGTGCGGGGAAGGGCGCGGTGCGCGGCCCTTGCAGCCGGATCGGGCGGCGCTCAGGCCGCGTTGCCGTCGAGTGCCTTCTTGAGCAGCGCGTCGAGTTCCGCGAACTGCGGTGCGCCGACGTAGCGCTTCAGGATCTTGCCGTCCTTGTCGACGACGAAGGTCGTCGGCGTGAGTTGCACGTTGCCGAACTGCTTCGCGACACTGCCGTCGTCGAGCGCGACCTTGAACGGCAGCTGGCGCGTCTGCGCGTAGTTCGCGACGTACATCGGCGGATCGTAGTTCATCGCGACCGCGACGAATTCCAGACCCTGGCCCTTGAAGCGATTGTAGGTATCGACCATCTGCGGCATTTCCTGCATGCAGGTGGCGCAGCTCGTCGCCCAGAAGTTCACGAGATAGACCTTGCCTTTCAGGTCGCCTGCCGTCGAGACTTTCTGGCCCGACAGCAGCGTGAACGTGGCGTCCGGCACGCTGGACTTGCCGTTGAACGCGAAGAAGCCGGCGACGGCGATCGCCGCGACGACGGCGGCGGCGACGATGTAGCGGACGGGGCCGGCGCTGCGCCGGACGGGAGGCGTGGTGTTCATCTGGTGCTCTCGGAGTCGGTCGATGACGCGGATCAATGCAAAGGACATCGAAATTCGACGCTCATTTTAGCGCGAATGCGGCTTGCGCACCGGCGGCGGCCGCACATCCCGGATTTCACGTTGGCGGATAATGCGCGTTTTGCCTGCCCGATCCACGCCATGCCGAAGGAAGTCACCGTTTCGTTGCGCCCCCTTTTTCGTCCGCTGCGACACTTCGCCGCGCTCGCGTGCGTGAGCGCGGCGCTGGCCGCGTGCTCGCCGTCGTACGACTGGCGCACGCTGCACAACGACGCCGGCTACACGATCGACCTGCCGGCGAAGCCGACCGTCGAGGAGCAACCGGTGGCGATCGGCGGCGCGTCAATGCCGATGCGGATGCAGGCCGCGCACGTCGACGGCGCGGTGTTCGCGGTCGGCACGCTGACGCTGCCGGACGACCGCGACGACACGCGCCGCGCGGCGCTCGAGTTCCTGCGTGCCGGGTTGTCCCGCAATCTCGAAGGCGCGCCGCAGACGGCTTCGGTGCCCGTGCCGCTTGCGGCCGGCGGCGCGGTGAACGGGCTCGAGCTGCGCATCGCCGGCGCGGCCGCCGGCGGCGATCGCGCGCACAAGACGATCATTGCGCGACTCGTCGCGCGCGGCCGGCACGCGTACCAGGCCGTCGTGATTGCCGACGGCAAGCTCGCACAGGAGCAGCTCGACCAGTTTTTCGGGTCGTTCAAACTCGACTGACGATGGTCGGAGAGGGCGCTCAGACACGCTGTGACAACTGAAAGTTCATTCGCAGCTTTCGACGCTAGTCGCCGGATTTTGCGAGGTTTTTTCGGCTATCCACAACGCATGTGGATAACTTTGTTGAAAAGTCGCCCGGGATTCCCGCCAAGCCGCGCGGGACGGCCTTCCGGCTCGTTTGGTCGCTCGCTCGCGTTTTGATAAAAGTCAATCAAAACAACGGGATACGGATTCCGTGCTGCAAAGGTCTCGACGAGCCCCAATCCGGGGCCGGTTTCGCGGAATTGTGCATAAGTCAAGTCTTGACAGCCGGATTTTGTCCTCCGAGGGCGTTCAGAGCGCCGTCAGTGCGCGCCGGTAGCGGATCGCTTCGGCGATCTGCGCGGCCGTCGGCAGCGGGTCGCCGGCCAGGTCGGCGATCGTGCGCGCAACCTTCAGCACGCGGAAATACGCGCGCGCCGACCAGCCGAAGCGCTCGCCGGCCTCGCGCAGCAGCCGTTCGCCTTCGTCGGTCGGCCGGCACAGGTCGTCGGTCTCGCGGCCGCTCAGCATGTGGTTCGTCTTGCCCTGCCGATCGAGCTGCAGCGCACGAGCGTGCGCAACCCGCGCAGCGACCGCCGCACTCGGCTCGCCGGGCGCCGACGCGCGCGTCGCCAGCTCGGCCGGCGACAGCGCGGGCAGGTCGATCTGGATGTCGATGCGGTCGACGAGCGGCCCCGACAGCTTGCGCAGGTAGCGCGCGGCGACGTCCGGCGAGCAGCGGCAGCGCCCCGACGGATCGCCGTGCCAGCCGCACGGGCACGGATTCATCGCGGCAATCAGCTGGCAAGCGGCCGGGAAGTCGGCTTGCTGGGCCGCGCGCGAGATCGTGATGCGGCCGGCCTCCAGCGGTTCGCGCAGCATCTCGAGCACGTGCCGGTCGAATTCCGGGAGTTCATCGAGGAACAGCACGCCGAGGTGCGCGAGCGTGATCTCGCCCGGTTGCGGCGGATTGCGGCCGCCGACCAGCGCGGCGGCGCTCGACGAGTGATGCGGTGCACGGAACGGCCGCCGGCGCCACTGCGCGGGCGAGAAGCCGAGGCGGCTCGCGGAAAGGAGCGCCGCCGACGTCAGCGCCTCGTCGTCGGTCAGCGGCGGCAGGAGGCCCGGCAGCCGCGCGGCCAGCATCGACTTGCCGGCCCCCGGCGGCCCGACCATCAGCATGTGATGGCCGCCCGCGGCCGCGACTTC
Source organism: Burkholderia sp. AU27893 (assembly GCF_002223205.1). Lineage (NCBI taxonomy): Bacteria > Pseudomonadati > Pseudomonadota > Betaproteobacteria > Burkholderiales > Burkholderiaceae > Burkholderia > Burkholderia sp. AU27893. The sequence goes on along the minus strand of NZ_NKFD01000002.1, from coordinate 706,986 downwards.
CAGCGCGCGGCGGGCGCCGCGCTGGCCGACCACGTCGGCGAGATCGGGGGCGGCCGGCGTCGGCAGGCCGTCGAGGCACGGCGCGGCGACCGGCGCGAGCCGCCCGTCGGGTGCGCCGGTGAGGTGCGCGCACAGCGCGGGCAGGTCCGGCGCGCCGAACACGGTGACGCCCGGCACGAGCGCGGCCTCGGCGGCGCTGGCGAGCGGCAGGTACAGCTCGGGGGCGTTCGACGCGGCGGCGGAGCGCGGCTCCGGGCCGGCCCCTTGGCCACCGATGCCGGAACCCAGGCCGGAAGCCGCGCTACTTTCCGCTGACTGCGCATCCCGCGCCACGCCACACGCCATCGCGAACGCGCCGCGCATCGGCCGCAGCGCGCCCGTCAGCGACAGTTCACCCGCGAATTCGCGGCCGGCCAGCGCGTCGGCCGGGATCTGGCCGTTCGCGGCGAGGATGCCGAGCGCGATCGGCAGGTCGAACCGTCCCGACTCCTTCGGCAGGTCGGCCGGCGCGAGGTTGACGGTGATGCGGCGCACGGGGAACTCGAAGCCGCAGTTCTGCAGCGCGGCGCGCACTCGCTCGCGGCTTTCGCGGACTTCGAGATCGGGCAGGCCGACGATCGAGAACGACGGCAGCCCGTTGGCGAGATGGACTTCGACGGTGACGTCCGGCGCACGGCCGGAGGCGGGCGCGCGACTGCGCACCACGGCGAGCGACATGGCGAGGCTCCTGTAAGCAAGACGGACGACGGCCGTTCGAGGCCGCATGCCGCGGGAATCGGAGGAATCGGTGCGCGCTTGCCGGCGTGGCGCGGGAAAGAACGAGGCACAGCGGAACGACGGACTGCGAAGAGCGATGAACAGCGAAGAGCGGGGGTGCTGCGGGGAACGACGGACGACGAAGAGCGGTACGGTGACTTCAGTGCTTCAGTGCTTCAGTGCTTCAGTGCTTCAGTGCTTCAGTGCTTCAGTGCTTCAGTGCTTCAGTGCTTGAGGCGGCGGGCGCGGGCCGCACGAGGCGGCCCGCGCCCGGGCCTTGCGGCCGGTCAGGGCGTCAGGCTTGCGGCGCGGCGAGCTTCTGCTCGAGTTCCGCGACGCGTTTCTCGAGTTCCTCGAGGCGCACGCGGGTGCGGGCGAGTACTTGCGCCTGCGTGTCGAATTCCTCGCGCGTGACGAGATCGAGTTTCGAGAAGCCTTGCGACAGCATGGCCTTCACGTTGCGCTCGACGTCCTTGGCCGGCGAGTTTTTCAGCAGATCGCTGACGCGCGACTGCAGATCGTTGAAAACGTCGCTGGGTTGCTTCATGTGATTCCCCTTCCTTGCACAAAAAATGTGCATCTTCAGTTGCGTACGTGCCCATGATGCACGCATGACCGGAAATGGTGCGCCCGGAGCGCGAATTCCGGGCATGGCGCCCGCATGGGTGAATGGCCCGGCGATCCGGGACGTGCGTGCACTCTAGCAACGATCCTTTCGCCGCGCCAGCAAACCGGGCCACGTTGGCCATTCGGCCGGGCCTCCGCACCTTACATCACGCGATGCGACCCCTTGATGAAGCCCTTTGAAACGGTGCTCGAACCGACTTGGCATGCGAGTTGCTGAGAAGAGTCCGTAACAACATTCCAACCAATTCGACGGGACAACCCAGCGAGAGGACTTCATGAAACTCATTACCGCAATCATCAAGCCGTTCAAGCTCGATGAGACGCGCGAAGCGCTGTCGGCGCTCGGCGTCTCGGGCATCACGGTGACGGAGGTGAAAGGGTTCGGGCGGCAGAAGGGGCACACCGAGCTGTACCGCGGTGCCGAATACGTGGTCGATTTCCTGCCGAAGATGAAGATCGAGGCAGCCGTGTCCGACGATCTCGTCGACCAGGCGGTCGAGGCGATCGAGCGGGCCGCGCGCACCGGCAAGATCGGCGACGGCAAGATCTTCGTCACGGCGATCGAACAGGTGATCCGGATTCGCACCGGGGAGACGGGCGCTGACGCGCTGTAACAGAACAGACAAGACAAGCGAGAAGAGGAAACCCAAGATGCGCAAACTTCTGATGTCCCTGCTGATGGCCGGCTCGCTGATCGCGGCCGGCGTCGGCCCCGCGCTCGCCGACGACGCGGCGTCCGCCGCGGCTGCGTCCGCGCCCGCCGCCACGGCTTCCGACGCGTCGGCTGCCGCCGCTCCGGCCGCCTCGGCGCCGGCTGCCACCGACGCATCCGCCACGGCCGCCGCTGCTGCGCCGGCCTCGGGCGCCACCGACGCGTCGGCTGCTGCCGCCGCTTCGGCACCGGCCGCTCCCGCCGCGCCGACCGCCCCGTTCTCGGTTGATTCGTCGAAGATCAATGCGGGCGACACCGCATGGATGCTGACGTCCACCGCGCTCGTGCTGTTCATGACGATTCCCGGCCTCGCGCTGTTCTACGCCGGCATGGTCCGCAAGAAGAACGTGCTCGCGACCGTAATGCAGAGCTTCGCGATCACCGCGGTGATCACGGTGCTGTGGACGGTGGTCGGCTACAGCCTCGCGTTCACGCCGGGCAACGGCTTCATCGGCGGCCTGTCGCGTGCGTTCCTGCACGGGATGAACTACATCCACGGCGACAAGGCGACGACGCTGACCGTCAGCCACCTGGCCCCGACGATTCCGGAATCGGTCTACTTCGTCTACCAGATGACGTTCGCGATCATCACGCCGGCGCTGATCTGCGGCGCATTCGCCGACCGGATGAAGTTCTCGGCGATGCTCGTGTTCATGACGCTCTGGTCGCTGATCGTCTATGTGCCGATCGCGCACATGGTGTGGGAGCCGACCGGCTGGCTGTCGTCGGACGGCGTGCTCGACTTCGCGGGCGGCACCGTCGTGCACATCAACGCCGGTATCGCGGGCCTCGTGTCGTGCCTGATGCTCGGCAAGCGGATCGGCTTCGGCCGTGAATCGATGGCGCCGCACAACCTCGTGCTGACGATGATCGGCGGCTCGATGCTGTGGGTCGGCTGGTTCGGCTTCAACGCGGGTTCGGCGGTGGCGGCCGACGGCCGTGCCGGCTTCGCGATGCTGACGACGCAAGTCGCGACGGCCTGCGCGGCGCTCGGCTGGATGTTCGCCGAGTGGATCTCGCACGGCAAGCCGTCGGTGCTCGGCATCGTGTCGGGTGCGGTCGCGGGTCTCGTCGCGATCACGCCGGCGGCCGGCTTCGTCGGCGTGACGGGTGCCCTCGTGATCGGTATCGCCGCAGGTGTCGTGTGCTTCTGGTCGGCGACGTGGCTCAAGTCGAAGCTCGGCTACGACGATTCGCTCGACGCATTCGGCGTGCACGGCATTGGCGGGATTCTCGGCGCGTTGCTGACGGGCGTGTTCGCGATCAAGGACATCGGCGGCGCCGACGGCAGCCTGCTGCTGCAGGCCAAGGGCGTGCTGATCACGCTGGTCTACAGCGGCGTGCTGAGCTTCGTGCTGCTGAAGCTGATCGACCTGACGATCGGCCTGCGCGTGTCGGAAGAAGAAGAGCGCGAAGGCCTCGACGTGGTCCTGCACGGCGAGCACGTCGAATAAGTCACAGGAATGACCGGCGGGCCGCCGCGACGACGGCGCCCGCCATGAATGAGCGCAGCGACTTGGGCCCGCCTCACCCGGCGGGCTTTTTTTCTCCTGCCACCCACTGCCGTAGCGCATAACCCTTTGCACTATCGGGTCAATAGCCGAAAACTTCCTCCAAACCCTTGCGAAGCCGGGAACAATCCCCAAATGGGCAGGGCAATTGCTCTACAATCTTCATTCTCCCGCTCGCGAGTGATTCATGGTTCCCCACCTCGTTACGGCGTTGAACGGTCCGCTGCTCGAACTCGAGCAGAAGATCCTCGACGCGACGCCTGCGATCGAACGCTGGTTCAGGCTCGAATGGCAGGAACATACCCCGCCGTTCTATTGTTCGGTGGACCTGCGCAATGCCGGCTTCAAGCTGGCGCCCGTCGACGCGAACCTGTTTCCCGGCGCATTCAACAATCTGCCGTCCGAAGTGCTGCCGCTCGCCGTGCAGGCGGCGATGGCCGCGATCGAGAAGATCTGCCCGGACGCGAAGAACCTGCTCGTGATTCCCGAGCTGCCGACCCGCAACGCGTTCTACCTCGAGAACGTCGCACGGCTCGCGACGATCATGCGCCAGGCCGGCCTGAACGTGCGCTTCGGTTCGCTCGACCCGAGCATCACCGACATGACGCCGATCACGCTGGCCGACGGCCAGAAGATCGTGCTCGAACCGCTCGAGCGTTCGCAGCGCCGCCTCGGCCTGAAGAATTTCGATCCGTGCTCGATCCTGCTGAACAACGACCTGTCGGCCGGCATTCCGGCCGTGCTGGAAAACCTGCACGAGCAGTACCTGCTGCCGCCGCTGCACGCGGGCTGGGCCGTGCGCCGCAAGTCGACGCACTTCTCGTGCTACGACGACGTCGCGAAGAAGTTCGCGAAGATGGTCGGCGTCGATCCGTGGATGGTGAATCCGTATTTCGCGCACGTGGAAGGCGTCGACTGGCAGGCGCATGAAGGCGAACAGGCGCTCGCCGACGCGATCGACGGCGTGCTGAAGAAGATCGCGCGCAAGTACCGCGAATACGGGATCAGCGAGAAGCCGTACGTCGTCGTGAAGGCGGACGCGGGCACGGCGGGGCGCGGCGTGATGACCGTGCACGACGCGGCCGAGATCGGCCGGATGTCGAAGGCCGAGCGCGCGCAGATGGCCGAGTCGAAGGCCGGCCTCGCGGTGCGCGACGTGATCGTGCAGGAAGGCGTCTATACGTTCGAGCGCGTCGGCGACGAAGTCGCGGAGCCCGTCGTGTACATGATCGACCGCTACGTGGTCGGCGGCTTCTACCGCACGCACGCCGGCCGCGAGCGCGACCAGAACCTGAACGCGCCCGGCATGCACTACGTGCCGCTCGGCTTCGAGCACACCGCGTTGCCGGATGCGGGCGCGAAGCCGGGTGCCGCGCCGCCGAACCGTTTCTACATGTACGGCGTCGTCGCGCGGCTGTCGCTGATCGCGTCGTCGATCGAACTGGAAAAGACCGATCCCGAAGCCATCCAGGTGTAACGGACCTTCGCCACGTACAGGACCTCATGGACATTCTCTTTATCGCCGACCCGCTCGAGCGCTTCAAGATCTACAAGGATTCGACCTACGCGATGATGGCCGAGGCGGCGCGGCGCGGGCATGCGGTGTACGCGTGCGAGCCGAACCAGCTCGCGTGGACGGGCTCGGCCGTCGAGGCCGACGTGCGCCGCATCACGTTCGTCGGCGACCCGGACGACCTGCATCGCGAGACGTGGTACGAGGCCGGGCCGGTCGACGCGCGCCGCCTCGAATCGTTCGGCGCGGTGCTGATGCGCAAGGATCCGCCGTTCGACATGGAATACGTGACGTCGACCTGGCTGCTGGAGCTGGCCGAGCGCGCCGGCGCACGCGTGTTCAACAAGGCGCAGTCGATCCGCGACCATTCGGAGAAGCTCGCGATCGGCGAGTTTCCGCAGTTCGTCGCGCCGACGCTCGTCACGCGCGACGCGAAACGGCTGCGCGCATTCCACGCCGAGCACGGCGACGTGATCCTGAAACCGCTCGACGGGATGGGCGGGATGGGCGTGTTCCGCGTGAAGCCGGATGGCATGAACCTCGGTTCGATCATCGAGATGCTGAGCCACGACGGCACGCGCTCGGTGATGGCGCAGAAATTCATCCCCGAGATCAAGGCGGGCGACAAGCGCATCCTGCTGATCGGTGGCGAGCCGGTGCCGTTTTCGCTCGCCCGGATTCCGCAGGGCAGCGAGGTGCGCGGCAATCTCGCGGCGGGCGGCCTCGGCGTTGCGCAGCCGCTGACCGCGCGCGATCGCGAGATCGCCGACACGCTTGGACCCGTGCTCGCGGCACGCGGGTTGCTGCTGGTCGGCCTCGACGCGATCGGCGACTGGCTGACCGAGGTGAACGTCACGAGCCCGACGTGCTTCCGCGAGATCATGGAGCAGACGGGCTTCGACGTCGCCGCGATGTTCATCGACGCGCTGGAGCGTGCGGCCGCGTAGGCCGCTTTCCCGCGCAACCCCGGCGGCGGCCGCGCAGGTCCCCCGTCGCCGGAGCAGTTCGACCGGCCTGCTACAATGCCCGCTTGTCTGGTGCCGCGCTCGCGCACCCAAGGCCCGGCGGTCGGGCCGAAACTGTTGCAAGGCTGAACATGGAACGTTTCCCTCACTCGCTACGCTCATTGCCCCGCCGCGGGGTGTTGGCCCGCCAGGGGCGGCCGGGAGCGATCTGACATGGCCGGGATCCTGATCATCGCGCACGCCCCGCTCGCCACCGCGCTGCGGGACTGCATCGCGCACATCTATGGCGGCGTGCCCGCCCGCATCGGCTGTATCGACGTGATGGCGGACAGCGATCCGACCCAGGTGATGGCGTTCGCGCACGCGGAGCTCGCGCGGCTCAAGGAAGAGAACGGCGTGGTCGTCCTGACCGACATGTACGGCGCGACGCCCGCGAACATCGCCGGCCAGCTGGCCAAGATCGACAACGTGCGCGTGCTCGCGGGCGTGAACCTGCCGATGCTCGTGCGGGCCGTCTGCTACCGCACCGTGCCGCTCGACAAGCTGGTCGACAAGGCGCTGTCCGGCGGCGCGAAGGGCGTCCACGAGGTGTCGTCCGGTACGCCGCCGCCGCCGACGGAAACCGGCTGCGGCCAGTGCGCGCCGATTCCGCCCGAGCCGCAGCCGCGCACCGAGTCGCACTGATTTCCCGTTTTCCGTTTTAGACCGCACCGCCGACGCGCGCCGCCGGCGGCCCCGACCGACCCGACCGAGAATCATGCTTCAACAAGAAACCACCATCGTCAACAAATTGGGGCTCCATGCGCGCGCATCGGCCAAGCTTACGCAACTGGCCGGCAACTTCCAGTCGGAAGTCTGGATGACGCGCAACGGGCGCAAGATCAATGCGAAGAGCATCATGGGCGTGATGATGCTGGCGGCCGGCATCGGCAGCACCGTGACGATCGAGACCGACGGGGCCGACGAGCAGGAAGCGATGGACGCGCTGCTGAAGCTGATCGCCGACAAGTTCGGCGAAGGCCAGTGATCCTCACGCGGGATCGTTGCCGTTTCCAGCCAGAATGCCGCGGATTCCGCGGCATTTTTTTCGTCGCAAGCATTGATGCGGAATGCGCAATGCTGCGGTGCATGCAGTCAGCGGGGAGTCGCGGAATTTATAATCGCTAACCGGGGTCATAAGCGCATCGCAGCAGTGTGCCGCGGCTTTACTTGTACAGAGGAGGTGCGCGTGTCCTTCACGCTGCATGGCATTCCCGTCTCACGTGGTATCGCGATCGGGCGAGCGTATCTGATCGCGCCGGCGGCGCTCGACGTCGCCCATTACCTGGTCGAGGCAAACCAGATCGATGCGGAGGTCGAGCGCTTCCGCACCGCGCTCGAGGTCGTGCATCACGAACTCGAAGCGCTGCGCGCCGACCTGACCGACGACACGCCGAGCGAAGTCGGCGCATTCATCGACGTCCACGCGATGATCCTGAGCGACGAAATGCTCGTGCAGGAAACCATCGACCTGATCCGCACGCGCCGCTACAACGTCGAGTGGGCGCTGACCGAGCAGCTCGAGCTGCTCACGCGCCACTTCGACGATATCGAGGACGAATACCTGCGCGAACGCAAGGCCGACATCGAGCAGGTGGTCGAGCGCGTGCTGAAGGCGCTCGCCGGCGCGCCGTCCGCGTCGCAGGCGCTCGACCGCGCGGCCAAGAACGGCACGAACGAGATGATCGTCGTCGCGCACGACATCGCGCCGGCCGACATGATGCAGTTCAAGTCGCAGTCGTTCCAGGCGTTCGTCACCGATCTCGGCGGGCGCACGTCGCACACGGCGATCGTCGCGCGCAGCCTCGGCATTCCGGCCGCGGTCGGCGTGCAGCACGCGAGCGCGCTGATCCGCCAGGACGACCTGATCATCGTCGACGGCGACCAGGGCATCGTGATCGTCGATCCCGCGCCGATCGTCCTCGAGGAGTATTCGTACCGGCAGTCCGAGAAGCTGCTGGAGCAACGCAAGCTGCAGCGCCTGAAGTTCTCGCCGACGCAAACGTTGTGCGGCACCAAGATCGATCTGTACGCGAACATCGAGCTGCCCGACGACGCGAAGGCGGCCGTCGAGGCCGGCGCGGTCGGCGTCGGGCTGTTCCGTTCCGAGTTCCTGTTCATGCATCAGAAGGAGATGCCGGAAGAGGAGGAGCAGTTCGCCGCGTACAAGCGGGCCGTCGAGTGGATGAAGGGCATGCCGGTGACGATCCGCACGATCGACGTCGGCGCGGACAAGCCGCTCGAGGCGCTCGACGAAGGCTACGAGACGGCGCCGAACCCCGCGCTCGGCCTGCGCGCGATCCGCTGGAGCCTGTCCGAGCCGCAGATGTTCCTCACGCAGTTGCGCGCGATCCTGCGCGCGTCCGCGTTCGGCCAGGTGAAGATCCTGATCCCGATGCTCGCGCACGCGCAGGAGATCGACCAGACGCTCGACCTGATCCGCGAGGCGAAGCGCCAGCTCGACGACGCGGGGCTCGCGTACGACCCGAACGTGCGCATCGGCGCGATGATCGAGATTCCGGCCGCGGCGATCGCGCTGCCGCTGTTCCTGAAGCGGTTCGATTTCCTGTCGATCGGCACGAACGACCTGATCCAGTACACGCTCGCGATCGACCGCGCGGACAACGCGGTCGCGCACCTGTACGACCCATTGCATCCGGCCGTGCTGCACCTGATCGCCTATACGTTGCGCGAAGCGAAGCGCGCGGGCGTGTCCGTGTCGGTGTGCGGGGAAATGGCGGGGGACCCGGCGCTCACGCGCCTGTTGCTCGGGATGGGGCTCACCGAGTTCTCGATGCACCCAAGCCAGTTGCTGGTCGTGAAGCAGGAGATCCTGCGCGCGCACCTGAAGGCGCTCGAAAAGCCGACGGCCGACGTGCTCGCCGCGTTCGAGCCGGAGGAAGTGCAGGCCGCGCTGCAGCGTCTGTCGGTCGCGGAGCCGCGCGCGGATGCGGCTGCCTGAGGCGCTGGCGTCCCCGTTAATCGTAGCGAAGTGTCACCACGCATGCGCCGCCCGGTGCATGCCCGTCGCGCGTCAGTGCCGGCCCCCGCACACGGGGCAGTCGGCCTGACGCGCGATTTTCATCGTCGTCCATTCCATCCGCAGCGAATCGAGCATCATCAGCCGCCCGTTGAGCGTCTTGCCGATGTCGCCGATCACGCGCAGCGCCTCGGCGGCCTGCATCGCGCCGATGATCCCGACCGTCGGCGCGAACACGCCCATCGTCGCGCACGCGACTTCCTCGAACGGCTGGTCTTCCGGAAACACGCACGCATAGCAGGGCGCGGCCGGGTCGCGGAAATCGAACGTGCTGATCTGCCCGTCGAAGCGCAGCGCGGCGCCCGATACGAGCGGCACGCCATGCGCGACGCACGCGCGGTTGATCGCATGCCGCGTCGCGAAGTTGTCGGTGCAGTCGAGCACGACGCTCGCATGCGGCACGTGCGCGTCGAGCCATGCATCGTCGACACGCTCCGCGACCGCGTGCACCGTCACCTCGGGGTTCAGCTGCGCGAGCGTGTCGCGCCCCGATTCGACCTTGTGGCGGCCGACCGACGCCGTCACGTGCAGGATCTGCCGCTGCAGGTTCGTGAGATCGACCGTATCGGCGTCGACGAGCGTGATCGTGCCGACGCCCGATGCCGCGAGGTACATCGCGGCGGGCGAGCCGAGCCCCCCCGCGCCGACGACGATCGCATGCGCGTCGAGAAAGCGCTGCTGCGCCTCGATGCCGATTTCGTCGACGAGGATGTGACGGGAGTAGCGAAGGAGTTGATCGTCGTTCATGGGGAGTCGTGGCGAGGCGGCGTATGTGTCGTTATTTTAGGCGCGCATGAAAAACGGGCCATCGCGGTCTTCCCGCGATGGCCCGTCGGATGCCGGCCGGCGCTTACTTCGGCGCCGACGCGGGCTTCGGTGCGGAAGCCGGCTTCGCGCTGGCGCCCGATGCCTTCGAGGCCGTGGCAGCCTTGCCGGCCGGGCCCTTCGTGCTTTCGGCGAGCAGCGACTTCGATTCCTGGACCGGCTTGCCTTCGAGCTTGTTGAGCGCCTGCTGCATCATGAAATCGTCGGCGCTGCCGAACTCGATCGGCTTGCGATCGCGATCCTTCTGGCGCTGCTCCGGCGTCTTCTTGTCGTTCTGCTCTTCAAGCACGCGCAGCTGATCCATCCGGCGCTGCTCGCGGTCTTCCTGTTCCTTCTTCTCGTTCGGATCCTGCGTGTTCGCGAGGTGGTTCGTGTAGTCGACCTCGCGCGTCACGAGCACGTCGTCCGGATCGCCGTCCGCGTACTGATCGACCGGCACGTCCGGCGTGATGCCCTTGTTCTGGATCGAACGGCCGCTCGGCGTGTAGTAGTACGCGGTGGTCAGGCGCAGCGCGGTGTCGGCCGTCATCGGGCGCACCGTCTGGACCGAACCCTTGCCGAACGTCGTCTTGCCCATGATCTGCGCGCGCTTCGAATCCTGCAGCGCACCGGCGACGATTTCCGACGCGGACGCCGAATAGGCGTTCGTCAGCACGATCATCGGCACGGTCTTGAAGACCGGCGGCAGGTTCTTCAGCGGATCGCCGTCAAAGGACGGCAGGCGATAGTTATCGTACGTATCGCGGTAGACCTGCTTCGAATCGGCGATCTGGCCGTTGGTCGACACGACGACGGAGTCGGGCGGCAGGAACGCGCCGGCCACGCCGACCGCGCTCTGCAGCAGGCCGCCGCCGTTGTTGCGCAGGTCGAGGACGAGGCCCTTCAGGTTCGGCTGCTGGCGTGCGATATCTTGCAGCTTCTGCGCGAGATCGGGCGTCGTGCGCTCCTGGAAGCTCGTGATGCGGACATACGCATAGCCCGGATCGAGGATCTTCATCTTCACGCTCTGGACCTTGATGATCGCGCGCGTGACCGTGACCGGGAACGTGCGGTCGTCGCTCTTGCGGAAGATCGTCAGCGTGACCTTGGTGCCCGGCTCGCCGCGCATCTGCTTCACGGCCTTGTCGAGCGTCATGCCGCGCACCGGCTTGTCGTTGATGCGGGTGATCAGGTCGCCCGGACGGATGCCGGCGCGGAACGCGGGGGTATCCTCGATCGGCGAGATCACCTTGACGAGGCCGTCTTCCTGCGAGATCTCGATGCCGAGACCCGCGAAGCGGCCCTTCGTCTGCTCCTGCAGCTCGTCATAGTCGGTCTTGTCGAGGAACGACGAGTGCGGGTCGAGGCTCGACACCATGCCCTTGATCGCGGCCGTCAGCAGCTTCTTGTCGTCGACCGGTTCGACGTACTCGCGCTTGATCTGTCCGAAGACTTCCGCGAACAGGCGGAGCTGGTCGAGGGGGAGCGGCGCCGTGGCGGTCTGCTCGGCCGATGCGGAAACCTGCAGCGTGGCGAACACGCCCGTGGCGAGGCCCGCGGCAATCAGGCCGATGTTCTTCAATTTCATTCGCATAGAGATCTGGTGCGGTCGGGAAGCGCGTGGCGGTAGCGGGGATGATGTAGCGGACAAGTATAACTGTTCGTCCGATAACTCAGTGGAACGGCGCGAAAAGCGTCGAAAAGGGCCCGGAGCCGCTCAGGCGGGGCGCCGCCGGATGCGCTGCGGGTTCGAAAGCGGATTCGACAGCGCCGGAGTCGCGAAGGTTCGCGCGGTGCGCCGTTCATTGCCAGGGGCCGGGCGGGCCGCACCGGACGCGGCCCGCCCGGCTCACCCGGCCGACGAGCGTCAGCCCGCCTTGCCCTGCTTCGCGACGGCGGCCTGCGCCTGCGCGATCGCGTCCTGGTCGCCGAGGTAATAGTGCTTGATCGGCTTCAGGTTCTCGTCGAGTTCATACACGAGCGGCACGCCGTTCGGGATGTTCAGGCCGACGATGTCGCTGTCCGAGATGCCGTCGAGGTACTTGATCAGCGCGCGCAGCGAGTTGCCGTGCGCGGCGATCAGCACCTGCTTGCCGGCGCGGACCGCCGGGGCGATCGACTCGTTCCACAGCGGCAGCACGCGCGCGACCGTGTCCTTCAGGCACTCGGTGAGCGGCAGCTGCTCGCGCGGCACCTTCGCATAGCGCGGGTCGTTGAACGGCGCGCGCTCGTCGGTCGGCTCGAGCGCGGGCGGCGGCGTGTCGTAGCTGCGGCGCCACACGAGCACCTGGTCGTCGCCGAACTTCGCGGCCGTTTCCGCCTTGTTCAGGCCCGACAGCGCGCCGTAGTGGCGCTCGTTCAGGCGCCACGAGTGGACGACCGGCAGGTACATGAGATCCATCTTGTCCTGCACGTGCCACAGCGTGCGGATCGCGCGCTTGAGCACCGACGTGTAGGCGATGTCGAACGTGTAGCCGGCCTCCTTGAGCAATTCGCCGGCCTGGTAGGCCTCGTTGCGACCCTGTTCGGTCAGGTCGACGTCGACCCAGCCGGTGAAGCGGTTTTCCTTGTTCCACGTCGATTCGCCGTGGCGGATGAGAACGAGTTTGTACATGGATCTTGCGGTCGGTAGTGAAGGAAGCGGTGGCGCGTCGTGCAGGACCCGACCCGGGCCCGCCATCGCGCAAGACGGTTATTTTATAATGGCGGGATTGTCCTCATCCGATTTCTCTTTTTCCGGCGGAATTCCGTGACGTTCTTTACCAATTACACCAACCTGGCCCTTATCGCGATCCTGGTGGTATCCGGCGGCCTGCTGGCCTGGCCCGCGCTGCGCCGCGGCCGCGGCGGCCTGTCGGCCGCGGAGGCGACGCAACTCATCAACCGCCGCAACGCGGTCGTGATCGACGTGCGCGCCGCGTCCGACTTCGCTGCCGGCCACCTGCCGTCGGCGCGCCAGGTCGCGGCGGGCGAGATCGGCACGAAGATCGCGCAGGTCGCGAAGAACAAGAGCACGCCGGTGCTGCTCGTCTGCCAGAACGGCCAGCAGTCGCAGAAGGCGGCGCGCGAGGTCGAGGCGGCGGGTTACGCCGAGGTGCACGTGCTCGAGGGCGGCGTGGCCGCCTGGCAGCAGGCCGGGATGCCGGTCGTCAAACAAGGAGTGGCGAAGTGAACAAGGTTTTGATGTACAGCACGCAGGTGTGTCCGTATTGCATCCAGGCCGAGCGCCTGCTGAAGCTGCGCGGTGTCGAGCAGATCGAGAAGGTGCTGATCGACCGCGATCCGGCCCGTCGCGACGAAATGATGACGCGCACGGGGCGCCGCACGGTGCCGCAGATCTATATCGGCGACACGCACGTCGGCGGTTACGACGATCTGTCGAAGCTCGACCGCGAAGGCGGGCTCGTCCCGCTTCTGCAAGCGGCCTGATTAGGGCAGAATGGCCGCCGGCCGCGCCGCGGCTTGGGCGCGCAGGATTCATCCGTGGCGGCCGGCGAGAAGCCGGGCCGCCCCGTCACCACTTTTAGGGAAACACCATGTCCGACGTCGAAAACCAACCGTTCTTCAACATCCAGCGCGTCTACCTGAAGGATATGTCGCTCGAGCAGCCGAATTCGCCGGCGATCTTCCTCGAGCAGGACATGCCGTCGGTTGAAGTCGAAGTCGACGTCAAGGCCGACCGCCTCGCGGAAAGCGTGTTCGAAGTCGTCGTGTCGGGCACCGTCACCGCGAAGGTGAAGGACAAGATCGCGTTCCTGATCGAAGCGAAGCAGGCCGGCATTTTCGACATCCGCAACATTCCGGACGAACAGCTCGACCCGCTCGTCGGCATCGCCTGCCCGACGATTCTGTTCCCGTACCTGCGTTCGAACATCGCCGACGCGATCACGCGTGCGGGCTTCCCGCCGATCCACCTGGCGGAAATCAACTTCCAGGCGCTGTACGAACAACGCCTCGCGCAGCTTCAGCAGCAGGCCGGTGCCGCAGCAGGCGCACCGAACGGCACGACGCTGAACTGACGTTTCACTCGGACCGGTGCTGGGTATGAAAGTAGCCGTTCTCGGCGCCGGTGCGTGGGGCACCGCGCTCGCGGGCCATCTGGCCGCGCGGCACGATACGCTTTTGTGGGCGCGCGATGCCGCGCTCATCGCCGGGCTGCAGGCCCGGCACGAAAATTCCCGCTATCTGGACGGTATCGCGCTGCCTGACGCGTTGCGCTACGACGCCGATCTCGGCGCCGCGCTCGCGCATGGCGCCGCGGACGACGCACTGTGCGTGATCGCCGCGCCGGTGGCCGGGTTGCGCACGCTGTGTCACGCGATGCGCGACGCAGGCTGCGTGCCCGCGCATGTCGTCTGGGTCTGCAAGGGCTTCGAGGCCGACACGCATCTGCTGCCGCATCAGGTGATCGCGGCCGAGCTGCCCGAGCAGCTCAGCAACGGCGTGCTGTCGGGGCCGAGCTTCGCCCGCGAAGTCGGGCAGTCGCTGCCCGTCGCGCTGACGGTGGCGAGCACGTCCGCCGAATGCCGCGAGCGCACGCTTGCCGCGTTCCATCACGGCGCGATGCGGATCTATACGGGCGACGACGTGGTCGGCGTCGAGGTCGGCGGCGCGGTGAAGAACGTGCTCGCGATCGCGACCGGCATCGCCGACGGTCTCGGCCTCGGGCTGAACGCGCGCGCCGCGCTGATTACCCGTGGCCTTGCCGAAATGTCGCGGCTCGGTGTCGCGCTCGGCGGCCGGGCGGAAACCTTCACGGGTCTCACGGGCCTCGGCGACCTGATCCTCACCGCCACGGGCGACCTGTCGCGCAACCGCACGGTCGGCCTGCAGCTGGCGGCCGGCCGCACGCTGAACGACATCCTCGGCGCGCTCGGCCACGTGGCCGAAGGCGTGCGCTGCGCGCAGGCCGTGCTGGCCATCGCACGCGCGCAGTCGATCGAAATGCCGATCACCGAAGCCGTGTGCGGCGTGCTGTTCGACGGCATCGCGCCGCGCGACGCCGTCAGCGGCCTGCTGCGGCGCGACGCGCGCGCCGAGTAACGCGGCCTGGCGCCGTGTTCGCTGCGGGCGCGCGGCGTCAAAGCGCGCTACGCTTGAGCAGTCTCCGGCATTCCGGGAGGTTGTCATGCTGCAGATCCATTCCACCACGCTCGATGCGCAGGTCGTCGACATCACGACGCTCGAGGTCGACGCGATCGTCAACGCCGCGAACGGTTCGCTGCTCGGCGGGGGCGGCGTCGACGGCGCGATCCATCGCGCGGCCGGCCCCGGCCTGCTTGCCGAGTGCCGCACGCTCGGCGGCTGCGAGACGGGCGACGCCAAGCTCACGCGCGGCCACGGGCTGCCGGCGCGCTACGTGATCCATGCGGTCGGGCCCGTGTGGCACGGCGGCGGCCGCGGCGAGGCCCACCTGCTCGCGTCGTGCTACCGGCGCGCGATCGAGCTGGCCGAGGAGGTCGCGGCGACGTCGATCGCGTTCCCGGCGATCAGTTGCGGCATCTATCGCTATCCGGCCGAGGAAGCCGTCGAGATCGCGGTCGGCACCGTCGCCGAAATGCTGCCGCAGGCGCCGAACCTCGCACGCGTGGTGTTCGCGTGCTTTTCTCCCGACATCTACGACCTGTATCGCGCGCGGCTCGCGCGGACGTGACGCGCGCCGCGGCGCGCGCTGCGCCGTGCAGGCGTCATGCGCCGCCTTCGAAGCCGGCCTGGCGCCACGCCTCGAACACGACCACCGCGACCGTGTTCGACAGGTTCAGGCTGCGGTTGTCCGGCCGCATCGGCAGGCGTACGCGCTGTGCGTTCGGGAAGCGCTCGAGCAGCTCGGCGGGCAGGCCGCGCGTTTCCGAGCCGAACACGAACCAGTCGCCGGGCAGGAACGCGTGATCGTGGAAGCGGCCCGAGCCGCGCGTCGTGAACGCGAACATCCGCGCGGGGTCGGGCGTTTCCGCCGCGACGAACGCATCCCAGTCGCGGTGCACACGCATCTGCGCATACTCGTGATAGTCGAGGCCCGCGCGGCGCATCCGCGCGTCGTCGAGCGGGAAGCCGAGCGGCTCGATCAGGTGCAGGCGCGCGCCCGTGTTGGCGCACAGGCGGATCACGTTGCCGGTGTTCGGCGGAATTTCGGGGGCGACTAGGACGACGTTGAACATGTTTCGGTCTGGCTGGGCCGGCCGGGGCGGCGCAACGCGCGCTCCCGGCCGGCCGGTTCGTGGCGGCCGCCGCCGTGCTCGGGCGGCTGGCCTCTCTATCTAATTAATCCCTGGCGGTGCGCAGCGCAACCAGATTCGTCACGCGCGCGGCGCCCGCCGCCTTCAGCGCGTGCGCGGCGGCCGCAAGCGTCGCGCCGGAGGTCATCACGTCGTCGACGAGCGCGACGTGGCGGCCCGCGACGCCACCCGCCACCGCGAATGCCGCCATCACGTTGTCGCGCCGTGCGTGCCGGTCGAGCCGCGACTGCGGCGCGGTGTCGGCGACGCGCGCGAGCAGCACCGCATCCGCGCGCACGCCGAGCCGCCGCGCGAGCGGGCGTGCGATCGCCCACGCCTGGTTGTAGCCGCGCGCGACGAGCCGCCGGTGCGACAGCGGCACCGGCGCCACCAGGTCGAAGCCGCCGGCGCCGAGCGTATCGTCGATCAACCGGGCGAGCCGCGCCGCGAATTCGGTGCCGAGCGCGAGTTGCCGGTGAAACTTCAGGCCGCGCGCGAGCCCGTCGAGCGGTGCGCGGTAATCCGCCAGCGCGAGCGTTGCATCGAACGGCGGCGGCGCCGTGCGGCACGCATCGCAACGGTATGCGGTAACGCGAGCGCCGCGCAGCGGGGGCGAACGCGATGGCCCGATGCCCAGCGGCAGCGCGCAGACGTCGCAGCGCAGCCGCGCTTCGTTCCAGTACGCGGCGTCGCAAGCACCGCAAATCACGGCGTGTGACAAATTGCCGCACAGCGCGCAGCGATTCGGCAGCGCGACCGCGGCGACGCGCGCTGCCAGCGCGCGAACCTGCGACAAAGCGACGCGCATCGTGCGCGGGGCGGAACTGCGGATCATTGCAACACTCCTGACACCCCGCCTCAATGAAGCCTGCGGGGCGAGCGAGTATACTTCGGGCTCTTCGCCAGTGTGCCCGACATGTCCCCAGCTTCGACTTCAACCGGCCGTCCGGCCAATGACGCAAGGCGCCTGCGGCGGATCTTCGACCGCCGTGCCGCCACGTTCGATGCGGTCGCGTTCCTGCCGCGCGAGATCGCGCAGCGCATGAACGAGCGCCTCGAATACATCAAGGTGAGCCCCACAGCCGTGCTGGACGCGGGCTGCGGCCCGGGCGACGACCTGCCGGCGCTGCGCGCGCGCTTTCCCGAGGCGCCCGTCTTCGGCGTCGACCTGTCCGGCGCGATGCTCGCGCGAGCAGGGCAGCGCGAGGTCGAGCAGACGAGTTGGCGCCGCTGGCTGCCGGCCTCGCTCGGCCGCGCACTGGGCCCGCGCGGCCCGCGCGTCGCGCAGGCCGATTTCGCCGCGCTGCCGTTCCCCGGCGGCGCGTTCGACCTGATCTGGTCGAATCTCGCCCTCCACTGGCATTCGCGCCCGGACGCGGTGCTGCCCGAGTGGCAGCGCGTGCTGCGCGTGAACGGGCTGCTGATGTTCAGCACGCTCGGCCCCGATACGCTGCTCGAACTGCGCGCGGCCTGCGCGGACGCCGAAGCGGCGCTCGGCATGGCGCCGCCCGCCGCGCGCGTGATCGACTTCGTCGACATGCACGACCTCGGCGACATGCTCGTCGAGAGCGGCTTCGAGATTCCCGTGATGGATCAGGAAGTGCTGACCGTCACCTACAAATCCCCCGATTCGCTGCTGGCCGACGTGCGCCGCTGGGGCGCCTATCCGTTCGATCGCGAGGCGCCGCAGCGCGCGACGCGGCGCTTTCGCGCGGCGCTCGGCGACGCGCTGGAGGCCCGCCGGCGCGAGGACGGCACGATTCCACTGACGTTCGAAGTGATCTACGGCCACGCGTGGAAGGCCGTGCCGCGCACGACCGCCGAAGGGCACGGGATCGTGCGCATCGAGGACATCGGAAAGGGGCGTCCGAAGAATCGGTAAAGCGGTAAAGAGGGGTTTTGTTATGTCTGAAATTAGCGGCGCAAAGCGGGGTCGAATTGGCGCCTAAAATGGCCGGAAAGCTTGTCGCGCTTGGCTCGCGGGCCGATAGTCGCTTGCTTGTGGATGCCATTGAACCCGCCTATAATGCGTCAGCTTGTCGTCCCGGGGTCCCCGCAATACGGGCCGACGAGTCCGATGCAGGCATGCATCGCATGCCATTCGCGTGAGGCGGCGATGGAAGCAGCGAGGGTGTTGGCGGAGACGACGAACGGCGAGCCGGTCCTCGAAGACTGGCTGATGAAACGCAACTGTTCGGCGTCGCCGCGCCAGTTCGTGCTGTTTTATGCGTCGCTCGCGAGCTTCTCGCTGGTGATCGCGACATTGCTGATGTGGCGGGGGGCTTGGCTCGTCATGCCCTTCACCGGAATCGAGTTGCTGGCGGTGGGTGTCGCATTTGCGATCTATGCTCGCCATGCGGTCGATTACGAACGCATCAGGCTGTATCCGCACCGGCTCGTGATCGAGCGGATGGATGCGGAGCGGCTCACGCAGATCGAATTCAACCCGCGCTGGGTGCGGGTCGAGCCGGGTGCGACGCCACGCGATCCGATTCGGCTGGTATCGCGCGGGCAGACCGTCGTAATCGGGCAGCATCTCGCGCAGTACAAGCGTGCGCAGTTCGCCGACGAACTGCGTATATCGCTCAGGCGCTGCGGCTGACGAGGCGCGGGCACCGGCGGATAGGGCCGGTCGCTTGCGACGGGGGAGGGTTTGAATGGAAATTTTGGGTAAGGATGCTATGAAAACAATCAAGCGAGCCCTCGCGGGCGTGCTGGCATGCAGCGGTTTGCTCTTTGCCGGTGCCGCCCTGGCGGTCGGTGATAGCCCGGGCGGCCCCCGTGTCAACGAGATCAACTTTCAGCCGCCTGTCACGAAGATCGCCGAGGAGCTCTACGATCTCCACACGATGATGCTCATCCTGTGTACGGTGATCTTCGTCGGCGTGTTCGGCGTGATGTTCTATTCGATCTTCGCGCACCGCAAATCCAAGGGCCACAAGGCCGCCAATTTCCATGAAAGCACGACCGTCGAGATCATCTGGACGATCGTGCCGTTCGTCATCGTCGTGCTGATGGCGCTGCCGGCGACGAAGGCCGTCGTCGCGATGAAAGACACGACCAACGCCGATCTCACGATCAAGGTCACCGGCTACCAGTGGAAGTGGGGCTACGACTACGTGAAGGGCCCGGGCGAGGGCATCGGCTTCCTGTCGACGCTCAGCACCCCGCGTGACGAAGTGATGGGCAAGAAGCCGATCACCGACACCTATCTGCAGGAAGTCGACAACCCGCTCGTCGTGCCGGTCAACAAGAAGATCCGCATCATCACCACCGCGAACGACGTCGTCCACTCGTGGTACGTGCCCGCGTTCGGCGTGAAGCAGGATGCGATCCCCGGCTTCGTGCGCGACACGTGGTTCAAGGCCGACAAGGTCGGTACGTTCCGCGGTTTCTGTACCGAGCTGTGCGGCAAGGAACACGCGTACATGCCGGTCGTCGTCGAAGTCCTGTCGGAAGACGACTACGCGAAGTGGGTCACCGCGCAGAAGGCCAAGCTGGCCAGCGCCGCAGTCGATCCGAACAAGGTCTACACGATGGCTGAACTCGTCGCGCACGGCGAGGAAGTCTACAAGGCGAACTGCGCGGCCTGCCACCAGGTGAACGGCAAGGGCCTCGGCGCCTTCCCGGCCATGGACGGCAGCCCGATCGTGAACGGCCCGATCGCCGGCCACGTCGAGCGCGTGCTGCACGGCAAGGGCGCGATGCCGTCGTGGGCGTCGCTGTCGGATCTCGACATCGCGTCGGTCATCACGTACGAACGCAATTCGTGGGGTAACCACAAGAACGACCTGCTGCAGCCGAAGCAAGTGGCCGACGCGCGTAACGGCAAGATGCCGGAAGACGCGGCGGGCGCAGCGGCAGCGGCACCGGCGGAAGCCGCTTCGGCACCGGCGCAGGCTGCGTCGGGCGCAGCCGAGCAGCCGGCGGCAGCGTCGGCATCGGCCGCACTGTCGACGATCTACTTCGAGACGGGCAAGAGCGTGCTGCCGGCCGACGCGAAGGCGGCGATCGCCGCCGCGGCCGACTATGCGAAGGCACATCCGGACGCGAAGCTCGCGCTGTCGGGCTTTACCGACAAGACGGGCTCGGCCGACGCGAACGCCGAACTGGCGAAGCATCGTGCACAAGCCGTGCGCGACGCGCTGAAGGCAGCAGGCGTGGCGGAAGACCACATTATTCTCAAAAAGCCGGAAACGATCACGGGCGGGGCTGACGCGAAGGAAGCCCGGCGTGTCGAGATCGGCCCGGCGGCTTGACGTGTCGCTGAGTTAGTCGACGTATTCGCATTAGGAGATTCTCATGTCTAGCATCGGGCACGACGTAGCCGCGGACCACGCGCACGACGACCACGCGCACGAAATGCCGCACGGCTGGCGCCGCTGGCTGTTCGCCACCAACCACAAGGACATCGGTACGCTGTACCTGTTGTTCTCGTTCATCATGTTCCTGTCGGGCGGCGTGATGGCGCTCGCCATCCGGGCCGAGCTGTTCGAACCGGGCCTGCAGATCATGCGTCCGGAGTTCTTCAACGAACTCACGACGATGCACGGCCTGATCATGGTGTTCGGCGCGATCATGCCGGCGTTCGTCGGCTTCGCGAACTGGATGATTCCGCTGCAGATCGGCGCGTCCGACATGGCGTTCGCGCGGATGAACAACTTCAGCTTCTGGCTGCTGCCGGTCGCGGCCGTGCTGCTGGTCGGGTCGTTCTTCGCGCCGGGCGGCGCGACGGCCGCCGGCTGGACGCTGTACGCCCCGCTGTCGACGCAGATGGGCCCGGGCATGGACTTCGCGATCTTCGCGGTCCACATCATGGGTGCATCGTCGATCATGGGCGGGATCAACATCGTCGTGACGATCCTGAACATGCGCGCACCGGGCATGACGCTGATGAAGATGCCGATGTTCGCGTGGACGTGGCTGATCACGGCTTACCTGCTGATCGCCGTGATGCCGGTTCTGGCAGGCGCGATCACGATGGTGCTGTTCGACCGCCACTTCGGCACGTCGTTCTTCAACGCGGCAGGCGGCGGCGACCCGGTGATGTACCAGCACATCTTCTGGTTCTTCGGCCACCCCGAGGTGTACATCATGATTCTGCCGGCGTTCGGGATCGTGTCGCAGGTGATCCCGGCGTTCGCACGCAAGACGCTGTTCGGCTATAGCTCGATGGTGTACGCGACGGCTTCGATCGCGATCCTGTCGTTCATGGTCTGGGCGCACCACATGTTCGCCACGGGCATGCCGGTCACCGGCCAGCTGTTCTTCATGTACGCGACGATGCTGATCGCGGTGCCGACGGGCGTGAAGGTGTTCAACTGGCTCGCGACGATGTGGCGCGGCTCGATGACGTTCGAAACCCCGATGCTGTTCGCGATCGGCTTCCTGTTCGTGTTCACGTTCGGCGGTCTCACGGGCCTGATGCTCGCGATGGCGCCGCTCGACATCCAGTATCACGGGACCTACTTCGTGGTGGCGCACTTCCACTACGTGCTGGTGGCCGGCTCGCTGTTCGCGCTGTTCTCGGGCTGGTACTACTGGGCGCCGAAGTGGACGGGCTGGATGTACAACGAGACGCGCGGCAAGATCCACTTCTGGGCGTCGATGATCTTCTTCAACCTGACGTTCTTCCCGATGCACTTCGTCGGTCTCGCAGGCATGCCGCGTCGCTACGCGGACTACCCGGCGCAGTTCACGGACTTCAACCAGGTCGCGACGATCGGCGCATTCGGCTTCGGCCTCGCGCAGGTGTACTTCCTGTTCGCCGTCGCGCTGCCGGCCTACCGTGGCGGCGGCGAGCTGGAAAAGGCGTCGGACAAGCCGTGGGATGGCGCGGAAGGCCTCGAGTGGACGGTGCCGAGCCCGGCTCCCTTCCATACGTTCGAGCAACCGCCGCACGTCGAGTAAGTGTCACAGTGCGCCCCGCCGCTGCCTGCCGCGCAGGCCGGCGCGGCGGGCGCCGAACCGAAGTGTCAGATGAACCGGAATCCACAAGAAAGACGAACGCCCGAGCAGATCCGCGCGGGCAACAAGCGGCTCGGCCTCATCCTGCTCGTCATCGCCGCCGTTTTTTTTGTGGGTGTCGTGATCAAGCAGTGGTGGCTGTCCACTCACTGATGCAGCAACAGACGCAGTAGCGAGGAAGTTGTCGTATGTCGAAGCCGGAAGAGGGCGCCGTCGATCGCGCGTTCAATCGTTCGATGCTGGTGAAGCTCTTCGTCGTGGCCGGGCTGATGTTCGGTTTCGGCTTCGCGCTGATCCCGATGTATCGGGCGATCTGCCAGATCACCGGCATCAACAACCTGGTGCAGCGCGATGTCAGCGAGCGCGAGGTGAAGAACTCGCAGGTCGACTTCAGCCGCACGGTGTCGGTCGAGTTCGATGCGAACGCGCGCGGCCCGCTCGGTTTCAAGCCGGAGCACAACAGCCTCGACGTGCATCCGGGCGAGCTGACGACGATCGTGTACGACGTGACGAACGGGCAGGGCCGGCCGGTCGTTGCCCAGGCGATTCCGAGCTACGCGCCGAAGCAGGCGACGGAGTTCTTCAAGAAGATCGAGTGCTTTTGCTTTACGCAGCAGACACTGGCCGCTAACGAGTCGCGCAAGATGCCGGTGGTGTTCGTGATCGATCCGAAACTGCCGAAGGACGTGAAGACGATCACGCTGTCGTACACGTTCTTCGAGCTGAATACGCCGGCCACGCCGGCGCCGGCGCCGGGCAAGACCGCGGCGCAGGGCGCGGCGAAGCCGGACGCGTGACGACGGAGGCGGGGCGATGACGGAGAGCAAGCGGGGCGGGTCGTTCGGCCAGGCGCTGAAAGCGGTGCTGTGGTCGTTCTTCGGGGTGCGCAAGCGGCGCGACCTGGAGGCCGACGCGACGCAGCTGAATCCGCTGCACGTGCTGATCGTCGCGCTGCTGGCAGCCGCTGTGTTCATCGGCGTGCTGATCCTGGTCGTGCGTGCCGTCGTGGGCTGAGGCCCGCGGCCACGAAAGAAGGATGCGGTGCGCGGCGCCACGGCGTCGCGTGCAGGAAGGAGCGGTGGTGGTCACGCCGCGCAAGAAATAAAGCCGGAGCGGTTTCCGGTACACAAATTGGACTGAAGTGGAGAATCAAGCATGAGCGGTCAAAACCAGACCCCGTACTATTTCGTGCCGCATCCGTCGCAGCATCCGATCAGCGCGGCCATCGGCCTGCTGGTCATGCTCGGATCGACAGCGCTGTGGATCAACGGTCACGACTGGGCGCCGTTTACGGCGCTGCTCGGCCTGCTTTGGTTGCTCTTCACGCTGTATCACTGGTTCGGTGACGCGATCGCCGAATCGGAAGGCGGTCACTACGGCAAGAACGTCGACAAGTCGTACCGCTGGAGCATGAGCTGGTTCATCTTCTCGGAGGTCATGTTCTTCGGCGCGTTCTTCGGTGCGCTGTTCTATGCACGTGAAATCGCGCTGCACCAGCTCGGCAGCCTCGACTACAAGCTGATCTGGCCGGATTTCTCCGCCGTGTGGCCGAACGAAGGCCCCGCCGCGCTCGCCGGTCACTTCAAGACGATGGGCCCGTGGCCGATCCCGACGCTGAACACCGCGTTCCTGCTGTCGTCGGGCGTGACGCTGACGATCTCGCACCACGCGCTGCGCGACGATCATCGCAAGAAGGCGATCGCCTGGCTGGCCGCGACGCTCGTGTTCGGTATCTGCTTCCTGTTCCTGCAGGGCTTCGAGTACTACCACGCGTACAACGAACTGAACCTGACGCTGAACTCGGGCGTGTACGGTTCGACGTTCTTCCTGCTGACCGGCTTCCACGGCTTCCACGTGTTCCTCGGCGGCACGATGCTCGCGGTGGTGCTGGTGCGGATGATCCGCGGCCACTTCAAGCCCGATCACCACTTCGCATTCGAAGGCGCCGCGTGGTACTGGCACTTCGTCGACGTCGTCTGGCTCGGCCTGTACGTCGTCGTCTACTGGCTGTAAATGGAACAACGGCCCGCGCAGCAATGCGCGGGCCGTTTTCATTGGGTCGGCCGGGCAGCATGACTGCCGGCCTTCACCACCCGGGCGCCGCCGCGACTCAGTCAGGCGGCGCTTTTGCTTGGTGCCGTGGCCGTGCGGCGAAATGCCACAGCGGCCGCGGCGGCGAATCGATCAACGCCCGATCGGCAGGCCGGTCGAATGGATCCAGCCCATCCCGTTCGCGATCAGGATGAGCAGGAACAGCGACACCGACAGCCCGACGCGGGTGGCGAGCGACCAGACCATGCGTTTCGTGTGGCCGCGGTCGTGCATCATGAAGTAGAGCGCCGAGCCCATGCTGGCAATGATGAGGACGAAGGCGATGGGAACGAGTATGTGCATGACACGAACCGGACGACGGCAATTCGAAAGGAAGAGGATAATTATCGCACTTCGCTTGTCGGCAGGTGCCGGGCGGGCCGCATGATGAAGATTCGCTGGCTGCCCGCGTTGCTGATCCTCGTCGTCGTCGCGGTCACGATCCGTCTCGGTTTCTGGCAGCGCGACCGCGCGCACCAGAAGGAAGCGCTGCAGGCGAGCATCGCGCGCTACGAGCAGGCGGCGCCCGTCGACGTCGGCGCGCAGCCGATGCCGCTCGCGTCGATCGAGTTTCATCGCGTGCGCGCAAAGGGCCGTTTCCTGCCCGAGCAGGCCGTGTTTCTCGACAATCGGCCGTATAACGACCAGCCGGGTTTTTACGTCGTGATGCCGTTTAAACTCACGGGCGGCGGCGTCGTGCTCGTGAACCGCGGCTGGCTGCCGCGCAATATTTCCGATCGCACGGCGATCGAGCCGTTCGCGACGCCCGCGGGCGACGTCGAGATCGTGGGCATCGCGCGCGCCGACGCGTCGCGCGCGTTCGAGCTCGGCGAAGGCGGGTCGGCCGCGCACCAGAAGATCCGGCAGAACCTGGACGTCGCCGCGTATGCGAAGGAAACGGGGCTGCCGCTGCAGCCGTTCGTGATCCAGCAGACGAGCGACGACGGCGACAAGCTCGTGCGCGACTGGCCGGCGGCGACGACCGGCGTCGAGCGCAATTACGGTTACATGTTTCAGTGGTGGGCGATGGCGGCGGCCGCGCTCGGCTTCGGTCTGTACGCCGCGCGGCGTGCGGCGAAGAAGTCGGCCGGCGCGTGAGCGCCATGCCAGGACGCGGCGCTCGCGCCGCGGGTTCGTTTCGAGAGGTCTGATTTGTCCATGCAATCTCCCCGTCAGGGTTCGGCCGCTGCGCCGATGTCGCCGGCGGCCCGCAAGCGCGGCCGCTGGATGCTCGTGCTGCTGGGTCTCGTGTGCGCCGCGCCGATGATCGCGTCGTATTTCACCTATTACGTGATCAAGCCGAAGGGCGGCTCGACCAACTACGGCACGCTGATCGAACCGCAGCGCCCGATCCCCGCGGATCTGCAGGTGACCGACGAAACCGGCAAGACCGTGCCGCTGTCGTCGCTGCGCGGCGTGTGGCTGTTCGTGATGACCGACAGCAGCGCGTGCGACGAGGCCTGCGCGAAAAAGCTCTATTTCATGCGCCAGATCCGCGTCACGCAGGCGGGCGAGCGGCACCGGCTCACGATGGTGTGGCTGCGCAGCGATGCGGGCGCGATGCCGCAGAAGGTGCTGGACGCGTACCCCGACACGCGCCGGCTCGTCGCCGATCCGGCCGCGGTGGCCGCGTGGCTGCCGGCCGACGCCGGCACGAAGGACAGCGACCACATCTACATGGTCGACCCGAACGGCAACCTGATGATGCGTTTCCCGAAGGATCCGAACCCCGGCAAGATCAAGTCGGACGTGACGAAGCTGCTGAAGTGGTCGAGCATCGGCTAAGGCAACACGAGAGGCATTGAACCGATGGCGTATCTACTGCAACTCGGCCTGATCGGCTTCTGCATCGCGCTGCTGCCGCTGTCGTACGTGTGGGTGAAGGCCGACGACAACAAGTTTCGCAAGCTGGTGTGGATCACCACCTTCCTGACGCTCGACCTGGTGATGTTCGGCGGCTTCACGCGGCTGACCGATTCGGGGCTCGGCTGCCCGGACTGGCCCGGCTGCTACGGCACGTCGTCGCCGTTCATCGCGCACGCCGCGATCACGGCCGCGCACCAGGCGATGCCGACGGGCCCCGTCAGCATGTCGAAGGCGTGGATCGAGATGATCCACCGCTATTTCGCGATGGCGATCGGCGTGCTGATCATCGCGCAGGTCGTGATCGCGTGGTCCGCGCGGCTGCGCCGCCGCCCGCTGCACGTGTCGCCGTGGTGGCCGACGAGCCTGCTGCTGCTGATCCTCGTGCAGGGCGCGTTCGGCGCGTGGACGGTCACGATGAAGCTGCAGCCGGTGATCGTCACGATCCACCTGCTGCTCGGCCTCACGCTGCTCGGCACGCTCGGCTGGCTCGCGGCGCGGCAGACGCCGCTGCCGTCGCATGACCCCGAAGCCGGCCGCTATCGCGCGGCCGCGCTCGCGGCGCTCGTGCTGCTGGTCGTGCAGATCGCGCTCGGCGGCTGGGTGAGCACCAACTACGCGGTGCTCGCATGCACCGACTTCCCGACCTGCAACGGCCAGTGGATCCCGCCGATGGACTTCCAGCACGGCTTCCACCTGTGGCGCGCGCTCGGGATGACGAAGGACGGCGAGGCGATCACGCAGGACGCGCTGGTCGCGATCCACTGGACGCACCGCACGTTCGCGTTCGTGGTGGTCGCCTACCTGGTCGCGTTCGCGCTCAAGATGCGCCGCTTCGAATCGCTGCGGCGGCCCGCGAACGGCGTGCTGCTGGTCGTCCTGCTGCAGTTCGTGACGGGCCTGACCAACATCGTGCTGCAGTGGCCGCTGCCGGTCGCCGTCGCGCACAACGGCGGGGCCGCGATCCTGCTGCTGCTCGTCGTCATGTTAAACTTTCGCATCCTTTCAAGCCGCCCCGGCCGTGTCGCGCAGCCTGCGCGCGACGCCGCCCCGGCGTGACCGCCCCCATGCAAAGCACCCTCTCCCAATCGCCCGGTAGCCGGTTTTCGCAGTACATGGCATTGACGAAGCCGCGTGTCACGCAGCTCGCGGTGTTCTGCGCGGTGATCGGCATGTTCCTCGCGACGCCGGGCATGGTGCCGTGGCACGTGCTGATCGGCGGTACGGTCGGCATCTGGCTGCTGGCCGGCGCCGCGTTCGCGATCAACTGCCTCGTCGAACAGAAGATCGACGCGATGATGCGCCGCACCGCGTGGCGCCCGTCCGCGCGCGGCGAGATCACGACCCCGCAGATCCTGCTCTTTTCGGCCGTGCTCGGCAGTGTCGGCGCATGGACGCTCTATACGTTCACGAACCCGCTGACGATGTGGCTGACGATCGCCACCTTCGTCGGCTACGCGGTGATCTACACGCTGCTGCTCAAGCCGATGACGCCGCAGAACATCGTGATCGGCGGCGCATCGGGCGCGATGCCGCCGGCGCTCGGCTGGGCCGCGGTCACCGGCGCGGTGCCGGGCGACGCGTGGATCCTCGTGCTGATCATCTTCGTGTGGACGCCGCCGCATTTCTGGGTGCTCGCGCTCTATCGCCGCAAGGATTACGAGAACGCGGGGCTGCCGATGCTGCCCGTCACGCATGGCGAGAAGTTCACGCGGTTGCACATCCTGCTGTACACGGTGATCCTGTTCGCGGTCACGCTGATGCCGTTCATCTCCGGGATGAGCGGGGCCGTGTACCTGACGAGCGCGGTGCTGCTCGGCGCGGTGTTCCTCGCGTATGCGTGGAAGATTCATCGCGACTACTCGGACGAACTCGCCCGCAAGGCCTTCCGCTACTCGATCGTCTACCTGTCGCTGCTGTTCGCCGCGCTGCTCGTCGATCACTATGCACGCCCGCTGCTCGGCGTGTAACCGCACGGTTTGAACGCAATGCTCCAATCACGGTTCGGGCGCCGCGCGCGCCAAGGCTGGATGCTCGCGTGCGCATTCACGGCAGCGCTGCTGCTCGCCGGATGCGACAACGCGCCGAAATTCCAGAATCTCGACATCACCGGCAACACGCAGTTCGGCAGCGACTTCTTGCTGCCCGATACGGCCGGCAAGGTACGCACGCTCGCCGATTTCAAGGGTAAGGCCGTCGTGATGTTCTTCGGCTATACGCACTGCCCGGACGTGTGCCCGACGACGATGGCCGAGCTGTCCGAAGCGCTGAAGCAGCTCGGGCCCGATGCCGCGAAGCGCGTGCAGGTGCTGTTCGTCACCGTCGATCCGGAGCGCGACACGCCGGCGCTGCTCGGCCAGTACGTGCCCGCGTTCGATCCGTCGTTCATCGGCCTGCGGCCCGCCGACGAAGCGGCACTGAAGAAGGTCACGAAGGATTTCCGCGTGTACTACGCGAAGGTGCCCGGCAAGACGCCCGGCAGCTACACGATGGATCACACGGCCGCGAGCTACGTGTTCGACCGCGACGGCAAGCTGCGCCTGTTCGTGCGCGACGGCCAGGGCCCGGGCCCGTGGGTCCACGACCTGAAGCTGCTGGTCGACTGACCGGCAGCCGCCGGGCGCCCGGCCCGGCGATCACGTGACGGCCGCCTCGCGCCGTCACGTTTTCCCCTCTCTCTTCGTTATTTGCATGCGCCGCCCGGCGGGCGGCGTATCGGCCTGTGCGCGTATCGTGCAGAGGTCGTGCAGGCGTCGCGTTACGGCAGCGCGGGCACGTTGAAGCCGGTTGCGGCACGCGTGATCCGGAATTCCGTCACGCGATACGTGGCGAGCCCCTCGATGACGAACGGATCGGTATTCAGGATCGCGTCCAGTTCGTCGCGATCGATGCGGGCCGCGAGGATCACGCCGCCTTCGCGCGGCACCTTCGGCCCCGCTGCGATGAAGATGCCCTTGTCGAACTGCGGCTGAAGGAACGCGCGATGGCGTTCGAGTGCGTCGTCGATGCGCTCGAGCGATGCGGTGTAGTGAATGTCGATGACGTACATGGGTGGCCCTCGGAATGGCGCCGGCTCTTCGTGTGCCGGCTGGCCGGTCTTTTTAGCACAGCGGATGCGGACTGTCGCGCTGGCGGCCGCGGTGCGGCGCGGGCACGGGCGGCCTGTCGATCGCCGGTTCGCGGCGCCGGCCGTATTCAAGTTGTAAGCCTCGGTGCCGTAAATGAATGGGCAAGCGTTTGCGCGCGGCAGGCCGTTCGCGCGCAGCGTGCGCATCGACATCGACAAAGGCACGCAGATGAGCAGAATGAGTTTGAACCGCAAGCTGTGGCTCGCGCTTGCGCTGGTATGGATCGGTCTCCTGGGCGTCGGCGCATGGAGCGCGTACGAGACGCGCGCGACGATGCTCGCCGAACGCAAGGCAGGCATCGCGAATCTCGTCGATTCGGCGGCCGGTATCGTGAAGGCCTATCACGCACTCGCGCAGAGCGGCACGCTGCCGGAGGCCGATGCGAAGCGCGACGCGCTCGCGAGCCTCGCCGCGATGCGTTACGGCGATTCGGGCTACGTGTTCGTGATGGACTCGAAGCCGGTCGTGCTGATGCATCCGACGCTGCCGAAGCTCGTCAACACGCAAGTCGGCGACTATCTCGACCCGGACGGCAAGCCGCTGTTCGTCACGATCCTGAACGCCGCGAAGGAAACCGGCAGCGGCTTCGCCGAGTATCGCGGGCGGCTGCCGCACAGCGAGACCGCCGTGCCGAAGATCAGCTACGTCACGCGCTTCGCGCCGTGGGACTGGAACATCTCGAGCGGCGTGTTCCTGAAGGACATCGACACCGTCTATTACCGGACGCTGCTCGGCCACCTCGCGGTCGTGTTCGTGATCGGCTTCGTGATCAGCGCGGCGATGCTCGTGATCATCCGCAACGTGCGCAGCAGCCTCGGCGGCGAACCCGACGAAGCGGCCGCGCTCGCGACGCGTATCGCGCAGGGCGACCTGACGCAGCCGGTGCCGGTTCGCGCGGGCGACCGCACGAGCATGATGGCCGCGATGCACGACATGCAGGCACGGCTGCAGGCGACGATCGGCGGGATTCGCCAGTCGGCCGGCTCGATCGCGTCGGCGAGCCGCCAGATCTCGGCCGGCAACGACGACCTGTCGCAGCGCACCGAGGAGCAGGCCGCCTCGCTGGAAGAAACCGCCGCGAGCATGGAGCAGCTGACTGCAACGGTGAAGCAGAACGCCGACAACGCGCGGCAGGCAAGCGGGCTCGCGAACAGCGCATCGGAAATCGCGCGCACCGGGAGCGACGTCGTGAACCGCGTGATCGGCACGATGGGCCAGATCGACGACAGCTCGCGCAAGATCGCCGACATCATCGGTGTGATCGAGGGCATCGCATTCCAGACCAACATCCTCGCGCTGAACGCGGCGGTCGAAGCCGCGCGCGCCGGCGAGCAGGGCCGCGGCTTCGCGGTGGTCGCGGGCGAAGTGCGTTCGCTCGCGCAGCGCAGCGCGACGGCGTCGAAGGAGATCCGCGAGCTGATCGTCGATTCGGTCGAGCGTGTGCGCAACGGATCGACGCTGGTCGGCCAGGCCGGCACGACGATGGGCGAGATCCTGCAGGCCGTCGCACGCGTGACCGACATCATGGGCGAGATCGCGGCGGCGTCCGAGGAGCAGGCGAGCGGCATCACGCAGGTCGGGCGCGCGGTCACGCAGATGGACCAGGTGACGCAGCAGAACGCGGCGCTCGTCGAGGAGGCCGCCGCGGCCGCCGCGTCGCTGCAGGAACAGGCCGCGCGACTGCGCGATACGGTCGGCGCGTTCCGGGTCGGCGGGCAGATGGGCGAGCCGGCATTCGAGACGAAGTCGGCCGACTGGGCCGCGGTGGCGTAACGCGCTCGGGCCGATGCGCGACGCGCATAAACGCAACTAACGGCCGAGTCGTGCCACCTCCGCCAGCACCGCAGCGGTGCATACCCATATGAGCGGGATGTATTTCACTTCCCGCGGATCCTGTGACACCATTTGCCCCTTCGTGCGAGTCGGGGCATACCCGCATCGCGCCCCATTTTTAGTCATCCCGTAAGCAAGAAAGCGAGAAACAGATGAAGCGTCGCAGTCTCCTGAAGGTATTTTCCGTGCTGGCCACCGGTGCAGCACTGACGCTGTCGGCAGGCGCGCACGCCGAAGACAAGGTGATCAAGGTCGGCACGGTCGCCGGCCCGGATTCGGAAGTGTGGCAGCTCGTGCAGAAGGTCGCGAAGGAGAAGGAAGGCCTGAACGTGAAGGTCATCGAGTTCAACGACTACGTGCAGCCGAACGCGGCGCTCGACTCGGGCGACCTCGACGCCAACAGCTTCCAGCACCAGCCCTACCTCGACAGCCAGGTGAAGCAGCGCGGCTACAAGATCGTCAGCGCGGGCCTGACCTACATCTCGCCGATGGGCGTGTACTCGAAGAAGTTCAAGGCGCTGAAGGATCTGCCGCAAGGCGCGAAGGTCGCGGTGCCGAACGATCCGTCGAACGAGAACCGCGCGCTGCTGCTGCTGCAGACGCAAGGCGTGATCAAGCTGAAGGCGGGCGCCGGCACGGGCGGCAACAACGCGACGGTGCTCGACATCGCCGAGAATCCGAAGAAGCTGAAGATCTCCGAACTCGACGCCGCGCAACTGCCGCGCGTGCTGTCGGACGTCGACGCGGCCGTGATCAACACGAACTACGCGCTCGCCGCGAACCTGCAGCCGACCAAGGACGCGATCGCGCTCGAATCGCTGACGAGCCCGTATGCGAACCTGATCGCCGTGCGCGCGAAGGACAAGGACCAGCCGTGGGTGAAGAAGCTGGTCAAGGCATACCAGTCGCCGGAAGTGCGGGAATTCATCAAGAAGCAGTTCAAGGGCTCGATGGTCGCGTCGTTCTGAACGCCGCCCCCCCGCCTCACCGCTGAACGAAAAGGCCTGCATCGCGCAGGCCTTTTTCATTGGCGCGGCCGCTCGACGACGGCCGCGCGGTGTGGCGCGTGCAACGCCGGTTCACATCTCGCCGCGCCGCGAGCAGATCGACATGATCTGCTGGATCGCATAGTTGTCGCGCACGCCCGGCAGCGACTGCACGACGCACTCGTGAAAACGCCGCTCGCGCGGCAGCAGCATCGCGTTGTTGCGATACAGCGCGTCGCACGAGCGCTGGATCAGTTGCGCCGCCGCGCCGTTGCGGCTTTCGCGCAGCGCATTGAGCATGCAGTCGTCGTATTGCGCACTGCCGTCGGTCAGTGCGAATGCCGCACCCGGCAGCGCCAGCGCGACGGCCGCGCATGCGATGACTCGGCTCCCCCGTTTCATGTGCCCTCCGATGGCGTGGACTGGGTCGGCCGACAGCATAACGTAAAGCCGCGCGCGCGGCTGACGCGTTGTGCCGGGGCCAGCCGGAACCCCTGCCGGACGGGCTTCACGCGCGCTCGCGCACGGTCGGCGCGCGCTGCAATCCGGGGGGGCGATGCGAAAGCCTGGAGTCAGGCGGTGGTCTGCGGAAATGGTATCCTCGTGCGTTCGCCGCCGCACGCTTTCCCGGAGCGTGCGCGGGCCGCTCGCCAGCGCGTCGTACGCATGGCGGCGCCCGCCTGACGGCGGCGGGAATCCATCATCCAGAACCGACACAATACGGGGGAGACACACCCATGAAGCGTTTCAAGACTTTCGCGATCCGTTCGATCACGGCCGGCGTGGCCGCGCTCGCGCTGGCCGGTGCCGCGCACGCCCAGACCGTCAAGGTGCTGTCGATCGTCGACCACCCGGCGCTCGACGCGATCCGCGACGGCGTGCGCGCCGAGCTGAAGGCGGAAGGTTACGGCGACGACAAGCTCAAGTGGGAATACCAGAGCGCGCAGGGCAATACGGGTACGGCCGCGCAGATCGCGCGCAAGTTCGTCGGCGACCAGCCCGACGTGATCGTCGCGATCGCGACGCCGGCCGCGCAGGCGGTGGTCGCCTCGACGAAGAGCGTGCCGGTCGTCTATTCGGGCGTGACCGATCCGGTCGCCGCGCAGCTCGTGAAGGGCTGGGGCCCGTCGGGCACCAACGTGACGGGCGTATCCGACAAGCTGCCGCTCGATCGCCAGGTCGCGCTGATCAAGCGCGTCGTGCCGAATGCGAAGACGGTCGGCATGGTCTACAACCCGGGCGAGGCGAACTCGGTCGTCGTCGTGAAGGAACTCAAGGAGATCCTCGCGAAGCAGGGGATGACGCTGAAGGAAGCGGCCGCGCCGCGTACCGTCGACATCGGCCCGGCCGCGAAGAGCCTGATCGGCAAGGTCGACGTGATCTACACGAATACCGACAACAACGTCGTGTCCGCGTACGAAGCGCTCGTGAAGGTCGCGAACGAGGCGAAGATCCCGCTCGTCGCCGGCGACACCGACAGCGTGAAGCGCGGCGGCATCGCGGCGCTCGGCATCAACTACGGCGACCTCGGCCGCCAGACGGGCAAGGTCGTCGCGCGCATCCTGAAGGGCGAGAAGCCGGGCGCGATCGCGTCGGAAACGAGCAGCAACCTCGAGTTGTTCGCGAACACGGGCGCGGCCGCGAAGCAGGGTGTGACGCTGTCGCCGGATCTGCTCAAGGACGCGAAGACGGTCATCAAGTAAGCCGCGGTTCGACCGCCGCGCTTGCGGGCCCGATCCGGGCCTGAACGACACCGCCGGACGGGCGGCTCCCACCCGGGGCCGCCCGTTCGCTTCGCCCGGCCGTACACGTCCGCCCGGGAAGCAACAGGATTTCCCCATCATGTCTCTGTTCTCGTTTCTGGGCGCGCTGGAGATCGGCCTGATCTTCAGCCTCGTCGCCCTCGGGGTGCTGATCTCGTTTCGCATCCTCAACTTCCCCGACCTCACCGTCGACGGCAGTTTTCCGCTCGGCGGCGCCGTTGCCGCGACGCTGATCTCGGCCGGCTACGACCCGTTCAGCGCGACCTGCATCGCGATCGTCGCGGGCGCGGTGGCCGGCTTCATCACCGGCTGGCTCAACGTGCGCCTGAAGATCATGGACCTGCTCGCCAGTATCCTGATGATGATCGCGCTCTATTCGGTGAACCTGCGGATCATGGGCCGGCCGAACGTGCCGCTCATCACCGAGCCGACCATTTTCACCGTGCTGCAGCCGGACTGGATGCCCGACTACGTGCTGCGCCCGGCGCTGCTCGCGATCGTCGTCGTGGTCGCGAAGCTCGGCCTCGACTGGTTCTTCTCGTCGCAGCTCGGCCTCGCGATGCGCGCGACCGGCGCGAACCCGCGGATGGCGCGTGCGCAAGGCATCGCGACCGGCCGTGCGACGCTCGCCGGGATGGCGCTGTCGAACGCGCTCGTCGCGCTCGCAGGCGCGCTGTTCGCGCAGACGCAGGGCGGTGCGGATATCTCGATGGGGATCGGCACGATCGTGATCGGGCTGGCCGCCGTGATCATCGGCGAGACGCTGCTGCCGGCACGCCGGCTCGTGCTGGCGACGCTCGCCGTCGTGCTCGGCGCGATCGTCTATCGCTTCTTCATCGCACTTGCGCTCAACAGCGAATTCATCGGGCTGAAGGCGCAGGATCTGAACCTCGTGACGGCCGCGCTCGTCACGATCGCGCTGGTGCTGCCGGCGACGCGCAAGAAGCTGTTCGCGCGCAAGAACGGAGGCGCCTGACATGCTGTCCGCACAAGACCTGAAACTCACGTTCAATCCCGGCACGCCGATCGAGACGCGCGCGCTGCGCGGGTTGTCGCTCGAGATTCCCGACGGCCAGTTCGTCGCGGTGATCGGCTCGAACGGCGCCGGCAAGTCGACCTTCCTCAATGCGGTCAGCGGCGACCAGGCCGTCGATGCGGGACGCATCTCGATCGACGGCACCGATGTGACGCGCAAGGCCGCGTGGGATCGTGCGCACCTCGTCGCGCGCGTGTTCCAGGATCCGATGGCCGGTACCTGCGAGGCGCTGACGATCGAGGAGAACATGGCGCTCGCGATGGCGCGCGGTGCGCGGCGCGGCTTCCGGGCCGCGCTCGACCGGCCGTCGCGCGAGCTGTTCCGCGACAAGCTGCGGCTGCTGAACCTGGGCCTCGAGAACCGGCTGACCGACCGGATCGGGCTGCTGTCGGGCGGCCAGCGGCAGGCGGTGAGCCTGTTGATGGCGTCGCTGCGGCCGTCGCGGATCCTGCTGCTCGACGAGCACACGGCCGCGCTCGACCCGAAGACGGCCGCGTTCGTGCTGGAGCTGACCTCGCGCATCGTCGCCGAGAGCAAGCTGACGACGATGATGGTCACGCACAGCATGCGGCAGGCGCTCGACTACGGCGACCGCACGGTGATGCTGCACCAGGGGCAGGTCGTGCTCGACGTGTCGGGCGACGCGCGCAAGGGGCTCGACGTGCCGGACCTGCTGCAGATGTTCGAGAAGGTGCGGCACGAGCAGCTCGACGACGACGCGTTGCTGCTCGGCTGACGGGCGGCTGATGGACCGGCGCGGTGTGCGGGGTGTGCATCGTGCCGGTTGGTCGGCCGGGCCGGGCTCTGCTCGGTTCGGCCCTGCTGCGCGATTCGGTTCGCATGCGCCGCATCGGCGCCCGAGGGGTGTGGCGGGCGTCCGGGCGGTGCGAGCCGGTGATGCCGGGGGTGACCCGTCGTCATAGCGTGGGCCTGCCGGCTTTTCACCCGTCTTTCATCTGACGAAATACCGGTTTCGTACCAGTACTGTGCGGCGTGGACGCATTGCCATATACTGTATATCCATACAGTTGTGGGTGGCATCATGCTCGCATCCTCCATTTCTCCCGAATCCCTTCATCCATCGCTGTGGCGCGGCTCGCAGCTCGCGCGCGGCGGCCCGCGCACGATCGAGACCGGCTTCGCGCCGCTGTCGGCCGAATTGCCGGGCGGTGGCTGGCCGGTCGGCGGGCTCGTCGAACTGCTGGCCGCGCAGCCGGGCTGCGGCGAGATGCGGCTGCTCGCGCCTGCGCTCGCGCACACCGTCAGCGCCCGGCGCCCGCTCGCGCTCGTCGCGCCGCCGCAGTCGCCGCATGCGACTGCGCTCGCCAGTCTCGGCGTGCCGGCCGACGCGCTGCTGTGGCTGCGCGCCGGCAGCCGCACGGATGCGTTGTGGGCCGCCGAGCAGGCACTCAAGACCGGTTGTTGCGGCGCGCTGCTGCTGTGGCAGGACGCGCGGCCCGATGCGCTGCGGCGCCTGCATCTCGCGGCCGCGCGCACGGGCGACACGCTGTTCGTGATGCTGCGTCCGCTGTCGGCCGAGCGGCAACCGTCGCCGGCCGTGCTGCGCGTCGCGCTGTATCCGGTGCCGGGCGGCGTGTCGCTCGACATCGTCAAGCGGCGCGGCCCCGCCCGCAGCGAGCCGCTCGTGCTCGACCTGCCGTCGCCCATCGTGGAGAGCCGCTATGCGCGTCTTGCTCGGCATCCATCTGCCGCGCCTGCCGCTCGACGTGTGCGTCGCGCTTCCGTCTGACGGCGAGGCGGGCGAGGCCGGCGGTGCAGGCTGTGCGGTGCTCGAGCAGGGTGTCGTGCTGATCGCCGACGCTGCCGCGCGCCGGCAGGGCGTGCGCGCGGGCATGAAGCGCGGCGGCGTGCTCACGCTCGCGCCGCACACGCAGCTCGTCGAACGCGATCCCGCGCGCGAGGCCGATGCGCTGCGCGCGGTCGCGCTCGCGTTGCTGCGCTTCTCGCCGTGCGTCGCGCTCGGCGACGAAGCCACGCTGCTCGTCGACGTCGGCCCGAGCCTGCGCCTGTTCGGCGGGCTGCCGTCGCTGTGCCGCCAGGTGCGCGCGACGCTCGCGGCGCTCGGCTATGCGGCGCGCCTGTCCGCCGCGCCGACCGGGGGCGGCGCGTGGCTGCTCGCGCGTGTGTCGGCCCGTGCACGCATCCGGCGCCGCGTCGCGAGCCCGGCCTCGCTTGTCCGTGTGCTCGACCGGCTGCCCTGTGTGCTATTGCCCGATGCGCGTCCGTATGCAGGCTGGTTCGACGGCCTCGGTTGCCGCACGCTCGCCGATCTGCGCGGCCTGCCGCGCGCGGGGCTGCAGCGCCGTTGCGGTCCCGCGTTGCTGGCCGCGCTCGATCGTGCGTATGGCGACGCGGTCGAGCCGCTTGCGTGGATGGCGGTGCCGCCCGTGTTCGATGTGCGGCTCGAATTGCAGGAGCGGGTCGAATACGCGGAAGCCGTGTTGTTCGTGGCGCGGCGGCTCGTCGTGCAGCTGTGCGGCTGGCTGGCCGCGCGGCACCTGTCGCTGGCCGCGATGACGTTCGATCTCGAGCACGAGCGCGGCCGCCAGGCCGTGCCGCCGACGCCGCTCGAACTCGCATTCGCGTCGCCCGTGCGCGACGAGGCGCATTTCATGCGGCTACTTGGCGAACGGCTCGCGCGCGTCGAGTTGCCGGCAGCGGTGATTGCGGTGCGTCTGAAGGCCACGCGCGTCGAATCGGTCGCGCCGCCGGCCGACGATCTTTTCCCCGAGCCGGGCGGCACGCGCGAGACGCGTGCGCGGCTGTTCGAGCTGCTGGTCGCGCGGCTCGGCGCGGACAACGTGCTGCGCGCAGCGCCCGTCGCCGATCATCGGCCCGAGGCCGCGAACCGCTGGCTGCCGCTCGATGCGCAGGCCGGCAAGCCGGCTCCCGGGCCGCCCGCCGTGCCGCCGAGGCCTGCGTGGTTGCTGGCGGAGCCGCTGCCGCTGTTGATGCGCGGGGAGCGGCCGGTATTTCATACGCCGCTGAGGATGATGTCGTCGGTGGAGCGGATCGAGGCCGGGTGGTTCGACGGTCAGCTCGCTGCGCGCGATTACTGCGTCGCGCAGGACGAGGCCGGTGCGTGCTACTGGGTGTTCAAGGAGCGGGCGGGGAGCGAGGCCGAGCCGCGCTGGTTCCTGCACGGCCTGTTCGGGTGAGCGGTCATGGTTGCGGAATTCAGCTGGCTGCCCGATTACGCGGAGTTGTTCTGCCGTTCGAACTTTTCGTTCCTGCATGGCGCGTCGCATGCGGAGGAACTGGTCGAGCGCGCGTCCGAGCTCGGCTATCGCGGGATCGCGATCACCGACGAGTGCTCGCTTGCCGGCGCGCCGCGCATGCACGTCGCGGCGAAGGCGAAAGGGCTGCCGCTCGTCATCGGGTCGTATTTCGACGTCACGCCGGATGAAGTCGCGCCCGGCCACGATCCGGGCCCCGGCGCGTTCGGGCTCGTGTTGCTGGCGCAGAACCGCGAGGGCTACGGCAACCTGTCCGAGCTGATTTCGTGGCGGAGGATGGCGTCGCCGAAGGGCACTTACAAGCTGACGTCGCGGATGCTGTCGGCGCCGCCTGCGGAGTTTGCGCATTTGCGCGGCATGCCTGACTGCTTCGCGATCCTCGTGCCGACGTATCCGGTACGTGCCGATGTGCTCGATGCGCAGGTTGCGTGGTTTCGCGCGACGTTCGGCGAGCGGGCGCGGCTCGGGCTCGTGCAACTGCAGCGCGCGCTGGACGGTGCGCAGCGCGAGGAGATTCGTGCGGCCGGCGAGCGGCGTGGCGTGCGTGTCGTCGCGCTGGGCGACGTGACGATGCACCGGCGCTCGTGCAAGGAACTGCAGGACGTGATGACGGCGATTCGCGTCGGCATGCCGGTTTCCGAGTGCGGGTATGCGCTTGCGCCGAATGCGGAACAGCATTTGCGCGGGCGGAACCGGATCGGGAATCTGTTCTCGCCGGAGGAGATTGCGCAGACGTGCGCGATTCTCGATGCGTGCAATTTTTCGCTTGGTGAGTTGCGGTACGAATATCCACTCGAACTCGTGCCGCGCGGACACACGCCGACCAGTTACCTGAAGCAAGAGACATGGGCTGGGGTAGCTCGACGTTATTGGAATGGTGTGCCGGAGAAAGTGGCAAGGCAGATCAGGTATGAACTCGCCCTGATCGCGAAACTCAATTACGAGCCGTTCTTCCTGACCGTCTACGACATCGTCAAATACGCGCGCAGTCAGAACATCCTGTGTCAGGGCCGAGGTTCGGCTGCGAACTCGGTCGTCTGTTATTGCCTCGGCATCACCGAAGTCAATCCCGATCAGAGCACGATGCTGTTCGAGCGTTTCATCAGCGAGAAACGGGGAGAGCCGCCCGATATCGACGTCGACTTCGAGCATCAGCGTCGGGAAGAGGTGATTCAACACATCTACAAAAAATACGGACACAACCGCGCAGCACTTGCAGCCGCCGTATCGACCTATCGTCCGCGCGGCGTGCTGCGCGAAACCGGCAAGGCACTTGGCGTCGATCCGATGCTGGTCGATCGTGTCGCGAAGGGGCATCGCTGGTTCGACGGTAGCCGCGACCTGCTGCAGCAATTCTCGACGATCGGGCTCGATCCCGAGACGCCGCTCATCCAGTCATGGGCCAAACTTGCCGCGCGGCTCCTCAATTTTCCGCGACACCTGTCACAGCATTCGGGCGGTTTCGTGATCAGCCGCGGCAAGCTCACGCGACTCGTGCCGGTCGAAAATGCAGCGATGGACGGGCGGCGCGTGATCCAGTGGGACAAGGACGATCTCGAAGCGCTCGGGCTGATGAAGGTAGACGTGCTGGCGCTCGGCATGCTGTCGGCACTGCATCGCGCGTTTGACCTGCGCACAGCGTGGCGCGGGCCGCCGTCACCGGATGGCAAGCCATTTACGCTGAAACACATTCCTCAGGATGACAAAAAGACCTACGACATGATCTGTCGCGCCGATACGGTCGGCGTGTTCCAGATCGAATCGCGCGCGCAGATGTCGATGCTGCCGCGCCTTCGACCGATCAACTACTACGACCTCGTGATTCAGGTGTCCATCGTGCGGCCCGGCCCGATTCAGGGCGGCGCGGTGCATCCGTATCTGAAGCGGCGCAGGATCATGGCGGGCGAAGAGGAGGGCGAGGTGACTTACCCGAGCGACGCGCTCAAGGAAGTGCTCAAGCGTACGCTTGGCGTGCCGATTTTCCAGGAACAGGTGATGCAGATTGCAATCGTCGCGGCCGGTTTCACGCCCGGCGAAGCGGACGATCTGCGCCGCGCAATGGCTGCATGGAAGCGCAAGGGCAATCTCGAGAAGTACCACGACAAGATCGTCCACGGCATGCTCGAACGAGGCTACACACGTGAATTCGCCGAACAGATCTTCGAACAGATCAAAGGCTTTGGTGAATACGGTTTCCCCGAAAGCCACGCAGCCAGCTTCGCGAAACTCGCGTACGCCAGCAGCTGGCTCAAATGCCACGAACCGGCGATCTTCCTCGCCGCGCTGCTGAACAGCCAGCCGATGGGTTTCTACCCGCCGTCGCAACTCGTGCAGGACGCGAAGCGGCACGGCGTGCGGGTGCTGCCGATCGACGTGACGCAAAGCAACTGGGAAGCATCGCTGGAAGCGCTGCCCGACCAGCCGCCGCCGCACGGTCAGCCGGCCGTGCGGCTCGGCCTGTCGCTCGTGCGCGGGCTCGGCGAAGCCGCCGCACGCCGCATCGAAGCCGCGCGCACGGCGGCCGGCCGGTTCGACAACGTCGACACCCTCGCGCGCCGCGCGCAGCTCGAACGCCGCGATCTCGAAGCGCTCGCCGCCGCGAACGCGCTTGCGACGCTCGCCGGTCATCGCCGCGATGCGCTATGGCAAGCGGTTGCCGCCGCCCCCGAACGCGACCTGCTCGCGACCGCGCCGATCGACGAAGCGGAGAAGCCCGCGCTCGGCGCGCCGTCGGAAGCCGACGACATCCTCGCCGACTATCACACCACCGGCCTCACGCTGAACCGCCACCCCGTCGCGCTGCTGCGGCCCGAACTGCGCGCGCGGCGGCTGTCGTCCGCGGCCGAATTGCACGACCGCCCCGACGGCCGGCTCGCGCGTGCGTGCGGGCTCGTGACCGCGCGGCAGATGCCGGGCACCGCGAAAGGCGTGATGTTCATGACGCTCGAGGACGAAACGGGCTGCGTGAACCTGATCGTCCGGCCCGAGCTGCTCGCGCGGCAGCGCCGCGAAACCCTCGATTCGCGGCTGCTTGCCGCATCCGGCGTGTGGCAGGTCGCGAGCGACGTGAGGCACCTCGTCGTGCAGCATTTCGAGGATCTGACGCCGCTGCTCGGCGGCCTGCGCACGTCGAGCCGCGAATTCCACTGATTCCACTGACGCAGCCGGCGCGCGCCGCCGAACGCGCGTTGCCTCGTCACCGTGCATACCAGTTGGCCAAACTGGTTCTATCCAGGTCTCATATTCGCGCCCCAAACCAGGCCGAATCGCGTACTGGAACTGTCCCCTTGCATACCAATCCGGGTAAATCCCTACCCCGTACTTCGTTGTAAACAAAGGGTTTGTGAGAGCTAAAACGCTTGCCGGGCAAGGCTTCCGGCGATTTCGGCGCCACTAATACCAGTTCGTTGACTGGTATTATGGTGGTTATATAATGCCCTCACTTTCGACGGCCTGCGGTCGTCGTCCGACACCCGGAGGCACATGGAAACCGGCTGGTCCGAACTGGCGCCCGATCCCCTCAGCGATACGCCGCTCTATCTGCAGCTCGCCCGCAACCTGGCGAGCGCGATCCACGCCGGCGCGTGGCGGGCCGGCGAGGCGCTGCCGTCGGAACGGCTGCTGTCGGTGTCGGTCGGCGTGTCGCGAATCACGGCCCGTCGCGCCCTCGCGCTGCTGGTCGAACAGGGGCTGATCAAGCGGGCGCGCGGGGCGGGCAGTTTCATCACGCCGCGTGTCGCCGATCCGCTGTCGCGTCTCGTCGGCTTCACCGCGAAGATGCAGCAGCGCGGCTTCGTGCCCGATTCGGTGTGGCTGTCGCGCACGCTGCGTGCCGCAAACCGCGACGAGATCACGCGTCTCGGCCTCGCGCCCGGCGCGACGGTGGCGCGGCTCGAACGGCTGCGCCGCGCGGACGGCATCGTGATGGCCGTCGAGCACTCGACGCTGCCGGCCGCGGTGGTGCCCGATCCGCAGGTGCTCGGCGCGTCGCTGTACGAATACCTCGAAGCGCGCGGCATGACCGTCGTGCGCGCGCTGCAGCACTTTCGCGCGGCGAACGCGACCCACGCGATCGCGAAATGGATGGCGGTGAAGCCGGGCTCGGCCCTGCTGGTGATCACGCGGATCGGCTATGGCGCCGACCAGCGCGCGATCGAAGTGAGTGAAACGTATTGCCGCGACGATTACTACGACTTCGTCGCCGAACTGAAACGCTGACGCGCGAGACTGCCCCGCGCGCGACACGCGTGAAGCAACGACACGGATTGGCAAATCACGACGCGGATGCCCGCGTCACCAGATCATCAAGAGAACGTCATGCTGACTGGAAACATCCTTACCCCCGACGGCTGGATTCACGGTTCGCTCGATAGCGAGAACGGCCGCATCACGACCCTCGACGGCACGCCCGTCGATCCCGCGAAGAACGACGCGCCGTACATCCTGCCCGGCTTCATCGACCTGCACGTGCATGGCGGTGGCGGCGCCGACGTGATGGAAGGCGGCGACGCGATCGAGACGATCGCCCGCACGCACGCGCAATTCGGCACGACGAGCCTGCTCGCGACGACGATGACCGCGCCGCGCGACGAACTGATGCAGGTCGTCGCGAACCTCGGCACCGTCGCGCGCACCCGCACGCCGGGCGGCGCGCGCGTGCTCGGCGTGCACCTCGAAGGCCCGTACATCAACCCCGGCAAGCTCGGCGCGCAACCCGACGCGGCCGTGTCGGCCGTGCTCGACGAAGTGCTGAAGTACCTGTCGATCGCGCCGATCCGCGTCGTCACGCTCGCGCCGGAAATCGCCGGCCACATCGAGATCATCGGCGAGATGGCCGCGCGCGGCGTGCGCGTGCAGCTCGGCCATTCGCTCGCGACCTACGACGACGCGGTGGCCGCGCTCAAGCACGGCGCGTGCGGTTTCACGCATCTGTTCAATGCGATGTCGCCGCTGCATCACCGCAACCCGGGCCTGGTGGGGGCCGCGCTTGCCCACGCCGAATACGCGGAAATCATCCCCGACCTGCTGCACGTCCACCCGGGCGCGATTCGTGCTGCGCTGCGCGCGATCCCGCGCCTGTACGTCGTGACCGACAGCACGTCCGCAACCGGCATGCCCGACGGCGAATACCGGCTCGGCAGCCAGCACGTGACGAAGTGCCTCGGCGGCGTGCGCCTCGCCGACGGCACGCTCGCCGGCAGCACGCTGACGATGGACCAGGCGCTGCGCAACCTCGTGTCGCTCGGCCTGCCGATCGCCGACGTGTCGAACCGGATGTCGCGCTACGCGGCCGACTACCTCGGCGTCGCCGATCGCGGCCGCCTCGAGCGCGGCGCATGGGCCGACCTCGCGGTGTTCGACCGCGACCTGAACCTCACCGCGACCTACGTCGAAGGAGAATCGATTGTCGAATATGCTTAAGGAAGCGCGCGAGTCCGCCCAGGTCGTCGCCGCGCAGCTCGCCGACACGACGCGCGTCGAAGCGCTCGCCGGCCAATTGCTCGATCACCCGCCGGCCGTCGCGCTGACGGTCGCACGCGGCAGCTCGGATCACGCCGCGAGCTATTTCGCGAGCCTGACGATGAGCCGCCTCGGCGTGCCGGTCGCGTCGCTGCCGATGTCGGTCGCGACGCTGCAGCAGGCGCCGCTGAAGGTGCAGGACCAGCTCGCGATCGCCTTCTCCCAGTCGGGCAAGAGCCCCGATCTCGTCAATACGATGGCCGCGCTGCGCGAAGCCGGCGCGCGCACCGTCGCCGCCGTGAACGTGCTGCCGTCGCCGCTCGCCGACGCGTGCGAGCACCAGCTGCCGCTGCTCGCCGGCCCCGAACTGTCGGTGGCCGCGACGAAGAGCTATATCGCGATGCTGTCGCTGTCCGCGCAGATCGTCGCGTACTGGCAGCGCGACGCCGCGCTGATGACCGCACTGCGCGGCCTGCCCGATGTGCTCGCGCAGGCCGGTCAGCTCGACTGGTCGCAGGCGGTGGCCGCGCTGGCGGGTGTCGAGCGGATGATCGTGATCGGCCGCGGCCTGGGCCTCGCGATCGCGCAGGAAGCCGCGCTGAAGCTGAAGGAGACGTCCGGCATCCAGGCCGAGGCGTTCTCGAGCGCCGAAGTCCGTCACGGCCCGATGGAGCTGATCGACCGCGACTATCCGCTGCTCGTGTTCGCTCCGCCGGGGCCTGAACAGGCCGGCCTGCTGCAGCTTGCCGCGGACATGCGCGCCCGCGGCGCCGCGGTGCTGCTCGCCGCGCCCGCCGGCATACCCGGCGCGACGCTGCCGCTCGCGCAGTCCGCCCATTCGGCGCTCGACCCGATCGCCGCCATTCTTTCGTTCTACGTGATGGCGGCGGATCTCGCCGTTGCGCGCGGCCGCAATCCCGACACGCCGCGCCACCTGAACAAAGTCACCGAAACGCACTGATAGCCGAGACCGCCGATGAGACGCGCCGAGGAGTCCCAGT
Source organism: Burkholderia sp. AU27893 (assembly GCF_002223205.1). NCBI lineage: Bacteria > Pseudomonadati > Pseudomonadota > Betaproteobacteria > Burkholderiales > Burkholderiaceae > Burkholderia > Burkholderia sp. AU27893. Next base: position 662,419 of record NZ_NKFD01000002.1, on the reverse strand, counting down.
TGAAGAGCCCCACCCACGATCAGATCGTCCTGCTTAGCCCCCTGACGGGGCCGATCGTCGCGCTGGCCGACGTGCCCGATCCGGTGTTCTCCGGCGGGATGTTCGGCGACGGCATCGGTATCGACCCGCTCGCGGGCCAGCTCGTCGCACCGTGCGCGGGCGTCGTGTCGCATCTCGCGCGCACGGGCCACGCGGTGACGATCACGACGCCGCAAGGCGCGGAAGTGCTGCTGCACATCGGCATCGACACGGTCGAGCTGAACGGACAGGGTTTCATCGCGCACGTCGAAGCCGGCGCGCGTGTCGAGGCCGGCACGCTGCTGATCGAGTTCGACCAGGACGCGGTGGCGCGCAGCGCGCATTCGCTCGTGTCGGTGATCGCGATCGCCAACTCGGATGCGTTCGAGGTCGTCGATCGTGCCAGCGGCTTCGCGACCGCCGGCGAGACGCCGCTGCTCGTGCTGCGTGGCAAGGGCGAAGCGGCCGTGCAGGCGGCGCAAGCCGGCGCCGCCGCGCAGAACGAAGTGCGCCGTGAAATCGTGCTGGCGCAACCGGGCGGCCTGCATGCGCGGCCGGCCGCGCGGGCGCGTGAAGCCGTGCGCGGGTTCGACGCGACCGTCGACGTGCTGTTCGACGGCCGCAAGGCGTCGATCGCGAGCGTCGTCGGCCTGCTCGGCCTCGGCGCCGGCGAAGGCGCGACGGTCGAACTGGTCGGCCGTGGCGCGCATGCGCAGCAGGCCGTCGATGCGGTCGAGCACGAGCTGCTGCGCGAAGCGCACGGCGAAGTCGAGGAAAAGCCGGCGCGGCTGAAGTCGCCCGCGCCGCAGACGCTCACACGCAACGTCGGTGCTCCGCGCGACGGCGCACCGATCGACCCGAACACGCTCGCAGGCGTGTGCGCGGCGCCTGGCATCGCGGTCGGCACGCTGGTGCGTCTCGACGATGCGGAAATCGTGCCGCCCGAGCAGGCTGCCGGCACGCCGGCCACGGAAAGCCGCCAGCTCGACCAGGCGCTGAAGGCTGTCGACGCCGAACTCGACGAAACGGTGCGCAACGCGTCGGCGCGCGGCGCGGTCGGCGAAGCGGGCATCTTCGCGGTGCACCGCGTGCTGCTGGAAGACCCGACGCTGATCGACGCGGCGCGCGACCTGATCAGCCTCGGCAAGAGCGCGGGCTTCGCGTGGCGCGCGACGATCCGCACGCAGATCGACACGCTGTCGAAGCTCGACGATGCATTGCTCGCCGAACGCGCGGCCGACCTGCGCGACATCGAGAAGCGCGTGCTGCGCGCGCTCGGTCATACGAATGGCGCTGCACGTGCGCTGCCCGACGAAGCGGTGCTCGCGGCCGAGGAGTTCACGCCGTCCGACCTGTCGTCGCTCGATCGCCAGCGCGTGACCGCGCTCGTGATGGCGCGCGGCGGCGCGACGTCGCACGCGGCGATCATCGCGCGGCAGCTCGGCATTCCGGCGCTGGTTGCGGTCGGCGATGCGCTGTACGCGATTCCGGACGGCACGCAGGTCGTCGTCGATGCAAGTGCGGGCCGGCTCGAACACGCACCGACCGCGCTCGACGTCGAACGCGCGCGGCACGAACGCCAGCGCCTGGACGGCGTGCGCGAGGCGAACCGGCAACTGGCAGGTGTTGCGGCCGCGACCGTCGATGGCCGCGCGATCGAGGTCGCCGCGAACATCGCGACGCTCGACGACGCGAACACCGCGGTCGACAACGGCGCCGACGCGGTCGGCCTGTTGCGTACCGAACTGATGTTCATCCATCGCCAGGCCGCGCCGACGGTCGTCGAGCACCAGCAGAGCTACCAGTCGATCGTCGACGCGCTGCAAGGCCGCACGGCGATCATCCGCACGCTCGACGTCGGCGCCGACAAGGAGGTCGACTACCTGACGCTGCCGCCCGAACCTAACCCGGCGCTCGGCCTGCGCGGCATCCGTCTCGCGCAGGTGCGCCCCGATCTGCTCGACGATCAGCTGCAGGGCCTGCTCGCGGTGAAGCCGTTCGGCGCGGTGCGCATCCTGCTGCCGATGGTGACCGACGCGGGCGAGCTCGTGCGCCTGAAAAAGCGCATCGACGAATTCGCGCGCGCCCAGGGCCGCACCGAGCCGATCGAGGTCGGCGTGATGATCGAGGTGCCGTCCGCCGCGCTGCTGGCCGACCAGCTCGCGCAGCACGCGGATTTCCTGTCGATCGGCACCAACGACCTGACGCAATACACGCTCGCGATGGACCGTTGCCAGGCCGACCTGGCCGCGCAATCCGACGGCCTGCATCCGGCGGTGCTGCGCCTGATCGACATCGCGGTGCGCGGCGCCGCGAAGCACGGCAAGTGGGTGGGCGTGTGCGGCGCACTCGGCGGCGATCCGCTGGCGGTGCCGATCCTGGTGGGCCTCGGCGTGACCGAACTGTCGGTCGACCCCGTATCGGTGCCGGGCATCAAGGCGCGGGTGCGCCGTCTCGATTACCAGTTGTGCCGTCAGCGCGCGCAGGATCTGCTCGCGCTCGATTCGGCACAGGCGGTAAGGGCAGCAAGCCGCGAGGTCTGGCCGCTCGACTGAGCGTCGACGGCAGGTTCGCGACCGGTTTCAAGACGAAGGCAATTAGGTCAACGACGATTAATGACGAGACAAGGATTGGAGGACTGAATGAACGGGAATCCGTTTCTGAAAATACAGGGCCTGGGCCGGGCGCTGATGCTGCCGATCGCGGTATTGCCGGTCGCCGGCATCCTGCTGCGACTCGGCCAGCCGGACGTGCTCAACATCAAGATGATCGCCGACGCCGGCGGTGCGATCTTCGACAACCTGCCGCTGCTGTTCGCGATCGGCGTGGCGGTCGGTTTCGCGAAGGACAACAACGGCGTGGCGGCGCTCGCGGGCGCGATCGGTTACCTGATCGAAACCGCGATCATGAAGGACATCGATCCCAAGCTGAACATGGGCGTGCTGTCCGGGATCATCGCGGGTGTGGTCGCGGGCCTGCTGTACAACCGCTACAAGGACATCAAGCTGCCGGACTACCTCGCGTTCTTCGGCGGCAAACGGTTCGTGCCGATCATCACGGGGCTGGTGTGCGTGATACTCGGCATCGCGTTCGGGTACGTGTGGCAGCCGGTCCAGCATCTGATCGACGCGGCCGGCCAGTGGCTGACGACGGCGGGCGCGATCGGTGCGTTCGTGTTCGGCTTCCTGAACCGCCTGCTGCTCGTCACGGGCCTGCACCACATCATCAACTCGCTCGCATGGTTCGTGTTCGGCAACTTCACGCCGCCCGCCGGCGGCGAGATCGTGCACGGCGACCTGCACCGCTTCTTCGCGGGTGATCCGACCGCGGGCACCTTCATGGCCGGCTTCTTCCCGATCATGATGTTCGGCCTGCCGGCCGCGTGTCTGGCGATGCTGCACGAAGCGCCGAAGGAACGCCGCGCGATGGTCGGCGGCCTGCTGTTCTCGATGGCGCTCACGTCGTTCCTGACCGGTGTGACCGAGCCGATCGAATTCAGCTTCATGTTCCTCGCACCGGTGCTGTACGTGATCCACGCGGTGCTGACGGGGCTGTCGCTCGCGATCTGCCAGATCCTCGGCGTGAAGCTCGGCTTCACGTTCTCGGCCGGCGCGATCGACTACGTGCTGAACTACGGGCTGTCGACGAAGGGCTGGATCGCGATCCCGCTCGGCATCGCGTACGGCGCCGCGTACTACGGCCTGTTCCGCTTCTTCATCCGCAAGTTCAACATGGCCACGCCGGGCCGTGAGCCGGCATCGGCCGATGCGGCCGCGCAGTCGTATGCATCGGGCGGCTTCGTCGCGCCGGCTGCAGGTGCCGCTGCGGTTGCCGCCGCACCGCGTGCGCAACGCTACATCGCCGCGCTCGGCGGGGCAGGCAACCTGTCGGTCGTCGACGCGTGCACGACGCGCCTGCGCCTGACCGTCGTCGATCCGGAGAAGGTCTCGGAGCCGGAACTGAAGTCGATCGGCGCGCGCGGCGTGCTCAAGCGCGGCGGCAACAGCGTGCAGGTGATCATCGGGCCGGAGGCCGACATCATTGCCGACGAGATGCGTGCGGCCATCGGCAGCGGCGCGGCAGGCGCGGCACCGACGGCGACGGCCGCCGCCGCACAGCCCGTCACGGGCGCGGCCGCCGGCCCGCTCGATCCGGAGCCGACGCGCTGGCTCGCGGTGTTCGGCGGCGCGACCAACGTCGTGTCGCTCGACGCGGTCGCGGCCACGCGCCTGCGGGTGGTCGTGCGCGATCCGTCGGCGGTCGATCGCGAGCGTCTCGGTGCGCTCGACGTCGCATGGGTGTCGCTCGACACGTTCCACATCGTCTGCGGCAACGCGGCGGCGCGCTATGCCGAACAGCTCGGCGCGCGCCTGCCGCCGTCGGGCAGCGGGGCGGCCGCACAACCGGCCTGATGCTGATGCGATGAAACCGATCCGATCCGCGCTGCGGGTTCGGGCCGGTCGGTAAAACGAAAACGGCTTGCGATGCGTCGCAAGCCGTTTTTCTTTGGTGCGGGCGATGGCGCGATGCGTTCGCCTGCGTCGCGCCGTCGCTCAGCCCTGCAACCGCTCAGCCGTTCACGGATTCGTCAGCGTGAAGGTCGGCTTCCGGTAACCGACGCCGGCGCGGTCGAGCTTCGGCAATTCGCGTTGCGTGAGCAGCGTCGCGAAGCCGGCCCAGTCGCGCTGCAGCGCGGCCGTGTCGACGTGATGCGTGTCGCCGCGCCTGAAGCGCACGCCGGCCGCGTACGGCAGTTCCCAGTCGGCCCGGTGCCATGCGCGTTCGGCCAGTGCGAGCAGCCGCGGATAGGCCATGTATTCGAGGAAGGTGTCGTTGCGCATCACCTCACCCCACGCCTGCCCCTGCATGCCTTCGATGCGCGGCGCGGGGCCCGTGCCCGTCACCTCGAACGTGTTGCCGTCACGGTCGCCCATCACTTCGGCGTTCTGCGGCAGGTTCTCCGGCGCGAGCGAGAACACCTTGTACTCGTCCGTCGCGTGCGAGCCCCAGTAGTAGCCGCGCTCGCGCGGGTTGAGCGTGTACGGGAAGTCGAAGTACAGGTAGTCGGGCAGCGCGAGCACCGTCAGGTAGCCCTTGCCGCTCAGGTCGCGCGCGCTGTCCGAGGCGCCCCAGAAGATCGTGTTCCACAGCGACACCATCACGTGGCGCGTGCTGAAGTCCTGCGGGCCGTTCGCATGCTTGATGCCGTCCTGCCACGCGGCCATCGTGTCGATCCCGTTCGCGCTGACCGCCGCGCTCACCTGTTGCGCGAAACGTGTCGGCAACTCGTCGATCGACTTGATCTCGCCGCGCTGGAGCAGTGCCGTGCATGCGGGCGAACGCGCCCACGGCTTGTCCTGCGCGGCGAGGTCGATGCGCCCCTTGTTCGGATCGGTGCCGTTCAGCGGCTGGAAGCCCCCGCCGAGGAAGATGTTCTTCGCCTCGTCGCCGCCGTAGTGCCAGGTGTGCAGCGGCGCCTGCGCGTCGGCATGCATCGCCGCGATCTCGCGGATCACCTTCGACGCGAAATTGAGCGCGCCCGGCACGCACGGGTTCAGGTCGCTGCGCCGGTCGTAGAACTGCACCGTCGTCAGGTTCGATGTGTCCTGCGGATCGATCAGCCGGTATGCGTTCGCTTCCTGCTCGCGACCGGCCGCATGCAGCCGCTTGTAGCGTGCCTCCATCGTCACGACGGCCGCCCGCGCATGCGCGGGCATGTCGATCTCGGGGATGATCTCGACGAAATGCGCGGCTGCGTAGCGCACCAGCGACACGTAGTCGTCGCGCGTCAGGTAGCCGCCGCCGGAGCGGTTGTCCGGGCCGGAGCCGAGTTGCGGCAGCAGGCAGCGCGTCTCGCTCGGGTCGTGGCAGCGGCGCCCCCCGATCTCGGTGAGTTCGGGCAGGCCGGGAATCTCGATGCGCCAGCCCTCGTCGTCGGACAGATGCAGGTGCAGGCGGTTGAGCTTGTACGCGCTCATCTGGTCGATCAGCCGGCGCAGCGTCGCCGGGTGCTTGAAGTTGCGTGCGAGATCGACGTGCATTCCGCGATGCGTGAAGCGCGGCGCATCCTCGACGAGCATTGCCGGAATCGGGCCGCCGCCGGCGGGCGCGAGCGAGTAGAGCGTCTGCACGCCGTAGTAGAGGCCGGCACGATCGTAGCCTTCGATCAGCACGCCGCGCGGCCCGATCGCGAGCCGGTAGCCGCCCGGCGTCGCGATGTCGGCCGGCAGCCGGCGCGGCGCGACGGCACCGCGCACCGGCACGCGTGCGCCGTCGAGACCGAGTGTCGTTGCGCGCTCGCGCAGTGCTGCGACTTGCGTGTCCGGCAGATCGGGCAGCGCGAGCTCGACGCCGCGCAGGTCGAGCGTGCCGGGCAGCGGCTGTTCGCGCTTCACGCTCGGCAGCGCGCGGCTCGCGTCGGGCCGCGCGGCCACGGGCGGCGCGTTGCCGGTCGAGTTGTTCTGCGCATCGGCCGGCAGCGATTCGACGTAGCGCAGTTCGTCGTCGGTGTCGTTGTAGCGAAGCACGGCGGGCGGTGCGCCGTCGACGACCACGTACGGGCGCGGGATCACGTCGCTGTAGCGCAGCAGCCAGTATTCGGCGACGAACGGCAGCTCGATGCGCTCGCCCGGTGCCAGCCGCACCGAGCCCGGTTGCGGCGTCAGTTCGTACAGGTCGCCGGTGAGCCGCCGCAGCGCGAAGCCGGGGCGGTCGATCCGCAGCAGGCGGCGGATGCTGTGCAGGTAGAGCTTCCAGCCGCCATCGGCGATCGCCTGGTGGCCGCGGTTCTGCAGGATCAGGCGGCCGGTCGCGCAGGCCGCGCCGTCGGCGCCGAGATCGGCGCACGGCACGCCGGCCGCGGCCGCGTGATTGTTGTCGACGGCGACGCGCAACGCGAGGCCGTTCGACAGCCGAGCCGCGAGCTCGGCCTGCGGCACGGGGGGACGGACGGCGCCGGCCGTCGCGACCGCCGCGCTCGACGCCGGCAGCGCGCCGAGCGCGACCGGCGACAGGGCCGCGATCAGCAGGCCGGCAAACAGGGTGGACAAGGTTCGGTTCATGCGGACTCCTGAGACAAAAGGGGGCGTAGCGGCGTCACGGGATGACGTCGCTGCGAACGGGTCTTTCAACGGAGCTGCGGGGACAACAGGGTGCGCGGGCGATGCGGCTGCCCCGCGCGCAGTCGGCACGCGGGCGCGTGCGTTACGGAACGGGTGGCGGGCAGGCGTGCCGGTCGGATCGGCGCGGGCGGGTGCGCGTCTTCATCGGCGGCGCACGACAGCGGCTGCTGCTGATGGTGATGCCGTGACGACGTGCCCATCGGCAAAGGCGCGCGCGCGACCTGCACGGCCGATGACGGCAGCACTCGCCGACGATGCACGACCGGCCGCCCCGCGCCGACGACGAGACGGCGCGCCAGCGCGCGCCACATACGGGATTCGCATGTCTCCCCCACCCGGAAGGATTCGGCCTGTCAGCGGCCGTGTCCAAAGATCTTATGAAACCTTTTATTGGTATTCAAGTGGTATCCATCTGGCGCTAAATTGGCATCGCTCGGGCGGGCATGTCCAGCCGGCAGGACGAAAAAAAGCCTCGCGCGAGGCGAGGTTCCTTCGGGACGGCGGCGGCGCGATCGGCCGCGCGCGCGTCAGTCGTGGCGAACGCGTGCTTCCTGCGTCTTCTGCCGCGCTTCGAGCCACATCGCATTGACGATGCCGAACGACAGCGCGACGCCGATACCGAGAATCCAGCTGAAATACCACATGATCCGACTCCTTGCGAAACGGTGGGCGAGGGCGCGTGCGCGCCCCGACCCGGTTCAAAGCATCAATACATCGAATGCTTGTTCTCTTCGAGCACCTCGCGCGTGACCTTGCCGCGCATCACGCGATACACCCAGCCCGTGTAGAGCAGGACGATCGGCAGGAACACGATCACCGCGAACAGCATCACCTGCAGCGTCATGTGGCTCGACGTCGAATCCCACACGGTCAGGCTGCTGCGCGGGTCGAGCGACGACGGCATGATGAACGGGAACATCGAGAAGCCGGCGGTCAGGATCACGCCGGCGATCATCAGGCCGGTGCAGAAGAACACCGTCTTTTCCTGCTTCGAACCGGCGAGCAGCAGCGCGACCAGGCCACCCGCGATCGCGACGACGGGCGCCGCGATCATCCACGGGAATTCGCCGTAGTTCGCGAGCCACAGGCCCGAGCCGGCGGCGACGTCCTTGAGCAGCGGGTTCGCGACGGTGTCGGTCGGTGCGGCGTGCGTGATGTGGAAGCCGCCGATGGTCGACGCGACCAGCACGCCGGCCAGCACGAACAGCACGACCGCGAGGAACGACGCCACGCGCAGCGCGACCGACGCACGGCGCGCGATCACGCCGTCCGTCTTCATCTTGATGAAGGCCGCACCGTGCGCGACGAGCATCGTCAGGCTGACGAGCCCGCACAGCAGCGCGAACGGGTTCAGCAGCGCCCAGAAGCCGCCGTAGTAGGTCACGCGCAGGTCGCTGTCGAACTTGAACGGCACGCCTTGCAGCAGGTTGCCGAACGCGACGCCGAACACGAGCGCCGGCACGAAGCCGCCGGCGAACAGGCCCCAGTCCCAGCCTGCGCGCCAGCGCGGGTCGGGCCGCTTGCTGCGGTAGTCGAAGCCCACCGGCCGGAAGAACAACGCGAACAGCACGAGCAGCATCGCGAAGTAGAAGCCGGAGAACGACGCCGCGTAGACGAGCGGCCAGGCCGCGAACATCGCGCCGCCGGCCGTGATCAGCCACACCTGGTTGCCTTCCCACGTCGCGCCGACGGTGTTGACGATGATGCGGCGTTCCTCGTCGGTCTTGCCGAGGAACGGCAGCAGCGCGGTCGCGCCCATGTCGAAGCCGTCGGTGACGGCGAAGCCGATCAGCAGCACGCCGACGAGCAGCCACCAGATCAGCTTGAGAGTTGCATAGTCCATAGCGATTCCTTGTTCCGTTTCAGGTGCGTGCTCACGCCGGGGCGCGCTCGCTGGCGGCCGCGATTTCGTGGTGATAGCGGCCGGTATGCAGCGACGACGGGCCGAGGCGCGCGTACTTGAACATCAGCTTGATCTCGATGACGAACAGCGCGGTATAGAACAGGATGAAGCCCGCGAGACTCAGGTACAGGTCGCTCGGCTGCAGGCTCGACGCGGACAGGTGCGTCGGCAGCACGCCGGCGATCGTCCACGGCTGGCGGCCGAGCTCGGCGACGATCCAGCCGAATTCGATCGCGATCCACGGCAGCGGGATCGCCCACACCGCATAGCGGAGGAACCAGCGGCGGTTGTCCTGCAGCAGTTCGCGGCGCGCGCAGAACCAGAACGCGGCGATGAACGTCGCGACGAACAGGAAGCCGAGGGCCACCATGATCCGGAACGAGAAGAACACGGGCGCGACCGGCGGGATCGTCTTCTTCGCGGCGGCCTTGATCTGCTCGGGCGTCGCGTCGACCACGTTCGGCGTGAACTGCTTGAGCATCAGCCCGTAGCCGAGATACTGCTTGTGCTGGTCGAACAGCGCGCGGGTCGCGTCGCTCGTATCGCCCTGCTTGATCTTCTGCAGCGCGCCGTACGCGACCATCCCGCTCTGGATGTGCTCCTCGCTGTGCTTCGCGAGCTCGCGCAGGCCGATCACCGGTTCGTCGATCGAGCGCGTCGCGATCAGGCCGAGCGCGTACGGGATCTTGATCGCATAGTCGGTGCGCTGTTCTTCCTGGTTCGGGATGCCGATCAGCGTGAACGATGCGGGTGCCGGCTGCGTTTCCCATTCGGATTCGATCGCGGCGAGCTTCATCTTCTGCACTTCGCCGGTCGTATAGCCCGATTCGTCGCCGAGCACGATCACGCAGAGCGTTGCCGCGAGGCCGAAGCCGGCCGCGACCGCGAACGAGCGCAGCGCGAAGTCGATGTCGCGTTTCTTCAGCAGGTACCACGACGACACGCCGAGCACGAACATCGCCGCCGACACATAGCCGGCCGACACCGTGTGCACGAACTTCACCTGCGCGACCGGGTTGAACAGCACGTCGAACAGGCTCGTCATCTCCATGCGCATCGTCTGGTAGTTGAACTCGGCGCCGACCGGGTTGTTCATCCAGCCGTTCGCGACGAGGATCCACAGCGCGGACAGGTTCGAGCCGAGCGCGACGAGGAACGTGACCATCAGGTGCTTGACCTTCGACAGGCGGTTCCAGCCGAAGAAGAACAGGCCGACGAACGTCGATTCGAGGAAGAACGCCATCAGGCCTTCTACCGCGAGCGGTACGCCGAAGATGTCGCCGACATAGTGCGAGTAGTACGACCAGTTCGTGCCGAACTGGAATTCGAGCGTGATGCCGGTCGTCACGCCCATCGCGAAGTTGATCCCGAACAGCTTGCCCCAGAACTGGGTCATGTCCTTGTAGACCTGTTTGCCGGTCATCACGTACACCGCTTCCATGATGACGAGCAGCCAGGACAGGCCGAGCGTCAGCGGCACGAACAGGAAGTGGTAGAGCGCCGTGATGCCGAACTGCAGACGTGACAGATCGACGACTTCACTACTTATCATGGTGGTCTCCCTCGGTAGATGCAGGCGCCGGTACCGAGAGCAGCTTCTCGGCGACAGCGGCAGGCGGCAACGACATGTGCTTGGCCTGCGGATGATTGAAGAATGCGTATTTGAGCGACATCAGGAGGATCAGCTTGACGATCAGCACCAGGGTGATGTCGCGGGCGAGGGTCGGTCCGCGAGCCCACGCGGCGATGCGCGCGCGCCAGCCGATCGTACCGGCCGGCCGCGCGGGAGGCGGCGCAGGCTCTTTATTGATCGAGATCAAGGTAATTATCCTGAATCGATTTAAGTCTGATTTGGGGCGACTTTACGTCGGATTTATGACGGCCGTGAAGCTGTTTTAATCCTTTTGCGCCTGACATGCCAATTTTAAAAGCACGGCTTTCCGATGCCGAGTGCTGCGCTGCGGCAGACCGTCGCGAAACCCGGGCCGAAACTTGAGGCAGATCAAGGTTATGCGGAAGGGGGCGCCAAACGGCCTATTACCTGACGAATCAGGTCAATTAATCCGCACTGAAACGCGCCGAGAAACGAACGAAGCGGCGAATGAAAAGCAGGGGGAAAAGGGCGAAAAAAAACCGCTGCCGGTCGGGCAGCGGTTTTTGATGAAGCGCTCTAAATCGCAGCGATTTACGCGTATTCGGCGAGGGCGGTGCGCATCTTTTTCATCGCGCTCGCCTCGATCTGGCGGATGCGCTCTGCCGACACACCGAACTCGGCAGCGAGATCGTGCAGCGTCGAGCCGCCCGAGCCGTCGTCGTCGACGTGCAGCCAGCGCGCCTCGATGATGCGGCGGCTGCGCGCGTCGAGTGCGCCGAGTGCCTGCGCGATGCCGTCCGTCTGCAGCGTGTCGCGCTGACGCGCGGCCAGCACGGCGGTCGGTTCGTTGTGCGAGTCGGCCAGGTAGGCGATCGGCGCGTACGATTCCTCGCCGTCCTCGACCTGCCCTTCGAGCGCGATGTCGCCGCCCGACAGGCGCGTTTCCATTTCGGTCACGTCTTCGCGCTTGACGTTGAGTTCCTTCGCGAGGCCGTCGATTTCCTCGGGCGTCATTGCCTGCAAGCCCTTCTTGTGGCTGCGCAGGTTGAAGAACAGCTTGCGCTGCGCCTTCGTCGTCGCGACCTTCACCGTGCGCCAGTTGCGCAGGATGTACTCGTGAATCTCGGCCTTGATCCAGTGGATCGCGTACGACACCAGACGCACGTTTTGCGCCGGGTCGAAGCGCTTCACCGCCTTCATCAGGCCGATGTTGCCTTCCTGGATCAGGTCGCCGTGCGGGAGGCCGTAGCCGAGATAGTTGCGCGAGATCGACACGACGAGCCGCAGGTGCGACAGCACGAGGCGGCGTGCCGAGTCGAGGTTGTTGCCTTCGCGGAATTCGGTCGCGTACTGGCGTTCCTCTTCCGGCGTCAGCAGCGGAATGCGATTGACGGCCTGGATATACGCGTCGATGTTGCCAAGCTGGCCCGGCAACATCGATTGGGCTGCGAGCGCCAGCGAGCCTGCCGATGCGGCCTTGGCCGGCGTGGGGCTCAGGGTGTTCGGGAGGGTCAGGGCGTTGCTCACTAAAAAACTCCTTTGGAATCAGGGACAAACCCCCGGTCTCGGATGAGATTCCGGGAGCCATCTTAGCACTCCCGGAAACCGAGTGCTAATTCCTTAGAGCAAGCGTGGGCATCGGAGTTCCCGCTTTTTCTATCGAGCAAGTCGAGTCGATAGTCTATTCTGCGACACAGGTCGCGAAGCGAAGTTCCGTAAGCCGTTGTTTCTGATGGTAAACGGTAGACGATTTCGATTTTTGTCGTTTCGGAAGCAAGCCATTTCGCTTTGTGATGCCGATCCGAAAAGTCCTTTACCATACCATTCAGTTCGCTTGAGCCGGCCGAAGCGGCTGGCTCCATTCAACCCACAAAGTTGGAGTGACAGATGAACAATAAGAAGAATCGCCGGCCCCGCAGCCGGCTGGCGCTGCATGCGATGCTGGCGGCGTCCCTTCTGGGCGGATCGGGTGCGGCATGCGCGGATCGATGGGGGATTCAGGCGGGCGGCGGTTTTTCGGATCGCCGCGGGGTCGACAAGGCCGATCTCGGCGTGGTGTGGGATCCGGGCTGGAACTGGTGGGAAATCGGCGGCTGGCACTTCGCGTTCGTCGTCGAAGGGCATGCCGGCTACTGGCACACGGGCGGCAACGTCCATAGCAGCATCGGTGAATTCGGCGTGACGCCGATGTTCCGCTTCATCAAGAGCGCCGGGGAGATCCGCCCGTTCATCGAGGCCGGCGGCGGCGTGAGGCTGCTGACGCACCCGACGATCTCGGATCACTTCTCGTTGGGGACCGCGTTCCAGTTCGCGCCGACGGCGGGGGTGGGCGTGCAGTTCGGCCAACGGCAACAGTATCAGGTCGGCTACCGTTTTGAACATGTGTCTAACGCGGGTATCAAAGAGCCGAATCCTGGTATAAATTTCCACCAGTTCTACTTGCAGTACAACTTCTGATCCGCACGCCCGCGCACGGCGTGCGCGTTGCCGAGGAGTCAGGCGATGGCGAAGGTGGTCGATGCGATCCGCGCGCTCGAGCGCGATCGGTTCCGGGCGATGGTGGACGGGGACGGCGAGGCGCTCGACACGCTTTTGTCGGACAAGGTGTTCTTCGTCCATACCAACGGCAAACGCGAAACCAAGCAGCAGTTCATCGACGCCATCGTCGCCGGCCGCCGCCGCTATCGCCAGATCGAAATCCAGTCGCAGGACGTGCTGCCCGTCGGCGATGAAACCTGCGTCGTCACCGGGCGCGCGTTGATCGAGATGGAAACGAACAACGGCGGCCTGGTCTTCCCGATTGCCTATACCTCCGTCCACACCCACGAACAGGGCCGCTGGAGCCTGTTCGCGTGGCAGGCGACACGGTGCGCGACCGAGACATGAGCGCGCGTGGCGCTCCTTTTCATGTCCCGACCGAAGCGGCCTTCTGAGCCGCTTTTTGTTGCCTCGTGCGGCGCGGATCGCGCGGCGCACGGGCGGTCACGCCCCGCTCGCTGACGTTTGAACCCTGAAACGGAACCCGCCGCTCAGGCCGCCGCGCGGCGATCCGCGCAGTGCCAGGCCGAGCGGTTGATCGCGCTGACCACCGCGTCGAGCGCGGCGCTCGCCGCATCGGCGTGCAGGCCGACGCCGTGCCGCAGCGGCGCATCGCCGACCCGGCAGCCGACCGATACCGCGATTCGTCCGTCCGTCGTGCGGGCGTGTTCGCACGACGCGACGTCGATCGCCGCGCCGGCGGCCGCCGCGAATGCCGCGGCCAAACGTCGCACGGCCTCGTCGGGCGTCGTATCCGCCGCGGGCGCTGCCGCGATCTCGCGGTTTTGCCAGCGCGCGCCGTTGCCGTGTCGCGCGGCCGGCCCGTCGGTGTCGAAGAATTCGCGCGCGAACAGCGCGCAGATCGCGTCGCCCGTCACTTCCTCGCCGGACGCGTCGGCGAGCGTCTGCACCGCATGGCTGAATTCGATCTGCACGCGGCGTGTCGGCGTGAAGCCTATCCCGCGTTCGAGCAGGAACGTCGCGCCGCCCTTGCCGGACTGGCTGTTCACGCGGATCACCGCGTCATAGCTGCGGCCGAGGTCGGCCGGGTCGATCGGCAGGTACGGCACTTCCCAGGCCGCGTCGGGGCGCTGCTGCGCGAAGCCCTTGCGGATCGCGTCCTGGTGCGAGCCCGAGAACGCGGTGAACACGAGGTCGCCCGCGTACGGGTGGCGCGGATGCACGGGAATCTGGTTGCAGCGTTCGACGACGCGGCGCACCGCATCGATGTCGGAGAAATCGAGACCCGGATCGATGCCCTGCGTGTAGAGATTCAGCGCGAGCGTGACGAGATCGACGTTGCCGGTGCGTTCGCCATTGCCGAACAGGCAGCCCTCGATGCGGTCGGCACCCGCGAGCAGCGCGAGTTCGGCCGCCGCGACCGCGGTGCCGCGATCGTTGTGCGGATGCACGGACAACACGATGCTGTCGCGGTACGCGAGGTTGCGGTCCATCCACTCGATCTGGTCGGCGAACACGTTCGGGCTCGCGGCTTCGACGGTGGCCGGCAGGTTGACGATCATCTTGTGATCGCGGGTCGGCCGCCAGGTCTGCGCGACCGCGTCGCAGATCTCGCGCGCGAACGTCAGCTCGGTCATGCTGAAGGTTTCCGGCGAGTACTGGAACGTCCATTGCGTGTCGGGGCGCGCGGCGGCGTGCTCCTTGATGATGCGCGTGCCGTCGATCGCGAGCGCCTTCACGTCGGCCTTCGACATCCCGAACACGATGCGGCGGAACGACGGGCACACCGCGTTATACAGGTGCACGATCGCGCGCGGCACGCCTTCGAGCGCGTCGAACGTGCGGGCGATCAGGTCCTCGCGCGCCTGCACGAGCACTTCGATCGTCACGTCGTCGGGAATCCGCTTGTCGTCGATCAGCTTGCGGACGAAATCGAAGTCGGTTTGCGACGCCGACGGAAAACCGACTTCGATCTCCTTGAATCCGATCGCGACC
Source organism: Burkholderia sp. AU27893 (assembly GCF_002223205.1). Classification (NCBI taxonomy): domain Bacteria; kingdom Pseudomonadati; phylum Pseudomonadota; class Betaproteobacteria; order Burkholderiales; family Burkholderiaceae; genus Burkholderia; species Burkholderia sp. AU27893. The sequence continues at coordinate 647,289 of NZ_NKFD01000002.1, read as the reverse complement.
AGCATCTCGAAGAATTCGAGCTTCTGCTCGATGCTCATCGGCTCGATCAGCGACTGGTTGCCGTCGCGCAGGTCGGTGCTCATCCAGACGGGCGCGCGCTCGATGGTGCGCGACGGCCATTTGCGGCCATTGAGGCGGACGGGCTCGAACGGACGGTACTTGTCTTGCGGATTGCGCTGCATCTTCTGGACCTCGGGTCTCAAGTCGCGAGCGAAGACGGGCGGCATGGGCGACGGTTGGCGCTGCCTCGCTCCGCGGCACGTGAACGCGCTGCGGATGCGGATGATCTTCGCGAGTCGGCCGACGGATAGACGGACGAATGCTGACGACTTCGGGTTGTAAAAACTACGAGAGGGGTACGGCGAGGAACTGCTGGGAGGGACCGTGCGGACAGCACACGGCGCTACGAAAGCCTTAGGCTAGTCGTAGCGATAGCGGCCGCGCTAGGCGGCCGGAGGTAATTCGGAGGGTGTTCGGAAAGGAACGCATGACGGCAACTCTATGCCAGGATGCGCTCGCGTGTCAAATGCCCCGCAAGCGGGGCCGGTTCGCGAGCGTGCCGTCAGCGTGCGATGCGGGCGATCTGCACGATCGTCGCGACCTGTCGGGCGACCGTGTCGGGCACCGGCACTTCGCCGCGCAATACGGCGTCGGTCCATGCGGCCGTCGTGGCCGCGTCGCGCGATTCGGGCAGGGGAACCGGGGGCGCATCGGTCGACGAGCGTTCGGCCTCGATCAGCGTGTCGCACGCGCCGTCGTGCAGCCAGTCGACCTGCACCTGGCGCCGCGTGTCGGCAACGGCTTCGCCCTCGGTGCCACGTGCCAGCAGCGCGCCGCCGAGCGCGGCATCCGGATGGTCGCGGAACAATTGCGCCAGGCTGTCGCGGTACGGCGGGTGCGTGTAGTTGACGAGCCGCAGGCCGGCCGGCGCGAACGGCTGCAGGATCTTCACGAGCGTGTGCGTCGAGTTGCGCACGCCGAGCACGCTGCGCATCGACAGCAGGCGTGCGATGCGCGGCGCCAGCACCTCGATCGACGCGAACGCGACGCGGCGCTCGGCGAGCATGTCCTCGATGGCATCGTGCGAAGCCGACGGTGCGAGCGACAACGCCGAGAAGATCTCGGCGCTCGTCACGCGGCCCGGATCCTGCTCGACGCCGTGCACGAGCACCGGCACGCCTTCGCGCGCGAGCAGCAGCGCGAGCAGCGGCACGAGGTTCGGCTGCTTGCGCGCGCCGTTGTAGCTCGGGATCGACACGGGTCGGAACGCGGCATCCTGCACGTGCACCGGCTCGAACGACGCCTGCGCGGCGGCGAGCATCGCGGCCAGCTCGTCGGCGGATTCGCCTTTCAGCCGATAGGCGATCAGGATCGCGCCGAGTTCGACGTCCGACACGCGCGTGTCGAGCATCGCGCGATAGAGCTCGAACGTGTCCTCGGCGGACAGCGCGCGTGCGCCGTGCGGGCCGCGGCCGATTTCCTTGATGAAGCGGGCGCACGGGAACGGAACGGCGGCGGGATCGTGGGAAGCGGTCATCGGGGCGTGGGGCGGGCGGCCGGCATCGGGCCGCGCTGTGAGCGGTGAGGAATGCCCCGAGTATCGCACGGGTGCGGCTGCCTTCAGGCGAGGCCGCTCGGCGCGGCGCGCTACACTCTGATTCCCGGCGGTGCGCGCCGGCTGCGCCGCGCCCGTGCCGTCGCCGGCCGAATACGACTACGAGAGACATCCCATGAAGCTTTACAGCTATTTCCGCAGTTCCGCGTCGTACCGCGTGCGGATCGCCCTGAACCTGAAGCAGCTGCCGTTCGACTATGTCCCCGTGCACATGCTGCGCGACGGCGGCGAGCAACTGAAGGACGCATACCGCGCGCTGAATCCGGATGCGGTCGTCCCGACGCTGACCGACGGCGACGCGACGCTGCAGCAGTCGCTCGCGATCATCGAGTATCTCGAGGAAACCCATCCGGAGCCGGCGCTGCTGCCGAAGCAGCCTGTCGATCGCGCGTATGTGCGCGCGGTCGCGCTGCAGATCGCGTGCGAAATCCATCCGCTCAACAACCTGCGCGTGCTGAAGTACCTGAAGCATACGCTGCAGGTGCCCGAGGAGGCGAAGAACGCGTGGTACCGGCACTGGATCGAGGCGGGCTTCGAGACGCTCGAGACGCGTCTCGCGAGCGATCCGCGCACCGGCAAGCTGTGCTTCGGCGACACGCCGACGCTTGCCGACGTGTGCCTCGTGCCGCAGGTGTTCAATGCGAACCGCTTCTCGATCGATACGACGCGCTATCCGACGATCCAGCGGATCGTCGACCATGCGTCGACGCTCGATGCGTTCAAGGCCGCCGAGCCCGGCGCGCAGCCCGACGCCGAATGAGCGCGGCGTGCCCGGGCCGTGCATGACCGGGCGCGCATGAAAAAAGGGCGCCCGAAGGCGCCCTGTGCGATGCGTGCCCGCGGTGTTCAGCCGAGCAGCGCGTCCGCGAATTCGACCGCGCTGAACGGCTGCAGGTCCTCGACCTTCTCGCCGACGCCGATGAAGTAGACCGGCACCGGGCGCTGCCGCGCGATCGCGGCGAGAATCCCGCCCTTCGCGGTGCCGTCGAGCTTCGTGACGATGAGGCCGGTGAGGCCGAGCGCGTCGTCGAATGCCTTCACCTGCGTGAGCGCGTTCTGGCCGGTGTTAGCGTCGATCACCAGCAGCACTTCATGCGGCGCGCCGTCGTGCGCCTTCGAGATCACGCGTTTCACCTTCTTCAGCTCTTCCATCAGGTGGAGCTGCGTCGGCAGGCGGCCGGCCGTGTCGGCCATCATCACGTCGATCTTGCGCGCGCGCGCGGCGCTGACCGCGTCGAAGATCACCGCGGCCGGATCGCCGCTTTCCTGCTGCACGACCGTCACGTTGTTGCGCTCGCCCCAGACCGCCAGCTGTTCGCGCGCGGCCGCGCGGAACGTGTCGCCCGCGGCCAGCAGCACCGACTGGTCGAAACTCTGCAGGTGCTTCGCGAGCTTGCCGATGCTGGTCGTCTTGCCCGCACCGTTCACGCCGGCGATCATCATCACGAGCGGCTGCGCGCGGCCGAGCATCAGCGATTTCTCGAGCGGCGTCAGCAGCTCGACGAGCAGGTCGTGCAGCGCGGCCTTCACCTGTTGCGGGTCGGTCAGGCGGCCCGCACGCACCTTTTCGCGCAGCGCGCCGAGCAGGTACTCGGTCGCGTCGACGCCCGCGTCGGACATCAGCAGCGCGGTTTCGAGCTCCTCGTACAGATCCTCGTCGATCTTCGTGTTGACGAACACGCCGGTGATGCTCGAGCCCGTCTTGGCGAGCCCCGTTTTCAGGCGCGCGAGCCACGATTTCTTCGCGGTGGCGTCCTGCAGCGGCGGCGGGACGATTTCGACCGTCTCGACGACTTCGTCGCGGCCGTCGTTGGTCGGCGTGACCGTCATCACGACGGCCGGCGCGGCCGGTTGCGCGGGCGCTTGCGGCACGTCGGCCGCGGGCGGGGCCTCGACCGCGGGCGCATCGGACGGTTCGTCCGTTTGCTGCGCGTCGGCCGATTGCGACTCCGCCGGATCGGGCTCCTGCGTTTTCTTGAATCGTTTGAAGAAGCTGAACATGGTCTGACGTCGGGAAGAGGGCGGCCGCCGCCAGGGGCGGGCACCGGACGGGCCGTTCTGCGTTCGCGCGGGCGCGGCGCACGGCGGCCGAAACCATGCATTTTATCAGTGCGGCGTGGCGCTCGCGCCAGCGCGCATCGCCGCTGTGGTAACGTGCGCCTGTTTAGCGGTGCGCCCGCGCGCGCGCCCGGTCCCTCCGTCGTCGATATTCCGTATGTCCCGTTCCTCTCCCGGCCGCCCGGCGGCCCCTTCTGGCCGCGGCAAGCCGCACACGATCCGCATCATCGGCGGTGACTGGAAACGCACGCCGCTCGCGGTGCTCGATCTGGACGGCCTGCGGCCGACCCCCGATCGCGTACGCGAGACGCTGTTCAACTGGCTTGGCCAGGATCTCGAAGGCCGGCGTTGCCTCGACCTGTTCGCCGGCACCGGTGCGCTCGGTTTCGAGGCGGCGTCGCGCGGCGCGGCGAGCGTCGTGATGGTCGAGCGCCATCCGCGCGCGGCGCAGCAGCTGCGTGCGATCAAGGACAAGCTCGGTGCACGTGCGGTCGAGGTCGCGGAGGCGGACGCGCTGCGGCTCGCGGCCGGGCTCACGCCGGGCGCGTTCGATGTCGTGTTCCTCGATCCGCCGTTCGACGATCTGGCCGTGCTCGAGCGCGCGATTGCGCTGGCGGCGCCGCTCGTCGCGGCGGGCGGTGCGCTGTACGTCGAGACGGGGGCCGAGCTCGATCCCGCCGCGCACGACGCACTCGCCGGCTGGGAGGTCGTGAAGCACGGCAAGGCCGGTGCGGTTCACTATCATTTGCTGCGGCGCGAAAATGATGAATAATGCGCGTTCCATACGAGGCGGCGCGCCGCAAAGGCGACGCAAGCCCATCTCGGCAGCGGCGTGTGCATCGCACGGCTGCCATCCCGTTTGCGTGATGACAGGAGGAGCGACATGGTAGTCGCCGTGTATCCCGGTACGTTCGATCCGCTGACGCGCGGGCACGAAGACCTCGTGCGGCGTGCGTCGAGCATTTTTGATACGCTGGTGGTCGGTGTGGCCGACAGCCGCGCGAAAAAGCCGTTCTTCTCGCTCGAAGAACGTCTGACGATTGCGAACGAGGTGCTCGGCCATTATCCGAACGTGAAGGTGATGAGTTTCACCGGCCTCCTGAAGGATTTCGTCCGCACCAACAATGCGCGCGTGATCGTGCGCGGCCTGCGCGCCGTGTCCGATTTCGAATATGAGTTCCAGATGGCGGGGATGAACCGCTACCTGCTGCCCGACGTCGAGACGATGTTCATGACGCCGTCCGATCAGTACCAGTTCATCTCGGGGACGATCGTGCGCGAAATCGCGCAGTTGGGCGGCGATGTCAGCAAGTTCGTATTCCCGTCCGTCGAGAAGTGGCTGACCGAGAAAGTCGCTGCGATCGGAGGCCCTGCCGCGTGATGCGGCGCCGGCCGGTTTCGTTGCGAAGCCGGCCGTCGGCCTGAAGAAGTGAGATCAGTATGGCTTTGATGATTACCGACGAGTGCATCAATTGCGACGTGTGCGAGCCCGAGTGCCCGAACGGCGCGATTTCGATGGGCCCGGACATCTACGTGATCGACCCGAACAAGTGCACCGAGTGCGTCGGCCATTTCGACGAACCGCAGTGCCAGCAGGTGTGTCCGGTCGAATGCATTCCGCGCGATCCGCAGCATGACGAATCGCACGCGCAATTGATGGAGAAGTATCACGCGTTGACGGCCGAAAAGGGCGACGACGCGTCGTGACCCCGCGGTGACGCGCGCGCTCGAGTCCTTCGGCACGCCCGTCACGCATCCGGATCGGCGCCGCCCGGCGCCGGTTCTTCCGTTTTAGGCCAGCAGCTCGCGCAACGCCGCGACGAGCGCATCGCATTCGGCGTCGGTGCCGACGGTGATGCGCAGGTGCTGGTCGATCCGCGGCAGCCGGAAGTGCCGTACGAAAATCTCCCGTTCCTTCAGTTTCGCCGCAATCGCACCCGCGTCGTGCGCAGGATGGCGCGCGAACACGAAATTCGCGGCCGACGGCACGATGTCGAAGCCGAGCGCGTCGAGCGCATGCGTCAGACGTGTCCGGCTGTCGATCACGCGCCGGCAGGTTGCATTGAAATAGTCGGTGTCTTCATAGGCGGCCTGCGCGGCAACTTGCGCGAGCCGGTCGAGCGGGTACGAGTTGAAGCTGTCCTTCACGCGGTTCAGCGCGTCGATCAGCGCGGCATCGCCGAACGCGAAGCCGACGCGCATGCCCGCGAGCGAGCGCGCCTTCGACGTCGTGTGGACGACGAGCAGGTTCGGGTAGCGGTCGATCAGCGTCATCGCGGACTGCGCGCCGAAGTCGACATACGCTTCGTCGATCACGACGACCGACGACGGATTCGCTGCTGCGATCCGCTCGACGTCAGCGAGCGGTAGCGCGCGCCCGGTCGGTGCGTTCGGGTTCGGAAACAGCACGCCGCCGGCGTCGTCGAGATAGTCGTCGACACGGATCGAAAAGTCGTCCGCGAGCGGCACGATCGACGTCTGGACGCCGTACAGGCGCGCATAGGTCGGGTAGAAGCTGTACGTGATGTCGGGAAAGCGCAGCGGCCGGTCGTGCTTGAGCAGCGCCTGGAACGTGTGCGCGAGCACCTCGTCGGAGCCGTTGCCGACGAACACCTGCTCGGGCTTGATGCGGTGATGGGCCGCGACCGTTTCGCGCAGCGCGCGCGCAACCGGGTCGGGATAGCGGCGCAGCGTGTCGCCGGTCTCGCCGAGTTCGCGTGCGATTGCCGCGACGACGCGCGGCGACGGCGGATAGGGATTCTCGTTGGTGTTCAGCTTGACGGGGTGTGCGAGCGCGGGCTGCTCGCCCGGCACGTAAGGCACGAGTTGCTGAACGATGTCGCTCCAGTAACGGCTCACCGCTTGGCTCCTGTCGGGCAAAGCGACCAGATTACCGCATGTGCGCGCAGGGCGGGGCGGGCGGGGCCGCCCGGCGGCGCCGGACGGCTCGATGCACCGGAGCGGTGCGATGCGGTCAGTTGCGATGCAGCTGCATCGTCGCGCGGTCGAGTTCGCCCTTGACGACCATCGGCATCACGGCGAGCGCGCGTTCGATCGACGCGTCGATCACGTCCTGTTCCTCGCGGCGCGGCGGCTTCAGCACGAAGTTCGCGACGTCGGGCTTCGCGCCGGCGCGCGCGCTTTCCGGAATCAGGTCGCGCGGATGGCCGATGCCGATCCGCAGCCGCCAGTACTGCTGCGACGACAGGTGGGCGGTGATGTCCTTCAGGCCGTTGTGGCCGCCGCTGCCGCCGCCGAGCTTCAGCTTCACGGTGCCGGGCGGCAGGTCGAGCTCGTCGTGCGCGACGAGGATCTGGTCGGGCAGGATCTTGAAGAATTGCGCGAGCGCGACGACCGACTGGCCGGAGCGGTTCATGTAGGTTTGCGGCTCGAGCAGGTGGACTTCTTCGCCGTGCAGGCGCGCTTTCGCGTAGAAGCCATGGAAGCGGCGCTCGTCGCGCAGCGTCGTGCCGGCTTCGCGGGCGAGCTGGTCGATCAGCCAGAAGCCGGCGTTGTGGCGCGTCGCGGTGTATTCCGCCCCGGGATTGCCGAGGCCGACGATCAGTTTGATCATGACGTTTCGAAGGCGGCAACGGCCGCCTGGGCGCAGAAAAAGAAAAACCCGCCGGGCAAGCCGCGGCGGGTTGCGTCGACCGTTTCGAGAAACGGATCGATGGGGCGCGTGGGCAGCCCGCTCAGGCAGCCGGCGTTTCGCCTTCTGCTGCGTCCGACACGGCACCAGCCGGGACCGTCGCCGATGCGACAACCGGGTTTTCCGCGTCGATGTGCGCGACCAGCGTGACACCCTTCGGCAGCGTGATGTCCTTCGCGTGCAGCGATTGACCGGCTTCGATCTTCGACAGGTCGACTTCGAGGAACTCCGGCAGGTCAGCCGGCAGGCACTCGATTTCGATTTCCGTCGCGACGTGCGAAACGATCGCGCTCGACAGCTTCACGGCCGGGCTGATTTCAGCGTTCAGGAAGTGCAGCGGAGCCTTCGTGTGCAGCTTCTTCTTCGCGTCAACGCGTTGGAAGTCCACGTGCAGCACCAGTTGCTTGAACGGGTGGTATTGCACGTCGCGCAGCAGAACCTGTTGCGACTGGCCAGCCACTTCGAGGTCGAGGATCGACGAGTGGAAAGCTTCCTTCTTCAGGGCGTGCCACAGGGCGTTGTGATCGAGTTCGATCTTTTGCGGGGCTGCTTCGCCACCGTAAACGATACCCGTGGTCTTACCAGCGTTGCGCAGGCGGCGGCTCGCACCCGTACCTTGCTCTTGGCGCTCGAAAGCGACGACTTTCATGTGATTCTCCAATGGCTGCCCGCGACCAGGCAGTAAAACGGGGCCGTCAGATTGCGGCCCCCGATGAAACGGACGGGGTTTCGTCTATCCCGTCCGATTGTGCAAAAAGCGAAGCGTTGCCGCTTCGCTTTCTGCGCATGCTTTGTTCAGTCGATTCGCGATCAGGATTCCGCGAACAGCGACATCACCGAGTCGCCGCGGCGGATCCGCGAGAACGTTTCGGCCAGCAGGCTCGCGCTCGTCAGTGCACGGATCTTCGAGCAGCCGAGCGATTCGGCCGACAGCGGGATCGTGTCGGTGACGACCAGCTCGTCGAGTGCCGAGGCGGCGATGCGGTCGCCTGCGCCACCCGACAGCACCGGGTGCGTCGCGTAGGCGAAGACCTGCTTCGCGCCGCGCTCTTTCAGCACCTGTGCGGCCTTGCAGAGCGTGCCTGCCGTATCGACCATGTCGTCCATGATCACACAGGTGCGGCCTTCGACTTCACCGATGATGTTCATCACTTCGGAGACGTTCGCCTTCGGGCGACGCTTGTCGATGATCGCGAGATCGCAGTTGAGCTGCTTCGCGAGTGCCCGGGCACGCACCACGCCGCCGACGTCCGGCGACACGACGAGCAGATCCGGGTAGTTCTGCTTGCGCAGGTCGCCCAGCAGGATCGGCGTTGCGTAGATGTTGTCGACCGGGATGTCGAAGAAGCCTTGAATCTGGTCGGCGTGCAGATCCATCGTGATGATCCGCTCGACGCCGGCGATTTCCAGCATGTTCGCGACGACCTTCGCCGAGATCGCGACACGCGCCGAACGCGGGCGGCGATCCTGACGGGCGTAACCGAAGTAGGGGATGGCTGCAGTGATCCGGCCGGCGGATGCGCGCTTGAGCGCATCGACCATGATCATCAGTTCCATCAGGTTGTCGTTCGTCGGTGCGCACGTGGATTGCAGGACGAAGACGTCCTTGCCACGCACGTTTTCCTGGATCTCGACCTGGATCTCGCCGTCGGAGAAACGGCTGACCATTGCTTTGCCGAGGGGAATTCCAAGGATCTTGACGACTTCCTGGGCGAGCGCGGGATTCGCGTTGCCAGTAAAAACCATCAGGCCGTCATGGCTGCTCATCGTGCACCTGCTTCGGGCTTAGGCGGGAAATGCGGGAAAATTTTTGGCAGGGGAGGAAGGACTCGAACCCTCGCATGCCGGAATCAAAATCCGGTGCCTTGACCAACTTGGCGACTCCCCTACACTTAACTGATAACTTCACCGAACTTGTGTAGGCCGTTCGGCAAAGTAAAACTTCATGACGCGAAAGCGAAGAGCGGATGCTCGTTCAGGCTCTCGGCAACTGCACCGTTCCAGCCGGTGGGCAGCTTGGCTTGCGCCGCTTCTGCCTCATGCTTGCTGCGAAACGCTGCAAACACGCTTGCTCCGGAGCCGGTCATCCTCGCGGGGGTCACATCATACAACCATTTGACCACCTGCGCAACTTCCGCGTACTTACTTGTCACAACTTGCTGCATATCGTTCCGACCGAAACTATCTGGCCATCCCGCGTCGCTGCTTTGCTGTGCAAGAAAGTCCGTAATTGTGACGCGCTTCGAATCTCTTGTCAACAACTCATCTGAAAATATTTCAGCGGTTGGGACGTGAACGCGGGGCGTTACAACCAAGAACCAGCGAGTCGGCAATTGTACCTCAGCTAATTCTTCTCCGATACCCTCTGCGAATGCATTTTTTCCAAAAATAAAAAACGGGACGTCAGCGCCGAGTTTTACCGCAAGCGACTGGAGTTCGGCACGCGGCAGGTCGAGTTGCCACAGGCGGTTCAGCGCGAGCAGCGTCGTCGCCGCGTCGGAGCTGCCGCCGCCGAGGCCGGCCCCCATCGGCAGGCACTTGTCGATCTCGATGTCGACACCGTGCGCGGTGCCCGTATGCGCTTTCAGCAGGTCGGCCGCGCGCACGACGAGATCGCTTTCCTCGGGCACGCCGGGCACGTCGGTGACGCGTGCGACGCGGCCGTCGTCGCGGAGCGTGAAGTGCAGCGTGTCGCCCCAGTTCAGCAACTGGAACACGCTCTGCAGATCGTGATAGCCGTTCGGGCGGCGGCCGGTGATGTGCAGGAACAGGTTGAGTTTCGCGGGCGCAAGGCAGTTGCGCAGCGAGCGGGTCGAATCGGTCATGCGTATGTCTGGGCTGGGCCAGTGCTCACTGATCGAGCACGAGCTTGATGTCGAGCGGCGGTGTCGCGCGCACGAGGTTGACGCGTTTGACGCCCGTGGCCGGGGCATCCGCGTAGGCAAGGTAGTCGATCGTCCAGCCGTCCTGGCGGATCTGCTTGACGCGCGTACCGTCGGCCGGATCGCGCACCGTCTGCGCGGGCGTGGCGGGCGCGGCGGTCGGCAGCAGCCAGTAGCGCAGGCCCGCGAGCGGCAGTTCGAAACCGAGCGTTTTCTGCATCAGGTCGCCGACGTCCGGCGCATATTGCGTCGGATGGTTCGGCAATTCGAGCGATGCCGCCTGCGGCGTCGACTTCACGACCGCGAGCGTCTGGCCGAGCGGGCTGCGCAGCTCGAGCGACACGTCGTCGCCGTGCTCCTGCCAGTCGAAGTTGCCGTACACGTTCTGCGGATTGCCGAGACGGTCGTCGTACCGCACCGCGAAGCGGCCATGGTAAGCGTGCGTGGCGGTAGTCTGCAGCGCCGCGCCGGTTGGCGCGCTGGCCGACGGCGGCGTGCTCGCGCAGCCGGCGAGCACGAGCGCCGTGCCGGCTGCGGCCAGCGTGCGCTGCGCGCGGAAGGACAGGGAAAACGTCGGGAACATCTGCATATCTGCATCAGAGACCGTTGATCTGGAGGCGTTTCAGCGTCTGCACGAGCGTGTCGTTGTCCGGCTCGAGCTTCTGTGCGTCACGCCATGCGGAACGCGCATCGTCCTGCGCGCCGCTCTTCCACAGCACTTCGCCGAGATGCGCGCCGATCTCGGCGTTCGGCTGCAGTTCGTACGCGCGTCGCAGCACCTTCGCCGCGCCGGCCGTATCGCCCATCCGGTACTTCACCCAGCCGAGGCTGTCCATGATGTACGCGTCGTTCGGTGCGAGCGTCATCGCCTTGTCGATCAGCTTGCTGGCTTCGGGGAGCCGCTGGTTGCGATCGGCGAGCGAATAGCCGAGTGCGTTGTACGCCTGCGGATTGTCGGGCTGCGTGCGGATCAGCTCGCGCAGCTGCTTTTCCATCGTCGTGTAGTGGCCGGTCTTTTCGGCCGCCATCGCGTAGTCGTAGCGCAGGTCGGGATCGTCGGGGAAGTCCTGGACCGCCTGCCCGAGCCGTGCCTCGGCTTCCGGGTAACGCTTCGCGGTGAACAGGATCGACGCGTCGGTGCGTGCGACCACGGCCGCATCGCGCGGATCCGTGATCGGCAGGTCGTCGAGCACCTTGCGCGCCTCGTCGGTCTTGCCCTGTTTCTGCAGCAGCTGCGCGCGCGTGATCTGCGCGGGCAGGTAGTGCTGGCTCGTCTGGTCGACCTTGTCGAGCCACTGCGACGCCTGCGCGTCGTTGTTCTGGTCGATCGCGATCTGCGCGAGGTAGATGTAGCCCTGGCCGACGTCGAGGTTCGGCTGCTTGTCGCCGAGCTGGACATACTGCTTCAGGTAGCCGGTCGCTTCGTCGAGCTTCTTCTGCTGGATCTTGATCAGCGCGAGCGCCATCAGCGGCGTCGGATCCTTCGCGTCGAGCTTGCGCATCGTCTCGAACTGCTTCTGCGCGTCGTCGAGGCGATCGTCGGCGAGATAGAGCTGCGACAGCGCGAGCCGCGCATCGCGCGACTTCGGATTCTGCTGAACATACTTCTCGAACGACGTGATGCCCGCCGCGCGTTCCGCCGGCCCCATCTGCGACAGCATCAAGGCCGCCGGCAGGTAGTCGGGGCGGAGCTGCAGCGCCTGCTTCAGCGACTGCGCAGCGCCGTCCTTGTCGTCGACCGCGAGCTGCTGGCGTGCGATCGCGAGCTGCGCTTCGGGCCGGTTCAGGTCGTTCTTCAGCATGTCCTTCAGCACCGCGAGGCCGCCGACGCGGTCGGAGCCGCGCACGAGCAGCGCCTGCAGCGCGAGGATCGCCGGGCCGCGCGTCTCGCCGGTCGCCCGTGCCAGTTCGCGCGCGAGCATCGGCTGCGCGTCGGCCGGCTTGCCGGCGAGCACCAGCAGCGCGGCGTCGACCTGCGACGCGCGATTCGAATCGGGTGCGTACTGGCGCCACAGGTTCGCCGCTGACAGCGCGTCGGCCGGGCTCTGCGCGCCGAGCGCGATTTCGGTCGCACGCTGCGCCATGCGCGGATCGCGCGTGTCGCGGGCGAGCGCGAGGTAGGTCTGGTAGGCCGGCGCGGGCTGGTTACGCTGCAGCGCGACCTCGGCGGCGAGCACCTGGTAGACGATCTGGCTCGTCAGCGGAACGCCGGGGAGATCCTTTTTCTCGTCCGGCATCACATGCTCGAACGCGCCCTGCGACTCCGCGTCGTCCGATGCCGGATCCTGCGCGTGGGCCGGGAAGGCGGTGAGGGTCCAGGCGGCAAACAGCGCGGCGCCGAGTGCACGGCGGACCGGGAAGGCGCGCGCGCCGCGCACGGCGGCGGGACGCTTCTGAAGCAGCTTCGAGGGCAAGGTCATGGAAATCCGTTCGATGTTTCAACCGATTGTAACGCGCTCGCTACAATACACGCACGATCGTGAATCCAGTCTCAGACCCGCAAAACATGCCAGAGTTGCCAGAAGTCGAAGTCACGCGCCGGGGCATCGCGCCCTTTGTCGCGGGCCGCCGCGTCGAGCGTGTCGACGTCCGTACCGAGATGCTGCGCTGGCCCGTGCCGGCCGGGCTCGCCGAGCAGTTGCGCGCGCGCGAGGTGCTCGCCGTCGAGCGTCGCGGCAAGTATCTGCTGTTCGAGGTCGACGCGGGCTGGTTCATCGTGCACCTCGGCATGACGGGCACGCTGCGCGTGCTGCCCGCGGCTGGCGTGCCGGTCGCCGCGAAGCATGACCACATCGACTGGATCTTCGACGAATTCGTGTTGCGGTTCCGCGATCCGCGCCGCTTCGGCGCGGTGCTGTGGCACCCGCGCGAAGCGGGCGACGTGCATGCGCATCCGCTCCTCGCGAGCCTCGGCGTCGAGCCGTTCTCGCCGGCGTTCACCGGCGCGCTGCTGCATGCGCGCACGCGCGGCCGGACCGTGTCGGTCAAGCAGGCGCTGCTCGCGGGCGACATGGTCGTCGGCGTCGGCAACATCTATGCGTCGGAGAGCCTGTTTCGCGCCGGCATCCGGCCGACGACGGCCGCCGGCAAGGTGTCGCTGCCGCGCTACGAGCGTTTGGCCGACGCGGTGCGCGCGACGCTTGCCGACGCGATCGAGCGAGGCGGCAGCACGTTGCGCGATTTCGTCGGCAGCAACGGCGAAAGCGGCTATTTCCAGCTCGACTGCTTCGTCTACGACCGTGCGGGCCAGCCATGCCGCGTATGCAACACGCCGATCCGCCAGATCGTGCAGGGCCAGCGGTCGACCTATTTCTGCCCGACCTGCCAGCGTTGAAACCTTTTTCCACAATTAGATCACTTGAAGCCGCCCCGCATCGCCCCCGCTCCGTTCCCCGTCACGCCGCTGCATCGCACGTTCGCCACGCGCCTGGTCGCGTGGCAGCGCGAGCATGGCCGCCACGATCTGCCGTGGCAGAACACCCGTGATCCGTACCGGATCTGGCTGTCGGAAATCATGCTGCAGCAGACGCAGGTATCGACCGTCATCCCGTATTACACGCGCTTTCTCGAACGCTACCCCGACGTCGCCGCGCTCGCGGCCGCACCGACCGACGACGTGATGGCGCTCTGGGCGGGGCTCGGCTACTACTCGCGCGCGCGCAACCTGCATCGCTGCGCGCAGGTCGTCGTCGCCGAGCACGGCGGTGCGTTTCCGGCGACGCCTGACGCGCTGGCCGAATTGCCGGGCATCGGCCGTTCGACGGCCGCGGCGATCGCGTCGTTTGCGTACGGCGCGCGCGCGACGATTCTCGACGGCAACGTGAAGCGCGTGCTGGCGCGGGTGTTCGGCGTCGAAGGCTTTCCGGGCGAGAAGCGCGTCGAGAACGACATGTGGGCGCTCGCCGAATCGCTGTTGCCCGACGCCGCGAACGCGGCCGACGTGAGTGCGTATACGCAGGGCCTGATGGATCTCGGCGCGACGCTGTGCGTGCGCGGCAAGCCCGATTGCGCGCGCTGCCCGTTCGCGGGCGACTGCGTCGCGCAATCGACGGGCCGCCAGCGCGAACTGCCGGCCGCGCGGCCGAAGAAGGCCGTGCCGACCCGCAAGACCTGGATGCTCGTGCTGCGCGACGGTGACGCGGTGCTGCTCGAGCGGCGGCCGCCGACCGGCATCTGGGGCGGCCTGTGGAGCCTGCCGCAAGCGGACGGCGACGCCGCGCTCGCGGAACTCGCACGCGGCTTCGGTGGCGGCGGCACGGTGCCGCTCGCGCCGCTCACGCACACGTTTACGCATTTCCGGCTCGAGATCGAGCCGCGGCTGAGCGACATGACCGACGGCGGCGGGCTGCCTTCCGGCGCGCGGGACGCGGACACCGCCTGGGTGCCGCTGAGCCGGCTCGACGCGTATGGCGTGCCGGCGCCCGTGCGCAAGCTGCTCGATGCGCTGAGCGGGCCGCTGCTGTAACGAAGGGGGAGGGGCGCGGCGCATGCCGCGCTTTCAGGGAAACGTCGGACGCTCGTGGTTTTTCGTGCGGACGGAAGTCGCCCTGGGTTGGCTGGCGCGAAGGGGCCGTCGGGGGCGATTCGGAACTCGCCGGCCCGGCTTTTCGCCCGGAAGGAAGCCCCTCGTTGGATGCCCTCTCCCGGATAACTCAGGCAAAGCGACAGGTCCCGCGCTCGCTATAACCAGCCGTGCCGGTCGAGCACGTGATGCACGGCATCGATGCGCGCGCCGACGTCCGGAAACTCCATCAGCTTCTGCCGCGCGCGCAGGTCGAGCGGCAGCAGTTCGGCGAGACGGTTCGATACCCAGCTCGGATCGTCGAGCCGGAACGGTTCGCCGAACGGCATCTTCTGCGGATCGGACTTCTTCAGCGCGTCGATGATGCGCTCGAGCACCTCGGCGCACGAGCCGAACTGCGCGAGCGCCTGCTCGCCTTCGAGCGGGATGTCGTCCGGCAGCGGCTCCGCGATGCCGACCAGCAGCCCGTTGCCTTCGACGCGGTACGACAACAGCTCGAAACGCTGCGTACCGACCGCCTGCAGGTACAGCATGCCGAATTCACCGGTATCGCATTCGGTGATGCGCGCCATGCAGCCGATGGTCTCGGGCACCGACACGGCGCCGTCCTGCGCGACTTCCGGCCCGCTCTTCAGCAGGCACACGCCGAACGGTGCATCGTCGCGCAGGCACGCGCGGGCCATGTCGAGATAGCGCGCCTCGAACACCTTGAGCGGGAGCAGGCCCCCCGGGAACAGCACCGTGTGCAGCGGAAACAGCGGCAGGTCGATCAGGGTGGTCGATAGGGAGGACATGGCGCGCGGGCGTTGGGGCGGGCGTCGCTAGGGTCGGTCGACCTCGGAGACGAGCCGCGACGACGCGTCGACATCCAGTGGCGCGTCACGATGCCGCACGATCACGTTCGCGTCGTGCGCAAGGCGCGCGGCGAGCGTTTCCGCGATGAACACCGACCGATGCTGGCCGCCCGTGCAGCCGATGGCGACGGTCAGGTAGCTGCGGTTGTCATCGCGGAAGTGCGGCAGCCATTTCATCAGGAACGCATGGATGTCGTCGATCATCTGGTGGACGATCGGCAGTGCGTCGAGAAAGGCGATGACCGGCTGGTCGAGCCCGGTGAGCGGGCGCAACTCGTGGTCGTAGTACGGATTCGGCAGCGCGCGCACGTCGAACATCAGGTCGGCGTCGAGCGGCACGCCGCGCTTGAAGCCGAACGATTCGAACATCACCATCAGGTCGTTGTTCTTCTGCTCGATGAAGCGCTTGACCCAAGTACGCAGCGCGTTCGCGCGCAGCGTGCTGGTGTCGATCTGGTGGCCGAATTCGGCGAGCGGCGCGACGAGCTCGCGCTCGCGCTCGATCGCTTCCTCGAGCGACGACAGCAGGCCGACGTCCGCATCGTGCGACAGCGAGCCGGACAGCGGATGGCGGCGGCGCGTCTCGGAGAAGCGCTGGATCAGCGCCTGGGTGCTCGCGTTGAGGAACAGCACGCGCACGTCGTGCTCGCGCGACAGCTCGCGGATCAGGCCGGGCATTTCGTCGAGCGACGCGCTCGAGCGCGCGTCGATCGCGACCGCGAGCCGGCGCTGGCCATCCTCGCCGAGGTAGCGGGCGAGTTCGGGGAGCACGTGCGGCGGCAGGTTGTCGACGCAATAATAGCCTGCGTCTTCGAGCGCGTTCAGCGCGACGGACTTGCCTGAGCCGGAGATGCCGGTGATGAGGACGATGCGCATGGGAAGCAGAGAATCCTGACGTTTCATCATAGCACCGGCTCGACGCGTCGGCGTGGCGTGGCCGGCGCGTGCGGTTACACCAGTTTGCCGGGGAACTGACTGTCGGGATCTTGCATCGCGAGTCGTTGCCGATCCATGAAATCGCGCAATGTGTCGATTCCGCGCAACTGCAGGATCGTGTTCCGGACGGCCGCCTCGACGAGCACCGCGAGGTTGCGGCCGGCCGCGACCTGGATCGTGACCTTGCTGATCGGCAGGCCGAGCACGTCGACCGTCTGGCTTTCGAGCGGCAGGCGCTGGAATTCGCCGTCAGGGCGCCGAACCAACTGGACGATCAGCTTCAGCTTCATTTTCCGCCGCACGGCGGTTTCGCCGAAGATCGTCTTGATGTCGAGCAGGCCCAGACCACGCACTTCGAGCAGGTTCTGCAGCAGCGGCGGGCAGCGCCCTTCGACGAAATCGGGGCCAAGTCGGACGAAATCGACCGCGTCGTCGGCGACGAGGCCGTGGCCGCGGCTGATCAGCTCGAGGCCGAGCTCGCTCTTGCCGAGGCCCGAATCGCCGGTCAGCAGCACGCCCATCCCGAGGATGTCGATGAACACGCCGTGCAGCGTCGCGCGCGGCGCGAGGATGCGCGACATGTAGAGCCGCAGGCTGTCGATCACCGCGGCGGCCGACATGGGCGTGGTGAACAGCGGGGTCGACGAGCGCGTGCAGCGCAGCACGAGCTCGGGCGGCGCCGCGGCGCCGCCGGCGACGACGAGGAACGGCGGTTCGAGCGCGATCAGCTCGGCCATGTGGCGCGAGCGGTCTTCGTCGGTTTGTCGCTGGTAGTAGTCGATTTCGGCTTCGCCGAGCACCTGGATCCGGTTCGGGTGGATCAGGTTCAAGTGGCCGACGAGGTCGGCGCTCGAGGTTGCATTGCCGACGGTGTCGGCCGAAAAACCGCGCTCCCAGCCTTCATGCCCCGTCAGCCAGCTCAGTTTCAGCGTGGCCGCGTTGTCGTCGAAGATGCTCTGGGCGTTGATGCTGGACGTATCCATGACTCTCGTCACTCCAATGGGCCGGTGCGTGCGCGCGGCGACGGACGTCGCCATGCCGGGCCGGCGCCGGGCGGCCCTGAACGGCGGCGTGTGCCGCCGCGTACGGGAAAATATTCCGCCCGGATCAACTCAAGGTTGCCACTGAGTGAGCAGGCGATGCAACTCGGCGATATCCGTTTCGTTGTGCAGACGCTCGCGCGCGTCGCGATCGGACAGCAGTTGCGCGATTTCCGACAGGATCTCGAGGTGCTGCTGGGTGGCTTGCTCGGGCACGAGCAGGAAGATCAGGAGACCGACCGGCTGGCCGTCGGGGGCTTCGAACGGGATTGCATCGGCGAGCCGGACGAACGCGGCGAGCGGGTGCTTGAGACCCTTGATGCGCCCGTGCGGAATCGCGACGCCTTCGCCGAGCCCGGTCGAGCCGAGGCGCTCGCGCGCGAACAGGTTGTCCGTGACGGTGCTGCGGGCGATGCCGTTCTGATTCTCGAACATCAGCCCGGCTTGTTCGAACACGCGTTTCTTGCTGGTGACTGAGAGGTCGATGACGACGTTCTCTATGGGCAGGATTTTGGCTAGGCGATTCATGTTGGCAGGCGATTGGGCGGCCTGGGGTCTCCTTGCGGCGGCAGACTGATTATCCATGTTCGGCGATATCAAGGCGTTCGGCATCGGCAACCTGCAAGGCAGCTACCGCATCCAGCGCCCCCCGGCGATAACCGGAACATTATAGAGCACAGCCGCGTGCGTGGCGCAGCGCGGAAGGACCGGTTGCACCCCTGCGCGGAGTCGCAAAAAAAACGCCCGGCGAACCGGGCGACGTGTGTGTTGCAGGGAAGGTTACTGCGGCGGCAGTTCGATCTGGTCGATCGACGGTTGAAGCTTGATCGGGTCGTGCGCGTGCGTTTGCAGACGCTCCATGTGCTTGACGACCTGGCGGTCCAGCTTGTCGATCAGCAGGTCGATCGCTGCATACAGGTTACCGTTCGCGCTTTCGACGAAGATGTCCTTGCCCTTCAGGTGCAGGTTGATTTCCGCGCGCTGCTGCTTGTCCTTTTCCTTGTGGTTGTCGACCGAGAGGATCACAGTGCCATCGATCACCTGATCGCTATGCCGTAGCACCCGGTCCAGCTTGGTGATCACGTATTCGCGAATTGCAGGCGTGACTTCGAGATGATGTCCACTGATCTTCAGGTTCATAGTACTTCTCCAAGCGAGTGACCACCCGGCCGCATCGAGGCGGCGCTCCGGTCGACTTGCCCGTGCCGCACGAAGGCGGCGTATCGCGGACAGGTCGCCCGGCCTGTTCCCCGTGTGCGCGGTGGTCGGGACACGCCTGCCGCCGGGCAGGCAGCAGGCTTAAAGAGACTTGCGCAGATTCACTGCCGGGATCTTGAGGGCTTCGCGATACTTCGCAACCGTGCGGCGCGCGACCACGAATCCCTGTTCTGCCAGCAGCTCGGCAATGCGGCTGTCCGAAAGTGGCGATTTAGGGTCTTCAGCTCCTATCAGTTGCTTGATGAGGGCTCGGATGGCTGTCGACGAAGCGGCGCCACCGGTGTCGGTCGAGACGTGAGATCCGAAGAAGTACTTAAATTCAAGCGTCCCGAACGGGGTCAGCATGTACTTCCCGGTTGTCACACGGCTGACAGTCGACTCGTGTAGGCCCAGCGTATCAGCTATTTCCCGCAAAACCAAGGGGCGCATGGCAATTTCACCGTGCGCAAAGAAGTTCTTTTGACGCTCGACAATGGCCTGCGCGACACGCAGGATCGTGTCGAAACGCTGCTGGATGTTCTTGATCAGCCAGCGTGCTTCCTGGAGCTGCTGCTTGAGCGAACCGGCCGACGGATCGCCGCGGCTGTTGCGCAGGATGTTCGCGTAAAGGTTGTTGATCCGCAGGCGCGGCACGACCTCCGGGTTGAGCTCCGCGAGCCATCCCTGGCCGGCCTTCTTCACGATGATGTCGGGCACGACGTAGTCGGCCTCGGCCTTGCCGTACGCGGCGCCGGGGAACGGCTCCAGCGAGCGGATCAGCGTGTGCGCGTCGCGCAGCGCGTCGTCGCTCGCCTTCAGGTGCTTGCGCAGCCGCGTGAAGTCGCGGGCGGCGAGCAGTTCGAGATGCTGCGACACGATCTCGAGCGCGAGCGTGCGTGTCGGGGACGGATCGAGGCGCAGCAGCTGGAGCTTCAGGCATTCGGACGCCGAGCGCGCACCGACACCGGCCGGATCGAAGCTGTGCAGCAGCGCGAGCGCCGCGTTCAGTTCGTCGCAGTCGATTTCCAGCTCGGGCGGCAGGTCGGCGAGTACTTCATCGAGCGTGGCGGTCAGGTAGCCGTCGTCGTCGAGCGATTCGATCAGGAACATTACGAGCGCGCGGTCGCGCGGGCCGGCCTGCGTGACGCGCAATTGCGCGGAAAGGTGGTCGCGCAGCGACGTCGCCGCTTCCTGCACCTGCAGCGGCGGGAGGTCGTCGTCGTCGGATGCGCCGCTCGAGCGGCCGTATTCGTCGAGGTTCCACTGCGGGCCGTCGTTGCCGTCGCCGGAAGCATAACCGTCGTATTCGTCCGCGCCGGCCGGCTCGTCGCGCTCGGCACGATCGCTCGACGAACTGCTGCCGTTGGCCGCGACGGGCTCGGTGTTCTGCGCGGGAGGCGTCTGCGCGATCAGCGATCCGTCCGCAGCAACACGCAGCGGGCTCGCGATCCATTCATCGTCGTTCTCGAGCAGCGGGTTCTGCGCGACGGCCATCGCGACTTCCTGCTGCAATTCGAGCGTCGACAACTGCAGGAGCCGGATCGACTGCTGTAGCTGGGGCGTCAGCGCCAGATGTTGCGACAGGCGGAGTTGAAGGCTGGCTTTCATGGCAAGGAGGGAGTCATACCGGCAGTTTGCCACGACCCAGGCGCGTTGAGCCATCCGCGATTACGCGCGGCGCGCCGCCCGGCCGCGGGCATGGCCGCGAAGCGGGGCGCGGCCCCGCGCGGCGACGCCGGGCGGGGTGCAGCCAGCCACGAGGAGGAGTTACATCCGGAAGTGTTCGCCGAGGTACACGCGGCGTACGCTTTCGTTTTCGATGATTTCGCTCGGCGCACCGGCGGCGAGCACCGAGCCGTCGCTGATGATGTACGCGTGGTCGCAGATGCCGAGCGTTTCGCGGACGTTGTGATCGGTAATCAGCACGCCGATGTTGCGCTGCTTCAGGAACTTGACGATCTTCTGGATCTCGAGCACCGCGATCGGGTCGACGCCGGCGAACGGTTCGTCGAGCAGGATGAAGTTCGGGTTGGTGGCCAGCGCGCGCGCGATTTCGACCCGGCGCCGCTCGCCGCCCGACAGCGACAGCGCGGGATTCTCGCGCAGGTGGCCGATCTGCAGCTCGTCGAGCAGCGCTTCGGCGCGCGACGAGATCGCGTCCTTCGACAGCCGCTTGCCGTCTTCGCCGTGCTGCAGCTCGAGCACCGCGCGGATGTTCTCCTCGACGGTCAGCTTGCGGAACACGGACGCTTCTTGCGGCAGGTACGACAGGCCGAGCGACGCGCGCTTGTGGATCGGCAGCAGGCTGATCGAGCTGCCGTTCAGCGAGATCTCGCCGGCATCGAGCGGCACCAGGCCGACGATCATGTAGAACGACGTGGTCTTGCCGGCGCCGTTCGGGCCGAGCAGGCCGACGACTTCGCCGCTTTTCACGTCGAGCGACACGTCCTTGACGACCGTGCGCGAGCCGTAGCGCTTCTTCAGGTTGCGGACGACGAGCGAGCTCGTCGTGCCGGCCGGCTGGCGGTTCGGTAGCGCGTTCATTGGCCCGGCGCCCCCTGGATCGTGGTCGACGGCGACAGCTTTGCCGGCGCGCCGTTCAGCGGCGCGGGGCCGCCGTTCTTCGGCGACAGCATCGCGCGCACGCGGCCGTTCGGGTTGCCCGGCGCGGCGACGTCCTTGCCGCCCTTCGCGGTGTAGAAGTCGCGCTGGCCGTCGTACGTGATCACGCTGCCGTGCACGGTATCGGCGACGGTCGACGTGCCCTGCAGGCGGCGCACGGTCGCGGCGGTGGTCAGCGTGGTCAGGTCCTGCTTGCCGTCGTAGTCGATGCGCTCGGCGTCGCCGTCGATGTACTCGTCGAGGCCTTCGCGCTTCTGGCGGAACGTCGCGTGCTTCTTGCCGCTGCCGAACGAAGTGGCGTACTGATAGCCTTCCGGGTCCTGGCGCACTTCGACGCGATCGCCCTTGATGATGATCGTGCCCTTCGTGATCACGACGTTGCCGGTTGCGACCGTGACCTGCTTCAGGTCGTCATAGGTCAGGTTGTCGGCCTCGACGTTGATCGGCTTGCCTTGGTCGGCCTTCTCGGCATGGGCGAGCGGCGCCAGCCCGACCAGCGGGAGCGCCACGAGCGTCGCGGCAAGCGCGGCGCGGACGGCGCGCGCAGCGCCGCCGGAAATCTGTCGAGGGAACGATTCGTTCATGCAGTCACGTGAGGGATGCGTCACTTGGGTTGACCTTTCGAGCCGCCGGACGTGTCCTGCGCGGCGATCGTGCCGCGCACGTTGCCGTAAAGCTCGATGACCCGGGTGACGTTGTTGTACTTCATGCCGTCGGTCGCGTTGACGAGCGACAGGCCGCGCTGAAGTTTAACCGGCTTTTCGGTCTGGATCACATCGTCATTGACGAAGATCCGGAAATGCTGGGAATCAGCCTGCATCTGCGGATCGCCGCCGCCGGCCGCGCGCAGGATACGCGCGTCGTCGTACAAATCGACGATCGACACGTCGCCGTTGACGGTGCCGCGCTTCGAGGTGGTCGTCACGACCGGCTTGCCGGGCTGGAACGCGCGCATGGCCGGATCGGTCAGGTCGCTGTCTTCGGTGTCTTCGTAATGGATCAGCTTCGCGGCCGTCAGCCGGTACTGGGTCGCGCCCGACTGGTCGAGCTCGGTGACCGAGAAGTTGTCGGCGAAATAGTCGGGCGTGTGGCGCTTCGGCTGCACGGTGCCCTCGCCGGGCGGCGGCAGCGTGGCCTGCAGCAGCCACCAGGTGATGCCCGCGAGCGCGGCAACCGCGACGAGCGGCAGCAACTGGGTCCAGCGGAAATGCGTGTTCATCCGTCAGGCTCCGCAGGCGGCCGCGAGCAGCGCGTCGTAGCGGCGCTGCGCGCGCAGGATCGCGTCGCAGACTTCGCGGACGGCGCCGTGGCCGCCGCGGGCCTCGGCCACCCAGTGCGCGCGGGCGATCACCTCGGGGTGCGCGTTCGCAGGGGCCGTCGCGAAGCCGCAGCGCAGCATCACGGGCAGGTCGGGCCAGTCGTCGCCCATGTAGCCGCACTGGTCGGCGGTGAGGCCGAGCGACGCGATCAGGTCGGCGAACACGGCGAGCTTGTTCTCGACGCCCTGGAACAGGTGCGCGATCTTCATTTCCTTCGCACGCGCCGCGACGATCTCCGAGCGGCGGCCCGTGATGATCGCGGTTGCGATGCCGGCTTCGCCGAGCAGCTTCACGCCGTGGCCGTCGAGCGAATTGAACGACTTCATCGCGTCGCCGGCCGCGGTAAACAGCAGGCCGCCGTCGGTCAGCACACCGTCGACGTCGAAAATCATCAGCTTCACGCGGCTCGCGCGTTCGGCCGCAGTCAGCGCTGCGCTCATCAGATCACCTTCTTCGAAAACAGGTCGTGCATGTTCAGCGCGCCGATCAGCACGCCGTCGGCATCGACCACCAGCATCTGGTTGATCCGGTGGCGCTCCATCAGTTCCACGGCCTCGACCGCCAGGTGATCCGGCGCCACCGTGCGCGGGTCGCGCGTCATCACGTCGGTGATCGGCAGCGTGCGGAAGTCGCCGTCGCGCGCGAGCACGCGGCGCAGGTCGCCATCGGTGAAGATGCCCGCGACCTTGCCGCCGGCGTCGACCACGGCGGTCATGCCGAGGCGCTTCGCGGTGATCTGGAACAGGGCGTCCGACAGCGTCGCGTCGAGCCCGACGGACGGGACGTCGTCGCCCGAGCGCATCACGTCGCGCACGTAGGTGAGCAGGCGTCGGCCGAGTGCGCCGCCCGGGTGCGAGCGCGCGAAATCCTCGGAGCCGAAGCCGCGCGCGTCGAGCACCGCCACGGCGAGCGCGTCGCCGAGCGCGAGCGCGGCGGTCGTGCTCGCCGTGGGCGCGAGGTTCATCGGGCAGGCCTCTTTCGAGACCGCGGCGTTCAGGTTCACGTCGGCGAGCGTGCCGAGGCTCGATTCCGCGCGGCCCGTGATCGCGATCAGCTTCGCGCCGATCCGCTTCACGAGCGGCAGGATCGCCACGAGTTCTTCCGATTCGCCGGAATAGGAGATGCCGATGAAGACGTCGTCGGAGGTGACCATCCCGAGGTCGCCGTGGCTGGCCTCGGCCGGGTGGACGAAGAAGGCCGGCGTACCGGTGCTGGCCAGCGTGGCCGCGATCTTGCGGGCAATATGCCCCGATTTGCCGATACCGGACACCACCACGCGGCCGCGGCAGCCGAGCAGCAGCGCGACGGCCTGGACGAAGCCGCCGTCGAGCTGGTCGCGCAGCGCGCGCACGGCGTCCGCCTCGATGTCGAGCACGTCGCGGGCGAGCGCGAGCGCCCGGTCATCATTGATTTTCGCTATCATGCGCGGAGTATAGCAAAGGCGTTTGTTCGCCGCGCCGGGCCTTCGGACTCGTCCGAGGTCGCCTGACCACCGCCACCACCCGCGCCCGCATTGCCGTGGCCCCGACGAACGAGGACGCTTCGCCCGTGATTTCCCCGCTCGAAATGACCCTGCTGCTGCTGCTGGCCTCAGTGGTGGGCGTCGTCGTATTCCGCTCGTTGAACCTGCCGCCGATGCTCGGCTACCTGACCGTCGGCATCCTGGTCGGCCCGCATGCGTTCGGCATCGCGGCGGATCTGGAGCGGGCCGAGCATCTCGCGGAATTCGGCGTGGTGTTCCTGATGTTTTCGATCGGCCTCGAGTTCTCGCTGGCGAAGCTGAGGGCGATGCAGCGGCTCGTGTTCGGGCTCGGGCTGCTGCAGGTCGTCGCGACGCTCGTGCTCGCGCTCGTGCTGGGCATGCTGTTCGAGCACTGGGTGCACATCACGTGGCAGGGCAGCATCGCGCTCGGCGGCGCGCTCGCGATGTCGTCGACGGCGATCGTGTCGAAGATGCTCGCCGAGCGGCTCGAGATCGAGACCGAGCACGGCCGCAACATCTTCGGCGTGCTGCTGTTCCAGGATCTCGCGGTGGTGCCGCTGCTGATCGTGATCGCCGCGTTCGGCGCCGAGTCGTCGAAGGACCTCGCGATCACGCTCGGCTTCGCGGCCGTCAAGATCGTGATCGCGCTCACGCTGCTGCTGGTCATCGGCCAGCGCTTCATGACGCGCTGGCTCAACGTCGTCGCACGGCGCCGCTCGCAGGAACTGTTCGTGCTGAACCTGCTGCTCGTCACGCTCGGCGCCGCATTCATCACCGACCGTTTCGGCCTGTCGCTCGCGCTCGGCGCGTTCATCGCGGGGATGCTGATCTCCGAGACGCCGTTCCGCCATCAGGTGGAGGAGGACATCAAGCCGTTCCGCGACGTGCTGCTCGGCCTGTTCTTCGTGACGACCGGGATGCTGCTCGACCCGCGCGTGATCTGGGAGCACCCGTTGCTCGTGCTCGGTTTCTTCGTCGGGCAGATCCTGTTCAAGGCGACGATGATCGCCGGGCTCGCGCGGCTGTTCGGCGCGACGCCGGGCGTCGCGATGCGTACCGGCATCGGGCTCGCGCAGGCCGGCGAATTCGGCTTCGTGCTGCTGAACCTGATCCTCGACCGGCATCTCGTCGATTCGACGCTGCTGCAGGCGATCCTCGCGTCGATGCTGCTGTCGATGCTCGCGGCGCCGTTCCTGATCCAGAACGCCGACCGGATCGTGATGCGGCTGTCGTCGACCGAATGGATGCAGCAGTCGCTGCAGATGACGCGGATCGCGACGCAAAGCCTCAAGCAGCGCGGCCACGTGATCATCTGCGGCTACGGCCGCGCCGGCCAGAACCTGGCGCGGATGCTCGAACAGGAAGGCATTTCGTACGTCGCGCTCGACCTCGACCCCGATCGCGTGAGCGCGGCCGCAGCCGCCGGCGAATCGGTCGTGTTCGGCGACGCGGCGCGCCGCGAGTCGCTGCTCGCGGCCGGTATCCACCGCGCGGCGGCGGTGGCGATCACCTATGCGAACACGCCGTCCGCGCTGCGCGTGCTGCATCACGTGCACGAACTCGAGCCGACGCTGCCCGCGATCGTGCGCACCGTCGACGACGCCGATCTCGAGAAGCTGCTCGCAGCCGGCGCGACCGAGGTGATTCCGGAGATCGTCGAGGGCAGCCTGATGCTCGCGTCGCACACGCTGGTGCTGGTCGGCGTGCCGATGCGCAAGGTCGTGCGGCGCGTCGAGGAGATGCGCGACGAACGCTACAGCCTGCTGCGCGGCTATTTCCGCGGCGCGGACGACGCGGACGACGACGACCACGAGCAGGTGCGGCTACAATCGGTGCCGGTCGATGCGCGCGCGGACGCGGTCGGGCGTTCGCTGGAAGAACTGGGGCTGTATGCACTCGGGCTCGAAGTCACGGCGATTCGCCGGCACGGTATCCGCGGCGTCGAACCCGATCCGCAAACCAAGCTGCGCGCGAGCGACATCGTCGTGCTGCGCGGGCTGCCCGAGGCGCTCGCGCTCGCGGAGGAGCGGCTGTCGCGCCATCGGCGCGAACCGCCAGCCGCGGCCGCCTGAGCCGCGCTGGTTTGATAACCTGACCCGTATTTATTCGAAACGGTGCCCGATCTTCGCGCACCGTTTTTTTCGGAGAGTTTCATGCCGCATTCGTCGTCGGGCGCACCGCTCGATCCGGTCGCCTTCATTCACAGCCAGATCCGCACGGTGCCCGACTGGCCGCAGCCGGGCGTGATGTTCCGCGACATCACGACGCTGCTGCAGAGCCCGAAGGCGCTGCGCATCCTCGTCGACCTGTTCGTCGAGCGCTATGTCGATGCGAAGCTCGACTACGTCGCGGGCCTCGATGCGCGCGGCTTCATCATCGCGCCGATCGTCGCGTACGAGCTGAGCGTCGGCTTCGTGCCGATCCGCAAGGTCGGCAAGCTGCCGTACAAGACGCGCTCGGAATCGTACGACCTCGAATACGGCAGCGCGACGGTCGAGATCCATGAAGATGCGTGCCGCCCCGGCGACCGCGTGATCATCATGGACGACCTGATCGCGACCGGCGGCACGATGATGGCGGGGCGCAACCTGCTGCAGCGGCTCGGCGCGGAAGTCGTCGAAGGCGCGGCGATCATCGACCTGCCCGATCTCGGCGGCTCGGCGCTGCTGCGCAACGCAGGACTGCCCGTCTACACCGTCACCGAATTCGCCGGCCACTGAACGCCGGTCCGCCTGAGCTTCCACGTTACGCAGCGAGGTCACGATGCCCAACTTCATGCTGTTTCTCGCCACGTCGATCGCGATCACGTTCGCGCCGGGTCCCGACAACCTGCAGGTGCTCGCACGCGGCATCTCGCAGGGCCGCGCGGCCGGCTTCGTCGCCGCGCTCGGCTTCACGGCCGGGATCCTGTTCCACACGACGCTCGCGGCGCTCGGCGTCGCGGCCGTGCTGCGTTCGTCGCCGGTCGCGTTCGAGATCCTGAAGCTCGCGGGCGCCGCGTACCTCGTGTGGATCGGCATCAAGGCGCTACGCAGCCAGGGACTCTCGAATGCGCATGCGCGCCCGCCGCAGCCGCTCGGCACGATCTTCCGGCAGAGCGTGATCGGCAACCTGATGAACCCGAAGGTCACGCTGTTCTTCGTCGTGTTCCTGCCGCAATTTGTCGATCCGCACGGCGCGCAGAGCGTGACGCTGCAGATGTTCGAACTCGGCGCGCTGTTCATGCTGCAGACGGCTGCGGTCTTCTCGCTGTTCGGCGTCGGCGCGGGCATGATCGGCGCATGGCTGAAGCGCCGCCCGAAGGCCGGCGTGTGGCTCGACCGGATCGCCGGCGCGACGTTCATCGCAATCGGCATCCGCGTGGCACTGAAGGACTGATCGACGATGACGTTCCCGTGCATTGCGGCCGCGCGCCGCTTCGATCCGGCCGCGCACCTGCGTTTCGAGATCGCGGGCCGGGCGGTCGGCTGGGTGCGCCGCCAGGACGTCGCGATGCTCGCCCGCTGGCCCGACGTGTTCGAGCTGACCGACGAGCGCGTCGTGCTGTCGGCGCGCTACGATTCGGTCGACGCACGCAGCATGGCGCTGGCGAGCGCAATCGGCGCGCTTGCGGCCGACGGCGCGATTCCCGGCTGGCGCGACGAGATCTACGCGATCCGCAACCGCTTCGACGATCCGCCGCTCGCGTACATCGAGCGCGCCGCATCGCGCTTCTTCGGTACGCAGACTTACGCGGTGCATCTGAACGGCATCGTAGAATATGAGGTTGCGCCGGGCGAGCCGTCCGCCGCGGCCGTCCCGCAGATGTGGCTCGGCCGCCGCAGCGAGACCAAGGCAACCGATCCCGGCATGCTCGACAACGTCGTCGCGGGCGGGATCGGCTGGGGGCTGGGCGTTCACGAGACGCTCGCGAAGGAATGCTGGGAAGAAGCCGGCATTCCGGCCGAACTGGCCGCGCGCGCGATCGCCGGCCGCGCGGTGCAGGTGCTGTGCTCGCTGCCGGAAGGCACGCAGTCCGAACTGATCTTCGTGTACGACCTGCCGCTGCCGCGCGACTTCGCGCCGCGCAACCAGGACGGCGAAGTGGCCGAGCACCTGCTGGCCGGCGTGCCCGAGGTGATCGGCTGGCTGCGCGCCGGCCGCGCGACGATGGATGCGAGCCTCGCGACGCTCGATACGCTGCTGCGCCACCGCTGGATCCCGGCGGCCGACGCGGCGGGCATCGA
This sequence comes from Burkholderia sp. AU27893, assembly GCF_002223205.1. Classification (NCBI taxonomy): domain Bacteria; kingdom Pseudomonadati; phylum Pseudomonadota; class Betaproteobacteria; order Burkholderiales; family Burkholderiaceae; genus Burkholderia; species Burkholderia sp. AU27893. The sequence continues at coordinate 618,883 of NZ_NKFD01000002.1, read as the reverse complement.
CGCCCTGTTCGCACCGGCCGCGTGACGCGTGCCGCGCGCGCAGCCTGGCGGCGCGAACGGGCAATTTGACGAATACGGAAACGAAGGGAGTAGCGGTCATGCCGACCGATCACAGCTTTATCTTGAAACTGTCGTGCCCCGACCGGCACGGCATCGTCCATGCGGTCACGGGCTTCCTGTTCGAGCGCAGCAACAACATCCTCGATTCGGCGCAGTTCGGCGACAGCCGCACCAGCGAGTTCTTCATGCGCGTGCACTTCGTGCAGGACGGCGGCGGCGCGGATGCCGCGACGGCGCTCGACACGCTTCGCAAGGAATTCGCGCCGCTCGCCGAACAGTTCTCGATGCGCTGGGAGCTGCATGACGCGGCCGTGAAGCCGCGCGTCGTGATCATGGTGTCGAAGATCGGCCACTGCCTGAACGACCTGCTGTTCCGCTATCGCACCGGCCAGCTGCCCATCGAGATCCCGGCGATCGTGTCGAACCACAAGGAGTTCTACCAGCTTGCCGCGAGCTACAACATCCCGTTCCATCACTTTCCGCTGGTCGGCGGCTCGTCCGATGCCGCGAAGGCCGCGCAGGAGGCGCGCGTGCTGGAAGTGATCGACGAGCACCAGGCCGATCTCGTCGTGCTCGCGCGCTACATGCAGATCCTGTCGCCGAACCTGTGCAAGCAGCTCGCCGGCCGCGCGATCAACATCCACCATTCGTTCCTGCCGAGCTTCAAGGGCGCGAAGCCGTACTATCAGGCGTTCGACCGCGGCGTGAAGCTGATCGGCGCGACCGCGCACTACGTGACGACCGATCTCGACGAAGGCCCGATCATCGAGCAGGAAGTCGAGCGCGTCGACCACAGCATGACGCCCGACCAGCTGACCGCGATCGGCCGCGACGTCGAATGCGTGACGCTGGCGCGCGCGGTGAAGTGGCACGTCGAGCACCGGATCGTGCTGAACGGGACGAAGACGGTCGTGTTCCGCTGATGTGTTGAATGCCGATTGCCGGCCGTCGGCTGGCGGGCAATCACAAACAAAAACGCCGCGCCCTTCACGGGGCGCGGCGTTTTTTTATCGCTGTTGGCGGGCGGGCTGCTTCAGATCAGCCGCAGCAGGTACAGCTCGCGCTTCAGGTACGCGTAGAAGATCGGCGCGGCGATCACGCCCGGCAGCCCGAACGCGGCCTCCATGATCAGCATCGCGAGCAGCAGCTCCCATGCGCGCGACTCGATCTGGCCGCCGATGATCTTCGCGTTCAGGAAGTATTCGAGCTTGTGGATGACCACGAGGAACGCCAGCGACGCGATCGCGGTGCCCATGCTGACCGACAGCGACACGGCGACGATCAGCGTGTTCGAGATCAGGTTGCCGATCACGGGCAGCAGGCCGACGATGAACGTGACGAGCACGAGCGTTTTCGACAGCGGCAGCCGCTGGTGGAAGATCGGCAGCGCGACGAGCAGGTAGATGCCCGTGAACACCGCGTTGATCGCCGAGATCTTGATCTGCGCGAACACGATCCGGCGGAATGCGTCGGCGAAGCGCGACACGCGCGTGACGAGCGCCGTGGACAGCGGCCGGCGCACCTTGCCGTGCTCGACGCCGATCGCGATCATCGCGCCGATGATCATCCCGAACAGCACGTGGCCGAAGCCGCGCGCGACGCTCTTGCCGCTTTGCTGGAGCTGGTCCATGTGCGAGTGCATCAGCACGGCGGCCTTCGTCTTCATCTGCTCGACGTCGACGGGCAGCAGGTTCGCGATCCAGGCCGGCGTGCGGGCGCGGGTCTGCTCGACGATCTGCATCAGCTGGTCGAGCAGGCTTTGCAGGTTCGGCACCGTGCGCTCGAAGTGTTCGATGATGCCGATCGTCAGGCCCGTCAACGCGCCGACGATCGCGATCGACAGCAGCACGACGGCGACCCAGCGCGCGCGCATGCTCGTGGTATGGCGTTCGATCACGGGGGCGATCGTGTGGATCAGCTGGTAGACCAGCAGGCCGGCCAGCAGCCCGCCGAGCAGCTTGAGTTCGATCACGAGCCACATCGCGAGGATCGCGAATGCATAGCTGCCGATCTCGAGCGCCGACAGCTTCGGCAGGCTGAAGTCGCTCGTCAGCCGCACGCTGCGCAGGTGCGGTTCGCGATTCTGCGCATCGCGCGACGAGTCTGGTTGCTTCTCCATCGTGGATTCCTGTCGTTCGTGTGTCATGCCGCGGAATGCGCGGCAGAGCCGTGTTCGCCCGGCGCCGCACCGAATTGGTGCGTACGGCGAACCTTACGACCGTAAAGTATAGCTGCCATTATGGTCCGCAACGGGGCCGTTTGGCGCGTGGTGTAAACGCAGGAGGGAAAACGAGAAGGGGCCGGTTCGGCGGGACGCAAGGGGGCGCGGCCGGGCGGCCGCGCGCGGGAGGGCAGGCAGGCGCGACGTGTCAGCCGGCCGCGACCTTGCGGGCCGTGCGCTTGAGCAGCGGCGCGAGGTATTTGCCGGTGAAGCTCGCCTTCGTCTTCGCGACCTGCTCGGGCGTGCCCTGCGCGATGATCTGGCCGCCGCCGGCACCGCCTTCGGGGCCGAGGTCGATCACCCAGTCGGCCGTCTTGATCACGTCGAGGTTGTGCTCGATGATCACGACCGTGTTGCCCTGGTCGCGCAGCCGGTGGATCACTTCCAGCAGCAGGGCGATGTCGTGGAAGTGCAGGCCGGTGGTCGGCTCGTCGAGGATGTACAGCGTGCGGCCGGTGTCGCGCTTGGAGAGCTCGAGCGACAGCTTCACGCGCTGCGCCTCGCCGCCCGACAGCGTCGTGGCCGACTGGCCGAGGCGGATGTAGCCGAGGCCGACGTCGAGCAGCGTCTTCAGCTTGCGCGCGATGACCGGCACCGCGCTGAAGAATTCATACGCGTGCTCGACCGTCATGTCGAGCACTTCGCTGATGTTCTTGCCCTTGTACTGCACTTCGAGCGTTTCGCGGTTGTAGCGCTTGCCGTGGCACACGTCGCACGGCACGTAGACGTCCGGCAGGAAGTGCATTTCCACCTTCAGCACGCCGTCGCCCTGGCACGATTCGCAACGGCCGCCCTTCACGTTGAACGAGAAACGGCCCGGATCGTAGCCGCGCTCCTTCGAGGTCGGCACGCCCGAGAACAGCTCGCGGATCGGCGTGAACAGGCCCGTATACGTGGCCGGGTTCGAGCGCGGCGTGCGGCCGATCGGCGACTGGTCGACGTTGATCACCTTGTCGAAGTGCTCGAGGCCCTCGATCGCCTCGTGCGGCGCCGGCTCGGCCGACGAACCGTACAGGTGGCGCGCGACCGCGTGATACAGCGTGTCGTTGATCAGCGTCGACTTGCCGGAGCCCGACACGCCGGTGATGCAGGTCAGCAGGCCGACCGGCAGCTCCAGATCGACGTGCTTCAGGTTGTTGCCGTGTGCGTCGATGATGCGCAGCATCCGCTCGGGATCGGGGGCCAGCCGCTCGTCCGGGTACTCGATCACGCGTTTGCCGAGCAGGTACTGGCCGGTGAGCGACTGCGGATTCGACTGCACCTGCTTCGGCGTGCCCTCGGCCACGATCACGCCGCCGTGCTCGCCGGCGCCCGGGCCCATGTCGACGACGTAGTCGGCGGTGCGGATCATGTCCTCGTCGTGCTCGACGACGATCACCGAGTTGCCGAGGTCGCGCAGGTGCTTGAGGGTCGCGATCAGGCGGTCGTTGTCGCGCTGGTGCAGGCCGATCGACGGCTCGTCGAGCACGTACATCACGCCCGTGAGACCCGAGCCGATCTGCGACGCGAGCCGGATGCGCTGCGCCTCGCCGCCCGACAGGGTTTCCGCGCTGCGTTCGAGCGACAGGTAGTCGAGGCCGACGTTGTTCAGGAAGGTGAGGCGCGCGACGATTTCCTTGATGACCTTGTCGGCGATCTCGCGTTTCGCGCCGTCGAGCGACAGCCCGTCGAAATAGCCGAGCGCGTCGCGCAGCGGCCAGCCGCTGATTTCGAAGATGCCGCGCGCGTAGTCGCCCGTGCCGATCCGCACGTGGCGCGCTTCGCGGCGCAGGCGCGTGCCGTCGCACGACGGGCACGGCTGGTTGTTCTGGTACTTCGACAGCTCTTCGCGCACCGCGACCGAATCGGTCTCGCGGTAGCGGCGCTCGAGGTTCGGGATGATCCCCTCGAACACGTGCTCGCGGATCGTCGTGCGGCCGCGCTCGTTGATGTACGAAAACGGGATCGTCTGCTTGCCCGAGCCGAACAGCAGCACCTTCCGGATCTTTTCCGGCAGATCCTCGAACGCGGCGTCGATGTCGAATTCGTAGAACGCCGCGAGACTCTGCAGCATCTGGAAGTAGAACTGGTTGCGGCGGTCCCAGCCTTTCACGGCGCCGGCGGCGAGCGACAGCGACGGGTGCGCGACGACCCGCTTCGGGTCGAAGAACGTAATCTGGCCGAGGCCGTCGCATTCCGGGCACGCGCCCATCGGGTTGTTGAACGAGAACAGGCGCGGCTCGAGCTCCTGCAGCGAGTACGAGCAGATCGGGCACGCGAACTTCGAGCTGAACAGGTACTCGCGGTCGGTGTCCATCTCGAGCGCGATCGCGCGGCCGTCGGCGAGGCGCAGCGCCGTCTCGAACGACTCGGCGAGGCGCTGCTTCATGTCCGGGCGCACCTTGAGACGATCGACGACGACGTCGATCGTGTGCTTGTCGTTCTTCTTCAGCTTCGGCAGCGACTCGACCTCGTAGATCTTCGCGACGCCTTCGTTCGCGGCGCCGCCGCCCGAGCGCACGCGAAAGCGCACGAAACCCTGCGCCTGCATGTCCTCGAACAGCTCGGCATGCTCGCCCTTGCGGTCCGCGACGACGGGCGCGAGGATCATCAGCTTGGTTTCCTCGGGCAGCGCGAGCGCCGCGTCGACCATCTGCGACACGCTTTGCGCTTCCAGCGGGATGTCGTGGTCGGGGCAGTACGGCGTGCCGACACGTGCGAACAAAAGTCGCAGGTAGTCGTGGATTTCCGTGACCGTGCCGACGGTCGAGCGCGGGTTGTGGGACGTCGCCTTCTGCTCGATCGAGATCGCCGGCGACAGGCCTTCGATCAGGTCGACGTCGGGTTTCTCCATCAGCTGCAGGAACTGGCGGGCATACGCGGACAGGCTTTCGACGTAGCGGCGCTGACCCTCGGCATAAAGGGTATCGAACGCGAGCGACGACTTGCCCGACCCGGACAACCCGGTAATCACGACCAGCTTGTGGCGCGGCAGGTCGAGATTGACGTTTTTCAGGTTGTGGGTACGAGCCCCACGGATGCGGATCTGTTCCATGAACCTGGCGAAAATGGAGGGAACCAAACCTGCTACTATAACGGCTTTTCGAGGCCGTCGTTTGGGGTCCCCAGCCTTAGCAGCAGGTGGCAGCAAGATGGCGCCTGCGCCGGGAAAAGTGGCCGCAGCGGCCGCGCCGCGCGGTTCCGGGCAGCCTGCGGGCGGCCTGAATCCTGCCCCGACGTGTTGCCGGCCAAGCCTCCCGGGCCGCTGGTCCTGATCTTCCGCCGCCCGGTGTCGGGCGGGCATTCCGATCATTCGAAATTCATTCCCGATGTCCAATCCGTCTGCCACGTCTTCCCGCATGACCGCGCCCGAATTGCGCGCGACCACGTCGCTCGCGGCGATCTTCGCGCTGCGCATGCTCGGCCTGTTCATGATCATGCCGGTGTTCTCGGTCTACGCGAAAACCATCCCGGGCGGCGACAACGTGCTGCTCGTCGGCATCGCGCTCGGGGCCTACGGCGTCACGCAGTCGCTGTTCTATATCTTCTACGGCTGGGCGTCCGACAAGTTCGGCCGCAAGCCGGTGATCGCGACCGGCCTCGTGATCTTCGCGATCGGCAGCTTCGTCGCCGCGTCCGCGCACGACATCACGTGGATCATCGTCGGCCGCGTGATCCAGGGGATGGGCGCGGTGTCGTCCGCGGTGCTCGCGTTCATCGCCGACCTGACCTCCGAGCAGAACCGCACGAAGGCGATGGCGATGGTCGGCGGCTCGATCGGCGTGTCGTTCGCGGTCGCGATCGTCGGTGCGCCGATCGTGTTCCACTGGGTCGGGATGAGCGGGCTGTTCGCGATCGTCGGCGTGCTGTCGATCCTCGCGATCGGCGTCGTGCTGTGGATCGTGCCCGATGCGGCCAAGCCCGTGCACGTGCCCGCGCCGTTCGCCGAGGTGCTGCACAACGTCGAGCTGCTGCGCCTGAACTTCGGCGTGCTGGTGCTGCATGCCACGCAGACGGCGCTGTTTCTCGTCGTGCCGCGCCTGCTCGTCGACGGCGGCCTGCCGGTCGCCTCGCACTGGAAGGTCTACCTGCCGGTGATGGGGCTCGCGTTCGTGATGATGGTCCCGGCGATCATCGTCGCGGAAAAACGGGGCAAGATGAAGCCGGTGCTGCTCGGCGGCATCCTGGCTATCCTGATTGGCCAATTGCTGCTGGGCAGCGCGCCGCATACCATCCTGATTGTGGCGGCGGTTCTTTTCGTCTACTTCCTCGGCTTCAACATCCTGGAAGCGTCGCAGCCGTCGCTCGTGTCGAAGCTCGCGCCCGGTTCGCGCAAGGGCGCGGCCACGGGTGTGTACAACACCACGCAGTCGGTCGGGCTCGCGCTCGGCGGCATCGTGGGCGGCTGGCTGCTGAAGCACGGTGGCGCCAATACGGTGTTCTACACGTGTTCGGGGCTCGTTGCCGCGTGGCTTATAATCGCGGCCAGCATGAAAGCGCCGCCGCGCAAGGCCTGAACTCATTTCGGGCAGGCACCGGCGACTTTCGCCGGCTTGCCCCGGCGGGCCGCACCGACAGCATGAGCGGGCGGCCCGGCATCGAATTTACTGGAGAAACACATGGCATCCGTCAACAAGGTCATCCTCGTCGGCAATCTCGGCGCCGATCCTGAAGTCCGTTACCTGCCGAGCGGCGACGCGGTTGCGAACATCCGTCTCGCGACGACCGACCGCTACAAGGACAAGGCGAGCGGCGATTTCAAGGAAATGACCGAGTGGCATCGCGTCGCGTTCTTCGGTCGCCTGGCGGAAATCGTCAGCGAGTACCTGAAGAAGGGTTCGTCGGTCTATATCGAAGGCCGCATCCGCACGCGCAAGTGGCAGGGTCAGGACGGCCAGGATCGTTACTCGACCGAAATCGTCGCCGACCAGATGCAGATGCTCGGCGGCCGCGGTGCGGGCGGCGGCGGCGGTGGTGGCGGTGACGAAGGCGGTTACGGCGGCGGCTACGGTGGTGGCGGCGGCGGTGGCCGTGGCGAGCAGATGGAGCGCGGTGGTGGCGGCGGCGGTCGTGCCGGCGGCGCAGCGCGTGGCGGTGCAGGCGGCGGCGCGCAAAGCCGTCCGAGCGCACCGGCAGGCGGCGGCTTCGACGAGATGGACGACGATATTCCGTTCTAAGAGGAACGTTAGTCCCCAGTGCAAGGATGGACCCGAATTTCTGAGCTAAATCAACGATTTAGCCTGGAGCTTCGGGTCTTTTTTCGTTTGCACATTTTTCGATCCAGGCGGAACGTGCCTGATCGGCAAAAAATGGGTTCCGTTCGTCGAATGGAGCCTGGCGTGACCCGATACGCAATTCGTGAAGTTCGTCTTGCGAACGGCGAACGCTTACCTCTGTGGGTGCATGCGGACCCACTGGGTTTGCCGGTTCCAGAGATCGTGGAATATGCCATCGCGAAGCTATGTGCGTGTGGGCTTCGACGCAGGAGCATTCACCATCGAGCCGAAGCGTTCGGGCTGCTTCTCTTTGAGCGTTGTATGAGCGCGGCAATTGACAAGCGTTCATGCGGAGGTGCACTGAAATTTCCCTCGGCTCTTTGATGTGCTGAAACGAGTTCGTCAAGCGGTGCAGTCTGCAGCTGGTTGTCATAGCGTTCGAGCAATCTGGCCGTAACCGGAACCAAGTCCGCTTTCACGCTCCATCCGGTGTTGGCGCGAGCGCGTAAGGCGAGTTCACCGAGCATCACGTCGGCAGTGCTAAAAACGGACAATTCGCCTTTGCCGAATCCGGCGTCGAAGAGGTAGAACGACGCGAACATCGTCCGAACAATTGTGCCCAAATGAAATGCCGTGCCGTGCTCAGTACGTAGCGTGGAAGCAAAGATGGTTACGAAGCGATAGATCGATTAGCGCGTGTGTTGAGAGACGAGCTACTCTGCTGAGATCGGCTCCCCGAGTATTCGATACCATTGGAATAAGCGATTTAACCGACCCTATTTCTTATTCGCTCAGCCGACACATTTTCCTGCGTGGTGTGGCTGAGCGGTTCATGGCTTCCGTTATCGGGAAGCTACCTCTTTGGCGCGAACATCGGCGGATGCGCGACTATAGCCTCGCACGTAGTACAGCACGACGAGCAAGGCAATCCACGCTGGACCGACGATGAGCGCAATCTTGGTGTCGGAGTGAAATGCCATGACGATCAGCACCGCGACCAGGAATAGTCCTGCGAGATAGGACGTGTACGGGAAGAAGGGTACCCGCAACGTCATCCGGTTCACCTCGCTTCGCGACACGGACTTTCGGAAGCCGATCTGCGCAAGCAGAATGACGCCCCATGTCCAGACCGAACTGAACGCGGAAATCGCACTCAGCCACGTGAACACTTCGGTCGGGGCCAAATAGTTGAGCGCCACGCCAACGAAGAGAAGCGCCACGGATATCAGAATCGCCCGACGTGGGACCCCATTGTCGGACGTGTTGGCTAGCGACGCGGGAGCCTGACCTTGCTGCGCCAGATTGAACAGCATACGGCCGGTGCTGAAAATGCCGCTGTTGCAAGACGACAATGCAGCAGTTAGAACGACAAAATTCACGATGCCGGCTGCAGCGGGAACGCCCATTCTGTCAAACAACATGACGAAGGGACTTCCTTGGCTGCCGATTTCGTTCCACGGGTAAATGGCCATGATGACGAACAGGGCGCCGACGTAGAAAATCAGAATCCGCCAGAACACCGAGTTGACTGCGCGTGATAGCGACTTCTTCGGATTTTTCGCCTCGCCTGCTGTCAGGCCAAGCATTTCGATCCCACCGTACGAGAACGCGACCATCGGTAACGCCAACATCAATCCCGAGAGACCATGGGGGAAAAAGCCGCCGTTCGTCCAGAGATTGTGAAGACCCGTGGCGACGCCGCCATTTCCGATGCCAAAGAAGATCGCGCCGAAGCCAGAAACGATCATCAGAATGATCGTCGCGACCTTCACCAGCGCAAACCAGAATTCGAGTTCGCCGTACATCTTCACTGCGATGAAGTTGATGCTGCCCATGAGTACGAGCGCGGCCAAAGCCCATATCCAGTTCGGTATGTCGGGATACCAGACATGCATGTACACGCCGACAGCAGAAATCTCGGCCATGCAAGTGACGATCCACATGAACCAGTACGTCCATCCAGTCAGGTATCCCGCTAGTGGGCCGATGTAGTCACGAGCGTATCGACTGAATGAGCCGGAAACGGGATTGTGTACAGCCATCTCACCGAGGGCACGCATGATCACGAAGATCGCGAGACCGCAGACAACGTAGGAAATCAGGATTGCAGGACCAGCGAGCTTGATTGCGGTCGCCGATCCGAGAAATAGCCCGACGCCGATGGCGGCACCGAGTGCCATGAGGCTGACGTGTCGCTCCTCTAGGCCGCGGTGCAGATCATCACCTGAGTTCTGCATTGGGTGTCTCCTGGATGGGGGTTGGGATTGGACTCAGTAAGAGTGTCGATGCCGGCTGCACAGCCGATGTCTATTGCGATACATCGGTATGAAGTTCGACGCTTCGTTCGATCTGTCTACGTGGGTGATGAGTCTTACCAGCCAAAAAGGCACCGGGAACGCGAGCAATGGACCTTTTTCGTTCTGAAAAATAGAACGCTTATTTGGACGCCACTTGGAGAGTGTGTTTGGAGAATCAGATTTCTCGGGAGAGCCGGCGATGCTGTTCACGCGTTGCCGTCACCGCAACAATGCGATTGTCGATAATCCATTGGAGGAGTACATGGCGGGCGCCCCGCATTTTTGATGAACCGCATCGGTTGTTTCGACCTTCGAACGCAAGCATGTCGCACGGCGACAACCCGCCGAAGACCCGCTCCGGCAAGATCATGCGCCGCCTGCCGCGCTCGCTCGCGAAGGGCGAGGCGATCACGCAGGACACGTCCACACTTGAGAACCCCGCGATCCTCGCGCAATTGCAGCGCTCGAAGTAGATGCAAATTGGGCGGCGCGATTCCTACGGGGTGGCGTAAGCCACCCTTTTCGTTCCGCGTTGTTAAACGCGATACGTATCCGAATGATCGACTCAGACGCTTGCGCAACAGGACTACAACCTGCGGATGGTCGATCAGGTTTACCCGAGCGCTCGCCTGGCTACGAAGCCGTCGAATCATCCTACGTTTTCGGCAGGCTCCGCCGGATAGGGCGCCTCCATCCCGAATCTGAGCACTCGACGAGTGTTCTCAAAAACAGAACAATCTCGACGAGTCGATGCTATTGGCGAGCTAATTTGGCGCGCAGACACTGAATTTGCGCGCCGGGACATGCGATCGAGATCTACCGGGATCGCATCCGTCAGGGAAGTAGATCAATTCTGGTTGGACGCGTTCAGTCCGGAATCAATTTTATACGGATTCCTTACTATCAAAACCTTCGCACTACACGTTGCGGTTGGAGAAAGGCAATGAAACTTTCGAAATCAGTTGCATTTGTCAGCGGTGCCATGCTTGTGTGCGCGTCCGGCGTCACGAGCGCGCAGGAGGACACGGTGGTGAAACTCGGGTTCGCCGGACCGTTGACTGGCCAGAATGCCAACCTCGGCAAAGACGTCGAACGGGGCGCTCGAATGGCCGTCGACGACCTGAATGCCAATTCGCCGGTGATCGGCGGCAAGAAGGTGAAAGTTGAGCTTCAGGTCGAAGATGATGGAGGCGATCCGCGTCAGGCCACCCAAGTCGCGCAGCGTCTCGTTGACGCCAAGGTCAAGGGGGTTGTCGGGCATTTCAACTCCGGCGCGACGATTCCGGCATCGAAGATCTATTACGACGCCCGTATTCCCGAGATCTCGCAGTCGTCCACCAACCCGAAGTACACCCAGCAGGGCTTCGACACAGCCTTCCGACTGGTTGCCAACGATGGGCAACTCGGTTCGGTTCTGGGCAAGTATGCCGTCCAGAAATGGGGCGCAAAATCCGTCGCGGTCATTGACGATCGAACCGCATACGGACAAGGCATTGCTGATGAATTTCTGAAATCCGCCACGGCCGCCGGTGCGAAGCTGGTTTCTCGGCAGTACACGACCGACAAGGCAACGGACTTTCGCGGTGTCCTGACTGCGGTGAAAGGCGAAAGTCCTGACGTCGTCTTCTACGGCGGAATGGATGCGCAAGGCGGCCCGATGATCAAGCAGATGCAACAGCTCGGGATGGTGTCGAAGTTCATGGGCGGCGACGGTATCTGCACCGGAGAGTTGCCTAACCTCGCGGGAACGGCGCTCAATGGTCGACAGGTCATTTGCGCGGAGGCGGGCGGAATCACGTCGGAATACGAGCCGGGGATGGAGAACTTCAAGAAGCGCTTCAAGCAGAAATATGGTCAGGATGTGGTGATCTACGCGCCGTATGCATACGACGCCATCATGATTCTGGTTGATGCAATGAAGCACGCCGGCTCGTCCGAGCCGGCGAAGTACCTGCCGTATCTGAAGAAGACGGACTACAAGGGTGTCATCGGTGAAACGCGCTTCGATTCGAAGGGCGATCTGCAAAACGCAACACTGACGCTCTATACGTTCAAGGACGGCAAACGCGAAAGCCTGGGCGTTCAACATTGAGACCCTGGCCGCGATGCGCGTTGCGCTCGCAGTGTTTCCACATTTTCAAAACAAACAGCGCTCTGCGTCCTCGCCTTTGTTATCGACAAGGGCAAGGGCGCGTTTTTTTGAGCATGTTCCCGATTGAATCTGCAATGGGTCTCGCCCGCTTCGCCGGGCTCGCGATCCTGGGTACCTGCGGCCGGGAAGACACTGGCCGCAGGAGTGACGGATGGATATCTCTATTCAGCAGATCGCGCGCGATCCTGTCGAAGCCGAAGCCGAAGCCGAAGCCGAAGCTGCTGCTGCTCGACGATCCAAAGGTGCGGGCTGCTTACCTGGGCGAGTAGCGTACCGGCGCTGGCTCGCGCTGACGTCCAGTCCTGGCGCACGCGCGGACGAGGAGAAAAAAGTGCAGCCCGGCGAATGGCCGGGATGCACTGACTGAAGTCCAAGTCTCTCAGCATGAACAACATTTGCTACAACAGCGTCCAGCAAACCTCACATGCGCCGAGCGGATTGATGCGTATTACTGGACGAACTCGATGATCGTATTGCCGGCAGAGTCGGGCGTCACGGCGATACCCTTCGATGTTCTTCCATACTTGACCGCATTCTCGGCAAGTATCTTCTCGGTCTGTCCGAGGTTCCGGACACGGAGTTGCAGCGCGATACCGTGCGGCTTGTCGGTGTAGCGGGTCGGGAGGCCGACTGACGCGAAACGCTCTTCGGCCTGCGTGGGTGTGAGGGCAACCACACGCCCACATCCGGTATCGGCCTCGACGTGACCGTCGACTCGCGACGTTTGATCCGCGCCAAAGAGTCTGGACCATCTCTCTTCCAGGAGATCGAGATCCGGCGTGATGTAAACGACTTCATCAACAGCGATAGCGCCGTTCGGATGGTTTTGCCAATCCTTTCTCCAAATGAATTCCGGACGATGTTGTTGGCAGAGGAAGTTGGATGCGTCGCCAAGCTCCGTGTCCATCACCATGCCGAGAGATACGACGGCCTCATCCGGTTTCCCGTCCGGCGTCGTGATTTTTCGTCGAAACTCGACCCGTTGTTGAACCGGCAAGCCGGTTGCCTTGACTGCAGCGAAATCGGCATCGATGTCCTTGCTGTGCAGCGCAAGCAGTCCGAGTCCTTCGGAGCGCTCCAGAAATTCGCCCAGTGTGCGGCCATAGCAGAATCCGTTGACCTCGCCGGTGCCGAATTTCGATGGATCGTCGATCCCGATGACCTCGATGAAATTGTTCTCGAACATCATCAGCGTGAGAACCGAACCCCACGGGTGGTACGAGATCGGGCTCGGAGCAAAACCGAGACGCTTGTACTGTTCCACGGCTTTCGGGTGGTCTCTCACCGAAACGACAGGGTGATCGATACCGAGACGGTGCTGGTTCGGAGGAATCATCCGGGTGACCTTTATTTGGCGGAAGGGGCGGTGATCGCGGCGTAGGACGCCGAGACCGGCTTGATAACCTTGGCGGGAACGCCGGCGGCGACCATGTTGGCCGGAATCGACTGGCGCACGACGCTACCTGCGGCGACAACCGCGTTCTCGCCGATCTCGATGTTGCCAAGGATGAGCGCATGGGCCGCAAGCGTGGCGCCGCGCCTGACCTTGGGATGGCGATCACCCGCCTCGGCAAATGTGCTCCCGAGCGTGACGCCATGCCAGATGCTGACGTCATCTTCGACTACGGCCGTCTCGCCGATTACGATTCCCATCGCGTGATCGACAAATAGTCCCTTGCCAATCCGTGCCGCAGGGTGAATGTCGACGTTATAGATCCTGGCGCACCAGTTCTGGAGAAGCACGGCGAACGTCCGCTCACCATCAACCCAGTATGCGTGGGCTACACGATGAAGTTGTATCGCGAGGATGCCCCGGAAGGTGAGGAACGCGGAAAGTGCATTCGGACACGCGGGATTCGCGCTGGCAATTTTGTGAATGTCTGCGGCTGCGCTTTCATCGATTGCAGCTGACGCGATCGTCCGTTCGAACTCAGCCGAAAAGTCGGGCAGTGAACCATCCATCGTCATGAGATTGGCTGCAAGCAGCGCGGCCAATGCCTGTCCCAGCGACGGGTGCCCGAGTACGGCTTTCTGATAGTACGGGCGCATGGCTGGGCGGGCGGTCGCTTCCCGTTCGGCCTCAAGCTCGATTGTTTGCCAGACGGTATCGTGAATGTGCGTGTCCAAAGTCGTTCTCCTTTACCGCCAGTGTGGGCTCGCCAAAACCGACCGCAAATGCCGCAGATATACCTTTTTGTTCTAAAAATTAGATGGCAGTTCGCGAAGTCGTCCGATGAACAGCTGCCCAACGTACTGTCGTTTCACCGAAATGCGCGCATTTGCGAGTGCATGAGCTGAAGCATCTTGTTCGAAGCGACCGATAGCTTCCGCCCGACACGGGTAACGAGGTGCGCCTCCGCCTTGGCGAGGATCGGATGGTCGATAGCGATAGCAAACAGCTCGCCGGCATCAATCTCGGTCGACACCGCGAACGCGGGAAGGCAAACAATCCCTAACCCGGACTTGACGAACTGTTTGAGTATCGTGATGGAGTTTGTTGTCACGACCGGATCGAATCGGATCTTTTCGGCAAATTCCACCGCCTCGAGCATCTGACGGGTGCCGTATGACGCGTGAGTTGCGGCGAGCGGATACGACGCCAGTTCTTCGACGGTCATGGCTTCGTCCCGACCGCGGCGTGGAAAATCTGGGCCGACGATTGCCATCATCGGTTGCAATTTCGACGCCCTCGACACGATCTTGGGATCGAGAGGCGGGTTGTAGACGAGCCCGATTTCGCCTTCGTCCTCGGTGACTTTACGCATGACGTCGTTGGTGCCCGCGAGATCCAGGTTGACGCGGATTCCAGGGTATTGCTTGCAGAACGTCTGCATGGGGCCCGCGAGCATGTCCGACACGAACCCTTCGCCGAGCACGACATTGACGTGGCCGGTTCGCAGCCCCCTCAACTCCTGCAACCTCGAAAGCAGATCGTCCTTGTGGGCCACCTGCTCGCGGAAGTATTCGATCACGAGCTGGCCGGCTTCCGTTGGCTTGACCCCTCGGGCGTGACGCTCGATCAGGACGGCGCCGAGTTCCCCTTCGAGCAGGCCGATTTGTCTGCTGACTGCAGACGGTGCGACGTTCAGCCAGTCGGCCGCGGCGCGGATCGTCCCGCAGCGGACAGCCTCGAAAAAGTACACGATCCTGCTTTCCGTCAGATTTTCGACCATGGATCACCGTTCTAATTTTTGGAACATTTCTGAAATTGGCGTTGATTGATTATAGGTCTCCAGAAGTCCACTATGGAATCCCGAACAGTCACAACGATGTGGAACTTCCACAAAGGCGGGCTGCGAAATCAAATACGGAGCACGAAATATGAAAACGGTTGGTGTGATTGGTCTGGGCAATATGGGTCGCGGTATGGCTCTGTCGCTGAAGCGTGGCGGGTACGACGTCCTGGGGTTCGATGCCACGCCGGGCGTTGCCGAGGCCTTGCAGGCCGAAGGCGTGGTCGCATCTGCGTCGATTGCGGAAATCACGCGAAATGTGGACGTGCTCATTCTGTCGCTGCCGACTTCCGACATCGTCGAAAAGGTGGTCCTCGGAGAAGGCGGTGTTGCCGCGAATGCGCGACCAGGCCTGATCGTGGTTGACACCACGACCGCCGAGCCGGCCAGCACGCGGAAGGTCGCGGCGGCGCTCGCCGAAGTCAAGGTCGGACTGGTCGATGGCCCCGTCAGCGGCGGCCCGAAGGGCGCCGCGACCGCGACGATGACGATGGTGCTCGGTGGTTCGGATGCCGACGTTGCTGCTGTCGAGCCGGTCCTTGCCGTCATGAGCGCGAAGCGCGTCCACGTCGGTCCCGTCGGGGCGGGGCATGTGACGAAGATCATCAACAACATGCTGACTGGCGTGCATCTGCTCGCGACGAGCGAGGCGGTCCGTGCCGCCGAGGCCGCGGGCGTGAACCCCGAGAAGCTTGTCGAAGCATTGAACGGCGGATCGGGGCGCAATAGCGCAACGCTGACGAACTATCCGACCTGGATCTTCAACGGCAAATTCGATTCCGGATTCACGATGAAGCTGATGCGCAAGGACGTGCGCCTTGCGATGGACATGCTGCGCAAGCTCGACGTCACCGCACCGATCGCGATCGAAGCTGGCCGCCTTTGGGCCGCGAGCGTTGAATCGATCGGCGACCAGGAAGACTTCAACCGGATCGTGGAATTTACCGAAAAGAACTGACTGAATTCAGGAGCATGGACATGGAAAACCAGGCAGCACAAAACCTTCTGGCCGCATTCGCGTACTTCTTCCCGAATGCTCAGACCATCGGATCGTACGTCGGTGGTCAACTGATCGAAGGCGCCGGCGAATCGATCCAGTTGTACGACGCAGCGACCGGCAAGCCGAGCCTCGTCTACCAGGATGGGGGCGCCGCCGTCGTCGAACTGGCGGCTCAGGCGGCCGAGATTGCACAGAAGCAGTGGTGGTCGCTAACACATGCAGCGCGCGGACGGGTGATGTTCGAGATCGCGCGCGAGCTGCGCAAGGAAGTCGAGCAAATCGCACGCCTCGAGTCGCTCGGTTCCGGCAAGCCCATTCGCGATTGTCGCGGCGAAGTGGCCAAGGTCGCGGAGATGTTCGAATACTACGGCGGCTGGACAGACAAGTTCTACGGTGACGTCATTCCCGTTCCGACCTCGCATCTGAACTACACCCGTCGGGAGCCGGCGGGCACGGTCCTGCAGATCACGCCGTGGAATGCCCCGGTGTTCACCTGCGGATGGCAGGTTGCCCCGGCCATCGCGATGGGCAACGCCGTCCTGCTCAAGCCGTCCGAGCTGACACCGTTCACTTCCCTGGTGGTCGGCCTCATCGCCGAGCGCGCGGGCCTGCCGAAGGGGGTGATCAACGTGCTTTCGGGTTATGGGCATACCGTTGGTCAGGCTGCCATTGCACACAAGGTCGTCAAGAAAGTGGTGTTCGTCGGCTCGCCGGCAACCGGTGCACGGATTGCGGAGTCGGCCGCGAAGCGTGTGCTGCCTTGCGTGCTCGAACTGGGCGGAAAGTCCGCGAACATCATTTTCGGTGACGCGGACCTGAAGCGCGCGGCGCTGACGGCACAGGCGGCGATCTTCGCGGGCGCTGGCCAAAGCTGCGTTGCCGGCTCGCGATTGCTCGTCCAGCGCTCCGTCTATGACGAGTTCGTCTCGATGGTCGCGACCGGCGCGAAGAAGATCAAAGTCGGCGACCCGCTCGACGACAGCACCGAAGTCGGCCCGATTAACAATCGCAAGCAGTACGACCACGTCATGTCGATGATCGCGCGTGGCGTCGAAGCCGGCGCCACGCTCGCATCGGGATCGACTGACGTGTCGGACGGCGGTTACTTCGTGACCCCTACCGTCTTGGCAAACGTCACCAATGAAATGGATGTCGCGCGCACCGAGATCTTCGGTCCGGTCGTCGCTGCCATTCCGTTCGACACGGAAGACGAAGCCATCGCGATTGCCAACGATACTGAATTCGGTCTCGCCGGGGCCGTGTGGACGACCGATGTCGGCCGTGCGCACCGGGTGGCCGCACAGGTGAATGCCGGCACGTTCTGGGTGAACGGATACAAGACGATCAACGTTGCGTCTCCGTTCGGCGGGTATGGTCTCAGCGGCTATGGCCGATCCAGCGGCGTCGAGGCTCTTTACGAGTACACGCAGACGAAGAGCGTGTGGGTCGAAACGGCGAAAGAACCGGCGACTGCATTCGGCTATCTGTAAGGCGAAATGGGCTCCCGCCAAATCAGGCGGGAGTCCAGACGGAGGAAGGGGATATGGAAACGGTGGTCAGTACGCGCGAGCATGGGGACACGGGACAAACAGCCGTCAAACTGTTTGTCTACGCCGCGGTGATTGTGGTCATCGCCGAATTGATCGGTTCGTTTACGTTCAAGATCGGTCCCGGAAAGGTGGTCCTGCTACCGATGATCTGGGCGCTATTGTTGGGCGCGGCACTTGGCCTGCTGAGCCAACGGTCGAAAAACGGCTTGAGTCTTGATGTCCCGACGCAGTTTTACGCAGCTGCGATCCTGCAACCGGCTCTTCTGCTTTTCATTGCGAAACTCGGCCTGATGATCGGAAGTGCGCTTCCGAAGCTCGCTGCCGCAGGTTGGGCGCTGGTGTTTCAGGAGTTTGGTCATTTTGTGGGAACGATCCTGCTCGGCCTGCCGCTGGCGCTCATGCTGGGCATCAAGCGCGAAGCCATCGGTGCAACATTCTCGGTTGGGCGCGAACCGAGTCTCGCGATCATCGGTGAGAAGTACGGGATGGATTCGGCCGAGGGACGCGGGGTGCTCGCCGAGTATCTGACCGGCACGATTTTCGGTGCGGTATTCATTGCGATTTTTGCGGGCTTCGTCGCGAGCCTGAACATCTTCGATCCGCTCGCACTTGCGATGGGATCCGGTGTCGGGTCGGGCAGCATGATGGCTGCGGCGTCGGGCGCGATCGCTGCTCAGCAGTCGCCTGAAGTCGCGAAATCGGTCCTTACGTTCGCGGCCGCGAGCAACCTCATCACGACGACGGTGGGGACCTACTTCACGTTGTTCATTTCGTTGCCGATGGCTATCTGGGGATATCGTCTCTTCGAACCGGTGATCGGTCGGACGACCCGTGCTTCCACCACGTCTGACGCGTCGGACGACACGCGCCCCAGGCTCGGCGACGTGGCAACGGAAGCGCCGACGCTGCAGTACGGCGGAAAGGCATTGGCATGGGGGGCTACCGCGGTGTTGTCGCTGGTGTGCGACTGGATTGCGCATGGCACCACTCCGCTCGAGGGTTTGCCTGGAATGGCGCTCATGGTGGTCGCGGTGGTTGCCGGCGATGCCCTGTGTACCCTCACTCGACGCAAGATTCCGGCGGTTTGCTGGGTATCGTTCATCGCGATGTTCCTCACCTCTCCATGGTGTCCGCTCGGAGCGCATTTCGCCGAGTTGAGCGCGAAGAACGACTTCCTCGGCGTGACCACTCCGATGCTGACCTTTGCCGGACTGTCGATCGCCAAGGACGTTCCCGCGTTCCGACGCCTTGGCTGGCGGATCGTGCTGGTCTCGTTCGTCGCAAATGCCGGGACCTTCCTGGGCGCGACGCTGGTGGCGCAGATCTTTCATATTTGAAGCGACCATTCTTTCGACGACACCTGTCGGCTCGCTCGATGCGGCCGACGGGCCACTACCCGCGAGCAAGACTACATGTCAGTCAGCGTCTTTGATCTCTTCAAGATCGGTATCGGGCCGTCGAGTTCGCATACGGTCGGTCCGATGCGCGCCGCGTTGATGTTCGTGCGTGCGATCGAGAGCGACGGCCGGCTCGAGGCAGTGAGCCGAATCCGGGCAGAGTTGTATGGTTCGTTGGGCGCGACCGGTAAGGGGCACGGCACCGATAAGGGCGTGATGCTCGGCTTGATGGGGCAGGCGCCCGACACGATCGATGCAGACGAAATCGACTCCATGCTTGGTGAGATATACGCATCCGGGGAACTGCGGCTGGCCGGGGTCAAGCGTATTCCGTTCTCGTCCAAGCGGGACATCGTGTTCTATCGACAAGCGCTGCCGGAGCACCCGAACGGCATGAAGCTTTTTGCGTTCGATGGAGACGGTGCAGTGGTGCGTCAGGGCGTCTACCTGTCGGTCGGTGGCGGGTTTGTCGTGACGGCCGAATCGGAGAACGACGGGGTGTTCGCGGTACCGGGTGAGGTCCCGTATCCGTTTTCAAACTCGAAGCAATTGCTCGAGCTCTGTGAACAGCATGGAAAATCCATTGCGGAACTGACGTATGCGAACGAACGTGTGTCGCGCTCGGAAGCCGAAATTCATCGCGAGCTGCGGCGCATCTGGTTCGTCATGCAGGCCTGTGTCGAACGGGGGTGCCGCACGGAGGGAAGTTTGCCCGGTCCGCTCGGCGTAAAGCGCCGCGCGGCGTCCTTGCATCGCAAGCTTACGGAGCGTGCGAGGAGCGACGGTGACGTGTCGCTGGCGGCAATGGACTGGCTCAATCTCTATGCGCTGGCGGTGAACGAAGAGAACGCCGGCGGCGGTCGCGTCGTGACGGCACCGACGAATGGCGCGGCGGGAATCATTCCAGCGGTATTGCACTACTACATGCAATTCGTTCCAGGGGCGAACCTGCAGGGCGTATTCGACTTTCTGTTGACCGCCGCTGCTATCGGCATGTTGTACAAGCTCAACGCGTCCATCTCCGGTGCGGAGGTCGGTTGCCAGGGCGAGGTCGGGGTGGCGTGTTCGATGGCTGCCGGCGGGTTGTGCGCGCTGCTCGGGGGAACGCCGAAGCAGGTCGAGCACGCGGCGGAGATCGGGATGGAACACAACCTCGGCCTGACTTGCGATCCATTCGGTGGCATGGTGCAGATACCCTGCATCGAGCGAAATGCAATGGGCGCCGTCAAGGCGGTCAATGCTGCCCGGATGGCCATGGATGGCGACGGGACACACTACGTGTCGTTGGACTCGGTCATCAAGACCATGCGACAGACCGGCGCCGACATGAAGACAAAGTACAAGGAAACATCTCGGGGCGGTCTGGCAGTCAACATCATCGAATGCTGACTATCCGAAATCAGATCGGATTCCCAATCGACGCGCGAGGCCCGGGACGTATTCCCTGCAAGCCATCTCTGAACTTGAAGAACCACGATCATGAACGTCATTGCAGAAATCAATGCGGAGTCGGACGCACTGAAAGCGATCCGGCGCGACATCCATGCGCATCCGGAGGTGGGCTATGACGTACATAGAACCGCTGAGCTCGTTGCATCCAGGCTCGAACAATGGGGGCTGAGTGTCGTGCGTGGTGTCGGTCGGACGGGGGTCGTTGGTACGTTGAAGCGCGGCACGAGCGCTCGCTCGATCGGATTGCGAGCCGACATGGACGCCCTCCCGATGCAGGAAGCGAACGAGTTCCCGCATCGCTCGACGGTACCCGGGGCCATGCACGCCTGCGGCCACGACGGACATACCGCGATGCTGCTCGGAGCAGCACGTCACCTGGCTCGATCGGGCGACTTCGATGGAACGGTGCATTTTATCTTCCAGCCGGCGGAGGAAGAGGGCGGTGGCGCCAATGCGATGATCGAAGACGGCCTGTTCGATCGGTTTCCGGTCGAAGCCGTTTTCGGCGTACACAACTGGCCCGGGATTCCGGCGGGTCATTTCGGTGTAAGACCCGGACCGATCATGGCGTCGACCAGTCTTTTCAAGATCAAGCTCACTGGGGCTGGGTGTCATGGAGCCATGCCGCACCTGGGCACGGATCCGGTGTTCGCGGCTGCGCAGATCCTGACCTCGTTGCAGAGCATCCTGACCCGAAACAAAAACCCGATCGAAGCGGCAGCACTGTCGGTCACGCAGATCCATGCAGGAGAAGCTCAGAACGTTGTGCCGACCGACGCATGGTTGGGAGGAACGGTTCGCACGTTTACTGACGAAACGCTCGATCTCATCGAGAAGCGGATGCGCGCAATCGTGGCCGCAACTGCTGTTGGTTTCGATTGCCATGGCGAGATCGAGTTCGATCGAAACTATCCGCCGACGGTGAACGATCCGGCGCAGACAGCGATGGCCGTCGAGGTGATGCGTGAACTCGTTGGCGACGATGCAGTGAACGCGTCAATTCCCCCGACGATGGCCGCGGAAGATTTCTCGTTCATGTTGCGTGCGAAGCCGGGTTGTTATGCGTTTATCGGAAACGGGGCGGGGGACCATCGCGTGATCGGGCATGGCGGTGGACCTTGCCTGCTGCACAACGCTAGCTACGACTTCAATGACGATCTTCTTCCGGTCGGGTCGAGTTACTTCGTGCGGCTGGTCGAACGGTTCCTGCGGTGTATCTAACGTGTGAACAGAATCAATTGCACATGTCCAGATATACGGCGGTGGTGGTGACCACGATCGTCCAGGTTTGTACGGCATTTGCCGCCCTGGCGATACCGAGCACCGCACCGCTCATGATTCACCAATTCGGCCCCGGTGCGCCCGGTGTAGGGACGTTTGTCTCGATCACTTACGCCGCGGCAGCCGTTGCATCGGTTGCGGCAGGCGGTCTGGTTCCGCAGCTTGGGCCGATTCGGCTCTGCCAGATTTCGCTGCTGGCGTGCGCAACCGGGCTTGCCATGGTTGGCGGAGGCACGCCCGTGTGGTTGATCCTGGGAGCGATCGGCGTCGGCATTGGGTATGGGCCAGTCACGCCTGCGAGTTCGTACCTGCTCGCGGCAACGACATCACCCAAAAACAGACGATTCGTTTTCTCGCTCAAACAAACGGGCGTTCCCGCGGGCGCAGCATTGGCAGGCGCAGTCATGCCGGTTGCTATGCTGTTCATGGGTTGGCGGGCGGCAGTGTGGCTCGTCGCAGCATGTTACGTGTGCATAGCGCTTGCAATGGATCCCGCGCGTCGATTGTTGGACGGCCAGATTGGCTTATCTGGCCACCGACGTTTCCATGTACTCGCGGCGTTGACCGCGATCTTCGCAAGAGCGGATCTACGACGACTGGGAATCACGGCGTTCGTGCTGGGCGGCGCGCAAATGTGTACAAGCACATTCATCGTTTCCTACCTGCATGCGTCCTACGGCATGTCGCTGATTCATGCCGGGTTCCTGCTTTCCGTCACGAATGTTGCCGGGGTCTTGTTTCGCCTGATCTGGGGCGCAGCAGTCGATCGTGGCATCGGCTCCAGCAAGCTCCTCGCGTTTCTGGCGATACTTACCGGCCTCGCCAACTTTTCGATGGCGGACCCTGAAATGATGTCGCGCACCTTATCGGCATTCGGCACGTGCGTGGTTCTGGGGGCTGCCGCGATTGGCTGGAATGGCGTCCTGCTTGCGGAGATTCCGCAGGTCGTTCCTCAGGCAGAGGTCGGCATTGCAACATCGGGCTGCCTGTTTTTTAGTTTTGCGGGAGTTGTCGCTTTGCCGGCGCTGTTTGGCGCAGTGGAGCAGGCCAACGGGGGCTACGCTGCTTCGTGGATGTCGATTGGCGTCATGGCGCTGGTGCTGGGTGTGGCGCTTCTTGTTGCGAACGATGCGGCGTCCCGTCGAAGGTCTGTTGACGCGCAATAGCTTCGATTGATTATCGATGGAAAACAGAAATTGAAGCTGTCGTAAGCTCACTATTTACTTCGATGTTCCTTGCGCGCGAGGCAAACCGTGGCTGACGAACTTCCCGACCTCATCGCTCCGCATCTCGACGTGCTGTTTTGCGGGATCAACCCGGGCCTGACCGCGGCCGCCACCGGGCATCACTTCGCCGGGAGAAGCAACCGCTTCTGGCGCGTGATCCATCTCGCGGGCTTCACGGCGGCGGAAATTTCGCCGCAGGACGATCGCGCGATTCTTCAATATGGCTGCGGCCTGACCACGGTGGTGAAGCGGCCGACCGCGAGCGCCGATCAGCTTTCGCGCGCGGAATTCATCGCCGCGGCTGCGGAGTTCGACCAAAAGCTGGCGCGCTACGCGCCGCGCTTCGTCGCTTTTCTCGGCAAGGCGGCGTACTCCGCGCTTTCCGGGCAGCGAGCAATCGACTGGGGGCTGCAACCGGCCGGCATGCAGGAGGCAAGCGTCTGGGTGCTGCCCAATCCCAGCGGGAGAAACCTCGCGTTCGGCCTCGACGATCTGGTCGACGCATACCGTCAGCTTCGGCTGCAGGCGAGGGCCGTTTCCGGTCTCCAACTGGAGGGGCAGGATGCGGCGCGATGAACCCGCGCCCCGGTGGCCGGGCACCGTGCTGCCCCGCGCATTCTTCGACCGAGTCGCCACCGACGTCGCCCCGCAACTGCTGAACAAGATCCTCGCGGCCGCCGACGGCCGGGCCGGGCGGATCGTCGAAGTGGAAGCCTATGCCGGCGCGATCGATCCGGCTGCGCATACCTACCGCGGCAAGACGCCGCGCAATGCGACGATGTTCGGGCCGCCTGGGCATCTGTATGTCTATTTCACGTATGGCATGCATTGGTGCTGCAACTGCGTGTCTGGCCCGGATGGCACGGGAACGGGCGTGCTGATCCGTGCGCTCGAGCCGCTGCACGGGCTCGAGCAGATGCGTGCGGCCCGGCCGCCGCAGACGCGCGATCGCGACCTGTGCCGGGGGCCGGCGCGGCTGACCCAGGCGATGGGGATCACCGGCGCGCACGACGGTGTCGACCTGATCGGTGCGCAGGAAGGGTTCGCGATCGTCGACGATGGCATCGCGCCGCCCGCCGATCCGGCGAGCGGGCCGCGCATCGGCATTCGTGTCGGCACGGATCTGCCGTGGCGCTGGAGCGTGCCGGGCAACCTGTACGTATCGGGGCCGGTGACGCGCCGCTGAGACACCCCGTGCCGGAATGCGCACAATTCGACCTGCGTCACGCGACCGCCATTATTGACCGGCTAAGCTTGTCTTTTCGGCGTATTCGAGCGAGGAGACACCATGCGGCGGGTCGTATTCAACCAGAAGGGCGGCGTGGGCAAATCGACGATCGTCTGCAACCTGGCAGCGATCAGCGCGAGCGAAGGGCTGCGCACGCTCGTCATCGACCTCGATGCGCAGGCGAATTCCACGCGCTACCTGCTCGGCGACGCCGCAGCCGACGCGCAGCCAGGTGTCGCCGATTTCTTTGAAACCGCGCTGACCTTCAACTTCCGCCCGGTCGACGTCGCGTCGTTCATTCATCCGACCCCGTTCGAAGGGCTCGACGTGATGCCCGCGCATCCGGAGCTCGACACGCTGCACGGCAAGCTCGAGTCGCGCTACAAGATCTACAAGCTGCGCGATGCGCTGAATGAGCTCGACGCCTACGACGCCGTGTACATCGACACGCCGCCGGCGCTGAATTTCTATACGCGCTCGGCGCTGATCGCGGTCGAGCGCTGCCTGATCCCGTTCGACTGCGACGATTTCTCGCGCCGTGCGCTGTACACGCTGCTCGAGAACGTGAAGGAAATCCAGCAGGACCACAACGCGGCGCTCGAAGTGGAAGGGATCGTGATCAACCAGTTCCAGCCGCGGGCGAGCCTGCCGCAGCGACTGGTCGACGAACTCGTCGAAGAAGGGCTGCCGGTGCTCGCGTCGAGGTTGTCGGCGTCGGTGAAGATCCGCGAGTCGCATCAGCAGTCCAAGCCGGTGATCCATCTGGAACCCGGGCACAAGCTCGCGCAGGAGTTTCTCGCGCTGCATCGCGAACTGGCCGGCTGACACCGCATTTGCCTGACGATACCGCGGCCGCATCATGCGGCCGCTTTTTATTGCGACGGCAATTCATCCGATCATTGATTCCGTCATTAATAATCCCGAAAACGATTTCATAATAAATCCAGAAAAAACGATTACATAGGTGGCCGCTCCATTTTCAATGCGCCCCGGTTTTCTAATAAACGGAATAATGGATTGGTAAATGTTGCGCGACGTCATGATCCGTTATCCTGTAACAAGGTAAAAATGCATTGCGGGACAGAGTGATGCGCGGCCCCGTCTGCGATGTCGGCGTGCTACGGGTTCCAGCAGTCGTCCCGGACAGGAATAAGGGTTTATACCTAGCATTAATGCCATTTAATTGACAATTAATCGATCTAGAATGGGCTCCTTCACCTTCCCGCACTCAAATAAGTGACGGGTTGTCAATAAGGAAGCCCGCTGTCGATCCGGCTTCCAATTTCTTTACGTCGTCTCTCGCATTGCCAACAGGAGCGTGCCCGATGTCCGTATTTGCCCCCGAAAAAATCAACGCCGAATATCAATCCGGTATTGCAGCGTGGTTTGCGATTGCCCGTCCGGCGATCCAAGGTTTCGAGGCTGTCGTCGAACTCAACCTGCAAGCGGCCCGGACGGCGCTCGAGGAATACGAGGACAAGCTGAAGAACGCATTCAACAGCAGCAACCCGGCCGCGGGTTTCGCGCAGCAGATCGCCGCACCGCAGGAAGCGGCCGGCAAGGCCGTGTCGTACGGCCGCCATCTGTTCGACATCGCGGTGTCGACGCAGTCCGAATGGGCGAAGGTTGCGCAAGCGCAATATGAACAGAACGACAAGCGCCTGAAGGAGGTGCTCGGCGAACTGTCGAAGCATGCGCCGGCCGGCTCGGCGCCGGTGGTGGCCGCGCTGAACTCGGCGCTGTCGGCGGCGACCGCCGCGGCCGATTCGGTTCGTGCCGCTACGGGCCAGGCGATCGAAGCCGCGCAGAGCGGTTTCGATGCGGTCAGCGAAACGGCCGCGCGAGGCGCGAAGCAAACGGCTGGCGCCGCTCGCAAGGACGCCGCGGCCGCACGCGAATCGGCTGCGTAATCGCGCAACCACGCAAGCACGTGTCGCGCACGGGCGCGACACGATTGAGCGGCGCCGGATGGCGCCGGATGCCGCGTGTGCCGCGTGGAATCCGGCGAATGTCCGGTTTGCCGCGAGACGCCGGTGAACCGGCGAGCCGTACCGGTGTGCCGCCCGTTCGAACGGGTGCCGTGCGCCGTACGACGGCGTGCGATCGCTATCGGGCCGAATGGCCCGGGAGGCACGATCGCCAGCCGAGGCCGGCACGCGCCGGCGTCAGAACGACGAACTGATTTCGATGCAGGAACTGGACATGACGGATGTAGTGATCGTATCGGCCGCGCGGACCGCGGTCGGCAAATTCGGCGGTTCGCTTGCGAAGATTGCGGCGCCCGAGCTGGGCGCGACGGTGATCCGCGCGGTGCTGGAGCGTGCGGGCGTGAAGCCCGAGCAGGTCAGCGAAGTGATCATGGGCCAGGTGCTGACGGCCGGTTCCGGGCAGAACCCGGCGCGGCAGTCGCTGATCAAGGCCGGGCTGCCGACGGCAGTGCCGGGGATGACGATCAACAAGGTGTGCGGCTCCGGCCTGAAGGCCGTGATGCTGGCGGCGAACGCGATCGTCGCGGGCGACGCGGAGATCGTGATCGCGGGCGGCCAGGAGAACATGAGCGCGTCGCCGCACGTGCTGCCGGGCTCGCGCGACGGGTTCCGGATGGGTGACGCGAAGCTGGTCGACACGATGATCGTCGACGGCCTGTGGGACGTGTACAACCAGTACCACATGGGCATCACGGCGGAGAACGTCGCGAAGGAATACGGGATCACGCGCGAGGAGCAGGACGCGTTCGCGGCGTTGTCGCAGAACAAGGCGGAAGCCGCGCAGAAGGCCGGCCGCTTCGACGATGAAATCGTGCCGGTGGCGATTCCGCAACGCAAGGGCGAGCCGCTGCAGTTCGCCACCGACGAATTCGTGCGTCACGGCGTGACGGCGGAGTCGCTGGCGGGGCTGAAGCCGGCGTTCTCGAAGGACGGCTCGGTGACGGCGGCGAACGCGTCGGGGCTGAACGACGGCGCGGCGGCGGTGCTGGTGATGTCGGCGCAGAAGGCGGCGGCACTCGGCCTGACGCCGCTGGCGCGGATCAAGGCGTACGCGAACGCGGGCGTGGATCCGAGCGTGATGGGGATGGGCCCGGTGCCGGCATCGCGCCGGTGCCTGGAGCGCGCGGGCTGGACGCCGGGCGACCTGGACCTGATGGAGATCAACGAGGCATTCGCGGCGCAGGCGCTGGCGGTGCACAAGCAGATGGGCTGGGACACGTCGAAGGTGAACGTGAACGGCGGGGCGATCGCGATCGGCCACCCGATCGGCGCGTCGGGCTGCCGGATCCTGGTGACGCTGCTGCACGAGATGGCCAAGCGCGATGCGAAGCGCGGGCTGGCGTCGCTGTGCATCGGCGGCGGGATGGGTGTCGCGCTCGCGGTCGAGCGCGCCTGAGTAGAGTCTGACGACTCGTCCCGCGTGCGGCAGCGGCCAGCGTCGCACGCGGGCGAAGCGGTTCTCGCGCACGACAAGCAGTCAACAACACGCGCGAGGTGCAGGTGCGTGCCGCGCCCGCGACGCGGGCGGCTGCGCATCGAAGCGGTGGGGCGGCAGCATGAGCGACGCCGCCGCTCCGCCTTGATCGATTACTTTTTTGTCGGTAATTAATAGGATGACTAAGCGAATTGCAGTAGTGACTGGTGGAATGGGCGGCCTCGGCGAAGCGGTCAGCATCAGGTTGAACGACGCGGGCCACCGGGTAGTCGTCACGTATTCGCCGAACAACACCGGCGCGGACCGCTGGCTGACCGAGATGCACGCGGCCGGCCGCGAGTTCCACGCATATCCGGTGGACGTGGCCGACCACGATTCGTGCCAGCAATGCATCGAGAAGATCACGCGGGACGTCGGCCCGGTCGATATTCTCGTGAACAACGCGGGCATCACGCGCGACATGACGCTGCGCAAGCTCGACAAGGTCAACTGGGACGCGGTGATCCGCACCAACCTCGATTCCGTGTTCAACATGACGAAGCCGGTCTGCGAAGGCATGGTCGAGCGCGGCTGGGGCCGCATCGTCAACATCTCGTCGGTGAACGGCTCGAAGGGTTCGGTCGGCCAGACCAACTATGCGGCCGCGAAGGCCGGCATGCACGGTTTCACGAAGTCGCTCGCGCTCGAGATCGCGCGCAAGGGCGTGACGGTGAACACGGTGTCGCCGGGCTACCTCGCGACGAAGATGGTCACGGCGATCCCGCAGGACATCCTCGACTCGAAGATCCTCCCGCAGATTCCGGCGGGCCGGCTCGGCAAGCCCGAGGAAGTCGCGGCGCTGGTGGCTTACCTGTGCTCGGAGGAGGCCGGCTTCGTGACGGGCTCCAACATCGCGATCAACGGCGGCCAGCACATGCATTGACGCGGGGCGGCCCGGCGGCGTGCGCGCACCTGCCGGGCCGCGTTCCGCGCGATCCAGTGCCGGGGCGGCGGCAGGCGCGCCGCTTCGGCTTCGCATTCCGGAGAAGGCATGGGCGATACCTGGATGGGACTCGTAATCGGCGGCACGGCACTGGCCGTCGCGCTGACGATGGCAGTCTCGCTCTACTGGCTCGAGCGGCGCCGTGCGCGGCTGCTGCGGAACTTCGATCATCGCGATTGTTCGCTCGTCGCGTACGGCAGGTGCTTCGCACGCGTGCGGACCCGGCCGGCACGCCGCCTGCGCGGCGCGCGTTGACGGCGGCATCGCGGCAGTGACGCGTCACGCTTGACGAGCGGTCGTGCATCGCGCGCATGCCAGCGGGGATGCGCGCGATGCCCTTGATCAATCGTTCTTTTCGCTCTTCCCGCCCGACTCGCCCGAGTCGTTCTTGTGGAAGATCCGCTTCGTCGTGCGCTTGGTGGCATCCCAGCCTTCGCGCGACGCGTGTGCGACCCCGTGCCCGACCGCCTTCGCGGCGCTCGCGGTCGCGTGGCCGAAGCTGCGGGCCGCCTCGCCGGTCTTGTGCGCGGCTTCCTTCGAATCGCGCTTGATGTCCTGCTTCACTTCCGACATGTCCGCGTGCGCGATCGGGCTGATCAGCGCCAGAACGAGCGCGGTGCCAATGAACTGACGAACTTTCACGACCTGGTTTCCTTCTCTTGGGTAAGCGGCTTCATCGAGGATTCGCATCGCCGGCCGCCGACGCGTCGAGCATCACCGCGGCGCGGCCGGACAGCAGCACGCGATCGCCGCAGCGCAGCGCGAAGCCGTACAGCACCGAACGGGCGTCACCGCTCACGCGTTCCGCTTCGACGACGAGCGGCCGCGCGAACGTGTCGAGCCGGTCGACGAACGCGTCGATGTTGCGCACGCTCGCCAGATAGCCGACGCGCGGGCGCGCTTCGTGCGCACCGAGCAGCGCGCCGTGCACGGCCATCGCCTGCGCCGCGTATTCGATCCCGCAGACGGCGGCAAGCCGGCCGTGCGCGCGCAGCGGGTTGTGCGGATCGCAGTGGCTCGTCGCGGTGCAGCGGATGCGAGCGGCATCCCACGCATCGACCGTATCGAGCACGCACATCGCGCCGCCGTGCGGAATGTGCGCGGCGATCCACGTGTGGTCGAGCGGCGGTGCGAGCGGGATGGTCGCGGTCATCGCGCGCGCTCCGCGAACGTATCCGGCATCGCGACGTCGACCTGCACGCGCGTATCGGCCAGGTAGTCGAGCACGACACGCGTCGAACGCCGCCCGGCGATGGCGTCGAGCAGCGGCAGCACGCGCGCGGCCGGATTGCCGGCGCGCAGTGCGTCGAGTTCGGCGATCGCGAGCGGCGTGGCGGGTGCGTCGGCGAGCTGGACGTCGATGCGGGCGAGCGCGCGCTCGCTTGCTTCGGGCGCGAGCACGAGTGCCACGCCGAATGCGTCGCCGATCGGGCGCACCGCACGCAGCGGTTCCGGGTAGTCGGTGTCGTACGCGATCAGCAGCGTCGGCACGCGATCGACGACGACCTGGCACAGGCTTTCCAGCAGGCCCGCGGCAAAGCTTCCGTCGTGCGCACAAAGCACATTCGACGTCGCCATCGCGCGGGTCGCGATGCTCCAGTAGCCGGCCGGTGCGTTGTGCACGGAGTTGTGGAAGCGCGTCGGCGACAGCTGACGATCGTCGCCGGCCAGCGTCTCGCAGATCGCGTGGCAATTCTGGCCGTCGCCGCCCGACGCGCTGAACACGGTTGCGAGCGTCGCGGCGTCGCGTCCGCTCGCGGCCACCGCTTCGTGGCCGGCCGCGAGCGCCACGCGCACGACGGGGCCGGTGCGGCGCCGCTCGGCCGACGGCAGGCCGGCCGGCGGCGGCAGCTCGGTACGGGCCGGCGCATACGGCACGCGGCCCGCGAGCACGTCGGCCGCGTGCGGCCAGTCGTTCAGTCCGGGCCCGATGAGGCCGATGCTCTCGATGAAGGCGGTGAGTGTCATGGCGGGCCTCAACGGCGGGCATGGTCGGCGCGGCCGAGGATCAGGCTGCAATTCGTGCCGCCGAAGCCGAACGAATTGGACAGGACGGCGCGCACGCGCGTCGCGCGGCTCGCGAGCACATAGTCGGCGGCGAGTGCCGGGTCGGGCTGTGTCGTGTTGACACCGGCCGGCACGAACTGCTCGCGCAGCGCGAGCGCGGCGACGACGGCCTCGAGCGCCCCCGCCGCGCCGAGCGTATGGCCGGTCGCGCCCTTCGTCGAGCTGCACGGCGTGCTGGCGAACAGCGCGCCGATCGCACGGCTTTCGGCCGCATCGTTGCTCGGCGTCGCGGTGCCGTGCAGGTTCACGTAGTCGATGTCGGTTGCGCCCAGGCCGGCGGATGCAAGCGCCTGCTCGATCGCGACGCGCGCGCCGAGCCCGTCCGGATGGGGCGACGACATGTGATGCGCGTCGCTCGATTCGCCGATGCCGAGCAGCAGGATCCCATCGGCGTCGAGTGCGGCGGGCGGGTCGGGCACGCGTTCGACGAGCGCGAACGCGGCGGCCTCGCCGATCGAGATGCCGTCGCGCGCGACGTCGAACGGCCGGCACGGCTGGCGCGACAGCAGCTCGAGCGAATTGAAGCCGTACAGCGTCGTCAGGCACAACGAATCGACGCCGCCGACGACCGCCGCGTCGATCAAGCCCGCCTCGATCATGCGGCGCGCGGAGCCGAACACTTTCGCGCCGGACGAGCACGCGGACGAGATCGCCATCGCCGGCCCGCGCAGTGCGAAGAACGCGCGCACGAACGCGGCCGGCGAATACGGGTTGTGCGTCTGCGCGTAGCGGAAGCCGGCGGGCAGCGCGCCGCTCGTCGGATCGCGGCGCTGGTATGCGTGTTCGGTCTCGAGGATGCCGGCCGTGCTCGTGCCGATGAACACGCCGACGCGCGCCGCACCGTAGCGCGCGACGGCCGCCGCGACGCGTGCGTCGAAGCCGTCCTGCGTGAGGCCGAGTTGCGCGAGGCGGTTGTTGCGGCACGCGAAGTCGGCGAGATCGGCCCGCACGGGCTGCGCATCGACGCCGCCCACCGCGCCGATCCACGTGTCGAGATCCGCACGTTCGAAGTCGCAGGGCTGGAGCCCGCCGCGCGCGTCGCGCAGCGCATCGAGGGTCGCATCGAGGCCGCGGCCGATGCAGCTGGTGGCGGTGAAGTGCGAGAGCAGGAGAGGTTTCACGAGGGTCGCATCCGGTGGCCGGAACGGGTGCCGCAGCAGGGCTGGCACGCGCGCCGTTCGAGGTCAGATTTTATCAAACGGGGGTGCCGAACCGGCCGGCTCGCCCGGCCCGCCGGGCGGCTCCGGCGCGAGCGCCGCGCGCAGCGTGGTCCAGTGCAATTGCGCATCGGCAGCCGCGCGCAGCACCGCTTGCAGCACGTCGAGCACGACCGGTTCGCCGCGCGTGTCGCGCGCTGCGTGGCCGTCGTGCACGAGCAGGATGTCGCGTGCCGCGAGGCCGTGCAGCAGGCGGCGCGTGACGGTCGCGGCATCGCGCGCACGCGTGTCGAAGCCACGTCGCGTCCAGCTCGCCAGTTGCAGGCCGAGTTCGCACAGCACCGGCTCGAGAAACGGGTTGCGCAGGCCAGCCGGCGCGCGGAAGAACAGCGGGCGCGTGCCGGTGAGCTCGGTCAGCGTCTGCTGCGCGGCCGCGATCTCGCGCCGCAGCGCGGCGGGCCCCGACAGCGAGAACGTGTGGCGGTGCCGCTGGCTATGGTTCTCGATTGCATGACCGCGCGCGACGATCGCCTCGATCCAGCGCGGATGACGGCGCGCGAGATCGCCGATGCAGAAGAACGTCGCGCGCGCGTCGTAACGGTCGAGCAGGTCGAGCACGCGCGGCGTGACGTCCGGGTCCGGGCCGTCGTCGATCGTCAGCGCGATGCGGCGGCCAGCGTGGGCCGGCAGGCGCGTCCAGTTCGGGCCGAGCAGCGTGCTGCGCGGCCACAGGCCCGCGGCGGTCAGCGCGAGATGCGACGCGACCACGCTACCGACCGCCCACGGCCACGCGGCCGGCTGCGCGACGACGGCGGCCGCCGCGCCCGCATGCAGCGCGGCCGTGCCCGCGATCAGCGGCGTCGGCTTCCAGCGGCGCGTATCGCCGGGGCGTTGCGACGGAACGGTCGACGGCGCGTTCATGCGCGGCTTCCTCGATGACGGTCGATGGCCACAGCGTCAGCCGCGCGTGGCGCGAGAATCGCCGCGAACGCGAGCGCGAGCATCGCGCCCGGGCCGACGGTCAGCCCGAAGGTTTCGAGCAACGGCACGCGCGACAGCGCCAGCAGCCCGAAGCCGGCAACCGTGGCGAGATTCGCGATCAGCAGCGACACGAGCGTGTACGGCGTGACGGGCTGCGCGTCGTCGCGCTTGCAGAAGAACAGCGCGTAGTTCGAGCCGACCGCGACGATCAGCAGCATCCCGACGAGATGCAGGATCGTCAGCTGCACACCGGCGAGCGCGAAGCCGGCCGTCACGACCAGCACGGCCGCGACGAGCGGCGCGAGCGCGCGCATGGCGCGGCGCGGCGAGCGCAGCGCGATCAGCAGCAGCACGGCGATCGCGGCGAAACCCGCGAGCGACAGCCGGATGTCCTCGTGCACATAGCTCACGTACAGGCGATCGGCTTCGGCCTTCATGTCGACGAACAGCGCATCGGGCACGCCCGCGCGGGCGACGGCTTCGCGAATCGGCGTGGCATCGAGACTCGATGCCGGTTGCGCGGCGCGGGCGGCATCCGGCGCGCGCAGCGGCAGCATCGCGCTCCAGCGGCCGTCGCGTTCGGTCAGCAGCGCATCGACGGCGAGCGCCATCGACGTGCCGCGCAAGTCCGCGCGTGTCAGCAGCGGCGCGTGGCGCGCGGCCTCGATATCGGTGATGAACGGTGCGAACAGGTCGGGCTTGACCGCGATCGGCTGGTTCGCGACGGCGTCGTGCATCCGCGCGGCGAGCACGTCGGCATCCGGCAGGCTCGCCTGGCGTGCTCGCTGCGCGGCGTCGCTCGGCAGGTAGCGCGCGGGGCTTTCGAAGCCGGCGAGTGCGCCCCGGTCGACCAGCGGCTGCAATTGCGCGGCGACCTTTTCGGCGCCTTCGAGCGCGGCCTGTTCGGTCGAGGCGGAAATCACGACGAGATAGCGCACGTCGGGTGCGCCGACATCGGCGCGCAGCCGCGCATCGAGCGCCTGCGCTTGCGCCGGCACCGGGCTGAGCGCGGCGAGTTCGCGGCTCCACAGGCCGTCGCGATGCAGCACGAGCGTCGCGACGGCGGCGATCACCAGCACGGCGAGCGGCCCGCGCAGCCGCGGCGCGGCGTCGGCCGCACGCGCGAGCACGGCGCCGACGCGCGACACGTCGCGGATCGCGACATGCTCGCCGCGCAGGTGCGGCAGCACGAAGCGCGTGACGAGCGCGGCGGCCGTCAGCCCGACGATCGAATACAGCCCGAGCTGCACGAGGCCCGGGAATCCGGAGAACAGCATCGACGCAAACCCGCACACGGACGTCAGTACGCCGAGCCGGATCGTCGGCCAGTACGCGACGACCCACGCGCGCGTCGCGTCGGCCGGGCGCGCCGTGCCGCGCGTGCCGGCCTGCGCCGATTGCACGAACAGGTAGATCGAATAGTCGACGGCTTCGCCGATCAGCGTCGTGCCGAAGCCGAGCGTCAGCCCGTGGACCGTGCCGAACGCGACGCTGACCGCCGCGATGCCCGCCACGATGCCGGTCAGCACCGGCAGCAAGCCAAGCGCGAGCGTGCGCGGCGAACGGTACAGCGTCAGCAGCAGCGCGACGATCAGCACGACGCTCGCCGTCGACAGCCGTTCGACGTCGTGCCGGATCGTGTCGCGCGTGTCGACCGAGAACACGCCGGGGCCGGTCATCGCGAGCGTGGTCGCGGCGGCGTTCGGCACGGCCTGCTGCGCGGCGGCGAACGCGCGGCGCACCATGTCGATCGCGCGGGCCTGCGCGTCGGTATCGGACCCGGCGGCGGCCGTCTGCACGACGAGCACCGCGCGCGTGCCGTCGCGCGATGCCCACACGCCGTCGCGGCTCGCCGGTTCCGCCGCGCTGTCGAACTGGTCGACGAGCGTGGCAACTTCACCGGTCGGGTCGCGCGGCAGCATCGCCTTGGCCACGAGGCCGGCCGACGAACTCAGCAGGTCGAGGCTGTCGCCGAGCGCCTGATGCAGGCCCGCCGCGCTGAAGCGCTGCGGCGTGACGGCCGGGCTCAGCAGGTAGCGGTGATCGAAGATGAACTGGCGATCGCGCGCGTCGTTCGCGGCTTCGCCGTTGTGAACGGCCGCGAATTGCGGATCGGTGCGCAGCGCGCCGGCGACGCGTCGCGACAGCGCGGCGCGCGTCGTGGCATCGCCGCCGTCGATCGCGACCAGGATCAGCCGCGACACGACGCCGTCGCGCAACTGGTCGACGAGCACGCGCTGCCCGGCGCTCGGCGCGCTCGGCAGGAACGCGGACAGGTCGGCCGTGAAGTGCGCGCGCCCGATCGCGACGCCGCATGCGATGAGCGCGAGCAGCCACGCGAGCACGGCACGCTGCCGCAGCGCAGGCAGGCGGCGCGCGACCGGTGACGCGGGGGGCCGGGTGCGTTCGTCCATCAGTTCGGGTTCGCCGGAACGGGCCGCAGCCGCATCACCGAGCGGTCGCCGTCGGCCTGCCGGATCGCGACGCTGCGCAATACGTCGCGCGTGCCGTCGAGCGTGATCGTGCTGACGACCTTCAGCATCCGCGAGTCGAGCGGCGTGAGCGTCAGCGTCCAGTCGTCGCCGCGACCGGCGAGCGCGACCTTGTACACCTGTTCGAGCGCGAAGCGGTTGCCGGCGAGCGTCGCGCGGATGCTGTCGATGAACGCGCCGAGTTCCGGATAGCGTGCGAGCGCGAGCGTGAACTTGCGGTTGTTGCGCTCGACGGTGAGCATGTCGCCATCGACGACGAGGTGTTCGGGCTTCGGGCTCAGCGTGTGCTTCTCGAGATGATCGGGCGCGACGAACACGAGTTCGCCGGACGATTCGACCGGCTGCGTCGCGATCGACAGGGTCTTCGTCTCGGTGAATGTCGCGCGCCCCGACTTGTGTTGCGCAAGCGTCGACATCAACCGGTCGAGGTTCCACGCCGGCGCCGTGTCGGCCGGTTGCGCGGGCGTTGCAGCCAGCGCGGCCATGGCGGCGCTTGCCGCGACGGCGACGGACAGCGTGCGGACGGCGCGACGCAGCGTGGACGGGAGCGGGGGCAGGCAGCGGCGAACG
The DNA here is from genome assembly GCF_002223205.1 of Burkholderia sp. AU27893. Taxonomy (NCBI): domain Bacteria; kingdom Pseudomonadati; phylum Pseudomonadota; class Betaproteobacteria; order Burkholderiales; family Burkholderiaceae; genus Burkholderia; species Burkholderia sp. AU27893. The sequence goes on along the minus strand of NZ_NKFD01000002.1, from coordinate 582,919 downwards.
GCGGTCATGCGTCGGAATCCCTCGTGGCGGCCAGGCCGGCACCGGCGCATGCAGCGTCGCTGCGAGCGGTCACGGTCGCGGCATCGCCGCCTTGCCAGAAGTCGAAATAGTTGAACCAGTTGTACGGCGCCGCGCGGCAGTATTTGTCGAGCAGCGCGACGTAGCGCGCGAGTGCCGCGTCGACGGCCGCCGTGCGTGCGTCACGCCGCACGTCGGAGAAATCGGCGAGCGTCTCGAAGTGCACATCGTAGCGGTTGCCGTCGCGATAGAGGCCCGTCATGAAGATCACCGGACGCTTCAACATCGCGGCCATGTAGAGCGGCCCGAGCGGGAACGCGGCCGCCGCGCCGAGCAGCGGCAGCCGGCGCAGCGACGCGGCCGCGTCGTCGAGCAGCGTGCGGTCGGCGAGCATGCCGACCATGCAGTTCGCGTCGAGGCGCTCGCGCACCTTCAGCATCGAGTCGACCTGCCCGAGCGGAATCACTTCCGGCTGCGCGGCGGGATTCACCGCGGCGAGCGTCGCGTTGATCTTGCGCGCGTTCTTCTCGTACATCGTCACGACCACGCGCAGGTCCGGGTGCGTGCGGCCGATCGCGCGCACGACCTCGAAGCTGCCGAGATGCGCACCCATCAGGAACGCGCCGCGCCCGCCCGCGAGCGCGTCGTCGACGAGCGTTTCACCGTGCAGCCGGATGTCGAACAGGTCGAAGCGTCCGTTCATCAGGTAGATGCGGTCGTGGATCGTCGCCGCGAACGTGAACACGTGCCGGTACACGTCGCGCCAGCGCGCGGGGCGGCCGAGCACGCGGCGCAGGTAGTCGCGCGACGCCGCGCACGCGACCGGCGAGAACAGCACGAAATACGTCGCGATCAGGTGCAGCACGACGCGCGCGCGCTGCCGGCCGAAGCGCAGCGAGATCCACGTCATCGCGCGCAGCAAGCCCGCATTGCTGCGTTCCTGGCGTTCGGCCCACGCGGTGCGCTTCATGGCTGCACGCCATCCTGTGCGGCCGGCGGCGCGGACAGCACGCCGCTCGCGACTTCGCGCGCCCCGGTGCGCAGCGTGAAGCGGATCGCACCGCTCGCCGCGGCGTCGTACGCGAGATCGAGCGGTTCGCCGGGTGCGACCGGGCTCAGGAATTTTGCGGACCCGAGCCGCCACGTGTGCAGCGGACGGTTCAGCGCCGTGCCGATCGCATGGATCGCGTGATCGAGCAGCACGACGCCCGGCACGACCGGATGGCCGGGGAAGTGGCCGGGCAGCGCCGGGTGATCGGCGGGGATCGTGAACCCGAGCGCGGGCGCGGGCGCGCCGTCCGGGTCGCGTACGGGCGTCGGCGCGGCCGAAGTGCGCGCGTGTTGAGCAACGAGCGCGGCGAGCACGTCGCGCGGCAGCTTGCCGGTTTCATTGCGCGGCAGCGCATCGACGAACACGAGCGGGCGCGGCATGAACGCGGGATCGATCCGCTCGCGCAGCGCGCGCTGCAGATCGGCGGCCGCGAGCGTCGGCGCGACGACCAGCGCGACGAGGCGCGTGACCGGCTCGAGGCCCGCGTCGGCATGCGCCGGCGCGGCTTCGTCGGGCATGAAGAACACGCCGTCGATCACCTTCGGAATCGCATTGAGCTGATGGTTCAGGTACGCGAGCGACGTGCGCTTGCCGGCGATGTTGACGAGGTCGGCCTTGCGGCCGTGCAGCAGGAACCGGCCGTCGCCGAGCAGTTCGAGCGCATCGCCCATCGGCACGGGCGCTTCGACGTGCCCGCCCGACACCCAGATCGTCGGCTCGCCGTCGTCGCTCTCCGGTTCGTCGCGCGCATCGAGCCGGATGCCCGGGAACAACGCCCACGCCGCGCCTTGCGACGTGCGACGGGTCGCGATCTGGCCGGTTTCGGTGCTGCCGTAGATCTCGACGAGCGGCGCGTCGAGCGCGGCTTCGGCTTCGCACGCGAGCTTTTCGGACAGCGGAGCGGTGGCCGACAGCACGAGCGCGGCAGGCGGCAGCGCCTGGCCGGCCGCCAGCAGCGCCCGCAGGTGGATCGGCGACGTGACGAGCACGCGCGGCTGCGGGATCGCATCGAGTTCGTCGCGAATGTCGACCGGGTAGAACGGCTGGCGATTGCTGAACGCGAGGCCGCCGATCAGCGCGAGCAGCACCGTCGACTCGAAGCCGTACATGTGCTGCGCGGGCACCGTGCCGATCAGCGTGGCCGCGCGGCCGTCGAGCAGCCCGAGGCGGTCGGCCGCCGCGCGCACGCAGCCGACCAGGAAGCCCCAGGTCTTGCGGTGCGGCACCGGTGCGCCGGTCGAGCCGGACGTGAACACGTAGGCCATGATGCGCGCCGCATCGATCTGCGGCACGACGAACGGCGCATCGCTCGCGCGCTCGCCGCGGGCAGCATCGGGGTACGCGAAGCGCGGCAGGTCGATCGCGCAGTCGGGCGCGTCGTGCAGGCAGAACGCGTCGGGCGCGAACGATGCGAGCTGGCGAACCATTTCCGGCGTGTGCGTCGACGGCAGCAGGCTGATCTTGCCGGCAACGAGCGCCGCGCACAGGCTGACCGCGAAGCGGTAACGGTCGCGGCACACGTTGAACACGTGGCCGCCGGCGGGCAGCGCGGCGGCCACGCGGGCGACGTCGGCGACGAACGCGCGCACGGTGACGGGCGCGCCGTCGCGCCAGGCGATCGTCTGGTCCGGCGACGAATGGAAAACCAGCGGGTGAGTCGGCATAAATCGGTCAAAACGGGAGCGAAGGCCGGCGCGCGGCGCCGGCCGTGAATTCATCGTGACGGCTGCGATGCGTGAGTCGTCGCGCGATACGCGCGCACCGCATCGACCATGCGCGGCCGCGGTTCGTGCGGCAGTGCGAAGCGCCGGCACGCATGCTCGGCGGCGAACATCACGGCGACGAGCGGCAGCGACAGGTAGTTCGCGAACGTCGACCACGTGACGATCGGCGCGGTCGCGAACAGCAGCGTCGACACGGCGGCGATCGCGACGAAGAACAGCGTCCACGCGAGCGTGATCTGCCGGGTATAGCGCGCGACGGCCGGCGTGATCGCGCCGTGGATCATCGTCGCAAAGCGCGTGCACAGCGGCACCTGGCCGGCCGCGAGCGTGCGGCCGAACAGCAGCGCCATCGCGAGGTTGAAACTGGCGTGTTCCAGATACAGGCCCCATTCGAAATGCCGGGCGAGCGGCACGCGCGCGGCCCACAGCACGGCGGCGGCAAGCAGCCACGCCGGCACGAGCCATGCGCGATGCGGCGAGCGCAGCGCCGCGCCGAGCGCGAGCAGCAGCGGCGGCACCAGCGCCATCGCGAGGCCGAAGCCGTGCGCGCCGGGTGTGGCGGCCGCGTAGTGTGCGCCGGCCTGGTATGCCGCGACGGCGCCGACCGCGGCGAGGCCGCGCGCGACGGGCAGCAGCCGGCTCATCGGCGGCCTCCGCGCGCGCGGCGTGCGAACGCGCGCCCGGCGGCCGGGCGGCAGCGGACGGACGGGCGAACCGGAACGGAGCGGAAGGACGGGCGCGGCATGACTGGCGACATCGGGCGGATCGTGGCCGGACGCGATGGTCAGGCCGTCAAACATCATATGAAAGGCGGCCGGGACGCAGATCCGGGCCGGTGGTCGGGCACGCTCATTTTAGGGCCGCGGCACGGCGTGTTCGGGGCGGGCGCGAACGGGTTTTGTAACCGATTGTATGGCGCGGGACGAATGGTTTGGCGGGGTCGGTCCGTTTCCATCCAAAGCGGCTCAAGCGTCTCGTGCATTCGGGTCCCGAAACGGGCCGCGGAGCCGGCTCGCCAGTCTGTAACCATTGGCGGTATACGGCCCGATACCCGTTCGTCTAGAATCCGCGTAACTTTTACAAACAATCCCCCAATAAAGCAGGCGGGGAAGCCGGCAGACGCCGGAGGGACGGAGATTCGCACGCGCCGGGCGTGCATGGCGACAGCCGTTTCCGGGCACCTTCCGCTGCCACGGGCCGCCTGCCCGCACGCATGATGAACGCACTGGAACAAGAGCTCGCCACGCTGATCATCGGCGAACTGAATCTCGAAGACGTCACGCTCGACACCGTGACGGCCGAGACCCCGCTGTATGGCGAGGGTTTCGGGCTCGACTCCATCGACATCCTGGAAATCGCGCTGCTGATCTCGAAGAAATACGGCTTCGAGCTGCGTTCGGACAATCCGGACAACCAGAAGATTTTTGCGACGCTCGGTGCACTGGCGGCGTACGTCGCCGCGCACCGCACGAAGTGACCGTGTCGCGCCACGGGCGCGACGTGCAGATGTGCAGATGATGACGGCAGGCGGCCGCGATCGGCAGACGATACGCGGCCGCGTCGATCGAGGTGGAACGAGATGAACGGAGCAATTCGGTGCGCGCGCTCGTGACGGGCGGCAGCGGTGCACTTGGGCAGGCGATCTGCACGGCGCTCGCGCAGGCCGGCCATGAAGTGTGGGTGCATGCGAACCGCCATCTCGCGCAGGCGGAGGCGGTCGCGCAGCAGATCGTCGCGGCCGGCGGCACCGCGCACGCGATCGCGTTCGACGTGACCGACGCCGATGCGACGCTCGCCGCGCTGAAGCCGTTCATCGACGAGGCGCCGGTGCAGATCCTCGTCAATAACGCCGGCATTCACGACGATGCGCCGATGGCCGGCATGTCGCGCCGGCAGTGGCACAGCGTGCTCGACGTGACGCTCAACGGCTTCTTCAACGTCACGCAGCCGCTGCTGTTGCCGATGATCCGCACGCGGCGCGGCCGGATCGTCAACATCGCGTCGGTGGCCGGCGTGACCGGCAATCGCGGGCAGGTCAACTATGCGGCCGCGAAGGCGGGGCTGATCGGCGCGACGAAGTCGCTGTCGCTCGAGCTCGCGTCGCGCGGCATCACCGTGAACGCGGTCGCGCCCGGCATCATCGAATCGCCGATGGCCGAGCACGCGTTTCCCGCGGAACGCATCAAGCAGCTCGTGCCCGCGCAGCGCGCGGGCCGGCCCGACGAAGTCGCGGCGATGGTCGCGTATCTGGTGTCCGACGCCGCGGCCTATGTGACGGGGCAGGTGCTGTCCGTCAACGGCGGGCTCGCGTGACCAAGCGCGCAGCGTCGGCGTGACGTAACGCAACGCGGCGCAGGCCGCGAGGTTGCGCGGCCTGCGCCGCATAGTGAGGAAATCGAAGTGTCCGTGCATCCAGTCGACGCCGAACGGCGCCCGGGTTCCCTGTCGTCCTCTGCCGCGCCCGTCGTGCGCGGGCAGACGGCGGCCGGGCCGGTCGCGTCGCGCTCGGGCGAAGCGCTCGCGCACGACGGCGAGGGTGCGCTGCGGCTCGTCCGGATGAGCCATGCGCGGCTCGCCGCGCTGCTGCACGATGCGCGTGGCCGTGGCGACGGATTCGAGCGCGCGTTTCCCGGCGCATTGGGTGCGGTATGCATCGGCGCTGGCACAGCATCGCATGCCGAATCACGCGCGGACGCGGCAGCACGGATGCTGGCCGATGTCGTGCCCGACCTGCCGGTCGCCCCGGTGCCGATGACGCTGCTCGGCGCCGGCATCGCGCCGGACGACGCCGTCTGCGAAATCTGGCAATGCCGTGCGCGCGACCTGCGCAGCGAACGGCGCGGCGCGCTGCACTTTCGGTACAGCGAAACGGCGGGCCTCGTGTTCGGCAGCATCGTCGTGCACGAAGCGGCACTCGAGGCGAACGAATCGCACGACAGCGGCACCCCGCTCGAACGCGCGACCCACGACGCGTACCGCGCACTGTTCGACGTGCTCGATTCGCTCGGCATGCCGCATCCGCTGCGCATCTGGAATACCGTGCCGGCGATCAATGCGGTGCAGTTCGGGATCGAGCGCTATCGTCAGTTCAATATCGGCCGCCAGCATGCATTCGATGCGTGCCGCCGCGCGCTGACGGGCGGCGTGCCGGCCGCATGCGCGCTCGGCTCGGTCGTGCCGGTCGCGGGCGATGCGTCGCCGGCCGCGCCGCTCGCGATTCATTTCCTCGCGAGCCGCACGCCGGCCGATCCGGTCGAGAACCCGCGCCAGGTCAGCGCGTATCACTATCCGGCGGAGTACGGCCCGCGTGCGCCGACGTTCGCGCGTGCTGCCGCGTGGCCGCAACGCGATGCCGCGCCGCTGCTGTTCGTGTCGGGCACCGCGAGCATCGTCGGGCACCGCACCGTGCATCACGGCGACGTTCTCGCGCAAACGCGCGAGACGGTCGCGAACCTCGCGGCCGTGCTCGAGCAGGCCGCGCGCCAGGGGCACGGCCCGTTCTCGCTCGCCGACCTGAGCTATCGCGTCTACGTGCGCGACGCCGGCGATGCCGCGGCGCTGGCCGCGATCGAGCGCGTGCTGCGCGAGGCGGCCGGCCCCGGCGTGCGGCCGCTCGTCGTCCATGCGGACGTGTGCCGCGACGACCTGCTGGTCGAGATCGAGGCCAGCGCGGGTCATGAGGAGGCGTGGCTGTCATGAAGCGAGAAAACCTCACGATCGAGCCACCGGCTGCGCACGCGGGCGACGTCGACGAAGCCTGCCGACGGTCGCCGGCAAGTCATAAACTTTTGTCAGGATCCCCGTCTTCGCAATCGGCCGTTTCCATGTCCAAGCTGCACGCCTCGTCCACCCATCTCGTCCTGATTCCGAGCTACAACCCGGGCATCAAGGTCGACACGACCGTGCGCAATGCCCGCGCGCAATGGAATCCGGTGTGGGTCGTCGTCGACGGCAGCACCGACGGCAGCGCCGAACGGCTGCAGGCGATGGCCGAGCGCGACCCGGGCTTGCGCGTGATCGTGCTGCCGGAGAACCGCGGCAAGGGCGCCGCGGTGCTCGCCGGGCTCGACGCGGCGGCCGCGAGCGGCTTCACGCATGTGTTGACGATGGATTCCGACGGCCAGCATCCGGCCGACCTGATTCCCGCGTTCATGGCCGCGTCGCAGGCCGCGCCCGATGCGATGGTGCTGGGCGTGCCGAAGTTCGACGCGAGCGCGCCGCAGTTGCGCGTGCAGGGGCGCCGGCTGTCGAACGCGTGGGCCGACCTCGAGACGCTGTGGGCCGGGATCGGCGATTCGCTGTACGGGTTTCGCGTGTATCCGGTCGCGCCGCTGGCCGCGATCATGCGCCGCCAGCCCTGGATGCGCGGCTTCGACTTCGATCCCGAGGCGGCCGTGCGGCTGTGCTGGGCCGGCGTGCGGCCGATCCGCATCGACGCGCCGGTGCGCTATTTCGGCCGCCACGAGGGCGGCGTCTCGCACTTCCATTACGGCCGCGACAACGCGCTGCTCGCGTGGATGCACCTGCGCCTGTTCACCGGCTTCGCGGTGCGGCTGCCGATGCTGGTCGCGCGGCGGCTGACGCGACGCCACGACCAGACGGCCTGAGCCCGCCCGTTTCCCGTTCCGGTCGTCGCCCGGTTGCGGCGATTGCTCCGTTTTCCGTCGTCAATCCCGTGTCGACGCGCCGCATCGTTGCTGTTCGTCGAGTAATCCGCATGTCATCGGATGTAAACATCTGGTAATTTTCTGCCGGATTATGCAAAATCGCCGCTCCCAAATACAACTATCGAGGGATTCCGGGATGCAACTCAAGAAAGCGGTGGCAGCGTGTGGCGTGGCGTTTCTGTTGAGCGCGTGCGGTGGGGTACAGAACCTTGACGCGAACAGCCTGACGTCGGCGGGGACCAGCCTGTTCAAGGCAGCGACGCTGTCGGATGCCGACATCGCCGCACTGTCGAACGACTCGTGCAAGGCCAGCGATGCCGAATCGAAGATCGCGCCGGCGAACAGCGCGTACGCGAAGCGCCTGACGAAGGTGATGAAGGGCTTCGGCGACATGACGCTGAACGGCCAGAAGATCAACTACAAGGTCTACATGACCAAGGACGTCAACGCGTGGGCGATGGGCAACGGCTGCGTGCGCGTGTACAGCGGCCTGATGGACCAGATGAACGACGACGAGCTGCGCGGCGTGATCGGCCATGAAATGGGCCACGTTGCCCTGGGTCACTCGAAGAAGGCGATGCAGACGGCCTACGCGGTCAGCGCGGCGCGCACCGCGGCCGGCGCGGCATCGCCGGGCGTGGCGGCACTGACGAGCTCGCAGCTCGGCGACATCACCGAGAAGTTCATCAACGCGCAGTTCTCGCAGACGCAGGAAAGCGCGGCCGACGACTACTCGTTCGACCTGATGAAGCAGAAGGGCATGAACCAGAAGGGCCTCGTCACCGCATTCCAGAAGCTCGCGAAGCTCGACGGCGGCAAGAGCTCGATGATGGATTCGCACCCGTCGTCGGCGAGCCGTGCGCAGCACATCGAGGATCGCATCGCGAAGGGCAGCTGATCGCGCAACCGGTCGCCTGCCGCGGCGGGCGATCCAGCGGCGACATGAAAAACCCCACGCTCTTCCGGGCGTGGGGTTTTGTTTTTGGGGCGGGCGCTGCTTACGGCACCATCCCCGGCAGCACGTAGGCCTGCGCGAGCGTGATCAATCCGACGATCACCGCGAACAGCACGCTGTGCCGCACCGTGAAGCGGAACAGCTCCGACTCCTTGCCGACGAGGCCCGTCGCCGCGCAGGCGACCGCGATCGATTGCGGCGAGATCATCTTCGCGGTCACGCCGCCCGTCGTGTTCGCGGCCACCGCGAGCGTCTCGGGCACGCCGAGCTGATGGGCCGTGGCCTGCTGCAGCGAACAGAACAGCGCGTTCGACGACGTGTCCGAGCCCGTCAGGAACACGCCGAGCCAGCCGAGGAACGGCGAGAAGAACGGGAACGCGGCGCCGGTCGCGGCCAGCATCAGCGCGAGCGTCGACGACATCCCCGAGTAGTTCGCGACGAATGCGAACGCAAGCACGAGGCCGATCGACAGGATCGGGCGCGTCAGCTCCTTCAGCGTCTCGCCGAACGTGACGAGCGCGTCGCGCGGCTTCATCCGCAGCAACGCCATCGAGATCAGCGCGGTCACGAGGATCGCGCTGCCCACCGCCAACACGAGATCGATCTTCAGCACCGCGTCGAGCGCCTTCGGCGTCGCGGCGATCGGCGCGGTCTTCACGACGAGCTGGTCGAGCCCCGCCACATGGAACTTCAGCACGGTCGACGCGAGTGCGCCGTGCGCGGCGAACAGCGCCTTGAACGGCGCGATGCTCCATACGGTGACGACGGCCGTCAGGATCAGGAACGGCGACCACGCGCGCACGGTCTGCGCGAGCGTGTACGGCGACGCCTGCCGGCTCGTGCCGGTGCCGAAGCCGCTGCGCGAGCCTGCGCCCGCGCCGCCGAAGCCCGCGAGCGCGGCGCCGCCGCCGGATGCGACGAGGCCGCCGGCCGTCTGCTTCGCGGTGCGCGGCTGCCAGACCTTCAGGAACGCGGCGAGCGCGACGAGGCTGACGAGCGACGACGTGATGTCCGGCAGCTCGGGCCCGATGTGGTTCGACGTGAAGTACTGCGTCACCGCGAAGCTGCCGCCCGCGACGAGCGCGGCCGGCCAGGTCTGCCGCACGCCGCGCAGCCCGTCCATCATGAACACGAGCCAGAACGGCACCGCGAGCGACAGCAGCGGCAGCTGGCGGCCGGCCATCGCGCCGATATGGAACGGGTCGATGCCCGTCACCTGCCCGGCGACGATGATCGGAATGCCCATCGCACCGAACGCGACCGGCGCCGTGTTTGCAATCAGACACAGTCCCGCCGCGTGCAGCGGCTTGAAGCCGAGCCCGACGAGCAGCGCCGCCGTGATCGCGACGGGCGCGCCGAAGCCGGCGGCGCCTTCGAGGAACGCGCCGAACGAGAAGCCGATCAGCAGCATCTGCAGGCGCTGGTCGTCGGTGATCGACAGTACGGACGCGCGAATGATGTCGAACTGGCCGGTCTTCACGACGATCTTGTACAGGAACACGGCCGCGACGATGATCCACGCGATCGGCCAGATGCCGTACGCGAAGCCGAAGCCGGCTGCTGCGAGTGCCTGCGGCACGGGCATCCCGTACGCGAGGATCGCGACGCCGAGCGACAGCAGCAGCGTGATCGCCGCGGCGACGTGGCCCTTGAGCCGCAGCGCGGCCAGCGCGACGAAAAAGAAGATGATCGGGATTGCGGCGACGAACGCCGACAGCCCGAGGCTGCCGAGCGGCGTGTAGATCTGATGCCAGGCCTGCATGGATGTCTCCTCCATAGGTATTTGTCGATACGGCTTGAGAAACGAAACGGCTATTCGGGCTGGCCGCGTGCGCGCAGCAGGTCGGACAGGCTGCGCGGCGCCGGTTCGAGCGGCGTGCGGTGCTGCGTCCAGCCCATCTGTTTTGCCGGCGTCAGCGCACGCAGCCGCGTTGCGGTCCAGCGGAACGCGCGATAGGCACGCGGATGCGCGAACGCACCCGACCAGAAGCGCCACACGAGGTCTTCCGCGCGGTTGTAGTTCGCGCCCTGGCCGCGCAGCGGATGCGCGACGGGCTCGTCGGGCTTGCGGTTCGCTTCGGTGCGCAGCCGCATGAGCAGCTGCGGGATCGGAATCCGCACCGGGCATACCTCGCCGCAGGCACCGCACAGCGTCGATGCGGTCGGCAGGTCGGCCGTCGCGTCGAGGCCGAGCAGATGAGGCGAGATGATCTTGCCGATCGGGCCCGGGTAGGTCGTGCCGTAGGCGTGGCCGCCGATGCGCGTATAGACGGGGCAGTGGTTCATGCACGCGCCGCAGCGGATGCACTGCAGCGTCGCGCGCAGCTGCTCGTCCGCGTAAGCCTGCGTGCGGCCGTTGTCGAGCAGCACGAGATGCAGCTCGCGCGGGCCGTCGCGTTCGCCGTCGCGGCGCGGGCCCGAGATCAGGTTGAAGTACGTCGTGATTGCCTGGCCGGTGGCCGAGCGCGTGAGCAGGCTCGACAGCGGCACGATGTGCTCCAGCTTCTCGACGACCTTCTCGATCCCCATGATCGCGACGTGCGTATCGGGCACGGTCGTCGACAGGCGGCCGTTGCCTTCGTTCTCGACCAGCCACAGCGTGCCCGTGTCGACCGCCGCGAAGTTCACGCCGGACAGGCCGATGTCCGCCTCGGCGAACGCGCGGCGCAGCGCGCGCCGGCCGGTCTGGATCAGCGCGTCGACGTCCTCCGTGTAGCGCGTGCCGGGGATGTGCGCCGCGAACAGCTCGGCGATGTCGCCGCGCGTCTTGTGGATCGCCGGCATCACGATATGCGACGGCTTCTCGCCCGCGAGCTGCACGATGAATTCGCCCATGTCGGATTCGATGCAGTCGACGCCGTGCTCGGCGAGGTAATGGTTCAGCTCGATTTCCTCGCTCGCCATCGACTTGCCCTTGATCACGCGGCGGGCCTTCTTCGCCTGCGCGATGCCGAGCACGATCGCGTTCGCGTCGGCGGCCGTTTCGGCCCAGTGCACGTGCACGCCGGCTTCGGTGAGCTTCGTTTCGAGCCGTTCGAGCAGGGCGGGCAATTGCGCGAGCGCGTGCTGCCGCACGGCTTCGCCGAGGTCGCGCAACTGCTGCAGCTCGGTGTCGTCGGGGAACTGCGTCGCGCGCTTGCCTTGCAGGAAGTCCATCGCGCCACGAAAGCTCTTGCGCAGCGCGGGATCGTCGAGCGCGGCGCGCGCGCGGGCCTTGAAGTCGCCGGGGGCGACGAAGTGCAGCGTGTGGTCGTTCATTGCGGGAGAGCCTCGCTGGCGGTGGCGGCCGGGCCGGCGGCGGCCGTCTCGGTGACGATCACGACCCACAGGCGGCGCGGACCGTGTGCGCCATAGGCGAGCGTCTGCTGGATGTCGGAGGTTTTCGATGGGCCCGATACCAGCACGAGGTTGGTCGGCATGCCGGCGTGCCAGCGCTCCGCGTGCACGGCCGCGTGCAGGTCGGGGTGCAGCGTGCTCGCATGAACGAGCGCGACGTGCAGCGGCGGCACCAGCGACACCGTGCGCGGCGTGCCGGCATCGGGTGCGAGCACGACGGTGCCGGTGGCCGCGATGCCCGAGCGCGCGACGGTGAAGCCCGCGTCGATCGTGTCGAACAGTTCGGCCTTCCATGCGTCGATCGGCCGGTCGAACGGCACCGGCGCGACCGTGTCGGGCAGCGCGCGGGCGAGCGCCGCGGATTCGGCACGGGCCGGGTCGAGCAGCAGGCGGCGCACGCCGGCCTCGGCGAGCCGCGCGGCGAGCTGCGCGGGCCATTCGTCGCCGGTCGCGCACCAGACGTCCGCGTGCGACGCGGCGAGCGCGGCCTGCATCGTGAGGGCAAGTGTGTGCGGATCGTGTGCCGCCTCGGCTTCCATGCGGCGTGCGTCGTAATGCGTGTCGATGCGCGCGTCGAGCGCCGGGGCGGCATCGGCGGCGACACCCGGGGCGGCGGCGCGCAGCCGCTGGAGGATGGCGTCGCGCGCGCTCATCGCTTGTCTCCGCGCAGCGATGCGGCGCCGGCCGTGCGCCGCCACAGGAAGCTGGCGAGGTGCTCGACCGGCAGCGGCGCGCCGGATTGGTCGGCCGCGTGGCCGATGTTCAGCAGGCAGCCGCAGTCGGCGGACACGAGCCGGTCGCAGCCCGTCGTGCAGGCCGATGCGACCTTGTCGCGCACCATCGCGCCGGAGATGTCGGGATGCTTCAGCGAGAACGTGCCGCCGAAGCCGCAGCACTCGGATTCGCGTTCGTGTTCGATGCGCGTCACGCCCGGCAGCGCGTCGACGAGCGCGACGCCGTGCACGCGCGTGCCCATCTCGCGGCGGGCCGCGCACGACGTGTGCAGCACCACGCGCTCGTCGGCGCCGGCCGGCGCGGTGAGTGCATCGAGCCGCACGTCGAGCACGTGTACGAGGAATTCGGTGAGTTCGTAGGTGCGTTCCGCAATCGCCCGCGCCTGGGGGCCATGGACGGGATCGTCGGCGAACAGCGCCGGCCAATGGTGCCGGATCATGCCGCCGCACGAGCCGGACGGCACGATCACGGGCCACGGTTCGGCGAACAGGTCGAGCTGCGCGGCCGCGACGCGGCGCGCCTCGTCGGGATTGCCGCTGCTGTAGGCCGGCTGCCCGCAGCAGCTCTGGCCGCGCGGATAGTGGACGGTCAGGCCTTCGCGTTCCAGCAGGCGGACCGCGTCGAGCCCGGCGTCGGGGACGAACAGGTCGACCAGGCAGGTCGCGAACAGATAGACGTGCGCGGGGGCGGCGGGGTACTGCCTTGGGTTCATGTCTCGCTCCAGAGGCGCCGGCCCGGCATGCGGATGCGGGACGACGATTTCGCTGCATAATTCCCGCGACGGCGCCGCAGCTCAAATTGGTTGGGCCAATCGGCACGGAAGGCATTGCGCAGGGAGACGCGACGATGGCAGCGATGACGGCACGGGGCCGGACCGAAGTGGTGATGCGCAAGATCGAGACGGCGCTGCTCGACGGCACCTGGCCGGCCGGCGCGCGCCTGCCGGCCGAGCGCGTGCTCGCGCAGGAATACGGCGTGGCGCGCAATACGGTGCGCGAGGCGACCCAGCGGCTCGTCGCGCGCGGGCTGCTGCAGAGCCGGCGCGGCGCGGGTGTCTACGTGACCGACCAGTTGCGTGCCGGGATCGCGTCGCCGTGGGGCCAGCTGGTCGCCGATCATCCGGCGCTGCGCGACGACATCCTCGAGTTCCGCCGCGTGCTCGAAGGCGCGACCGCCTATTTCGCCGCGCTGCGCGCCGATGCGAACGACCGGCGCCGGATCCGTGCGCTGCTGCGCGAGCTCGAAACCGCGCATGCCAACGGCGCCGCGGCCGTCGAAGCCGCGACCGACGCGAAGCTGCACGAGGCGATCGCGCTTGCGTCGCACAACACGATGTTCCTGCACCTGCATACGAGCGTGATCGGGATGCTGCGCGAGCACATCTCGATCAACGTGGCGGGCATGACGACGCACGACGAGCAGGCGTCCGAGCTGCTGTTGCTGCAGCACCGCGTCGTGTGCGACGCGATCTGCGCGCAACGGCCCGAGGAGGCGCGCACCGCGATGCAGACGCATATCGATTATGTGCGCAGCCATTTCGAGCGCAGCGGCGATGGCGCATGAAGTTGGTTGGGCCACTTCGGCGCGTGGCCCGTCCGGCGGGCGACTCCGGAGCGGCGGGGCATCGGTGCCCGGCAGGCGGGCGGTCGTCCGTGGCCTGAAGCTGCCGGCGGCGCCCCGCGCGATTGACCGGTTCATCGGGCGCCCACTAGAATCGGCCGGAACCGCGCGCCAGCCGCGCGCCGCGGCGCATGCGGGCCTTTTGTTCCGCCAGTCGAGGAAGTTTCCGTGTTCACCTCTTTGATCCGGCGCGCACCGGCCGCGCTGTCGTGGCGCGCCGCCTGCCGCCCGGCCCGCGCACTGGCCGTCGGTATGCTGTTGTCGCTCGTCGCCGCCTGCGCGACGCATCCGCCCGCCACCACGCTCGAGCGCCCGGTCTCCCACGCGTTGCCGCCCGATGCCGCGACGCCGCTGCGCGACGCGCTGGCCGCGCCCGAGGCCGCGCATCCGGGCCAGTCCGGGTTCCGGCTGCTGCCGGAAGGTGCCGAGGCGCTGCAGATGCGCATCGCGCTCGCGCGCGCCGCGACGAAGACGCTCGACATGCAGTACTACATCGCGACCGAGGACACGACCGGCAAGCTGCTGCTCGCCGCGGCGCTCTACGCGGCCGATCGCGGCGTGCGCGTGCGGATGCTGGTCGACGACCTGAACTTCCGCGATATCGATCGCATCATGGCCGCGCTGAACACGCACCCGAACATCGAGATCCGTGTGTTCAACCCGTTCGGCGCGTCGCAGCAGCGCATGGTCGAACGTACGGCCAATTTCTTCACGCGCATCGACAGCTTCACGCGCCGGATGCACAACAAGGCGATGATCGCGGACAACCAGATCGCGATCGTCGGCGGCCGCAATCTCGGCGACGAATACTTCAACGCGAGCCCGACGCTGCAGTTCCGCGATCTCGACGTGCTGGCCGCCGGCCCCGTGACGAACGACGTCTCGGCGAGCTTCGACGCGTACTGGTCGAGCGCGAGCAGCTATCCGCTGCGCGTGCTGAATCACCAGTCGTTCGATCCGAAGGACCTCGACGCGACGCGCGACGAGCTGCGCGCCCACTGGCGCACGAACGCCGATCCATACAACGCGAAGCCGCTGAACGCGACGCCGCTCGCGCAGCAGATCTCACGCGACGAGCTCGCGCTTGTCTGGGCGCCCGCCGAGTTCAAGGTCGACGCGCCCGACAAGGTCGCGCGGCCGACCGACGCGTACGTGAGCCCGCCGATGCAGCGCCTGGTGGACCTCACCCGCGGCGCGCAGCAGGAATTTCTCGCGTTCTCGCCGTATTTCGTGCCGCACGACGCGGGCGTGAAGATCCTCGGCGACGCGACCGCGCGCGGCGTGCGCGTCGCGATCCTGACGAATTCGCTCGCCGCGACCGATGCGGTCGCCGTGCAGGCCGGCTACGGTCCGTATCGCGTGCCGTTGCTGCGGCACGGCGTCGAGCTGTACGAGTTCAAGGCGCAGCCGGGCCAGCCGCGCGCGCGCCTGTTCGGGTCGCGCTCGCGGGCGAGCCTGCATGCGAAGGCGTACGTGATCGACCGGAAGATCCTCGTGATCGGCTCGATGAACCTCGATCCGCGTTCCGCGCACCTGAACACCGAACTGGCGCTCGTGATCCACAGCCCGGCGCTCGCGCAGCAGGTCGCGACGATTTTCGCGCGCGTGACCCGGCCGGATGAAAGCTACCGCGTGAGCCTCGTCACGCCCGCGGGCGGCGGGTCGCCCGAACTCGAATGGACGGGCATCGACAACGGCCAGCCGACCACCTATCACGTCGATCCGCACGCGGGGCTGCTGCGCAACGTGATGACCGGCATGTTCATGCTGCTGCCGGTGGACGACCAGCTTTAAGGGGACGGAAGCGCTCCGGCTAAACCCGCGTTTCCGGTGCTCGGGGAAGCGTGATATGGTTGTGCGCGCAACTAATGTGGCGTGCGCGACGGGGCCGCCGGGCGGCTCGCGCCACGCGTGCCGCGCACACCCGCAACCGGAGTTCCCCCATGCAACGTGTCCCGAACCAGCCGTTCACGCGCCCCGCCCGTTTCTCCGAAGCCGAATGGCAGGCGCGCGTGCAGCTCGCGGCGGCTTACCGCATCTTCGACCATCTCGGCTGGACCGAGCTGATCTACAACCATATCTCGCTGCGCGTGCCGGGCGAGGACGGTCATTTCCTGATCAACCCGTTCGGGCTCCATTACCGCGAGGTGTGCGCGTCGAACCTCGTGAAGATCGACATCGACGGCAACGTGATCGGTCATTCCGACTGGCCGATCAATCCGGCCGGCTTCACGTTCCACAGCGCGATCCATGCGGCGCTGCCCGATGCGCACTGCGTGATGCACGTGCACACGACGCCGACGATGGCCGTGTGCTGTTCGCGCGACGGGCTGTCGTTCTCCAATTTCTATTCGGCGCAGCTGTACGGGAAGATCGCGTATCACGACTTCGAGGGCATCACCGTGCATCTCGAAGAGGGGCGGCGCATCGTCGAGAGCGCCGGCGGGCGGCCGGTGCTGCTGTTGCGCAACCATGGGCCCGTGACGATCGGCGCGACGCTCGCGCAGACCTTCTCGCTGATGTGGCTGCTCAATCGCGCATGCGAGGTGCAGGTCGCCACGCATGCGATCGGCGACGCGCTACCGATCGCGCCGCCGGTGCTCGAGGGGTGCGTGCGGGATTCGCTGAATTTCGATCCGAAGCATGGCGCGGGGCAGGACGCGTTCGACGCGTTGCAGCGGATCGTCGATCGCATCGATCCGGGCTATCGCGCGTGACGTGAAGCGGCGCGCTCGCATCGTCGTGCCTGATACGGGGTGAACCGGATCCGACGGCGGCGTGCGCAAAAAAAACGCGGCCGGGCGGCCGCGTGAATACTCGCAGACTCCTTCGGACGAAGGAAACAAGCAACTGTGAGACGAAGTGTAGCGAAAGGCCGCGTGCCGATTCAGTCATCCGGCTGCAAAGGTCCATTCCAGGTTGATGCAGACTGACGCGCCGTGCGCCGCGCGAGCGGGCCGGCCGGGCGCGGTGCGGCGATTCGCTGCATGGCCGTTCGGTCGACTCCCGGACCGGCGGCGATCGACTACCATCCTATCTGGCGCCCCCGTTCGGGTGGCGTACAACGTCGTACAAGGAGAGTCCATGCTCAAGCTGCGTTTGCTCCAGGTCGCGTTACTCGCGGGCGTGCTGGCCGCCGGCAGCGCCGCCGCCGAAACGGTGCGTCTGTCCGCCAATCTCCAGCCATCGAGTGAGGTGCCGCCCACGGCGACCAAGGGCTCGGGCGACGTCGAGGCCACCTACGACACGGCCACGCACATGCTGCAGTGGAAGGTCACCTACGAGCACCTCACGGGGCCGGCCACCGCCGCGCACTTCCACGGGCCGGCGCCGGTCGGCCAGAACGCGGGCGTGCAGGTGCCGATTCCGAAGGAGGAACTGGCGAGCCCGATCAAGGGCTCGAAGGAGCTCACCGACGCGCAGGTCACCGACCTGATGGGCGGCAAGTGGTATTTCAACGTCCATACGAAGGAGCACCCGGCCGGCGAGATTCGCGGCCAGGTGATGCCGGCGAACTGAGTGCCGGCGTTTGATCCGTGAGCGCCGGAAACCGGCAGCCGCAGGCGGCATTCCGCTGTGTCGGGTGCGGGCATGAGGGCCATGCCGATGTGGTCGGTATGATCAACATACTGGCGCGGGGGCACCGCGTTGCAGCCTGTGGAGAGCCGGTGCAGTCGGGCCGCTCCGTGAAGCAGGAACCCGCCGAGGCGATCTGAGACGAGCATCATCGTTTCAAACGCGGTAGGAATCCCGAGCCTTCAGGCGCGGGAGGATGTCAAGTAGAGGCACCTGTCGAGCGGTGCGGGAGCGATCGCACGTACCATCGTCACACTGTGATTACGGAGTGCGTCCGATGAGTTGGCAAAGCAAGTTCGCCTGCTGGCTGCTGCGCTGGCAGTTCCGTCCCGAGACCACGCGCGAGGTGCTCGATCCCGCCCGCGCACGGCGCTTTACCGACCTGCGGATGGTTGTGCCGCGCCGTGCGCCGTCGGGCTACCGGCTGCGCCAGTGCTATGGCCCGGCCGATGCGCCGCTGCGCGGCGAATGGCTCGAACGCACTGACTCGGTCGCGGGCCGCGGCCGCGGCCCCGGCCGCACGCTGCTGTACTTCCACGGCGGCGGCTATTACTTCTGTTCGACGAAGACCCACCGTCCGCTCGTGTTCGGCCTGACGAAGCGCGCGGGCGTGCGCTCGTTCTCGCTCGACTACCGGCTGGCGCCCGAGCACCGCTTCCCGGCCGCGCTCGACGATGCGCTCGCCGCGTACCGGCAATTGCTGGCGCTCGGCACGCCGCCCGAGTCGATCGTGCTCGGCGGCGATTCGGCGGGCGGCGGCCTTGCGCTCGCGACGCTCGTCGCGCTGCGCGACCGCGGCGAGCCGCTGCCGGCCGGCGCGATCCTGTTCTCGCCGTGGACCGATCTCGCCGCCACCGGCGCGACGCTGCGCACGAACGACGGCGCCGATCCGATGTTCGCGGGCGCGGCGCTGGCGAAGGCCGCGAAGCTGTACCTGGGCGACGAGCCGGGCACGAATCCGTACGCATCGCCGCTCTATGCGGATTTCACGGGGCTGCCGCCGCTGTATATCCAGGTCGGCAGCACCGAGGTGCTGCTCGACGATTCGCGCCGCGTCGCCGAGAAGGCGAAGGCTGCCGGGGTCGCGGTGGAGATCGAGGTGTGGCCCGACATGCCGCACGTGTGGCAGCTGTACGCGCCGATGGTGCCGGAGGCACGTGACGCGCTCGACCGCGCGGCCGCGTTCCTGCGCCGCGTCGCGGTCGAGCGTGCGGTTCAGCGCGCCGGCGAGGCGTCGATCGCCTGATAGGCGGCCTTGACGGCCACCGTGCCGTACTTGCGCTCGAGCCGGCGCACGGTGAAGTGGCCGTGCGCCATCTGCTGGAAGTGGTCGATGAACAGCGTATTGACGGTCGCGCCGAGCACGGCGCCGATCGCCGGAATCGACTTCGCGGCCATCTGCTCGGTCACCTGCACCGAGAAGCGCGACGCCACCGTCTGCACGAGCTTGAATACGGCCGCCGAGCTGTGCGCGGCGATGCCCTTCGTCGTGATGTCGGACGACGCCTTCGAGATCGCCTGCGCGAGCGCGCCGCGCAGCACGAAATAGCCGAGATCGGCGTCCTCTTCCTGCTTGTCCGGGTTGCCGCCCATGCCAAGCACGGCCAGGCATTGCAACTGCGTATCGACCGAGCCCAGGTCTTCTCCCTCGCTGCGCGCGATGTCGCACACCGAGCGGAAGATCAGCGTCGTCGTCACCGGCAGCTCGACCGGCAGCGCGAGAAAGCCGAACGCGCCGCCCGCCGCGCCGGTCGTCGCCACCGCGAGCTTGTGCAGCAGGTTGCTCGGCTTGTCGGGTTCGGCGTCCGGCCCGGGCGGCTTGCCGAGCGTGCGCAGCGCGATGTTCAGGCACTTGCGCAGCGCGAGCTGCGTCGCGTCGTTGATCTTGCCGGTCGCGAAATCCGGCAGCCGGGCGATCATTTTCTCGACCGGCGCGCCGAGCATGCCCGTCAGCTTCATCGTCAGCGACGGGCTTTCCAGCACCTGCTTCGCGCGCCACAGCGCGTCCCGATCCTCTTGGGACAGCGTGGTCGCGGGGGTGATTGAAATCGGTTCCATCTTTCTCCTTGGCGGTCTGGTTCGGTTTGACCGTCGCCAGCCTAGATTACTCCGGCGTGCTAGAATTTTGAGATTGTTTGACTCGTCAAAAGTTGCGCCAACAAAAAATGGCCGTCCATACTGCCGCCCACCATTCGAGCGGGCAAGTCCTGCCGTTCCGCGAATCGCTGCTGGCGATGATCGGGATCTCATTCGTCACCATGCTGGTCGCACTCGACCAGACCGTCGTCGGCACCGCGTTGCCGACCATCGTCGCCGAGCTTCGCGGTTTCGACCTGTACGCATGGGTCGCGACCTCGTACCTGCTCAGTTCCGTGATCACGGTGCCGATCTTCGGCCGGCTCGGCGACTATTACGGCCGCAAGCCGTTCGTCATCGTGTCGATCGTCGTGTTCACCGGCGCGTCCGTGCTGTGCGGGATGGCGAACGACATGCTGATGCTCGTGCTCGCCCGCGGGCTGCAGGGGATCGGCGGCGGGATGCTGGTCGGCACCGCGTTCGCGTGCATTCCCGACCTGTTCCCCGATTCCGTCGTGCGCCTGCGCTGGCAGGTGCTGATGAGCTCCGCGTTCGGCATCGCGAACGCGGTCGGGCCGTCGCTCGGCGGCGTGCTGACCCAGTCGTTCGGCTGGCGCTCCGTGTTCTACGTGAACCTGCCGGTCGGCCTGCTGTCGCTGCTGTTCGTGTGGCGCTACCTGCCGCACCTGCGCCACGTCGAGCACGATCGCAAGATGCGGCTCGACTGGCCGGGCGCGCTGCTGATCGCGCTGTCGCTCGGCGCGCTGCAGCTATTCGTCGAATGGCTGCCGAAGTACGGCGTCGCGAGCTGGGCGTCGCTGCTGCTCGTCGTCGCGGTCGCGGCCGGTTTCGGCCTGTGGCACTGGGAGAAGCGTTGCGCGCAGCCGATCTTGCCGTTCGACATGTTCGGCAACCGTGCACTGTCGGCGCTCTTCGTGCTGGCGATCCTCGCCGGCTTCGCGATGTTCTCGCTGCTGTTCTACGCGCCGCTGCTGTTCCAGGGCGGGTTCGGGATGTCGCCGAAGGAGGCGGGGCTCGTGATCACGCCGCTCGTCGTGTTCATCACGATCGGCAGCATCATGAACGGCCGTGTCGTCACGCGCATCCGCAATCCGAATGCGATGCTGCACGTCGGCTTCGTGCTGTTCGCGATCACCTGCGCGGGCATCGTCGTGTCGACCCACACGACGCCGAAGTGGCTGCTGATGGCGCTGATGGTCGCGGGCGGCATTGGGCTCGGCTTCGTGCTGCCGAACCTCACCGTCTTCGCGCAGCAGACGGCCGGCCGCGAGCATCTCGGTATCGCGACGGCGTTGCTGCAGTCGCTGCGGATGGTCGGCGGGATGGTCGGTACCGCGCTCACCGGCACGCTCGTCAACCAGATGTATTCGAGCGGCGTGCGCAATGCGCTGTCGGCCGACCACGCGATGCAGTGGCATGCGCAGCTCGCCGATCCGCAGATCCTGATCGATCGCGCCGCGCAGGGCGGTCTCGTCGCGGAGCTGACGCGGGCCGGGCATAATGGCGCGCTGCTGCTGGAAGCGGCCCGCGAATCGCTCGTCGGCGCGATTCACCTGGGCGTCGCGATGGCGGCGGTCGTCGCCGTGGTGTCGGTGTGGCAGTGCCGCCGCGTGCCGCCGATCGCGCTGCGGCACAAGATCGAACCGCATGTCGCGGCCGACTAAACGATTGAACGAGTAGAACTGAGCGCATGGAAGAACAGGACCGCGTCGCGATCTTGCAGCAATTCGGACGCACGTATCGCGCGTTCATGACCGCGTTCGAGGCGCACGTCGGGCAACCGATGCCGCGCTGGCGCATCATGGTCGCGTTGCACACGATGGGCGGGCATTCGTCGCAGAAGAAGCTCGTCGAAGTGCTGCGCGTCGATCCGGGCGCGCTCACGCGTCAGTTGAAGTCGCTCGACGCGCTCGGCTGGATCCAGCGCGAATCCGACGCACGCGACAATCGCGTGACCAACGTGACGCTGACGGACGACGGCCGCGCCGCGTTCGACGCTTGCCTGCCGCGCCGCAAGGCGTTTCTCGAACAGACGATGGCGCAATTGCCGGACGACGTGCTGACTGCGCTGTCGGGTGCGCTGGCGATGCTGGAGTCGCGGATCGCGGACGTCGGCTCGACGCCGGTCGCACGCTGAAGCGCGGGCAGGGCGGCGCGCATCCGCCGCCGGCCCGGCCCTTCATCTCATCTCAATTCACTTACGGTCAGACGCGGGTTCAAAGCTCGATGCGCGTGCCCAGCAGCGCGAGGAACTGCGCGAGCCACGCCGGATGCGCGGGCCACGCGGGCGCGGTGACGAACGGCGCGTCGGTCACGGCCGCGTCGACCGGGATGTCCGCGTATTCGCCGCCGGCGAGCTTCACCTCGGGCGCGCAGGCCGGGTAGGCCGAGATGCGCTTGCCGCGGATCACGTCGGCGGCCGCGAGCAGTTGCGCCGCGTGGCAGATCGCCGCGATCGGCTTGCCGGCTTCGGCGAACTCGCGCACGAGCGAGATCACCTTCGGATCGAGTCGCAGGTATTCGGGCGCGCGGCCGCCCGCGATCGCGAGTGCGTCGTAGCGCGATGCGTCGACGTCGTCGAACGCCGCGTTCAGCGTGAACTGGTGGCCCGGCTTCTCGGTGTAGGTCTGGTCGCCCTCGAAATCGTGGATCGCGGTCTTGATCTTGTCGCCCGCGCGCTTGCCCGGGCAGACTGCATCGACGTGGTGGCCGACGGCCTGCAGCGCCTGGAACGGCACCATCGTTTCGTAGTCTTCGGCGAAATCGCCGGTCAGGAACAGGATCTTCTTCGCGGCCATGGCTTTCTCCAGTGGAGCTGCGTTGAGGGCCCGCGCGACAGGCAAGTGCCACGCCCGCGTGGGGCCCCGAGGACGAAAGCGCAGTGTACTCCGGCCGCTTGAAGCGCGCGTGACGGCCGCCCCGCGCGAGCGGCGGGGCGGTGGTGCGCGCCGTGCGCGACGGGCGTCAGAAGAAGGTTTCGACGACTTCCGTCACGCCGAACTGCGGATCGAGCACGAGCACCTGGCGCCACTTGTCGAACGTCAGGCACGGGTGCGAGATGTCGAACGCGACCATGTCGCCCACTTTCACGTCCGCGCCCGGCGGGATCTGCAGGTACGCGTGCTGGTCCATCATTCCGGTCACGGCCCAGCCTTCGGTGGCGGCGACGTCGCGCGGCGCGGTGTCGCGGCCCGGGCGGAAGTGGCGCGCCGGCTCCGGCAGCCCCGCGTCGAACGCCGCATCGCGCTTGCCGAGCGCGACGATCGCGCGATCCGCCTCCGGCACCGACTGCACGTAGGCCCACAGCTGCAGCGCGGGCAGCAGCCCTTCGCCCATCGTGCGTGCGATCGGGTTGCGCGCGAACACGTCGGTCTGCGCCTTCTTGTAGATGCCGACATCGTGCGTCAGGTAGCAGCCCGGACGCAGCACGACCTCCGCGAAGCCGGCGTTCGACGCCTTCGCGAATTCCTCCGCGACCACGTCGTACCACGCCGAACCGGCGCCGGACAGGATCGCCGGCGTGCGCGCGAAGCGGCCGGCTTCGGCCAGCTCGCGCGTGAGCGCGACCGCTTCCTGCAGGAACGTGCGGATCTCGCCTTCTTCCTTCAGCACGCCTTCGTAGAGTTCGATACCGGCCAGCTTCAGCATATCCGGATAGCGCGCGATCGCGGCGAGCACGGCCTCGCGTTGCGCGGCATCGCGCACGCCCGCGCGGCCGCCCGGCACGCCGAGCTCGAGCAGCACGTTCAGCGGCTTCTTCAGCGCACCGAAGAAGCGGCCGAGCTGGTCGACGCTCTCCGCCGAATCGACGAGACAGAAGAATTCGAAATCCGGATCGGACAGCAGCCCGGCGATGATCGTCATGTTCTGGCGGCCGACCAGCTGGTTCGCGAGCAGCACGCGGCGCACGCCGCCGTGATACGCGGCCTGCGTCTGGTGCGCGGTCGCGAGCGTGATGCCCCACGCGCCGGCGTCGAGCTGGCGGCGGAACAGTTGCGGTGCCATCGTCGTCTTGCCGTGCGGCGCGAACTTGACGCCGTACTTCTGGACGAAGGCCTGCATCCAGTTCAGGTTGTGTTCGATGCGGTCCTCGTAAAGCACGGCGGCCGGGAGGCTGACGTCTTCCGCAAGCAGGTTCCACTCGAGGCGGCCTGCGTCGCCGAGCGGCACGCTCGCGCTGGGCAGATTGCCGAGGCCCTTGCCGAACGGATCGATCGTCGCTTCCTGATAGTTTGTAACTTTCATGTCATCCCGCTCCATCATCACTATGCATTGCACTGAAGTTGACACGCCGATGGTACAGAAAGTAGCATCGGCGCGGTGATGTTATTTAGTAACATCGAGCTTCGCACCCTTTTCCGCTGATGAATACGCCCGCCACTCCGTCCGCCCCGCTCGCAGCCGAGCTTCACCCGGCGCCGGCCGCTCCGCCGGTGCTCGACATCGTTGCGCGGATCGCCGAATGTGCGCCCGAGCTGCGCGAAGCCGAGCGCAAGGTCGCCGCGTTCATCCTCGCCGACCTGGCGCGCGCCGCGCATGCCAGCATCGGCGCGCTGGCACGCGACGCGGAGGTCAGCGTCGCGACGGTCACGCGTTTCGCGAAAGCGGTCGGTTGCCGCGACGTGCGCGAACTGAAGGTGCTCGTCGCGCAGGCGGCGGCCGTCGGCCAGCGCTTTCTGGTGCCGTCCGACGACGTGCCGGCCGACGACGCGAGCCCCGCGTCGATGGTCTACGACGAAATTCGCGTGGCGCTCGCGCACAACCATCAGTTGCTGCGCAACACGTCGTTCGACGCAGCCGCCGACCTGCTCGCCGCCGCGAAGATGACCTACGTGTACGGCCAGGGCGGCGGCTCGACCGCGCTCGCCGACGAGCTGCGCTTCCGGCTCGTGCGCTTCGGCCGGCCGGTCGCGAGCTACCAGGACAGCCTGCTGCAGCGGATGGTGGCCGCGACGCTGTCGCGCGACACCGTGGTCGTCGCGCTGTCGGTGAGCGGGCGTGTGCCCGAGCTGCTCGAAAGCTGCCGGCTCGCGAAGCGCTACGGCGCGAAGCTGATCGCGATCACCGCGCCGGCATCGCCGCTCGCGAAGCTGGCCGACCACCTGATTCCGGTCGTCGCGTTCGAAACCGATTTCATTTACAAGCCGTCGACATCGCGTTACGCGATGATGATGGCGATCGACGTGCTCGTCACCGGAGTCGCCTTGCGGCTCGGCGATGCGGGCCGAGAATCGCTGCGCCGCATCAAGCACGCGCTCGATGCGCATCGCGGCGGCGGAGACCGTCAACCGGTAGGAGACTGACCATGCATTCGCATCCCGAAGCCGCCGACACGCTGATCGTCGGCGCGCAGCTTTACGACGGTACCGGCGCGCCGCCCGTCACGCGCGACGTCGCGATTCGCAACGGCCTGATCGCGGCGATCGGCAACCTGTCGAACTGGCTGGCCGAGAACGTCGTCGATGCGAACGGCCGCGCGCTCGCGCCGGGCTTCGTCGACGTGCACACGCATGACGATACGCACGTGATCCGCGCACCGGAGATGATCCCGAAGATCTCGCAGGGCGTGACGACCGTGATCGTCGGCAACTGCGGGATCAGCGCGTCGCCGGTGACGCTCGCGGGCGATCCGCCCGATCCGATGAACCTGCTCGGCGAGCGCGGTGCGTTCCAGTACCCGACCTTCGCCGACTACGTCGCGGCCGTGAACGGCGCGCGTCCGGCGGTGAACGTCGCGGCGCTCGTCGGCCACACGGCGCTGCGCAACAACCAGATGGACCGCCTCGACCGCGCGGCGACCGACGGCGAGATCGCCGGCATGCGCGCGCAGCTCGAGGAGGCGCTCGCGAACGGCGCGCTCGGCCTGTCGTCGGGCCTCGCATATGGTTCCGCGTTCGCGGCGCCGGCCGAAGAGGTGATGGCGCTCGCCGAGCCGCTCGCGAATGCGGGCGCGCTGTACACCACGCACATGCGCACCGAGTTCGACGCGATCCTCGATGCGATGGAGGAGGCGTATCAGGTCGGCCGCCATGCACGCGTGCCCGTCGTGATCTCGCACCTGAAGTGCGCAGGCCCGTCGAACTGGGGGCGCAGCACCGAGGTGCTCGCGTCGCTCGAAGGCGCGCGCCGCTACCAGCCGGTCGGCTGCGACTGCTATCCGTACAGCCGCAGCTCGTCGACGCTCGACCTGAAGCAGGTGACGGGCGACATCGACATCACGATCACGTGGTCGGAGCCGCACCCGGAAGTGGCGGGCAAGCTGCTGAAGACGATCGCGGCCGAGTGGGGCGTGACCGAGCAGGAAGCCGCGCAGCGCATCCGCCCGGCGGGCGCGGTGTACCACAACATGTCCGAGGACGACGTGCGCCGGATCCTGTCGCATCCCGCGACGATGGTCGGCTCCGACGGCCTGCCGAACGATCCGCTGCCGCACCCGCGGCTGTGGGGCGCGTTCCCGCGCGTGCTCGGCCACTACGTGCGCGACACGAACCTGCTGCCGCTCGAGGAAGCGATCCGCAAGATGACATCGCTGTCCGCGCGCCGCTACGGGCTCGCGCGGCGCGGCGAGGTGCACGTGGGCTACCACGCGGATCTCGTGCTGTTCGACCCGGCGAGCGTGATCGATGCCGCGACGTTCGAGAAGCCGCAGCAGCCCGCGCACGGGATCGACGCCGTGTGGGTGAACGGCGTGCTCACTTATGAAAACGGCCAGCCGACCGGCGAGCGCGCCGGCGGCTTCGTCGCGCGCGGCGAGCGCGTGCCGGCGAGTGCCGACGCCGCGTTCTGAACGCGGTGGTTGTTCCGATCTGCCGCGCGCGCCGTCGTCGGTGCGCGCATCCGTAACCGTGCGTTGCATGGGGCCGGAGCAGGCGCTGAAGCGCCGGCTCCGGCCGACAAACAAGGAGAGAAACGATGAAGCGATATGGCGTAGGCGAAGCGAAGGGCACGGGCGGCCAGGTGATGCCGTTCGCACGCGCGGTCGAGGCCGACGGCTGGCTGTACGTGTCGGGCCAGACGCCGATGGTGAATGGCGAGGTCGTCGAAGGCGGCATCGTCACGCAGTCGAAGCAGACGATCGAGAACGTGATCGCGATCCTGAAGGAAGCCGGTTACGGCCTCGAGCACGTCGTGCGCTGCGGCGTGTGGCTCGACGACGCGCGCGATTTCGCGTCGTTCAACAAGGTGTTCATTTCGTACTTCGGCGAGCATCCGCCGGCACGCGCGTGCGTGCAGTCGAGCATGGTCATCGACTGCAAGGTCGAGGTCGACTGCATCGCGTACAAGGCGCCGGCGAAGTAACGCCGCCACGAGGAGCCGCTACGCAACGGGCCCGGCGCATTCACGTGCGCCGGGCCCGTTTTTCATGTGCAGGGCACCGGTCGACTGGCCGATGGCGCTTCCGAGGCCACAACCGCCGCAACGCATCCCGTCCGTTCATGTAATGTGCCGCATGACCTTATGGGGAGGACATGCATGAAATGGGCTGCGCTGGTGCCGGAGCTGATCTGCTCGGACCTTGCCGGAAGCGTTCGGTTCTATCGTGACGTGCTCGGATTCCGGATCCGCTTCGAGCGTCCGGAAGACGGTTTCGCCTATCTCGAGAGCGGGGGCGCTCAGCTGATGCTCGAGCAATACAGCCCGGAGAGCTGGCTGACCGGCCCGCTGGAGCCGCCGCTCGGGCGCGGGATCAACTTTCAGATCGAGGTCGATGCGCTCGAGCCCATCCTCGACAGGATTCACGCCGCGGGCGTGACGCTGTTCGTCGAGCCGCGCACGTCCTGGTATCGGGAGGACGAGATCGAGCATGGCCAGATCGAGATGCTGGTGCAGGATCCCGACGGCTACTTGTTGCGCCTGGTGGAGATTCTTCCGGAGCGGCCGGTGAGCAGGTGAGGGCTGTCCGCGCGTCTCCTGCACAATGAAAAACAGCCCGGCCGGTTTAACCCGGCCGAGCTGTTCTTGTCTGGGGTGGTCGCCGCGCGTTGCCGACTGCGAACCGCGGCGGCCGCCAGCCGCCGTCACTGCCGCGCATTACGCGCGTTATCCGGCATCGGCTGGTTGTAGTTGGTGCGGAACGGGTTGATGTCGAGCCCGCCGCGGCGCGTATAACGCGCATACACCGCGAGCTTCACCGGTTTGCACGCGTGCAGGATGTCGAGGAAGATCCGCTCGACGCACTGCTCGTGAAAGCCCGTGTGATTGCGGAACGAGATGATGTAGCGCAGCAGGCCCGCGTGGTCGATCTGCGGCCCGACGTAGTGGATCTGCACGCTGCCCCAGTCGGGCTGGCCGGTGACCGGGCAGTTCGAGCGCAGCAGGTCGGACACGAGCGTTTCCTCGACCGGCGCTTCGTCTTCAGCGGCCGACAGCAGCGACGGATCGGGTTCGTACACGTCGGTGTCGAGGTCGAGCCGGTCGAGCGACAGCCCGTCGAGCTCGTCCATCTCGAGCTTGCCGAAATCGTGCGGCGACACGAGCTGCACGGACACGGTCGCGCCGCACGCGGCTGATACGTCGCGCTTCAGCACGTCGCGCACTGCGTCGATCGAATCGAATTTCGTCTGCGCGAACGAGCCGAGATACAGCTTGAACGACTTCGATTCGACGATGTTCGGCGATTCGGCGGGCACATAGAACGTCGCCACCGCGATCTGCGGCTTGCCGCGCGCGTTGAGCCACGACAGCTCGTAGGCGTTCCAGATGTCGGTGCCGAAGAACGGCAGCGCCGACGTGATGCCGAGCTGTTCGCGCGCGCCGGCGCGCGGGATCGGGAACAGCAGCGACGCGTCGTACTGGGCGGCGTAGACGGTGGCCTTGCCGAGCGGGGAATGTTCGGGATTCATGCGTGACGCCTTTACGACAGGAAGAGGCGGTAAGCCGGGTTGGCGCTCTCCTCGACATACGGATAGCCGAGTGCCGCGAGGAAGCGTTCGAATTCGGCGCGATCCGCCTGCGGCACCTGCAGCCCGACGAGGATCGAGCTGTAGTCCGCGCCCTGGTTACGGTAGTGGAACAGGCTGATGTTCCAGTCCGGCGCCATCGACGACAGGAACTTCATCAGCGCGCCCGGGCGCTCCGGGAATTCGAAGCGGAACAGGCGCTCGTCGAGCGCGAGCGGCGAACGGCCGCCCACCATGTAGCGGATGTGTTCCTTCGACAGCTCGTCGTGCGTCAGGTCGACGCTCTTGAAGCCGTGCGATTCGAAGTTCGCGGCGATCTCGGCCGATTCGCCGCGGCGCTTGATCTGCACGCCGACGAAGATGTGCGCGGCCTGCGCATCGGCGATCCGGTAGTTGAACTCGGTGACGTTGCGGTCGCCGACGAGCGAGCAGAAGCGCTTGAAGCTGCCGCGCTCCTCGGGGATCGTGACGGCGAACACGGCTTCGCGCGCTTCACCCACTTCCGCGCGCTCGGCGACGAAGCGCATCCGGTCGAAGTTCATGTTCGCGCCGGACGTGACCGCGACGAGCGTCTGGTTCTCGATGCCTTCGCGTTCCGCGTAGAGCTTCGCGCCCGCGACCGCGAGCGCGCCGGACGGCTCCAGCACGCTGCGCGTATCCTGGAAGACGTCCTTGATCGCCGCGCACAGTGCGTCGGTGTTCACCGTCACGACGCCGTCGAGGTATTCGCTGCAGAGCCGGAAGGTTTCCTCGCCGACCAGCTTCACGGCGGTGCCGTCCGCGAACAGGCCGACCTCGCTCAGCTCGACACGCTTGCCGGCTTCCAGCGACTGCGCCATCGCGCACGAATCCTCGGCCTGCACGCCGATCACCTTGATCTCCGGGCGCACCGCCTTCACGTAGGCCGCGACGCCGGACGCGAGCCCGCCGCCGCCGATCGGCACGAAGATCGCGTGGATCGGGCCCTGGTGCTGGCGCAGGATTTCCATCGCGATCGTGCCCTGGCCGGCGATCACGTACGGATCGTCGAACGGGTGGACGAACGTGAGGCCGCGCTCTTCCTGCACCTTGACCGCGTGTGCATACGCGTCGCTGTACGACTCGCCGGCCTGGATCACCTCGACGCTCGGGCCGCCGTGCGCACGCACCGCATCGACCTTCACCTGCGGCGTCGTGACGGGCACGACGATCACGGCCTTGACGCCCATCCGGGCCGCCGAGAACGCGACACCCTGCGCGTGGTTGCCGGCCGACGCCGTAATCACGCCGCGCGCGAGCGCTTCCGCCGGAATGTGCGCCATCTTGTTGTACGCGCCGCGCAGCTTGAACGAGAACACCGGCTGGTTGTCCTCGCGCTTCAGGTAGACGGCATTGCGCAGGCGGGCCGACAGGTTGCGGGCGGATTCGAGTTCCGTCTCGATCGCGACGTCGTAGACGCGCGCGGTGAGGATTTTCTTCAGGTAATCGTGGGATGCCATGGGCGCTCGCGTGCAGTACGGAAAGCAGACGGTAAAGGATCAATGATAGCGCCAAGGGTCTGCCTGCACGCAAGCGGCATGCCGAGCGGGGGCTCGCGGGGCCGTGCGGGCGGGCGTCGGCGAGCGCGCGCCGCCTTTTTACCGGCTTAACCGGACGGTTACCGACCGGACGGACGGCGAATGATCGCATGAAATCGCGCCGAGCCAGGCCTGGCGCGGCTCGCGGGGATAGCCCCACGACCTGTCCGACGTGTCACGCGTGGCCCGATCATGGGTTAGAATTCCGTTTTGAATCAAGGATCGGAAGATGCAGAGGCACCCTCGGATCGCACCGTTGAAGCCGACGCCGCGCGCAGCCAGCCCCGCGGCCGAACGGCATGCGCGCCGCGCGCGATCGTGCTGATCGTTCCGAGTGCCGCCAGGCCCTGTCGCCGGCCAGGAGGGGCGAGTCGCCCGCTCCGGCCCCATGAAGGACAGCCGCGCGCCTGGTAACAGAACAGATTTCCCCAAGATTGCGCCCACGCGCTTGCCGACGCCCGTGCACGGTGTATCGGCCCTCCGAGTCGTCCGAACATGAACGCACCACAAGTTTTCGATCCGCATGGCGCGGCCGCCGCCGTCGCCGCCGACCCCGCGCCCCGCTTGCGCGAGATTCCCTACAACTACACGTCCTTCTCGGATCGCGAGATCGTGATCCGCCTGCTCGGCGAAGAAGCGTGGTCGGTGCTCGACGAATTGCGCGCCGAGCGCCGTACGGGCCGCTCGGCACGGATGCTGTATGAAGTGCTCGGCGACATCTGGGTCGTGCGCCGCAACCCGTACCTGCAGGACGACCTGCTCGACAACCCGAAGCGCCGCGCGCTGCTGATCGAGGCGCTGAACCACCGCCTCACCGAAATCGGCAAGCGCCGCAGCGCGGATCTCACCGAGCACCGCGACGATGCGGGCCGTGAGCGCGCGTCGCGCGTCGAGATGCTCGAAACCGCCGCGCAGCGAGCGGTCAACGAGTTCGCCGACGAATTCGAGAAGATGGCCGACCTGCGCCGCCGCGCGACCAAGGCGCTCGGCCGCTGCACGCAGAAGGACAACATCCGTTTCGACGGGCTGTCGCGCGTGTCGCACGTGACCGACGCGACCGACTGGCGTGTCGAATACCCGTTCGTCGTGCTGACCCCCGATAGCGAAGCCGAGATCGCCGGCCTCATCAAGGCCTGCTTCGAGCTCGGCCTGACCGTGATCCCGCGTGGCGGCGGCACCGGCTACACGGGCGGCGCGGTGCCGCTCACGCCGTTCTCCGCCGTCATCAACACCGAAAAGCTCGAGCAACTCGGCGCGGTCGAGCTGACCGAACTGCCGGGCGTCGCGCACAAGGTGCCGACGATCTTCTCCGGCGCGGGCGTCGTCACGCGCCGCGTGACCGAGGCGGCGGAAGCGGCGGGCTACGTGTTCGCGGTCGACCCGACCTCGCTCGACGCATCGTGCATCGGCGGCAACGTCGCGATGAACGCGGGCGGCAAGAAGGCCGTGCTGTGGGGCACCGCGCTCGACAACCTGGCCTGGTGGCGGATGGTCGACCCGGACGGCAACTGGCTCGAAGTCACGCGCCACGAGCACAACCAGGGCAAGATCCACGACATCGCGGTCGCGCGTTTCGAGCTGAAGTGGTTCGACGGCGCGTATGCGCCGGGCGAGAAGCTGCTGAAGAGCGAGATGCTCGAGATCGAAGGCCGCCGGTTCCGCAAGGAAGGGCTCGGCAAGGACGTGACCGACAAGTTCCTCGCCGGCCTGCCGGGCGTGCAGAAGGAAGGCTGCGACGGGCTCATCACGTCCGCGCGCTGGGTGCTGCACAAGATGCCCGCGCACACGCGCACCGTCTGCCTCGAATTCTTCGGCCAGGCGCGCGAGGCGATCCCGAGCATCGTCGAGATCAAGGATTACCTGTTCGAAACGTCGAAGCAGGGCGGCGCGATCCTCGCGGGCCTCGAGCACCTCGACGAGCGCTACCTGCGCGCGGTCGGCTACGCGACCAAGAGCAAGCGCAATGCCTTCCCCAAGATGGTGCTGATCGGCGACATCGTCGGCGACGATGCCGATGCGGTCGCGCATGCCACGTCCGAAGTGATCCGGATGGCGAACGGCAAGAGCGGCGAAGGCTTCGTCGCGGTCAGCGCGGAGGCGCGCAAGCGCTTCTGGCTCGACCGCAGCCGCACGGCCGCGATCGCGAAGCACACGAACGCGTTCAAGATCAACGAAGACGTCGTGATCCCGCTGAACCGGATGGGCGAGTACACCGACGGCATCGAGCGGATCAACATCGAGCTGTCGCTGAAGAACAAGCTGCAGCTCGTCGATGCGCTGGAAGCGTTTTTCCGTGCCGGCAACCTGCCGCTCGGCAAGACCGACGACGCGAACGAGATCCCGAGCGCCGAACTGCTCGAGGACCGGGTCCAGCAGGCGCTGGAGCTGCTCAAGCGCGTGCGTGCCCGCTGGGAATTCGTGCGCGACCGGCTCGACCAGCCGCTGCGCGAGGCGCAGCACTACCTCGTGCAACTCGGCTACGAGGCGCTTGCCGAGAAGTTCGCCGATCGCGCGGACGAGCAGCCGGGCGCGACCGTGTTCCACGTCACGCAGGACCGCACGGTCCGCATCTCGTGGAAGCAGGAGATCCGCGCCGAACTGCGCGCGATCTTCAACGGGGGCGCGTTCAAGCAGATCCTCGACGAGGCGCAGGCGATCCACAAGCAGGTGCTGCGCGGCCGCGTGTTCGTCGCGCTGCACATGCACGCCGGCGACGGCAACGTCCACACCAACCTGCCGGTCAACTCCGACAACTACGAGATGCTGCAGGACGCCCACGCGGCGGTCGCACGCATCATGACGCTCGCGCGTTCGCTCGACGGCGTGATTTCCGGCGAGCACGGCATCGGCATCACGAAGCTCGAGTTCCTGACCGACGACGAGATCGCCGAATTCCGCGCGTACAAGCAGCGCGTCGACCCGAACGGCCGCTTCAACAAGGGCAAGCTGCTCGAAGGCGCCGATCTGCGCAACGCGTATACGCCGAGCTTCGGGCTGATGGGGTACGAGTCGCTGATCATGAAGCAGTCCGATATCGGCGCGATTGCCGATTCGGTGAAGGACTGCCTGCGCTGCGGCAAGTGCAAGCCGGTGTGCGCGACGCACGTGCCGCGCGCGAACCTGCTGTACAGCCCGCGCAACAAGATCCTCGCAACCTCGCTGCTGGTCGAGGCGTTCCTGTACGAGGAACAGACGCGCCGCGGCGTGTCGATCAAGCACTGGGACGAGTTCAACGACGTGGCGGACCACTGCACGGTGTGCCACAAGTGCGCGACGCCGTGCCCGGTGAAGATCGACTTCGGCGACGTCACGATGAACATGCGCAACCTGTTGCGCAAGATGGGCAAGAAGAAGTTCAACGCCGGCAATGCGGCGGGCATGTTCTTCCTGAACGCGACCAACCCGCAGACGATCAACGTCGCGCGCAGCGTGATGATGGGCGCCGGCTATAAGGTGCAGCGCTTCGCGAACGACATGCTGAGGAAGGTCGTGACGAAGCAGACGCAGCACCCGCCGGCGACGGTCGGCAAGCCGCCCGTGGTCGAGCAGGTGATCCACTTCGTCAACAAGAAGATGCCGGGCAACCTGCCGAAGAAGACGGCGCGCGCGCTGCTCGACATCGAGGACAACAAGATCGTGCCGATCATCCGCAATCCGAAGTCGACCACCGTCGATTCGGAAGCGGTGTTCTACTTCCCTGGCTGCGGCTCCGAGCGCCTGTTCTCGCAGGTCGGGCTGGCCACGCAGGCGATGCTGTGGGAAGCCGGCGTGCAGACGGTGTTGCCGCCGGGCTACCTGTGCTGCGGCTATCCGCAGCGCGGCTCGGGCCAGTACGACAAGGCCGAGAAGATCGTCACCGACAACCGCGTGCTGTTCCACCGGGTCGCGAACACGCTGAACTACCTCGACATCAAGACGGTGGT
This sequence comes from Burkholderia sp. AU27893, assembly GCF_002223205.1. Lineage (NCBI taxonomy): Bacteria > Pseudomonadati > Pseudomonadota > Betaproteobacteria > Burkholderiales > Burkholderiaceae > Burkholderia > Burkholderia sp. AU27893. The sequence continues at coordinate 548,761 of NZ_NKFD01000002.1, read as the reverse complement.
CGTGTCGTGCGGCACCTGCTATGACCAGCTCGCCGGCTACGAATTCGACAAGATCTTCCCGGGCTGCCGGATCATCGACATCCACGAGTTCCTGCTCGAGAAGGGGATGAAGCTCGATGGCGTGACGGGCACGCGCTACATGTATCACGACCCGTGCCACACGCCGATCAAGACGATGGACCCGGTGAAGCTCGTCAACGAGCTGATGGGCTCGGAAAAGGACGGCTACAAGATCGAGAAGAACGAGCGCTGCTGCGGCGAATCGGGCACGCTCGCGGTCACGCGCCCGGACGTGTCGACGCAGGTCCGCTTCCGCAAGGAAGAGGAGATCCGCAAGGGTGCCGCGAAGCTGCGCAGCATCCCGGTCGTGGCCGGCAACGCGCCGGCGCCGGCCGCCGCGGCCGCGAACGGCCCGGACGTGAAGATCCTGACCAGTTGCCCGTCGTGCCTGCAGGGCCTGTCGCGCTACAGCGAGGACGCGAACCTCGAAGCCGACTACATCGTGGTCGAAATCGCGCGCCAGGTGCTCGGCGAGAACTGGATGGCCGATTATGTCGCACGTGCGAACAATGGCGGGATCGAGCGCGTGCTGGTCTAATGCGGGCATGACGACCGCCCGACCGGGCTAGGGATGAGCGGGCGCCGGCGCGGCAATGCCGGCGCCCGTCCACATGGGAGCGACGATGGAATGCGTGTTTTGCCGTGAAGACGGCGGCGAAGTGCTCTGGCAGGACGATGCGTTGCGTGTCGTCCTCGCGACGGGCGAGCACGAGTATCCGGGCTTCTGCCGGGTGATCTGGGGCGCGCACGTCGCCGAATTCTCCGATCTCGGCGAGCCCGAGCGGGCACATCTGATGCGCGTGGTCTATGCGGTCGAGCGGGCCGTGCGCCGCGTGATGCAGCCGAACAAGGTGAATCTCGCGAGCCTCGGCAACATGGTGCCGCACGTGCACTGGCACGTGATCCCGCGCTTTTCCAACGACGCCCACTTCCCGCAGCCCGTATGGGCGCCGCGCCAGCGCAGCGTGTCCGAGGCGCTGCTGCGCTCGCGCGCAGCGCAGGCCTCGCTGCTGCACAATGCGGTGCGCGAGGAAATTCAACGCATGACCGATTCGAGGCAGCCATGAGCGGTTTGACTTCCACGACGCCGATTCCGTCCGGCGTCGTCGTGCACGCGGTATCGCGCGTGCTCGAATTGCAGTACCCGAACGGCGACAGTTTCCGGATTCCGTTCGAGCTGATGCGCGTGTATTCGCCGTCGGCCGAGGTGCGCGGCCACGGGCCCGGCCAGGAGACGCTGCAGACGGGCAAGCGCGAAGTGACGATCACCGCGCTCGAGGGCGTCGGCCACTACGCGCTGCAGCCGACGTTTTCCGACGGCCATTCGACCGGCATCTACTCGTGGGACCTGCTGTACGAGCTGGCGACGCAGCAGGACGCGCTGTGGCGCGACTATTTCGACAAACTGAAGGCGGCGGGCGTCGAGCGCGATGCCCCGATGCCGGCGGCGAACGCGTCGCACGGCCACTGCCACTGAATTCGACGGCGCCCGCTCGGCGCCGTCTTGCCATTAACTGAGGATCAACGCGATGAGCAAAACCCACTTCGGCTTCGAAAGCGTCGAGGAAAACGAAAAAGCGAAGAAAGTGGCGGGTGTGTTCCATTCGGTCGCGAGCAACTACGATCTGATGAACGACCTGATGTCGGCGGGCATGCACCGCGCGTGGAAGGCGTTCACGATCGCGCAGGCGAACGTGCGCCCCGGCTTCAAGGTGCTCGATCTCGCGGCCGGCACCGGCGACCTGACCCGGTCGTTCGCGAAGGCGGCCGGGCCGACGGGCGAGGTCTGGCACACGGACATCAACGAATCGATGCTGCGCGTCGGCCGCGACCGGCTGCTCGACAAGGGCATCGTGACGCCGTCGCTGCTGTGTGACGCGGAGAAAATTCCCTTTCCGGACAATTACTTCGATGTGGTCACGGTCGCGTTCGGGCTGCGCAACATGACGCACAAGGATGCCGCGCTGGCCGAGATGCGCCGCGTGACGAAGCCCGGCGGCCGCGTGATGGTGCTGGAATTCTCGAAAGTCTGGGATCCGCTGAAAAAAGCGTACGATCTGTATTCTTTCAAAGTATTACCGTGGCTTGGCGACAAGTTCGCGAAAGATGCTGAAAGTTATCGGTATCTTGCTGAATCTATCCGGATGCACCCCGATCAGGACACGCTGAAGACGATGATGGAACAAGCGGGCCTCGATGCCGTCAAATATTACAATTTGTCAGGTGGCGTGGTAGCTTTACACATGGGAGCCAAGTACTAAGGGGCTCTTCCCATACATTTGTCTTACATTCGGAGAAGCTGATGTTCGAATCGCGTTCGTTGTTCAACCGTAGCAAGCCGTCGAAGCCGTGGGCTCGACGGGTCGGCACGCTGCTGATGGTCGGCCTGCTCACGGCCGGCACGTTCGCATCGCTCGACGCCGAAGCCAAGCGCATGGGCGGCGGGCGCAGCATCGGCCGCCAGAACTCCACCGTCACGCAGCGCCAGGCCACGCCGCCCGCGCAGCAGCCGATGCAGCAGGCCGCGCCGTCGCAGGCCCAGCGGGCGAATCCGGCCGCACCCGCACCGGCTGCGCAGCCTAACCGCTCGCGCTGGCTCGGGCCGATCGCCGGCCTTGCGGCCGGTCTCGGCATCGCGGCGCTGCTGTCGCACTTCGGTCTCGGCGGCGCATTCGCAAGCATGATGGCGAACGTCATCGTGATCGCACTGCTCGCGGCGGTCGGCATCTGGCTGATCCGCAAGTTCATGAACCGTCGTCGTCCGCAGGAGCCGGCGTATTCGGTCGGCGGCTCGGCGTCGTCGTCTGGCGGCTACTCGCAAAGCCCGTCGTTCCAGCAGGGCAGCACCGGCAGCAACTATGCGGGTAGCGGCAGCAGCTACGCGAACGAAGCGCAAGGCGTGTTCGGCGGCGGCGCCGCGGCTGCCGGCGCGGCAGCGGCTGCTGCGGCCGCACCGCTCCAGGTGCCGGCCGGCTTCGACACCGAAGCGTTCCTGCGCAGCTCGAAGGTCTATTTCGTGCGCTTGCAGGCCGCGTGGGACCAGGGCAACCTGGCCGACATCCGCGAGTTCACGACGCCGGAAATGTTCGCCGAGATCAAGATCGACCTCGATTCGCGCGGCAACGAGTCGAACCAGACCGACGTCGTGCAGCTCGACGCGGAACTGGTCGCGATCGAGGATCGCGGCATCGAGCAGTCGGCGAGCGTGCGCTTCCACGGCCTGATCCGCGAATCGGCGAACGCGTCGGCCGCGCCGTTCGACGAGGTGTGGAACCTGTCGAAGTCGGGCAGTCAGGGCTGGCTGCTCGCGGGCATCCAGCAGATCAACACGCACTGAGCGTGACCGGCGGCCCGCGCCGCCGGCACCCGGGCGACGGCCGCCGCACTGCGACCGCTTGCCGCCCGAGTGTGCGGTCAGGCACGGTCTGCCGACGATCCGACGTTACAATAGAAACCCGCGTGGGCGCCCGGCCTGCGCGGGTTTTTTCTTTCCCAGCCCGATGACCTTTGCCGCCAAGCCTTTTGCTGCCGCTGTCAATCACCTGCTCGCCCGCGAATCGTGGGCGCGTGACCGCCTGATTCCCTATTCGGGCAAGACTGCCCGGATCGACGTGCCCCCGGTTACGCTGACGCTGCTGGTGCAGCCCGACGGCTATCTGTCGGCCGTCGACGCGCACGATGCGCAACAGGTCGACGTGTCGATCGCGCTTGCCGGCGACACGGTCGCCGCGTTCCTGCAGGGCGGCCAGGCGGCCGTGATGAAGCACGTGAAGATCGAGGGCGACGCCGAGTTCGCCACGCAGATCGCGAAGCTGGCCGAGCACCTGCGCTGGGAACCTGAAGAAGATCTCGCGAAGCTGGTCGGCGACGCGGCGGCCTACCGGATCGCGACGGTCGTGCGCGACGCCGGCGCGCGCGCGCGACGCACCGGCCGCAACGTGCTCGATTCCGTCGCCGAATACTGGCTCGACGAGAACCCGCAGGTCGTCCGGCGCGCGTCGCTCGGCGGCTTCGACGCCGAACTGGCGCGCGCACGCGATGCGCTCGCACGGGTCGAAAAGCGGGTCGAGCGACTCGAACAAAAAATCGGCGCGCGCACGGGTTCCGGCCCGCGCGGCGCGCACTGAGGGGCCGCAGGGCATGCGCATTTTCCGTTTCATCAAGATTGTCTACACCGTCATCCGCTTTGGCCTCGACGAAGTGATGCTGTCCCGGATCGACGACCGGCGCGTGAAGCTGCTGTTGCGGATCACGACGATCGGCCGCCGCTATTCCGATCCGCCTGCGGTGCGGCTGCGTCACGCGCTCGAAAGCCTCGGCCCGATCTTCGTGAAGTTCGGCCAGGTGCTGTCGACGCGCCGCGACCTGCTGTCGGTCGATTTCGCGAACGAACTCGCGAAGCTGCAGGACCAGGTGCCGCCGTTCGATTCGGCGGTCGCGATCGGGATCATCGAGAAGTCGCTCGGCGCGCCGGTCGACGAGCTGTTCGACGAATTCGAGCGCGAGCCGGTCGCGAGCGCGTCGATCGCGCAGGTGCACTTCGCGAAGCTCAAGCAGGGCCAGCACGCGGGCAAGGCCGTCGCCGTCAAGGTGCTGCGCCCGAACATGCTGTCCGTGATCGACTCCGACCTCGCGCTGATGCGCGACATCGCGATCTGGACCGAGCGCATGTGGGCCGACGGCCGGCGCCTGAAGCCGCGCGAGGTCGTCGCCGAATTCGACAAGTACCTGCACGACGAGCTCGACCTGATGCGCGAGGCCGCCAACGGCAGCCAGCTGCGCCGCAACTTCGCGGGCCTCGACCTGCTGCTCGTGCCCGAGATGTTCTGGGATTTCTCGACGTCGCAGGTGCTCGTGATGGAGCGCATGACCGGCGTGCCGATCAGCCAGGTCGAGACGCTGCGTTCGGCCGGCGTCGACATCAAGAAGCTCGCGCGCGAAGGCGTCGAGATCTTCTTCACGCAGGTGTTCCGCGACGGCTTCTTCCATGCGGACATGCACCCCGGCAACATCCAGGTGAGCCTCGATCCGAACACGTTCGGCCGCTACGTCGCGCTCGATTTCGGGATCGTCGGCGCGCTGTCCGATTTCGACAAGAACTACCTCGCGCAGAACTTCCTCGCGTTCTTCAAGCGTGACTACCACCGCGTCGCGACGCTCCACCTCGAGTCGGGCTGGGTGCCGCCCGAAACGCGCGTCGAGGAACTCGAAAGCGCGATCCGCGCGGTGTGCGAGCCGTATTTCGACCGCGCGCTGAAGGACATCTCGCTCGGTCAGGTGCTGATGCGCCTGTTCTCGACGTCGCGCCGCTTCAACGTCGAGATCCAGCCGCAGCTCGTGCTGCTGCAGAAGACGATGCTGAACGTCGAGGGCCTCGGTCGCTCGCTCGACCCCGAGCTCGACCTGTGGAAGACCGCGAAGCCGTATCTCGAGCGCTGGATGACCGAGCAGATCGGCCTGCGCGGCTGGTACGAGCGCTTCAAGGTCGAGGCGCCGCAGTGGAGCAAGACGCTGCCGCAACTGCCGCGCCTGATCCATCATGCGATGGCCGCACGCCATGACGCGCCGCGTGCCGCGAGCGAAGAGCTGATGCGCCAGATCCTCGTCGAGCAGAAGCGGACGAACCGGCTGATGCAGGCGCTGCTGATCTTCGGCCTTGCCGTCGGCGTCGGGGCGCTCGTCGCGCGTGTGCTGCTGGCGCTCACGTACGGCACGTGACCGAAAGGAGCAGGGCGATGTCCGATCCGAAGCAACCCGCTACACCGTCAGCCGCCGATTTCGCGACGCGCGATCCCGGCAACGCATCGTTCTGGAACGAACGTTTCGAGCGTGGCGTGACGCCGTGGGAATTCGGCGGCGTGCCTGAGGGTTTCCGCGTGTTCGCGCATCGGCTCGAGCCGTGCACGGTGCTGATTCCCGGCTGCGGCAGTGCGCAGGAAGCCGGGTGGCTGGCCGAAGCCGGCTGGCCCGTGCGTGCGATCGATTTCGCCGCGCAGGCGGTGGCGGCCGCGAAGGCGCAGCTCGGCGCGCATGCGGGCGTCGTCGAGCAGGCCGATTTCTTTACGTACCGGCCGCCGTTCGACGTGCAGTGGGTGTACGAGCGTGCGTTCCTGTGCGCGCTGCCGCCGGCCATGCGTGCCGGCTATGCGGCGCGCATGGCCGAGCTGCTGCCTGCTGACGGATTGCTGGCCGGCTATTTCTTCCTGATGGCGAAACCGAAGGGGCCGCCGTTCGGAATCGAGCGTGCCGAACTCGATGCGCTGCTCACGCCGCACTTCGAGCTGATCGAGGATTTGCCCGTGACCGATTCGCTGCCCGTGTTCGAAGGGAACGAGCGCTGGCTCACGTGGCGCCGCCGCTGATGCGCGGGTATCGCGGCCATTGCCGGAGCGCGGCAGGGTTTCGGCTATAATTCAAGGTTTTGCAAGCCGTTTCCAGTTTCCGCGGGAAAAATATCATGCCGATCTACGCCTATCGATGCGAAGCGTGTGGTTTCGCGAAGGACGTGCTCCAGAAGATGAGCGACGCGCCGCTGTCGCAGTGTCCGGAATGCGGGAAGGATGCATTTCGCAAGCAGGTCACTGCCGCGGGCTTCCAGCTGAAGGGTTCGGGTTGGTATGTCACCGATTTCCGTGGCGGTTCGGGCGGCACCAGCGCACCGGCGACGGCGTCGGGCGACGCAGCCCCGGCTGCGGCAACGGACGCCGCGCCCGGCGCGGCCGCGCCGGCTGCATCGAGCAGTTCCGAAAGCACGACGACGAGCGCCGCGCCCGCCCCGGCTGCAGCGCCCGCCGCCGGCAGTTGACCGTCGCGGCCCGGCCGGGCTGCGACCAACCCGCGCCCGCCGGCGCGGTTCATTGACGGCAGATGATGAAAAAGACGACCCTGAAATCGGTGTTTCTGACCGGCCTGCTGGTTCTCGTCCCGCTCGCGATCACGCTGTGGGTGCTCGGCCTCATCATCGGCACGATGGATCAGACACTGCTCCTGCTGCCCGAATCGTGGCAGCCCGAGCGGATGCTCGGCTTCCATCTGCCGGGGATCGGCGCGGTGCTGACGCTCGCGTTCATCTTCGTCGTCGGGCTGGCCACGCAGAACTTCATCGGCCAGAAGCTCGTCACGTGGTGGAACGCCGTGGTGCGTCACATCCCGGTCGTCGGGCCGATCTACACGAGCGTCAAGCAGGTGTCGGACACGCTGCTGTCGAGCAGCGGCAACGCCTTCCGCAAGGCGCTGCTGATCGAATACCCGCGTCGCGGCTCGTATACGATCGCGTTTCTGACCGGCACGCCGGGCGGCGACGTGCTCAATCATCTGACGGAAGAATACGTGAGCGTCTATATCCCGACGACGCCGAACCCGACGTCGGGCTTCTTCCTGATGCTGCCGAAGAGCGAAGTCATCGAACTCGACATGTCGGTCGATGCCGCGCTCAAGTACATCGTCTCGATGGGCGTGGTGGCGCCCCCGGCGCCGGCTCCGGCGCCTGCACGCCGCCCCGTCGAGCCGCCGCTGTAAGTAAAGAATCATCGCCCGGGCCGCGCGTTGCGGCGCCCGTTGATCAAACCGAACGAAAGCAAACATCATGTCGATGCGTACTGAATACTGCGGTCTCGTGACCGAACACCTGCTGGGCCAAACCGTGTCGCTGTGCGGCTGGGTGCAGCGCCGCCGCGATCACGGCGGTGTGATCTTCATCGACCTGCGCGATCGTGAAGGCCTCGTGCAGGTGGTGTGCGACCCGGATCGCGCGGAAATGTTCGCGACCGCCGAAGGCGTGCGCAACGAGTTCTGCGTGCAGATCAAGGGCCTCGTGCGCAACCGTCCGGAAGGCACGGTCAACGCCGGCCTGAAGAGCGGCAAGATCGAAGTGCTGTGCCACGAACTGAACGTGCTGAACGCGTCGGTCACGCCGCCGTTCCAGCTCGACGACGACAACCTGTCGGAAACGACGCGTCTCACGCACCGCGTGCTCGACCTGCGCCGCCCGCAGATGCAGCACAACCTGCGCCTGCGCTACCGCGTGGCGATCGAAGCGCGCAAGTACCTCGACGAGCAGGGCTTCATCGACATCGAAACGCCGATGCTGACGAAGAGCACGCCGGAAGGCGCGCGCGACTACCTCGTGCCGTCGCGCGTGAACGCGGGCCAGTTCTTCGCGCTGCCGCAGTCGCCGCAGCTGTTCAAGCAGCTGCTGATGGTCGCGAACTTCGACCGTTACTACCAGATCACCAAGTGCTTCCGCGACGAAGACCTCCGTGCCGACCGTCAGCCGGAATTCACGCAGATCGACTGCGAAACGTCGTTCCTCGGCGAGCAGGAAATCCGTGACCTGTTCGAAGACATGATCCGTCACATCTTCAAGACGACGATCGACGTCGAGCTCGACGCGAAATTCCCGGTGATGCCGTACTCGGAAGCGATGGCGCGTTTCGGTTCGGACAAGCCGGACCTGCGCGTGCAGCTCGAATTCACCGAGCTGACCGACGCGATGAAGGACGTCGACTTCAAGGTGTTCAGCACGCCGGCCAACGCGAAGGACGGCCGTGTCGCGGCACTGCGCGTGCCGAAGGGCGGCGAGCTGTCGCGTGGCGACATCGACGGCTACACCGAGTTCGTGCGCATCTACGGCGCGAAGGGCCTTGCATGGATCAAGGTCAACGAGAAGGCGAAGGGCCGTGACGGCCTGCAGAGCCCGATCGTCAAGAACCTGCACGACGCATCGATCGCGGCGATCCTCGAGCGCACCGGCGCGCAAGACGGCGACATCATCTTCTTCGCGGCCGACCGCGCGAAGGTCGTCAACGACAGCCTCGGCGCGCTGCGCCTGAAGATCGGCCATTCGGAATTCGGCAAGGCGAACGGTCTCGTCCAGGCCGGCTGGAAGCCGCTGTGGGTCGTCGACTTCCCGATGTTCGAATACGACGACGAAGACGCGCGCTACGTCGCGGCTCACCACCCGTTCACCAGCCCGAAGGACGAGCATCTCGAGTACCTCGAGACGGATCCGGGCCGTTGCCTCGCGAAGGCCTACGACATGGTGCTGAACGGCTGGGAAATCGGCGGCGGCTCGGTGCGTATCCACCGCGAGGAAGTGCAGAGCAAGGTGTTCCGCGCGCTGAAGATCGGTGCTGAAGAAGCCCAGCTCAAGTTCGGCTTCCTGCTGGACGCGCTGCAGTACGGCGCGCCGCCGCACGGCGGTATCGCATTCGGTCTCGACCGCATCGTCACGATGATGGCCGGCGCCGATTCGATCCGCGACGTGATCGCGTTCCCGAAGACGCAGCGTGCGCAGGATCTGCTCACGCAAGCGCCGAGCCCGGTCGACGAGCGTCAGCTGCGCGAGTTGCACATCCGTCTGCGTCAGCCGGAACAACCGAAGGCGTAACGCGCTTCGTACCCGGTCGTGTGTGCGGTCACGCGCACTCGACACCCATGAAACAGGCGCAGCGATGCGCCTGTTTCGTTTTTTGCGGTACAGTCGCAGCACTTGCCGCCCGTTCGGAGCCTTTGCCCGGCGCGCGGCCCTGCGCTGCATGAAACAACGATGACGAAGCCGCCGAAAATCCCCGAATCCGTTCTTGTCGTGATCTACACGCCCGACCTCGATGTGCTCGTGATCAAGCGTGCCGACCAGCCCGATTTCTGGCAATCGGTGACCGGCTCGAAGGACACGCTCGACGAGCCGCTCGCGCTGACCGCCGCGCGCGAAGTGGCCGAGGAGACCGGCATCGCAGTCGGCACGCCGGACGTGCCGGCCAGCGCGCTCGTCGACTGGCGCCACAAGATCGAATACACGATCTATCCGCAATACTTGCACCGCTACGCCCCGGGCGTCACGCGCAATGTCGAGCACTGGTTCGGCCTGTGCGTGCCGCATCGTGTCGACGTGACGCTGTCGCCGCGCGAGCATGTCGACCATGCATGGCTGCCGTTCCGCGAGGCGGCCGCGCGCTGCTTCTCGCCGTCGAACGCCGAGGCGATCCTGCAACTGCCCGCGCGCGTGGCACTGTCGCGCGCGCCGCACGGCTCGTCCGCATGACGGCGGAAGCCCGCAAGCGCTTCGCGCAATTGCGGCAGATGTTCCTGCAGGAACGCGGTTCCGCGTCGCGGCTCGCCTTCACGTCGGGCAATACCGTGCGATTGTGCGAGACCGGCGGCGAGTTCTTCCGGGCGCTGATCGAGCGGATCGATGCCGCCCGCGAGCAGGTGATGCTCGAAACCTACATCTTCTGCGACGACGCGGCCGGCCGGCCGGTGTCGGACGCATTGATCCGCGCGGCGCAGCGCGGCGTGCGGGTGCGCGTGATCACCGACGGCATCGGCACCGCACGCCTGCCGTTGTTCGATACGTGGGCGGCAGCCGGCGTCGAGCACTGCATCTACAACCGTTACCTGTTCGGCCGCTTCGGCTTTTCGCGCACGCATCGCAAGCTCGCGGTGATCGATCACGCGGTCGCGTTCTGCGGCGGCATCAACATCATCGACGACTACGCGCAGGGCGGCACGACGCTGCCGTTCCCGCGCTGGGATTTCGCGGTCGAGATGGCGGGGCCCGCGGTGTCCGACGTGCGCGCCGCGTTCGAACTGCAGTGGCACCGGATCTTGTTCGGCCACAAGCCGTATGCGCAATACGCGACCGGACTGCATGGCGGCGAAGCATTTCCCGACATGTTCCGCCGCTGGATGCGCAGCCACCGGTGGATCAAGGCCGGTGCGCTGCGGGTCGTGACGGAGCCGAGCGTCGCGTTCGTCGCGCGCGACAACGTCGTGAACCGCCGCGCGATCGAGAAGGCGTATCTCGCCGCGATCGGCCAGGCCCGCCAGCGGATCCTGCTCGCCAATCCGTACTTCATGCCGGGGCGCAAGCTGCGCCGTGCGCTGACGGGCGCCGCGCGACGCGGCGTCGACGTACGGATCCTGATCGGCCGCAAGGAATTCGCGGCCCTCGATACGGCCGTGCCGTTCCTCTATCACGCGCTGCTGCGTGCGGGCGTGCGCGTGGCCGAATACGACAAGACGATGCTGCACGGCAAGGTGGCCGTGATCGACGACAACTGGGCGACGGTCGGCTCGTCGAACCTGGACGCGCTGAGCCTGATGTTGAACAATGAGGCGAATGTCGTGCTGGTGCGCTACGATGCTGTCACGAACGAACTGCGCGACGCGATCGCGACCGCGTTTGCCGACGGCCGGGAAATCGACCCCGCCCGGTTCGCCGCGCGCCCGCGCCTCGAGCGCATGCTGAACTGGCTCGCCTATACGGCGTATCGTCTCGTGATGAAGGCGCTGACGGTCGGCGGTTACGACTGACGAAGACTAAGCGTTCGCTTCAAAAAATCTGTCCGCACGTTCGTGCGGAAAAGCCGCTCCGGTCCCGCCGGAATCGCGCAAAATAGCGGCTCGGTTAGACACCGGTTTCTAATAATTTCCTTGTTTCGCGAGCGGCCGCACTCAATAATAGTACGGCCGTTCGATTTTATTCGAACCCCCGAACGGTTACAGAAATAGCTATGCGAAAAGGCGAACAGACGCGTGCCGCGATACTTGAAGCTGCTTTGGACCTCGCCAGCCGTGACGGGCTGGAGGGGCTGACGATCGGCCTGCTGGCCGAGCGCATGCAGATGAGCAAGAGCGGTGTGTTCGCGCACTTCGGATCGCGTGAGGACCTGCAGGTCGAGGTCGTCCGCGAGTATCACCATCGTTTCGAAAACGAGGTGTTCTTTCCGAGCCTGCGCGAGCCGCGAGGCTTGCCGCGCCTTCGGGCGATGCTGGCCCGCTGGACGGAGAAGCGCATCCAGGAGGTGACGACCGGGTGCATCTACATCAGCGGTGCGGTCGAGTACGACGACCGGCCTGACAGCCCCGTGCGCGAGCAGTTGATCGCAAGCGTGACGGCCTGGCGTGCCGCGATGCTGCGTGCCATTTCGCAGGCGAAGGAAGAAGGCCATCTGCGTGCGGATACGGATCCGGACCTGATGCTCTTCGAGTTGTATAGCTTCACGCTCGGCCTGCATCACGACGCACGCTTCCTGCATTCGCCGGACGCCGTGCGCCTCACGTGGGCCGCGCTGGAAAAGACGATTGTTTCGTATCAGAGCGAGAGCCGTTAGCGGCGCGTGATCCGCCCGCCAGGAGCTCGAGCCGTTTTGCCCACCTTTGGAGAGAGTCATGGGACAGTACGCCGCGCCGCTGCGCGACATGCAATTCGTGTTGCACGAGCTTCTGAACGTCGAAGCCGAAGTCAAGCAAATGCCCAAGCATGCGGACCTCGACGCCGACACGATCAACCAGGTCCTCGAGGAAGCGGGCAAGTTCTGCTCCGAGGTACTGTTCCCGCTGAACCAGGTCGGCGATCGCGAAGGCTGCACGTATGAAGGCGACGGCGTCGTGAAGACCCCGACCGGCTTCAAGGAAGCCTACCAGCAGTACGTCGAGGCCGGCTGGCCGGCGCTCGGCTGCGATCCGGACTACGGCGGCCAGGGCCTGCCCGCGTTCGTGAACAACGCGCTCTACGAAATGCTGAACTCGGCGAACCAGGCCTGGACGATGTATCCGGGCCTGTCGCACGGCGCCTACGAGTGCCTGCACGCGCACGGCGCACCGGAACTGCAGCAGCGCTACCTGCCGAAGCTCGTGACGGGCGAATGGACGGGCACGATGTGCCTGACCGAGCCGCACTGCGGCACCGACCTCGGCATCCTGCGCACCAAGGCCGAACCCAACGCCGACGGCTCGTACTCGATCAGCGGCACGAAGATCTTCATCTCGAGCGGCGAGCACGACATGTCGAAGAACATCATCCACCTCGTGCTCGCGCGCCTGCCGGACGCGCCGCAGGGCACCAAGGGGATCTCGCTGTTCATCGTGCCGAAGTTCATCCCCGACGCAGCGGGCGAGCCGGGCGAGCGCAACGGCATCAAGTGCGGCTCGATCGAGCACAAGATGGGCATCCACGGCAACTCGACGTGCGTGATGAACCTCGACGGCGCGAAGGGCTGGATGGTCGGCGAGCCGAACAAGGGCTTGAACGCGATGTTCGTGATGATGAATGCCGCGCGCCTCGGCGTCGGCATGCAAGGCCTCGGCCTCACGGAAGTCGCGTACCAGAATTCGCTCACCTATGCGAAGGAGCGCCTGCAGATGCGCTCGCTGACGGGCCCGAAGGCACCGGACAAACCGGCCGACCCGATCATCGTGCACCCGGACGTGCGCCGCATGCTGCTCACGCAGAAGGCTTACGCCGAAGGCGCGCGCGCATTCACGTACTGGTCCGCGCTGCAGATCGACAAGGAGCTGTCGCACGCCGACGAAGCGGTGCGCAAGGAAGCGGCCGACCTCGTCGCGCTGCTCACGCCGATCATCAAGGCGTTCCTGACCGACAACGCATTCGAGTCGACCAACCACGCGATGCAGATCTACGGCGGCCACGGCTTCATCTCCGAGTGGGGCATGGAGCAGTACGTGCGCGACGCGCGGATCAACATGATCTACGAAGGCACGAACTCGATCCAGTCGCTCGACCTGCTGGGCCGCAAGGTGCTCGGCGACATGGGCGCGAAGCTGAAGAAGTTCGGCAAACTCGTCACGGAATTCGCGGAAGCCGAAGGCGTGAAGCCGGAAATGGCCGAGTTCATCAACCCGCTCGCCGACATCGGCGAGAAGGTCCAGAAGCTGACGATGGAAATCGGCATGAAGGCGATGCAGAACCCGGACGAAGTCGGCGCGGCCGCCGTGCCGTACCTGCGCACCGTCGGCCACCTGGTGTTCTCGTACTTCTGGGCGCGCATGGCGCGCCTCGCACTCGACAAGGAAGCGTCGGGCGATCCGTTCTACAAGTCGAAGCTCGCCACCGCCCGCTTCTACTTCGCGCGCCTGCTGCCCGAGACGGCGTCGACGATCCGCGCGGCGCGCGCCGGTTCGAAGACGCTGATGGAAGTCGACGAATCGCTGTTCTGACGCGAGTCCGGGCGGTGCGCGCCGCGTGCCGCGCCGCCCGAACGCAACGGTTCCTGGTACTCACTTCGCCGTGCAGCCCCCACCTCCCGCGCTGCACGACACTATCCGGAGACATCCCGTGAGCAATTTCCTGATTCGCAAGGTCGCCGTGCTGGGCGCCGGCGTGATGGGCGCGCAGATCGCCGCGCACCTCATCAACGCGCGCGTGCCGGTGCTGCTGTTCGACCTGCCGGCCAAGGAAGGCCCGAAAAACGCGATCGCGCTGAAGGCGATCGAGAACCTGAAGAAGCTGTCGCCCGCGCCGTTCGGCGTGAAGGACGACGCGAAGTACCTCGAGGCAGCGAACTACGAAGACGACATCGCGAAACTCGCCGAGTGCGACGTCGTGATCGAGGCGATCGCCGAGCGGATGGACTGGAAGCACGACCTGTACAAGAAGGTCGCACCGCACATCGCACCGAACGCGATCTTCGCGACCAACACGTCGGGCCTGTCGATCACGAAGCTGTCCGAAGGTTTCTCGGACGAGCTGAAGTCGCGCTTCTGCGGCGTGCACTTCTTCAACCCGCCGCGCTACATGCACCTGGTCGAGCTGATCCCGACCGCGCACACGCGCCCGGAGATCCTCGACCAGCTCGAAACCTTCCTGACGAGCATCGTCGGCAAGGGTGTCGTGCGCGCGAAGGATACGCCGAACTTCATCGCGAACCGCGTCGGCATCTTTTCGATCCTCGCGGTGATCACCGAGGCCGCGCAGTTCGGCCTGCGCTTCGACGAAGTCGACGACCTGACGGGCAGCCGCCTCGGCCGCGCGAAGTCGGCGACGTTCCGCACCGCGGACGTGGTCGGCCTCGACACGATGGCGCACGTGATCAAGACGATGCAGGACAACCTCGCCGACGATCCGTTCTTCCCGGTCTACCAGACGCCTGCCGTGCTCGCCGAACTGGTGAAGCAGGGCGCGCTCGGTCAGAAGACGGGCGGCGGTTTCTACAAGAAGGAAGGCAAGGCGATCAAGGTGCTCGACGCGAAGACGGGCACCTACGTGGATTCGGGCGCGAAGGCGGACGAAACCGTCGGCCGCATCCTGAAGCGCCCGCCGGCGGAACGCCTGAAGCTGCTGCGTGAAACGGACCATCCGCACGCGCAGTTCCTGTGGTCGATCTTCCGCGACGTGTTCCACTACATCGGCGTGCATCTCGAATCGATCGCCGACAACGCGCGCGACGTCGACCTCGCGATCCGCTGGGGCTTCGGCTGGAACGAAGGCCCGTTCGAAGGCTGGCAGGCTGCCGGCTGGAAGCAGGTCGCCGAGTGGGTGCAGGAAGACATCGCGGCCGGCAAGGCGCTCGCGAACGTGCCGCTGCCGTCGTGGGTGCTCGAAGGCGCGGTTGCGGAAAAGGGTGGCGTGCACACGGCCGAAGGCTCGTGGGCGCCGGCAGCGAAGCGCTTCGTGCCGCGTTCGGACCTCGCCGTCTACGACAAGCAGGTATTCCGCGCGCCGCTGCTCGGCGAAGCCGGTGCCGATCCGAAGACGTACGGCAAGACGCTGTTCGAGACCGATGCCGTGCGTGCCTGGGTCGACGACCGCGCGGGTGAAGACGACGTCGTGATCGTGTCGTTCAAGTCGAAGATGAACACGATCGGACCGAGCGTGATCGACGGCCTCGTGCAAGCCATCGAACTCGCGGAGAAGGACTACAAGGGCGTCGTGATCTGGCAACCGACGTCGCTGAAGCTCGGCACGCCGGGCGGCCCGTTCTCGGCCGGTGCGAACCTCGAAGAGGCGATGCCCGCGTTCATGATGGGCGGCGCGAAGGGCATCGAGCCGTTCGTGAAGAAGTTCCAGGAAGGCATGCTGCGCGTGAAGTACGCGAACGTGCCGGTCGTCGCAGCCGTGTCGGGCATCGCGCTCGGCGGCGGGTGCGAGCTGATGCTGCACAGCGCGAAGCGCGTCGTGCACGTCGAGAGCTACATCGGTCTCGTCGAAGTGGGCGTCGGCCTCGTGCCGGCGGGCGGCGGCCTGAAGGAAGCCGCGCTGCGCGCAGCGGACGCCGCAACGGCCGCGAACGCGACCACCGACATCCTGAAGTTCGTCACGAAGTCGTTCGAGAACGCGGCGATGGCGAAGGTGTCGGCGTCCGCGCACGATGCCCGTGCGATGGGCTACGTGAAGCCGTCCGACACGATCATCTTCAACGTGTTCGAACTGCTCGACACCGCGAAGAAGGAAGCGCGTGCACTGGCCGCAACCGGCTACCGCGCACCGCTGCGCGCGAAGGACGTGCCGGTCGCCGGCCGTTCGGCGATCGCGACGATCAAGGCATCGCTCGTCAACATGCGTGACGGCCGCTTCATCAGCGACCACGACTACCTGATCGCGAGCCGCATCGCCGAAGCCGTGTGCGGCGGCGACGTCGAAGCCGGCAGCCTGGTCGACGAGCAGTGGCTGCTCGCGCTGGAGCGCCGTGCGTTCGTCGAGCTGCTCGGCACGCAGAAGACGCAGGAACGGATCATGGGCATGTTGCAGACCGGCAAGCCGGTGCGTAACTGAGCGAGCGGATAAGGCAAGGAGTCTCAAATGAGCAAACAATTGCAAGACGCATACATCGTCGCCGCCAGCCGCACGCCGATCGGCAAGGCCCCGCGCGGTGTCTTCAAGAACACGCGCCCGGACGAGCTGCTGGTCCACGCGCTCAAGTCGGCGGTGGCGCAGGTGCCCGGCTTCGACACGAAGCTGATCGAAGACGCGATCATCGGCTGCGCGATTCCGGAAGCCGAGCAGGGGCTGAACGTCGCGCGGATGGGCGCGCTGCTCGCGGGCCTGCCGCAGACGGTCGGCGGCGTGACGGTCAACCGCTTCTGCGCGTCGGGCATCACGGCGCTGGCGATGGCGGCCGACCGCATC
Source organism: Burkholderia sp. AU27893 (assembly GCF_002223205.1). Taxonomy (NCBI): domain Bacteria; kingdom Pseudomonadati; phylum Pseudomonadota; class Betaproteobacteria; order Burkholderiales; family Burkholderiaceae; genus Burkholderia; species Burkholderia sp. AU27893. The sequence continues at coordinate 531,834 of NZ_NKFD01000002.1, read as the reverse complement.
CGCGTCGGCGAATCCGACGCGATCTTCGCGGGCGGCTGCGAATCGATGAGCATGGTGCCGATGATGGGCAACAAGCCGTCGATGTCGCCGCACATCTTCGATCGCAATGAAGACTTCGGCATCGCGTACGGGATGGGCCTGACGGCCGAGCGCGTCGCGGAGCAGTGGAAGGTGAGCCGCGAAGACCAGGACGCGTTCTCGGTCGAGTCGCACCGCAAGGCGCTTGCCGCCCAGCAGGCCGGCGAGTTCAACGACGAGATCGCCGCGTACACGATCACCGAGCGTTTCCCGAACCTCGCGACCGGTGACGTCGACGTGAAGACGCGCGAGATCAAGCTCGACGAAGGTCCGCGCGCCGATACGTCGATCGAAGGCCTCGCGAAGCTGCGCACGGTGTTCGCGAACAAGGGCTCGGTCACGGCCGGCAACAGCTCGCAGACGTCGGACGGCGCGGGCGCGCTTCTGGTCGTGTCGGAGAAGGTGCTCAAGGAATTCAACCTGACGCCGCTCGCGCGCTTCGTGAGTTTCGCGGTGCGTGGCGTGCCGCCGGAAATCATGGGTATCGGCCCGAAGGAAGCGATTCCGGCCGCGCTGAAGGCCGCCGGCCTGAAGCAGGACGATCTCGACTGGATCGAGCTGAACGAAGCGTTCGCCGCGCAGTCGCTGGCGGTGATGCGCGATCTCGGCCTCGACCCGTCGAAGGTCAACCCGATGGGCGGCGCGATCGCACTCGGCCACCCGCTCGGCGCGACCGGCGCGATCCGCGCGGCGACCGTCGTGCACGGCCTGCGCCGCCGTAACCTGAAGTACGGGATGGTCACGATGTGCGTCGGCACCGGCATGGGCGCGGCGGGCATCATCGAACGCCTGTAAGCGGAGCACGACGACAAGCTGCGACGGTGCGCGGGCCACGAGCTCGCGCACCGTTTTTTCATTCCGATAGAGGAAAGTCAAAGGAGACGGTTGTGGCCGAAATTCAAGTGGAACGCGCCGACGGCGTGATGACGATCACGATCGCGCGCCCGGCGAAGAAGAATGCGCTGACGGCGGCGATGTACCAGACGATGGCCGACGCACTCGCCGAAGCGCAGGAAGACAAGGCGGTTCGCGTGATCCTGCTGCGCGGTGGCGACGGCAACTTCACCTCAGGGAACGATCTCGAGGATTTCCTGAAGTCGCCGCCGAAGGACGACACCGCTCCGGTGTTCCAGTTTCTCGCGCGGATCAGCAGCGCGAGCAAGCCGATCGTGGCCGCGGTGCCGGGCCTGGCGATCGGCGTCGGCGTGACGATGCTGCTGCACTGCGATCTGGTCTACGCGGCCGACACCGCGACGTTCTCGCTGCCGTTCACGCAGCTCGGGCTGTGCCCGGAAGCCGCGTCGAGCGTGCTGCTGCCGCGTCTGGCCGGCCATCAGGTCGCGGCCGAGAAGCTGCTGCTCGGCGAAGCGTTCGACGCGCTGGAAGCGCACCGGATCGGCATCGTCAACCGCGTGCTGCCGGCGGCCGAGCTCGACGCGTTCGCGGCGAAGCAGGCGGCAAAGCTCGCGGCGCTGCCGGCGGCATCGCTGCGTGTGACGAAGGCGCTGCTGAAGGATACGGGCGGCGTGGCGACGCAGGCGCGGATGGCCGAGGAAGCGGGCCACTTCGCCGCGATGCTGCGCGCGCCGGAAGCGCGCGAGGCGATGACGGCGTTCTTCGAGAAGCGCAAGCCGGATTTCCGTCAGTTCGACTGACCGTCTGACGGAGCAGGGCGCGCCGGCGGCGGATTGCCGGCGCGCTCCCGCGATCGCGATCAGGCCGTGCCGTAGTCGACGTGGCCGGTTTCGCGGCAGAAGCTGACGAGCCGCAAGCCGGCCGCTTTCGCGATCTCGATCGCGAGCGACGACGGTGCGGAGATCGTTGCCACCAGCGGGATGCCGACTCGTGCGGCCTTGCGCACGAGCTCGTAGCTCGCGCGGCTCGACAGGAACACGAAGCCGTCGGTCGCGTCGGCGCGCGACAGCACGAGCGAGCCGATCAGCTTGTCGAGTGCGTTGTGGCGGCCGACGTCCTCGAATGCCATCCGGATCGCCCCTGTTGCGTCGCACCACGCGGCCGCGTGCAGGCCGCCCGTGAGCCGCGTGAGCGCCTGGTGAACCGGCAGCGCCTGCGCCGCGCGCGTCAGCGCGTCGGGGGCGAGGCGTGCGAGAAAGCCCGTATCGGGCACGCGTTCGGGCGCGAGGTCGAGCAGGTCGATGCTTTCGATCCCGCAGACGCCGCAGCCGGTACGCCCCGCGAGCGCGCGGCGCCGGTCCTTCAGCGCGGCGAACGCCTGCTGGACGACCTCCAGGTGAACTTCCGCATGCGGCAGCGGCGCGTCGGCGTGCAGGATCACCTCGATGTCCTTGATGTCGCTGCCGCGCGCGACGATCCCCTCCGAGATCGCGAAACCGACCGCGAACGCTTCGAGGTCGCACGGCGTACACATCATCACCGCATGCGAGATGCCGTTGAAGACGAGCGCGACGGGCCATTCCTGGCCCACGTAGTCGTGTGCGGTTTCGACGGCACCGCCGCGCGTGCGGCGCACGGACAGTTCGATCGCGCCGCGCGGTTCGTCGCGCAAGTCGCCGGATTCGGTCGGATTCACGAGCACTCCCGTTGATTCGGCGCGCGGCCGGCGGCAATCGTATCCGCCACCCGCGCGCAGAGGTTCTAAAATACCCCAGGCAAGCCGGCCGCGCCGGTATCCGCCATATCAGGTCACGATCATGGGACTCAGCGACGCTCCACTGCTATTCGCCTTCGAACACGATTCGTCGGAAAACTTCACGTACATCCCGATGATCGTGCGTTTCAATCTCGACCGTTTCGGTCTGCGGATCTCACTGGAGCAGTGGCAGTTGCTGCCGCTCGAGGATCGCAAACTGCTCGCGCGCTTTCCGGCCGACGAGGACACCGCGATCGAGCCCAACTTCGATCACGCGCTGTTCGAAATGCTGCGTACGCACGCGGATCTGGAGCCCTCGTGGTTCCAGCCGGACGAGCAGCCGGCCTGGCGCGCCACCGACAGCGTGCCGGAGTCGCTCGTGCAGCAGAGCGCGCTGGCCGGGCTGATGGCGCCCGAGCTTGCACAGTGGCAGCGGCTCGCGCCGTTCCAGCGCTACGTGCTGGTGAAGCTGTCGCGCAAGCCGAAGCTGAACCACGATTTCCTGCCCGCGATGCGGGAGTTCGGGCTGACGGCCACGCACTGAGGCGGCCGAAGGCAAGGGGAAGCGCCGCCGCGCGGCGCTCGTCCGTCAGAGCGGCGGCAGTTGCCGCGGCTTGCGGTCGGAGCCGGTCGCGACGTAGGTGAGCGTCGCTTCGGTGACCTTCACGACCTCGCCCATCAGGCGCATGCGCTGTGCGTACACCTCGACGTCGACCGTGATCGACGTGTTGCCGGTACGCGTGATGGTCGCGTAGAAGCTCAGCAGATCGCCGACGAACACCGGCTGCTTGAACACGAACGAATTGACCGCGACCGTCGCGACGCGACCGTTCGCGCGCTGGCTCGCGGGGATCGAGCCGGCGATGTCGACCTGCGACATGATCCAGCCGCCGAATACGTCGCCGTGGACGTTCGCGTCGTGCGGTTGCGGGACGACGCGCAGCGCGGGCTGCTTTTGCGGGAGTTCGAGGGTCGAATCGGTCATGGCGGGGGCTTTCATCCTGTAATAAATACGCCGCCACGCGCAGGCCGGCCGGCGAGGGCGCCGGCAGCGGCGCGAAGCGGCTTCTGCGACAATACAACGTTCGCAAATTGTACGAGAAAGTGAGCGAGCCGGCCGCCGATGCGCGCGTCCGGCACCGCCGCCGATCCTTCCCCCATGCGCCGATTTCCTGCTTCCGGCGAGCCCGCGCCGGCTTCGACCGGGCCCCGCAACGACTGGCAAACCATCCGGTCGCTGCTGCCGTACCTGACCACCTACAAATGGCGCGTCGCGCTCGCGCTCGGCTGCCTGATCGGCGCGAAAGTCGCGAACCTCGGCGTGCCGGTCGTGATGAAGCGCATCGTCGACCACCTGTCCTACGTCCAGCAGATCACCGCGATCGGCCGCGCCGAACAGTCGGCCGGCATCGTGCTCGCGGGCGGGGTGGGGCTGCTGGTCGTTGCGTATGCGCTCGTGCGGCTGTCCACGTCGTTGTTTACCGAGCTGCGCGAGATCCTGTTCTCGAAGGTCACCGAGAGCGCGGTGCGCCAGCTCGCGCTGCAGGTGTTCCGGCACCTGCACGGGCTGTCGCTGCGGTTTCACCTGGAGCGCCAGACCGGCGGCATGTCGCGCGACATCGAGCGCGGCACGCGCGGCATCCAGCAGCTGATTTCGTATTCGCTGTACAGCATCCTGCCGACGCTCGTCGAGGTCGGGCTCGTGCTCGGTTTCTTCGTGGTCAAGTACGAGGCCTATTACGCGTACGTGACGTTCGCGGCGCTGGTGACGTACATCGTGTTCACGGTGAAGGTCACCAACTGGCGCACGCATTTTCGCCGCACGATGAACGAACTCGATTCGCGCGCGAACTCGCGGGCGATCGATTCGCTGATCAACTATGAGACGGTCAAGTATTTCGGCAACGAGGAGTGGGAAGCGCAGCGTTACGACGAGAACCTGAAGCGCTACCGGAAAGCCGCGATCCGTTCGCAGAATTCGCTGTCGGTGCTGAACTTCGGCCAGCAGGCGATCATCGGCACGGGGCTCGTGTTCATCCTGTGGCGCGCGACGCAGGGCGTGCTCGCGGGCAAGCTGACACTCGGCGACCTGGTGCTGATCAACACGTTCATGCTGCAGCTGTACATCCCGCTGAATTTTCTCGGCGTCGTCTATCGCGAGCTGAAGCAGAGCCTCACCGACATGGATCGCATGTTCGGCCTGCTGTCGGCCGCGAAGGAAGTGGCCGATTTGCCCGATGCTCGGCCGCTCGCGGTCGCCGGCGCGCAGGTGCGCTTCGAGCACGTGAATTTCGCGTACGAGCCGGCGCGGCAGATCCTGCACGACGTGTCGTTCACGATCGAAGCAGGGACGACGACCGCGGTGGTCGGCCATAGCGGCTCCGGGAAGTCGACGCTGTCGCGGCTGCTGTTCCGCTTCTACGATCTCGACCGGCAGGCGGGCGGGGCGATCCGGATCGACGGCCAGGACATCCGCGACGTCACGCAGGACTCGCTGCGCGCGTCGATCGGGATCGTGCCGCAGGACACCGTGCTGTTCAACGACTCGATCTACTACAACATCGCGTACGGCCGGCCCACCGCGACCCGCGACGAAGTGATCGCGGCCGCGCGTGCCGCGCACATCCACGATTTCATCGAAAGCCTGCCGAAGGGTTACGACACGCCGGTCGGCGAGCGCGGGCTGAAGCTGTCGGGCGGCGAGAAGCAGCGCGTCGCGATCGCGCGCACGCTGTTGAAGAACCCGCCGGTGCTGTTGTTCGACGAAGCGACGTCGGCGCTCGATTCGCGCTCGGAGCGCGCGATCCAGCACGAACTCGACCAGATCGCGCGGCATCGCACGACGCTCGTGATCGCGCACCGTCTGTCGACGGTCGTGCACGCGCAACAGATCCTCGTGATGGACCACGGGCGGATCGTCGAGCGCGGCACGCACGACGAACTCGTGCGCGCCGACGGGTTGTATGCGCAGATGTGGGCGCTGCAGCAGCAGCGCGCGGCGGCGGGCGGGGAAGAGGCGGAAGCCGCGTGAGCGGTGGGGCTGCGCGCGGGGTGGGCGCAGCAGGACGGGGCACGTTTGATGGGCGGGAGCCGGGCCGGCATGGCGGTCCGACACGCGCGGACCCTTTGATCGGCCAGGCCAACGCCGCCAGTTCGCCGGTCAGCCAGCTAGCCAACAAGTCAGTCAGCTGACCGGTCAGTTCGTCGATCAGCCCGACGACCCGTCAGCCGGTCACTCCGCGGCGCGCAGCCGCGCATCCAGCTCGCCGAGCTGCGCGGGAGTGCCGACGTTCTCCCAGATACCTTCATACAGTTCGCCGCTCGCGCGGCCGGCCTCGATCGCCGCGCGATAGTACGGCGTCAGCGCGCGCCGCGTGCCGGGCGCGAGATCGCGGAACATCCGCGTGTCGTACAGGCCGATGTTGCCGAACGTGAAGCGCGCGGCGCCGTCGAGCGCAAGGCGGCCATCGTCGCCGAGCGCGAAGTCGCCGGCCGGGTGGAACGGCGGGTTCGGCACCATCACGAGGTGCATCGCCGGCGCGTCGAGCGCGGCCATCCGGGCGGCGCGCGGCGCGAGCGACCGGTAGTCGAACGCGCAGTAGACATCGCCGCTGACCGCCGCGAACACGGCCGGCTGCCCGCCGCGTTCGAGCAGCGGCAACGCCTGCGCGATGCCGCCCGCGGTTTCCAGCGCGTCGCCTTCAGCCGAATACACGAGCCGCACGCCCCAGCGCGAACCGTCGCCCAGCGCAGCCTCGATTTGCTCGCCGAGCCACGCGTGGTTGATCACGATCGTCTCGATGCCTGCGCGGGCGAGCGCTTCGATCTGCCACACGATCAGCGGCTTGCCGCCCGCTTCGAGCAGCGGCTTCGGGCGGGTGTCGGTGAGCGGGCGCATCCGTTCGCCGCGCCCGGCGGCGAAGATCATCGCCGTGGTCAGGGTGTTGCTCATGTTCGGCCGGGTGTCAGGAGAGTCGGAACGGATCAGAACGTATAGCCGACGTCGGCCGGTGCGTTGCCCTCGAGCTCGTCGAGCAGCTTCGCGAACGGCACGAGCGGGCGATAGCGCAGCGCGACCTTGCGCGCGTACGCGATGAAGCGCGGCAGGTCGTTCAGGTAGTGCGGCTTGCCGTCACGGTAATTGATACGCGCGAACAGGCCGAGCACCTTGATGTGGCGCTGTAGCCCCATCCATTCGAGCTGGCGGTAGAACTCGCCGAAATCGGGGTCGACCGGCAGGCCGGCCTTTTTCGCCTTTTCCCAGTAGTACGCGAAGCAGTCGAGCTCGAACTCCTCGTCCCAGCTGATGAACGCGTCGCGCAGCAGCGACACGACGTCGTACGTCAGCGGCCCGTAGACGGCGTCCTGGAAATCGAGAATGCCCGGGTTGGGCTCGCACACCATCAGGTTGCGCGGCATGAAATCGCGCAGCATGAAACCCTGCGGCTGCGCGTGCGCGCTGGCGACCAGCAGCGCGAAGGTGCGGTCGAGCGTGCCGCGCATCGCGTCGGTGACCGGCTTGCCGAGGTGGCGGCCGACGAACCATTCGGGCATCAGCTCCATCTCGCGGCGCAGGAATGCCTCGTCGAACGGCGGCAGCACGTCGGGCTTCGACGTGAGCTGGAAGCGGATCAGCGCGTCGAGCGCCGCGCGCATCAGCGGTTTCGCGGCGGCCGGGTCGGCCGGATCGAGCACCGAGATGTACGACGTGCGGCCGAGATCGGTCACGAGCATGAAGCCCGCGTCGAAATCGTGGGCCAGCACGTCCGGCACGTGGTCGCCGGCCGCGGCGAGCAGTTGCGCGACCTGGACGAATTCACGGCACTTCTCGGGCGGCGGCGCGTCGACGGCGATCAGCGTGCCGCCGGCGCTCGTGGCCGACGCGACACGGAAATAGCGGCGGAAACTGGCGTCCGACGAGGCGGGCGCGAGGGTCGACAGGTCGAGCGCATAGCGTTCGGCGAGCGGGTGCAGCCACGCGGTGAGCGCTTCGAGGCGGGCGTCGGGCTGGGATGCGGCGGATGGGGGCGTCATGAAACTCGGCGGAGGGGGGAACGTCTTGCCATATAATACCCCACGACTTTTTTGACGCGCCCCGCGTCAGCTTTCCGCCGTGCAGGCCCGCCGCCTGTCGCGCGGTCGCCCGAACGCCTCCCCGGTTTGCGCTCAGCCGCAGTCGCGGTGCGACGGTGCGGCCTGCCGCGCGCGCATGTGCCGCGACGGCGCGGTTGACAAGGGGCGATTCGCCAAACGATAGATGCCGCCCAAACCGCTATTCCCGAATGTTTTCCCCGGTGACGGGGCGCCGCGCAAACGGCGGCTCGCGCTCGCACTCCTGGCCGTGCCCGGCCTCGTGCCGGCCGTGTCGTACGCGCAGCTGTCGGGCGCGGCCGCGCAGCCGCAGCCGCTCGACTCGCCGTGGGATCTGCGTCTCGCGCCCCAGCTCGAGGATCATCCGCTGAAGGACGGCGCGAAGCCGGCCGCGTTCGTGATCGCCGACCACACGAGCGGCACGGCCGAGCAGGATCTCGCCGCGAAGGGTTCGGCCGAGCTGCGGCGCGGTGACGCCGTCGTGAAGGCCGACGCGATCCACTACGATCAGGATACCGACATGGCCGATGCGTACGGCCAGGTCAGGATCAACAATGCCGGCACGTCGTTCGCGGGCCCCGAGGCGCACCTGAAGATCGAGGCGAACCAGGGCTTCATGACGGCGCCGAAGTATCACTTCAACGTGACGGGCGGCTCGGGCAGCGCGGAACGCGTCGACATGGTCGACAACGAGCGCTCGGTGTTCGTCAACGGCACCTACACCGCGTGCCAGTGCTCGACGAACCCCGCGTGGTACATCAAGGGCAGCCGCTTCGACTTCGATACGGGTGCCGACGAAGGCACCGCGCGCAACGGCGTGCTGTTCTTCCAGGGCGTGCCGATCTTCGCGAGCCCGTGGATGACGTTCCCGCTTTCGGGCGAGCGGCGCAGCGGCCTGCTGCCGCCGACGTTCGCGATTAATTCGAGCAACGGGTTCGAACTGTCGCTGCCGTACTACTTCAACATCGCGCCGAACCGCGACCTGACGCTCACGCCGCGCATCATCTCGCGGCGCGGCGTGATGACCGAGGCGACGTTCCGCTACCTGTCGCCGTCGTATTCGGGCACGTTTACGGCCAACTACCTGCCGGATGACCGGCTCGAGCACCGCAACCGCTACGCGATCTACTGGCAGCACCAGCAGAATTTCGGTGGCGGCTTCGGCGGCTACGTCTACTACAACAAGGTCTCGGACAATACCTATCCCGAACAACTGGGTTCGTCGAACCAGTTCATCAACGGGACGCAGACGCTGTACCAGCAGGAAGCGGGCCTCACGTACAACAACGGCCCGTGGTCGGTGCTCGCGCGCTACCAGCACTGGCAGACGCTGCCACCGTCGATCGCGCCGTACAGTCGCGAGCCGCAGTTGAACGTGAAGTACACGAAGTACAACGTCGGCGGCTTCGACTTCGGCGCGGAAGCCGACTATTCGCGGTTCCGCATCACGACCGCCGATGCGACCGAAGGCGACCGGATCGTCTTCAACCCGTACATCGCGTACGGCGTGTACGGCCCCGGTTACTTCGTCGTGCCGAAGGTCCAGTACCACTTCGCGTCGTACGACCTGAACTACCTGTCGTCGAGCACGCCGAACAATCCGAAGCGCTTCACCGAGTCGATCCCGACCGTGAGCTTCGATTCGGGCCTGATCTTCGACCGCTCGGTGCGCCTGTTCGGCCAGGACTTCATCCAGACCCTCGAGCCGCGCCTGTACTACGTGTACACGCCGTATCGCGACCAGTCGAACGCGCCGCTGTTCGACACCGCGGAGTCGGACTTCGGCCTCGCGGAGATCTACCAGCCGAACACGTTCGTCGGCAACGACCGGATCGCCGACGCGAACCGGATCACGGCCGGCCTCACATCGCGCTTCATCGACCCGCGCACCGGCGATGAGCGCGCGCGTTTCGTGATCGCGCAGCAGTATTACTTCGCCGATCAGCGCGTCACGCTGACGCCTGGGCAGAGCGCCGTGCTGGCGCGCCATTCGGACCTGATCGTCGGCGCCGCGCTGAAGCTCGGTTCGGGCTTCATGTCGGAGACGGCGTTCCAGTACAACCAGAACAACAACCAGCTCGTGAAATCGAGCGTCGGTTTCGGCTACAGCCCGGGCGAGCGCCGCGTGATCAACGTCGGCTACCGCTACACGCGATCGAATACCACGCTCGACAACCAGCCGATCAACCAGTTCCTGGTGTCCGCGCAATGGCCGCTCACGCGCCGCCTGTATGCGATCGGCCGCTTCAACTACGACCTCGCCGGCGATCGCGTGGTCGACGGTCTGGTCGGCTTACAATACGACGCGGACTGCTGGGCGCTCGGGGTCGGCGTGCAACGGGCGGCGAACGGCATCAATTCGTCGGGACAGCAGAACTCGTCGACGCGAGTCATGATGCAGCTCACGCTCAAGGGCCTGTCGACCGTCGACAACGGCCTCGTGTCGGCGTTCCGCGCCGGGGTGCCGGGCTACACGCCGCTGCCGCCGCCGCCGCCGCCGATGTCCCGCTTCAGCAACTACGAGTAACGCCGGCTTGTCTGCACCGGTCAGCACGATTTCAATGGAGTTCCAGTGGCAATGAAGAAAACCCTTCGTTTCGCGGCAGTCGTGTCCAGCCTCGCTGCGGCCTCCGCGCTGCTCGCCGCCGCGCCGGCCGCGGCGCAGGCGCTCGGTTCGCAAGGTGCGCAGCTCGCCGACGAAGTCGTCGCGGTCGTCAACAACGACGTGATCACGGGCCGCGAACTCGACCAGCGTGCCGGCCTGATCGCGCGCCGGCTGCAGCAGCAGAGCGCACCCGTGCCGCCGACCGACCAGTTGCGCGCGCAGGTGCTGAACCAGATGGTGCTCGAGCGTATCCAGGTGCAGAAGGCCAAGGACGACGGGATCCGCATCGACGACGCGACCGTGCAGGCCACGCTGCAGCGTCTCGCGCAGGCGAACGGTATGACGCTCGAGCAGTACCGCGCGCGTCTCGAGGCGCAAGGCGTGCCCTGGAGCATCTTCACGAGCGACGCGCGTACCGAACTGATGCTGTCGAAGCTGCGCGAGCGTGAGGTCGACGGCAAGATCACCGTGTCGGACGCCGAGGTCGCGAACTACATCGCGAGCCAGCGCGGGCCGAGCGCGTCGCAGCAGCAGGACCTGCGCTTCCAGCATATCTTCATCAAGGCGCCGACCAACGCGCCGCAGGCCGACATCGAAGCCGCGCAGAAGAAGGCCGACGCGTTGCTGCAGCAGGCGAAGTCGGGCGCCGATTTCGAGAAGCTCGCGAAGAACAATTCGGAAGCGAACGACGCGAAGAAGGGCGGCGACCTCGGCTTCAAGGCACCGAGCGCGCTGCCGGCCGACGTCGTCGACGCCGCATCGAAGCTGCGCCCGGGTCAGGTCAACCCGACGCTGATCCGCGTGCCGGACGGCTTCGAGATCGTGCGCCTCGTCGATCGCCGCCAGAGCCAGGGCGCGTCCGCGGCCGCACCGAAGATCGTCCAGACGCACGTGCGCCACATCCTGCTGCGCGTGGGCGAAGGCAAGTCGGAAGGCCAGGCGCGCCAGCAACTGGCCGACATCCGCAACCAGGTCGAGGCCGGCGGCGATTTCGCGAAGTTCGCGCGCACCTACTCGCAGGACGGCTCGGCGTCGCAAGGCGGCGATCTCGGCTGGATCAGCCCGGGCGAGACCGTGCCGGAATTCGAACGCGCGATGAACAACCTGCAGGACGGCCAGGTCAGCCAGCCGATCCGTACCGAGTACGGCTATCACCTGATCCAGGTGCTGAGCCGCCGCGAAGCGGAAGGCTCGGTGCAGCAGCAGATGGATATCGCGCGCCAGGCGATCGGCCAGCGCAAGGCCGAGCAGGCCTATGCCGACTGGCTGCGCGAGCTGCGCGATTCGTCGTACGTGCAGTACAAGATCGGCGGCGTCGGCCCGGCGAACTGAGCGAGCTTCGGATGACCACACCCGCGCTGCAGATCGCGATCACGACTGGCGAACCCGCGGGGGTCGGCCCGGAGCTGACCGTGCAGGCGCTGCGTGATGCCGCGCAGCGCTGGCCCGACGCACATTTCATCGTGCTCGGCGATGCGGCGCTGCTCGACGCGCGTGCGGCGGCCGTCGGCGCCGACCGGGCCACGCTGGCCGGCGGCGGGCCGGTGTCGGTCGCGCATCACGCGCTCGCCGTGCCCGTGCAGGCGGGCAAGCTGGACGCCGCGAACGGCCCGTACGTGCTCGGGTTGCTCGACGCGGCGATCGACGGTGCGCTGGCAGGCCGGTACGATGCGATCGTCACCGCGCCGCTGCAGAAGAGCACCATCAACGATGCGGGCGTGCCGTTCACCGGCCATACCGAATACCTGGCGGAGCGCACGCATACGCCGCGGGTCGTGATGATGCTGGCCGGTACCGGCCACCAGCCGCTGCGCGTCGCGCTCGCGACCACGCACCTGCCGCTGAAGGACGTGTCCGCCGCACTCACGGTCGACGGGCTCGTCGAGACACTCGCGATCATCGATCGCGACCTGCGGCGTGACTTCGGTCTCGCCGCACCGCGCATCCTCGTGACGGGCCTGAACCCGCACGCGGGCGAGAACGGTTATCTCGGCCGCGAGGAGATCGACGTGATCTCGCCGGCGCTGGCCCGCGCGAACGCGCAGGGCATCGACGCGCGCGGCCCGTATCCGGCCGACACGCTGTTCCAGCCGCGCCATCTCGCGGACGCCGATTGCGTGCTCGCGATGTTCCATGACCAGGGCCTGCCCGTGCTGAAGTATGCGACGTTCGGCGAGGGCATCAACGTGACGCTCGGGCTGCCGATCATCCGGACGTCGGTCGATCACGGCACGGCACTCGATCTGGCCGGCACTGGCCGCGCGGATCCGGGCAGCATGATCGCCGCGCTCGACACGGCCGTCACGATGGCGCGCCATCGCCGCACGGCCTGACGCGGCCCGGCTTCACCTCTTTCGTCGTATTTTTCGTTTTACTCAGTCGATGTCGAACAGCAGACAGCACCAAGGCCATTTCGCGCGCAAGCGCTTCGGGCAGAACTTCCTCGTCGATCACGGCGTGATCGACTCGATCGTCTCGACGATCGGCCCCGCGCGCGGCCAGCGCATGGTCGAGATCGGCCCCGGGCTCGGCGCGCTGACCGAGCCGCTGATCGAGCGCCTCGCGACGCCCGAGTCGCCGCTGCATGCAGTGGAGCTCGACCGCGACCTGATCGGGCGCCTGCAGCAACGTTTCGGCGCGCTGCTCGAACTGCACGCCGGCGACGCGCTCGCGTTCGACTTCCGGTCGCTCGCGGCGCCCGGCGACAAGCCGTCGCTGCGGATCGTCGGCAACCTGCCGTACAACATTTCCAGCCCGCTGCTGTTTCACCTGATGACGTTCGCCGATGCGGTCATCGACCAGCATTTCATGCTGCAGAACGAGGTCGTCGAGCGGATGGTCGCGGAGCCGGGCACGAAGGCGTTTTCGCGTCTGTCGGTGATGCTGCAGTATCGCTATGTGATGGAGAAGATGCTCGACGTGCCGCCGGAATCGTTCCAGCCGCCGCCGAAGGTCGATTCCGCGATCGTCCGGATGATTCCGTACGAACCGCATGAACTGCCGGACGTCGATCCCGTGCTGCTCGGCGAAATCGTCACCGCCGCGTTCTCGCAGCGCCGCAAGATGCTGCGCAATACGCTCGGCGACTATCGCGAGACGATCGACTTCGACGCGCTCGGCTTCGATCTCGCACGTCGTGCGGAGGACGTGAGCGTGGCCGAATACGTCGGCGTCGCGCAGGCGCTCGCGGCGGTGCGCAAGGCCGGTTGAGGCCGGTTACGCGAGCCGGACCGGATGGGAACAAGAGGCTGCCTTGCGAGGCAGCCTTTTTATTGCATGGGCGCGCGCGTGCTGCGTCGGGTCGTCATGCCCGTCGGCGCGGCGGCGCGTTGACGAGCGCGATGCCGGTCAGCACGAGTGCAACCGCGGACATGAAGCGCCAGCCGACCGATTCGCCGAGCAGCAGCACACCGAACGCGACGCCGAACAGCGGCGACAGGAACGTGAAGACCGACAGCCGCGACGCGCTGTAGCGCGTCAGCAGCCAGAACCACGACAGGTAGCTGACGAACGCGACGATCACCGACTGGTACGCGAGGCTCGCCACCGCGACCGGCGTGACGTGCGCGAACGACACCTGGCCGAACAGGGCAGCGAGCGCGACCAGCACGACCGCCGACACCGCGAGCTGGTAGAACAGCGTCTTGCTTGCGCTCGCCCGCGCGAGCGCCGTCGAGCGCACGACGACCGTCGTCGCGGCCCACATCGCGCCGCCCAGGATCCCGAGCGCGTCGCCGGCGAGTCCGGCCAGTACCGATGCGCCGGGTGCGCGCGGTTTCAGGAAGCCGTCCGCGAAGGCGAGCGCGATGCCGGCGAACGCCAGGCCGACGCCCGCCCACTGCGTGCGCTGCAGCCGCTCGCCCGGTGCGAACAGATGCAGGCCGAGCGCGGTGAAGCAGGGCGCCGTGTAGAGGAAGATCGCCATGTGCGACGCACTCGTCAGCGTCAGCCCGAAGAACACGCAGATGAATTCGCCGGCGAACAGCGCCCCGGCCGCGAGGCCCGCGCCGAACGTGCCGTCCGCCTGGAACAGCGGCGTACCGCGCGAGCGGGCCCAGCCCCACAGCAGCACCGCCGCGATCACCGAGCGCAGCCCGGCCTGGAACATCGGCGCGATCGCGGCGTTCGTGCTCTTGATCGCGACTTGCTGGAAGCCCCAGATCGCGCATAGCAGCAGCATCAGGCCGACGGCGCGCGTGTCGAGCGCGCGGCGCACGGGGGCGGCGGCGAGCGTGGTCATCGGCGAACCTCGCCGGTTCGGCGCGGCGGCTGCAAGATCGGGAGGGCGGCGCATCCGGCGCGCTCGAATCGGCGGTTTCGCACGGTAGTGTGGCTGTCTCGGGGGAGGGGTGGTCGCGTTCGGGCAGTCGGTCGCATGCCCGTTTTTGGTGCGAGGTGGAAGGATGTTACCCGATCGGCGCAGTCGCCGGGCGAGCCGGATCGTGCCGTTTTCCGCCGTTGCGCTCGCGCCGGTTAGTGTCGACGGATCGTATCGCCGCACGCGGGCGAGACGCATCCGGCTGGACGCTCGTGGACAGTCGCGGCCAGGCGGCCCCGGCTGAGCGCCCCCGGCTAGGCGCCCCCGGCTAGGCGCCCCCGGCGAAATTCACCCGACTCTGGTAGAGTTCCCCGTTCTGGAAAGTCCCCACAGGAGTACAACACATGCGATTTCTGCATACGATGCTGCGAGTCGGCGATCTCGACCGCTCGATCAAGTTCTACACCGAATTGCTCGGCATGAAGGTGCTGCGCCGCGACGACTATCCGGAAGGCAGGTTCACGCTCGCATTCGTCGGCTACGGCGATGAAAGCGACAACACGGTGATCGAGCTGACCCATAACTGGGATACGCCGGCCTACGATCTCGGCAACGGCTTTGGCCACCTCGCGCTGGAAGTCGACGATGCATACAAGGCATGCGAGCAGATCAAGGCGCAAGGCGGCAAGGTCACGCGCGAAGCGGGCCCGATGAAGCACGGCACGACCGTGATCGCGTTCGTCGAGGATCCGGACGGCTACAAGATCGAGTTCATCCAGAAAAAGGCGCACTGAGCGCCGGATGAGCCAGGCTGCGGCGTGCGATGTGCACCGCGGCAGCAAAAAAGGGCGATGCGGAGTGATCCGCATCGCCCTTTTTCGTTGGCGGCGAAGCCGTGCGCGTCACAGCGACGGCAGCAACTCGGGCGGGTGATGCTTGAGCGTATGCCGCGCTTCGCGGAACTCGGGGAAGATCGATTCGACGGTCTGCCAGAAGGCCGGGCTGTGGTTCATTTCGCGCAGGTGCGACAGCTCGTGCGCGACGACGTAGTCGATGATCGACATCGGGAAATGGATCAACCGCCAGTTCAGCCGGATCTTGCCGTCGCTCGAGCAGCTGCCCCAGCGCGTCGCGGCCGACGACAGCGCGTACATCGAATACGTGACGCCGAGTTTCTCCGCATAGAAGGCGAGGCGTTCGCCGAAGATCCGCTTGGCTTCGCCCTGCAGCCAGCCCTGCACGCGATCCTTGATCTGCTGCATGTCGGCCTGCACGGGCAGCGGCAGCGAGAGCCGCAGCGCATCGGTATCGAACGCGACGGCGCCCGCGCCGAGCGCGATCGTCACCGTCTTGCCGAGATAGGGAAGCGCCGCGCCGTCGCGCCAGTCGATCTGCGGCAGCGCGCGCTGTTCGGTGCGCGTCTTCCACTCCGCGAGCTTCGCGAAGATCCAGCGCTGTTTCTCGGCGATCGCGGCTTCGATGTCGGCGAGCGTGACCCAGCGCGGTGCGGTGATCGACAGCCCACTGCCGTCGATCGTGAAGCCGATCGTGCGGCGCGCGGAGCGCTTCAGGCGGTATTCGAGCACGCGGCTGTCGAGCGCGAACGTGCGCACGCGCGAGCGGTCGGGCGCGCGGCCCGGATCGAGGGGCGCCGCGGGTGCCGCTTCGGGCGGCGCCGGCGGCGTGGCGGGCACCGACGGTGCGGCGGCCGGCCCGTCGAAGAGCGGCAGGTCCATCTGGCGATGATCGAGAGCCACGACGGCAGGCCGTGGCCGCGGACGCTGTTTCATCAGTTCGCTTCTTTTTGTCGTACGCAACGGCTGCAACCTGGGGGCGTCAGACACGCGCGGCATCGCGCGTGCCCGCATTGCCTGCCTCGCGATACGAATCGGGATCGATCCGGCGCATTTCCGCTTCGATCCATGCTTCGACCTGCGAGTTCAATGCATCGGGCGTCAGCCCCTCACTGGGAATCGGCTTGCCGATCGACACGGTGACGATACCGGGGAATTTCGTGAACGAGTTGCGCGGCCACACCCGACCTGCATTGTGCGCGATCGGCACGACGGGTGCACCGGTTTCGATCGCGAAGCGCGCGCCGCCCGTCTTGTACTTGCCCTGCTTGCCGACCGGCGTGCGCGTGCCCTCCGGGAACATGATCATCCATGCGCCTTCCGACAGGCGCTTCTTGCCCTGGCGGATCACCGACGTGAACGCGTTCTTGCCTTCCTTGCGGTTGATGTTGACCATGTGCAGCATCCCGAGCGCCCAGCCGAAGAACGGCACGTACAACAGCTCGCGCTTGAACACGTAGCAAAGCGGCCGCGGCATCAGCGCCGGAAACGCGAGCGTCTCCCACGCGGACTGGTGCTTCGACAGCAGCACCGCCGGGCCGTCGGGCAGGTTCTCGTATCCTTCGATCCGGTAGCGGATGCCGTTCAGCCAGCGCACGACCCACAGCGTCGACTTGCACCAGCCGGCGGCCATCCAGTAGCGCGCGTCGGAACGCATGAACGGAAAGGCGATGAAGCACGCGGTGGCGTACGGCACCGTGTACAGGACGAAGTAGATCAGCAGCAGCAGGGAGCGGACGAAGCGCATCGGCGTAAGTCTGGCGTTAGGGAGGATGCGCGCGGCGGCTGCATCACTCGTGTTCGTGTGAAAGGAAATCGAGCGCGAACGCGCGCAGGTCGTCGTGGACCTTCGTGCCGGGCGGCAGGTTGCCGGCGGCGAGCGTCTTCTTGCCCTTGCCGGTGAGCACGAGGTGCGGCTGGAAGCCGACCGCGACGCCGGCCTGCAGGTCGCGCAGCGAATCGCCGACGACCGGCGTGTGATCGGGATCGATCTCGAAGCGCTCGGCGATCATCTGCATCATGCCGGGTTTCGGCTTGCGGCAGTCGCAGTGATCCTCGGCCGTGTGCGGGCAGAAGAACACCGCGTCGATACGTGCGCCGACCGCGGCCGCCGCGCGATGCATCTTCAGATGCATCTCGTTGAGCGCGGCCATGTCGAACAGCCCGCGACCGATGCCGGACTGGTTGGTCGCGACGACCACGCGATAACCCGCGTGGTTGAGCCGGGCGATCGCCTCGAGGGCGCCGGGCAGCGCGATCCATTCGTCGGGCGTCTTGATGAACGCATCCGAATCGACGTTGATCACGCCGTCCCGGTCGAGGACGACGAGCTTTCGGTTGGGGCTGGTCGGCATCGTGCGGCCCTTATGCAGCGAGCTTCGAGATGTCGGCGACGCAGTTCATCTGCTGGTGCAGCGCGGACAGCAGCGCGAGACGGTTCGCGCGCAGGGCCGGATCTTCCGCGTTGACCATCACGTCGTTGAAGAACGTGTCGACCGGTGCGCGCAGCGCGGCGAGCGCCGACAGCGCACCCGTGTATGCACGCGCCTCGAGTTGCGACTGCACGTGCGGCGTCACGGCCGCGAGCTGTTCGTGCAGCGCCTTCTCGGCCGCCTCGACGAGCAGCGTCGGCTGCACCGTGCCGTTCGCGCCGCCTTCCGACTTCTTCAGGATGTTCGAGATCCGCTTGTTCGCGGCCGCGAGCGCTTCGGCTTCCGCGAGGCGCGTGAACTCGCGCACCGCGTCGAGGCGCGCGACGAGATCGTCGACGCGCGTCGGGTTCAGGCTCAGCACCGCGTCGATTTCGCCGGCCGAATAGCCGCGCTCGCGCAGCAGGCCGCGCAGGCGGTCCATGAAGAACGCGAGGATCGCATCGGTCGATTCGGCCACGCCCGGCACGCCTTCGAAGCGTGCATGGGCCGTGCGCAGCAGCGACACGAGATCGAGCGGCAGCTGCTTCTCGAGCAGCAGGCGCAGCACGCCGAGCGCGTGGCGGCGCAGCGCGAACGGATCCTTCTCGCCGGTCGGCGCGAGGCCGATGCCCCAGATACCGACGATCGTTTCGAGCTTGTCGGCCAGCGCGACGGCGGTCGACACCGGCGTGGTCGGCAGGGCGTCGCCGGAGAAGCGCGGCTGGTAGTGCTCGGCGCAGGCGAGCGCGACGTCGTCGGCTTCGCCGTCGTGGCGCGCGTAGTACGTGCCCATCGTGCCCTGCAGTTCCGGGAACTCGCCGACCATGTCGGTCAGCAGGTCGGCCTTCGCGAGACGCGCGGCGCGCTTCGCATGCGTGGCGTCGGCGCCGATCGCGGGGGCGATCTCGCCGGCCAGCGCCTCGAGGCGCTCGACGCGTGCGAGCGCCGAACCGAGCTTGTTGTGATACACGACGTTCGCGAGCTGCGGCACGCGGTCGGCGAGCGGCTTCTTCTTGTCCTGCTCGAAGAAGAACTTCGCATCGGCGAGGCGCGGGCGCACGACGCGCTCGTTGCCTTCGATGATCTCGCCCGGCGTCTTCGTCTCGATGTTCGACACGATCAGGAAGCGCGAGCGCAGCTTGCCGGCGACGTCGGTCAGCGCGAAATATTTCTGGTTGGTCTGCATCGTGAGGATCAGGCATTCCTGCGGGACCTGCAGGAATTCGTCCTCGAAGCGGCACGGATAGACGACCGGCCATTCGACCAGCGACGTCACTTCGTCGAGCAGCGACTCGGGCATCACGACGGTATCGCCGTTCGCGTGTTCGTTCAGCTGCGTGCGGATCGTTTCGCGGCGATCGGCGAAGTGCGCGATCACGCGGCCCTTGTCGCGCAGCGTGTCGGCGTAGCTGCGTGCATGCTGGATCGCGACGAGGCCGTCGGACAGGAAGCGGTGGCCGAGCGTGGTGTCGCCGGCGTCGACGCCGAATGCGGTGACGGGCACGATGCGATCGTCGTGCAGCACCGTCAGGCGATGCACCGGGCGCACGAACTTCACGTCGGAGCCGTCCGGGCGCTGGTAGGTCATCACCTTCGGGATCGGCAGCTTCTCGAGCGTTTCGTCGAGCGCGGCCTGCAGGCCGTCGGCGAGCGTCGCGCCGGCTGCCGAATAGTTGATGAAGAACGCTTCGGCCTTGCCGTCCTGCGCGCGCTCGAGATCGGCGATCGACAGGTTCGGGTGGCCGAGCGCCGCGAGCTTCTTCGCGAGCGGCGCGGTCGGCTTGCCTTCGGCGTCGAGCGCGACCGACACGGGCAGGACCTTTTCGCGGACCTGCTTTTCAGGGGCGACGGCGCGCACGTTCTGCACGACGACGGCGAGGCGGCGCGGCGTGGCGTAGCGTTCGAACACGAGTTCGCCTTCGATGAGGTCGCGCGCCGCGAGGCGTTGCGCGAGACCTTCGGCGAATGCGTCGCCGAGGCGCGCGAGGGCCTTCGGCGGCAGCTCTTCGGTCAGCAGTTCGACGAGCAGGGGGGCGGGATGATTGTGCGTCATGATTGGAATGAATCTCGTCTCGTCAGTCCTGATCGATCTTGCGTTCGACCTTGAGCGGCGGCGCCCACGCCGGCTGTGCGGCGTCCTGGGCGTCGGTGGTGAGGCCCGGCACGCCCGGCGGGTTGCCGAGCATCGGGAAGCCGAGCTTCTCGCGCGAGTCGTAGTAAGCCTGAGCGACGAGACGCGACAGCGCGCGGATGCGGCCGATGTACGCCGCGCGCTCGGTGACCGAGATCGCGCCGCGCGCATCGAGCAGGTTGAACGTGTGGCCGGCCTTCAGCACGAGCTCGTACGCGGGCAGCGCGAGCTGCGCGTCGATCATCTTCTTCGCTTCCGCTTCGTAGCTGTTGAAGAACGTGAACAGCAGGTCGACGTTCGCGTGCTCGAAGTTGTAGGTCGATTGCTCGACCTCGTTCTGGTGGTAGACGTCGCCGTACGACAGGCGGCGCAGCTCGGGGCCGTTCGGGCCTTGCTCTTCCCACTCGGTCCACACGAGGTCGTACACGTTCTCGACCTTCTGCAGGTACATCGCGAGGCGCTCGAGGCCGTACGTGATCTCGCCGAGCACCGGCTTGCAGTCGAGGCCGCCGACCTGCTGGAAATACGTGAACTGCGTGACTTCCATCCCGTTCAGCCACACTTCCCAGCCGAGGCCCCACGCGCCGAGCGTCGGGTTTTCCCAGTCGTCCTCGACGAATCGCACGTCGTTCTGCTGCAGGTCGAAGCCGAGCGCCTCGAGCGAGCCGAGGTACAGGTCGAGGATGTTTTCCGGCGCCGGCTTGAGCACGACCTGGTACTGGTAGTAGTGCTGCAGGCGGTTCGGGTTCTCGCCGTAACGCCCGTCCTTCGGGCGGCGCGACGGCTGCACGTACGCGGCGCGCCACGGCTCGGGGCCGACCGCGCGCAGGAACGTGTGGACGTGCGAGGTGCCCGCGCCGACTTCCATGTCGATGGGCTGGAGCAGGGCGCAACCCTGCTTGTCCCAGTAGGACTGCAGCGTCAGGATGATTTGCTGAAACGTAAGCATGAAGAGCCTTCGTGGCGCTGGCGCTCCGTTGCGGGCGGCGCTCCGGGCGGGGCCCGGAGGGTCGGCTCGCGCGGCGGCGCGGCTTGTTAGTGTGCTGAAACGCGTAATTTTACCGGATCGGCGAGCGGATGCGGCCGGAACGCGGGCGGGCACACCGTCGGCCCCGTTCGGGCGGCCCGCGCGGGCGTGACCGATGGCCGCCGGACGGCCGCGTGCGGCCTGTCGTGACGCGCGTGCCGCGCGGCTTCGCGCGGGCGTTAAGATGCGCGTATTGCGGTGCGCGCGACGCGTGCCGCGCCACCGCTAGCCGACTCCGACTGCATGGACGATCCGACCGATATCCTCATTCCGCTGCTGCCGCCTTTCCTCGCGCTGCTCGGGCAGGCCGCCGACGCGCAGGCGCGCGGCGAGCATGCCGCGTACGATCTGTGGCTCGCCGCCGCCGCGCATCTGCATGCGGTCGACGCCGATGCGCTCGCGCAACTCACCGGCGCGCTCGTCTCGCGGCAGCGTACGGCCGATGCGCTCGCGCTCGCCGAATGCGCGGCGCGCGTGCAACCGGGCGCGACCGCGTACTTCAATCATGGCTACGCACTGCAGATGGCGGGCCGCCACGCGGACGCCGTGGCGCCGTATCGCGCGGCGCTGGCGCTCGATGCCGACCGGCCATCGCTGCGCAACAACCTCGCGATCGCGCTGCGGCTGTCGGGTAGCGGCCGCGCGGAGGAGATCGCGCTGCTCGAAGCGGCGGTGCGCTTCGACCCGCGCGACGTGCAGGCGTGGATCAATCTCGTCGTCGCGCGGCTCGCGACGCACGACCTGGACGCCGCGCTCGCGTGCGCGGCGCGGCTCGTCGAGCTCGCGCCCGACAACGCGCTCGCGATGAACAACGTCGCGCTGGCGATGAAGGAGGCGCAGCGCTGGGACGACGCCGAGCGCTACGCGGCGCGCGCGTGCGAGCTGGCGCCCGACGACGCGTCGTTCCGCTTCAACCTGGCGATCATCCAGCTCGTGCGCGGCAACTGCGCGGCCGGCTGGCGCGGCCACGAGGCGCGCTGGGACGGCGCGGGCGAGTTGCGCGGCCGCCGGCCGGTGCTGCCGGGCCCGCGCTGGCAGGGCGAGCCGCTCGCCGGCAAGACACTGCTCGTGTGGGGCGAGCAGGGGCTCGGCGACGTGCTGCAGTTCTGCCGCTTCGTCGCGCCGCTCGCCGAGCGCGTGCATCGCGAGGGCGGTCGGCTCATCTGGAATACGTTCCCGCTGGTCGGCACGCTGATGCAGCGCAGCCTCGGCGCGCATGCGGACGCGTTCAGCGCGGGCGGCGGCATCGAATCGCTGCCGGCCTTCGATTACGAAGTACCGCTGATCGGCCTGCCGCTGATGCTCGGCATGGAAGCATCGACGCTCGCGTCGTCGGTGCCGTATCTGCGCGCCGATCCGCATGCGCGCGATGCGTGGCGCGCGCGGCTCGCGGGCGACCGCCGGTTGAAGGTCGGGCTCGTGTGGACGGGCAGCGCGGGGCACCAGCGCAACCCGTTCCGGCGGGTCGGGCTCGAGCGCTATGCGGACGCGTTCCGCAGGATCGACGGCGTCGCGTTTTATTCGCTGCAGCCGGGCGCGAACGCGGATGTCGAGGCGGCGCGCGCGGCGCGCTTCGCGATCGAGGACGTCACGGCGGAACTGACGAGCTTCGACGATACGGCCGCGTTCATCGGTGCGCTGGATCTGGTGATCACCGTGTGCACGTCGGTCGCGCATCTGGCGGGTGCGCTCGGCGCGCGCACCTGGGTGCTGCTCGACGTGAATCCGCACTGGCCGTGGCTGCTCGAACGCAAGGACAGCCCGTGGTACCCGACCGCGACGTTGTACCGGCAACCGGTGTTCGGCGCGTGGGCGCCGGTGATGGAGGAGGTGAGCCGCGACCTGCGGCGTCTCGCCGCGCAGCCGGTTCAATCGGAGGAGTCGACCCGGCAGGCCTGAGCGGCTGCGGGCCGATGCTGCAAGTTGGATTCGGCGGCGGCCGCCACGCACTGCGCAGCGGCCGCCCGTTGCGTCATTCCGGCTGGTCGTCGTCGTTCTTCTTGCCGTTGCGCCGGCGCAGCCCCGGGCCGAACGTGAAGCCGAACGCGAGCAGCACGAGCGACACCGCGAGCACGATGTTGTTGCCGCTCGTCACGTACGGCGTGAAGCCGCTGGTGCCTTCGATCCGCACGTCGAGCGAGCCGATCGTGAACGGCTTCAACTGCCCGAGCACGCGGCCGCGCGCATCGATCGCGGCCGTCATCCCTGTGTTGGTCGCGCGCAGCATCGGCCGGCCCGTCTCGAGCGAGCGCATCCGCGCGATCTGCAGGTGCTGGTCGAGCGCGATCGTGTCGCCGAACCACGCGAGATTCGTCACGTTGACGAGCACGCCCGGCGGTTGCGGATTGTCGCGGATCGTCGCGGCGATTTCCTCGCCGAACAAGTCCTCGTAGCAGATGTCGGCCATCACGGGCTGGTTGTGCACGAGGAACGGCTTCTGCACGGGGGCGCCGCGCGCGAAGTCGCCGAGCGGCATCTTCATCAGGTCGACGAACCACCGGAAGCCCCACGGGATGAATTCGCCGAAGGGTACGAGGTGGTGCTTGTCGTAGTGATAGATGTCGCGCGAATTCGGCGTCACGCCGTACAGGCTGTTCGTGTAGTCGACGTAGTGACCGTCCTCGGTCACCGATGCGCCGACCGCGCCGAACAGCACGGCCGAGCCCGTCGTGTCGCTGAACTTGCGGATCGCGACGGCGAACGGCTCGGGCAGCTCCTGGATCATCACCGCGATCGCGGTTTCGGGCGTGACGATCAGGTCGGCCGGCTTCTCGATGATCATCTGCGTGTACATCTTGATCGCCGCGTCGATGCCCGCTTCCTCGAACTTGATGTCCTGCTTCACGTTGCCCTGCAGCAGCCGCACCGTGAGCGGCTTGTTCGCGGGCACGGTCCACGTGACCTGCGACAGGCCGATACCGGCCGCGATCAGCGCGAGCGCGATGCCGGCCGGCACGGCGACGCGCACGCGCGCATCGCCGGCGCGGGGCTCGGCGAGCGGCGACGGCCGGGCGGCGGCGAGCGCCTGCACGACGAGCGCGGCGAACAGCGCGAGCACCCACGCGATCCCGTACACGCCGGCGACCGGTGCGAAGCCCGCGAACGGGCCGTCGACCTGCGGATAGCCGCTGGCGAGCCACGGGAAGCCGGTGAGGACGGTGCCGCGCAGCCATTCGCCGAGCGCCCAGGCGCTCGCGAACGCGAATGCGCCGTGCCAGGTCGGCGAGAACGGCCGCGGGTCGAGCGTGCGGCGATGCCATGCATGGCCCGCGCAGAACGACCACAGCCCGGCGGAGAACGCCGGGTACAGCGACAGGTACAGCGAGAACAGCACGAGCGCGCCGCCCGCGAGCGGCGCGGCCATCTCGCCGTACACGTGCATGCTGATGTAGAGCCACCAGATGCCGGTGATGAAGTTGCCGAAGCCGAACGCGCCGCCGGTGAGCGCGGCGCTGCGCCAGCTTGCGGTGCGCGTGAGCTGCGCGAAAAACCAGACGAATACGACGAGTTGCAGCCAGCCGCCATGCGGCGTCGGTGCGAAGCTGAGCGTATTGGCTGCGCCGGCGAGCAGCGCGGCCGGGTAGTGCCAGCGCGGCAGCGCGCGACCGGGTGTCGGCGCGAGCAGGCCGCCAGCCGGGCGGGACAGGATCGGATCGTCCATGTGAAGCGGAAGTGGGCGAGCGGTTGTGGAACGCGCGGCTGGCGCGCGACGGTCAGTCCTCGTGCGAGGCTTCGGCGCGACGGCTGGCGAGTGGGTTGCGGCGCACCAGCAGTACGTGGACCTGGCGCGCATCGCCGCGCTGGATCTCGAACACGAGGTTGCCGAGCTGCAGCTTTTCGCCGCGGTGCGGGACGCGGCCGAAATGATGCGTGATCAGCCCGCCGATCGTGTCGACTTCGTCGTCGGGGAAATCGGTGCCGAACGTCTCGTTGAACTGCTCGATCTCGGTGAGCGCGCGTACGCGGTAGCGGCCGTCGGGCCCCGAGATGATGTTGCCGGCTTCCTCGTCGAAGTCGTATTCGTCCTCGATGTCGCCGACGATCTGCTCGAGCACGTCCTCGATCGTGATCAGGCCCGCGACGCCGCCGTATTCGTCGACGACGATCGCGAGGTGGTTGCGGTTCACGCGGAAGTCGTGCAGCAGCACGTTCAGGCGCTTCGATTCGGGAATGAACACGGCCGGGCGCAGCATCCCGCGCACGTCAAATTCCTCTTCGGCATAGAAACGCAGCAGATCCTTCGCGAGCAGCACGCCGATGACGTTGTCGCGGTTCTCCTCGTACACGGGGTAGCGCGAGTGCGCCTTCTCGAGGACGAACGGGATGAAATCTTCGGGTTTGTCGGCGATGTTGATCGCGTCCATCTGGGCGCGCGGCACCATGATGTCACGTGCGCACAGGTCGGATACCTGGAACACGCCTTCGATCATCGACAGCGAATCGGCGTCGATCAGGTTGCGCTCGTGGGCGTCCTGGAGGATTTCCAGCAGCTCGCCGCGGGATTCGGGCTCGGGCGAGATGAAGTCGGTCAGGCGCTCGAGCAGCGAGCGCTTTTCTTGCGGTTTGTCGGTTAGCTTACGACTGGGATACGAATCGTTCATGGTGGTGCGCCCGGGTCATGCCGGAGCGCGCGGTCACGGAGTAGGCAAGGATACACCAAGGGCACGACGCGACCGTGTCACACCGGCCGCCCGGCCAGGGTGGGCAGCTCGCGCGGGCCCCGCTCGCGGACGGCCGCGCCGGGCGCGGCATCGTCCTCGGTTCCATCCTATCTCAGAACGGCGCGGCGGGGCAGCGGCGGCAAAAAACGGGTGGGGAAGGGGTGGGGCGCCGCCACGGGGGGAAAATGCTCGGCGGCGGCCCGACGCGGCATTCTGACGCACGCGGGTTGGGTCGCAGCGCCTCGGTTCAGAACCGCATGCCGGCCGAGCAGCCGCCGGCGGCCGCGCCGTTGGTCGCGGCGCCGCCGCAGCCCAGGATGCCGCAGCCGGACAGCGCGACGCTCGCGGCGACGATCAGCGCGGCAATCATGCAATGCGACCAGCGTGGCGGTTTCATCATCGGAAGTGCCCTCGTTCGAATGCATACGCAGCGCGGCAGCGCGTGGCGGCAAGCCGGGCGCCGTGCCGCGTCACCGGCATCGCGCGAGCAGCCCTTCGAGTGCGCGATCGGGGATGCCGCTCGCGCGCAGCGCGTCGACCGTGCGGCTCACGTAGTCGAGCGTCGTGCCGTAGCGGCCGGCCGCGCAGCCGAACACTTCCTTCACGACGGGATCGGTCAGCTTGCCCGTGTAGGTCGGCGCGTCGCGGCGCATCACGAACGCGAGCGCGTTCACGCGTTCGCCGCTTTCCAGCGAGCACGGCAACCACGCGGGCCGGTAAGAGCCCATCGGCATTTCGCGCTTCCACAACGTTTCGAGGTGCGGTTGCGCAGTCGGGCCGGCGAGCCGGAACGCGATGCCCGAGCAGGAGCCGCCGCGATCGAGCGCGAGCACGAGGCCCGGGCGTTCGGGCGTGCCGCGGTTCACGCGCGACCACAGGTAGAGCCCGCGGTGATAGCCGTGCACCTTGCCGCGCACCGCGGCGACGGTCGGCAACCCCGGGTTCCAGATCAGCGAGCCATAGCCGAACAGCCAGAGATCCTGCTGGCCGTCCCAGTCGCGCATCGTGTGCGCGAGCGAAGCCGCCAGCTCGTCTTCCGTCAGCAGGCGCCCTTCACCGATCGACGGCGGGTAGGCGGGCGGGAGCATCGCGGCGTTGCGCATCGTGCGAAGGGCTTACTGGTATGGGTTCGGAAAGCCCAGCTTCGCGAGGATGTCGACTTCGAGCGCTTCCATTTCGGCCGCGTCCTCGTCGCTCGTCTCGTGGTCGTAGCCCTGCGCGTGCAGCGCGCCGTGCACCAGCAGGTGCGCGTAATGGGCCGTGAGCGGCTTGCCCTGGTCGTGCGCTTCCTTCTCGACGACCGGGCAGCACAGCACGAGGTCGCCGATCACGGTGCCGTCGGGCGCCGCGTCGTACGCGAAGGTCAGCACGTTGGTCGGGTAGTCCTTGTGGCGGTAGCCGGCGTTCAGCGTGCGGCCTTCTTCTTCGCCGACGAAGCGCACCGTGAGCTGCGCGCTGGCGAACAGCGCGGGCTCGATCCATTCGGCGATCAGCTTGCGCTTGGGCAGCGTCTTGCGCACGTCGCTCGTGATTTCGTCACCGTATTGCACGGACAGGTCGAGTTCCGGCTCGCGCAGTGCGTCTTCGGCGTCGTCTTCGCGCGGGGCGGGCTCGGCACCCACGTGCAGCGTCACGCTGTCGTAGTGCTCGGGCTGCAGCGCGAGCTTCGCGCGCATGGCCGGATCGTTGTGCTGCGCGACGATCGCGACGGCGGCTTCTCCCGAACTGCCCGACAGGTCGAACATCAGGCTGCGGCCATCCGGGAAGTCGATTCGCAGCCCTTGCGCGTTGACGGTCCGGGCCTTGCCCTTCGCATCGAACAGCGAAAGGCGGGGGGAGGCGGGCGCTGCCGACTGGGCGCGCCCGGACTTGCGGGAACGGGAGGATTTCATGACGCGTACGGCGATTAGGACGCGTTGAGGATACACCAAACGGCCGATCGCACCCGAATTCGCGCAGGCGAAAAAAAGCCCGGCGCGCCGTCTGGCGGGCCGGGGCGGCGTACGGGCGCCGCCGGCCGGTCAGCCGTCCTGGTGCTGCGCGTGGAATTCGTCGTACGCCTCGACGATGCGCGCGACGAGCGGATGGCGCACGACGTCCGCGCTGGTGAAGCGCGTGAGCGCGATGCCGCGCACGCCGCCGAGCACCTGCTGCGCCTCGACGAGGCCGCTCTTGTGGCCGCGCGGCAGGTCGACCTGGCTCGTGTCGCCGGTCACGACCGCCTTCGAGCCGAAGCCGATCCGCGTGAGGAACATCTTCATCTGCTCGGGCGTCGTGTTCTGCGCCTCGTCGAGGATGATGAACGCGTGGTTCAGCGTGCGGCCGCGCATGTACGCGAGCGGCGCGATCTCGATCATCTGGCGCTCGAACATCTTCGCCGTCTTGTCGAAGCCGAGCAGGTCGTACAGCGCGTCATACAGCGGACGCAGGTACGGGTCGACCTTCTGCGCGAGATCGCCCGGCAGGAAGCCGAGCCGCTCGCCGGCCTCGACGGCCGGGCGCGTCAGCACGATCCGCTTGACCTGGTCGCGCTCGAGCGCGTCGACCGCGCACGCGACCGCGAGGTAGGTCTTGCCGGTGCCGGCCGGCCCGATGCCGAACGTCACGTCGTGCGACAGGATCTGCTTCAGGTACTCGCGCTGCGCCGGCGTGCGGCCGCGCAGGTCGGCGCGCCGCGTGTAGAGCTTCGGCGCGGGCTCCTCGTCCGGCTCGCTGGCGTCGAGCTGTACGACGGGCTCGTCGAACGGATGGTCGGGGTCGCCGCGAAAGCGCACGTCGAGCGTGTCCTGACGGCCGTTGCCGGACGTGTGGCGCACTTCGACCAGCGCGAGCTGGATGTCGTCGACCGACAGCGCATCGCGCGCGCGGTTGTAGAAGTTCTCGAGCGCGGCGAGCGCGAGCTTGGCGCCGCGCCCGCGGATCGCGATCCGGTGGCCGCGTCGCGACAGCGTGACGTCGAGCGCCTGTTCGATCTGCCGCAGGTTCTCGTCGAGCGGGCCGCAGAGGTTGGCGAGGCGCGCGTTGTCGTCGCGCGGCGCGACGAATTCCAGTGCTTGGGTCGGCTTCAAAGTGGCGTCGGGCTCCTGTTGAGCATCAGTGCGTGGCCGCGCTCGCGTCGTCGCTGACGAGCACGAGCTCGCCGCGCAGCGAATGCGGGTACGCGTGGTTGATTTTCACGTCGATCATCTGGCCGATCAGGCGCGGGTGCGACGCGAGCGGCGCCGGGAAATTCACGACCCGGTTGTTCTCGGTACGGCCCGCGAGTTCGTTCGGGTCCTTGCGCGACGGGCCCTCGACGAGGATCCGCTCGACCTTCCCGACCATCGACTCGCTGATGCGCGCGACGTTCTCCTCGATGGTCGCCTGCAGATGTTGCAGGCGTTTGAGCTTCACTTCGCGCGGCGTGTCGTCATGCAGGTTCGCGGCCGGCGTGCCGGGGCGCGGGCTGTAGATGAACGAGAAGCTCGTGTCGTAGCGCATCTCGTGCACGAGCGCCATCATCTTGTCGAAATCGTCCTCGGTCTCGCCGGGGAAGCCGACGATCATGTCGGTCGACAGCGACAGGTCCGGGCGGATCGCGCGCAGCTTGCGGATCACCGACTTGTATTCGAGCACCGTGTAGCCGCGCTTCATCGCCATCAGGATGCGGTCGGAGCCGTGCTGGACGGGCAGGTGCAGGTGGCTCACGAGCTTCGGCACCTTCGCGTAGGTGTCGATCAGGCGCTGCGTGAATTCCTTCGGGTGCGACGTCGTGTAGCGGATCCGCTCGATGCCGGGAATGTCGGCGACGTATTCGATCAGCGTCGCGAAATCGGCGATTTCCGACGAGCCGGCCGCGAGCGCGCCGCGATACGCGTTCACGTTCTGGCCGAGCAGCGTGACTTCGCGCACGCCCTGGTCGGCGAGGCCGGCCACTTCGGTCAGCACGTCGTCGAGCGGGCGCGACACTTCATCGCCGCGCGTGTACGGCACCACGCAGTAGCTGCAGTACTTCGAGCAGCCTTCCATGATCGACACGAACGCGCTCGGCCCCTCGACGCGCGCGGGCGGCAGGTGGTCGAACTTCTCGATTTCGGGGAACGAGATGTCGACCTGCGCACGGCCGCTCTCGCGGCGTGCGTCGATCATCTGCGGCAGGCGGTGCAGGGTTTGCGGGCCGAACACGAGGTCGACGTACGGCGCGCGCGACACGATCGATGCGCCTTCCTGGCTCGCGACGCAGCCGCCGACGCCGATCAGCAGGCCGGGCTTCGCTTCCTTCAGCTCGCGCACGCGGCCGAGATCGGAGAACACCTTCTCCTGTGCCTTTTCACGCACCGAGCAGGTGTTGAACAGGATGATGTCCGCGTCTTCCGGCGTATCGGTCTTTTCGAGGCCTTCGGCCGCATTCAGCACGTCCACCATCTTGTCCGAGTCGTACTCGTTCATCTGGCAGCCGAAGGTCTTTACGTAAACTTTCTTGGTCATGGGGGTTCGCCGTTCGCAGTGGTTGACCTGGGGGCGTCGTCTATAAGGTGAATCGGGACGGCCGTGCGCTGCACGCGGATCGCGCGCATCGGACAGGAAAGGCCGTCGGGGAAGCCTTCCATTATAGCTTTTCGGGCCCCGACGGACGGGCGGCCGGTTGCGGGTACGCGACGCCGGTTTTCACGTTCCGACCCTGCATGATGGTGGGCCGGCCGTCAGCGGCACGTGTTCAGCAGGTCGTCGAGCGCGGCTTCCTCGCGCGCGAAGCGTTCGGCGAGAAAGTCGAGCAGCACGCGCACGCGCGGCGCCATGTAGCGCTTGCTGTGATAGATCGCATGCAGCGGCGCGTCCTGGTGCCGCCAGTCGGGCAGCAGCACGCGCAGCCGGCCCGCGCGGACGTCGTCGGCAATGTCCCACAGCGACTTCAGCGCAATGCCGTGGCCGCGCAGCGTCCATTCGCGCGTGAGGCCGCCGTCGTTGGTCTCGAACGCGGTCGACACGGGCACCGTGTGGATCTGCACTTCGTCGCCGCGCGTGAAGTGCCAGGTGTTCATCGGGCCGGACGCGATCGTGATCACGTTGCAGGGAAATCGGGCCAGATCGTGCGGGTCGGCCGGCACGCCATGGCGTTCGACGAACGACGGCGCCGCGCACAGCACGCGCCGGTTGGTCGCGAGCCGGCGGGCGATCAGCGCGCCGTCGGGCGGCGCGGCGAAGCGGATCGCGAGATCGATTTCGTCCTGCCACAGATTCGACGATGAATCGGACGCCGTCAGCGAGAACGTGACGCCCGGATGCAGCGTCGTGAATTCGTGTAGCCAGTCGAGCAGCTGGTGGCGGCCGAAATCGGATGTCGACGACAGCCGCACCTTGCCGCTCACGACGTTGCGGCCTTCCTGCAGCATCGCGTCCGCGTCGTCGAGCGCCTGCAGCGCCTGACGGCAGCAGTTCAGGTACAGCTTGCCCTCGTCGGTGAGCCGCAATTGCCGCGTCGACCGTTCGAACAGCCGCGTCGCGGTCTTCGCCTCGAGCTTCGCGAGCCGCGCGCTCGCGGCGGCCGGCGTGAGGTTCAGCTTGCGCCCGGCGGCGGACAGGCTGCCCAGTTCGGCCGCCTCGACGAACAGCCGGATATCGCCCAGTCGGTCCATGCAATTTTCCAAAAATATTTGAAAATGGTTCAAATGCCACGCCAATTATCAAATATAGGCGTCTTCGGGACAATGCGCGCACATCCCGCTTTCTTGTGCGGTGCGGCATCGGACTGGCGCCGCGTCCGCCGCCTTCCGGAGAACGTCATGCCCATTCCGTTACTGGCGCTTGCGATCAGCGCCTTCGCCATCGGTACCACCGAGTTCATCATCATGGGCCTGCTGCCCGAGGTCGCCCGCGACCTAGCCGTGTCGCTGCCGTCGGCCGGCCTGCTGGTCACGGGCTACGCGCTCGGTGTCGCGGCCGGCGCGCCGCTGCTCGCGGTGCTGACGAGCCGCATGCCGCGCAAGGCCGCGCTGCAGTGGCTGATGGCGATCTTCATCGTCGGCAACGTGCTGTGCGCGACCGCGTCCGGCTACGCGATGCTGATGGTCGCGCGGGTCGTCACGTCGTTCGCGCACGGGTCGTTCTTCGGGATCGGCGCGGTGGTCGCCGCGTCGCTCGTGCCGGCCGACAAGCGCGCGAGCGCGATCGCGCTGATGTTCACGGGACTCACGCTGTCGAACGTGCTCGGCGTGCCGTTCGGCACCTTCGTCGGCCAGTTGCTCGGCTGGCGCGCGTCGTTCTGGATCGTCGCCGCGCTCGGCGTGCTGTCGCTCGGCGGCGTCGCCGCGCTGGTGCCGAACCGCCACGACAGCGGGCCGGTCGGCCTCGGCCAGGAAGTGCGCGTGCTGAAGGAGCCGCAGGTGTGGCTCGCGCTGCTGATGACCGTGCTCGGCTTCGGCGGCGTGTTCGTCGTGTTCACGTACATCGCGCCGATTCTCCAGTCCGTGTCGGGCTATTCACCGCACGCGGTCGCGCTGATCCTCGTGCTGTTCGGCGCGGGGCTGACGATCGGCAACACGCTTGGCGGCAAGCTCGCCGACCGCGCGCTGATGCCGTCGCTGATCGCGATCCTCGTCGCGCTGATGGCCGTGATGGTCGTGTTCGCCAAGACGAGCCACCACCCGGTCGCGGCGGCCGTCACCGTGTTCGTATGGGGGATCGCCGCATTCGCGACGGTGCCGCCGCTCCAGGCCCACGTGGTCGAGAAGGCCGCGAGCGCGCCGCATCTCGCATCGACGCTGAACATCGGCGCGTTCAACGTCGGCAATGCGCTCGGCGCGTGGCTCGGCGGCCTTGCGCTGGAACACGGCCTGGCGCTCGATGCGCTGCCGTGGGTGGCCGTCGCGGTAACGTTCGCGGCGCTCGTCGTCACGGGGTTCGCGATGCGGCTCGACGCGCGCGGGCCGGCGCGCGGGACGGCGCCGGCGGCGCAATGAGCGGTGCAATGAGCGGTGCAACGCGCGGCGCCCGCACGACGCGATAGCGGCGGGAAAAGGTTCGCGGGGAACGCATTCCTCCGCGATGCTGATAACGGTGTGAAGATAACTTCGTTTGCCGGTGCAAGACCGGGTGATAGCGTCTCGATACGCGCCGTTGCTGGCGCAACCCGATTCCGATCCCGGCTTACCCCATACGCAGGGCTGCACCGCGGCCCGGAGGCAATGCTATGTCTTCATCCCTGGCGCTCGTGCGCGACGTGTCTTCCTTCGAATCCGGCAATGCCGCCGATGCGCGGGCGTCCGCGTCGCTCGACGTGCTCGAACAGGTCGTCGGCGTGAACCTCGCGCGGTTGCGCGCCGAGCGGCAATTGTCGCTCGATGCGCTCGCGCGGCTGTCCGGCGTGTCGCGCGCGATGCTCGCGCAGATCGAGTCGGCGCGCAGCGTGCCGTCGATCAAGGTGCTCTGCAAGATCGCCGCGGCGCTGAAGGTATCGGTCGCCGCCTTCCTGCGCCGCCATGCGGTGAACGGCTTCGAGCACCTGGCAGCCGAGCGCGCGTCGCGGGTCGTTAGCTCGAACGGCCGCTTCTCGGCGCGGGCGCTGTACCCGGAAGGCGAGCCGGCCGCGGCCGAGTTCCACGAGCTGCGGATCGCGCCGCTGCATACGGAGCCCGGCGCCCGCCGCGCGCCCGGCACGACGGTCAACCTCGTCGTCAGCGAGGGCACGCTCGAAGTCAGCGTGCATGACCGCCGCCAGTTGCTCGCGACCGGCGACGCGATCGTGTTCGATGCCGACCAGCCGTACAGCCTGCGCAACCCGGGCGACAGCGAGGCGCGCGCATTCCGCGTGACGGTGAGCCCCGAGGTGCCGCCGCGCTGGCTCGTGCCCGATGCGGCGCATGCGGCACATGCCGCGCACGCGGCCGGCTGACCGCGCAACGCAGGCCGTACGGAAGCGGGCCGCGTGCTCGTCGTTAGGACGAGACCGCGGGTCGTCCGTCGGCCGTTTGGACGATGCCGTTAGACGAGGTCGTCAGTAAGGTTTTAGGCCGTGTCCGCTGCGCCGAGCGCGCAGCTGTTGTATGCTTGGCCCGCCGTCGATGGGGTTGGTCCATCCGGCAAATCAGTGCGTCTTCAGGGCGGGGTGTAATTCCCCACCGGCGGTAGGCTGGCGTAAGCCGGCGAGCCCGCGAGCGCCCGCGCATCCGCGCGGGGTCAGCAGATCTGGTCGAATGCCAGAGCCGACGGTCATAGTCCGGATGAGAGAAGATGTGCAGATAGTCATGTCCGTCAGGGCCGCTTCGCCAGGTGTGCGAAGCGGGTTGTCGTTCTGTCTGTTTGCAATGCCCTGAAACGTTTTTCGCCCAAATCGTATTTGCGAGGAGCGTTTCACATGTCCTTGATGTCCGTTTCGTCGGCCCCCGCCGACGCCTTTGCCGATCTCCCGTTGCTGGATTCCGAACCGGTGCCGCCGCGCATCGCCGCCGCGCTCGAAGCGATGCGCGCAGGCCGTGCCGTGGTGCTGCAGGACGACCACGACCGCGAGAACGAAGCCGACCTGATCGTTGCCGCCGAGCGCATCACGCCCGAGACGATGGCACTGCTGATCCGCGAATGCAGCGGCATCGTGTGCCTGTGCCTGACCGACGAGACCGTGCGTGCGCTCGAGCTGCCGCCGATGGTGCAGACCAACGAGAGCCGCAACGGCACCGCGTTCACCGTGTCGATTGAGGCACGCGAAGGCGTGCATACGGGCGTATCGGCGGCCGATCGCGTGACGACGATCCGCGCGGCGATCGCGGAAGGGGCGAAGCCGCACGACATCGTGCGCCCGGGCCACGTGTTTCCGCTGCGTGCGCAACCGGGCGGCGTGCTGGCGCGCCGCGGTCACACCGAAGGCACGGTCGACCTGTCGATCCTCGCGGGCCTGAAGCCGGCCGGCGTGCTGTGCGAGCTGATGAATCCGGATGGCACGATGACGCGCGGCGACGATGTCGAGCGTTTCGCGCAACAGCACGGGCTGCCGATGCTCACGATCGCGGAACTCGTCGAGTTTCGCGAGGCGCTGGCCGCCGCGCGCGAGCGCTGCTGCGAGCCGGCCTGAGGGAAAGGAAGGGCGGGCGCGTTCGAGCGCCCGTTGCACGGCGTGCGTGAACCGGCGCACGCCGGATCGTCCCGATCAGCCTGATCGGGACGGAACGACCATCAGGACTGTACGTCCCCGAATTCGCCGCGCATGCCGGCTTCGACGAACGCCGGCAGTTCGTCCATCTTGCGCATGATCCGCGTGATGCCCATCGCGCGCAGCGCGTCCGCGTAGTTGTCGGGGATGTGGCTCGCGCCGACGAACGCGATCGTCTTCATGCCAGCCGCCCGCGCGGCATTCAGCCCCGACACGCTGTCCTCGACGACGATGCAGCGCTCCGGCGCGACGCCGAGCGTGTGCGCCGCATGCAGGTAGACGTCGGGGTAGGGCTTCGGCCGCGCCACCTGTTCGGAGCTGAACACGCGATCGCCGAAGATCTCGGTGAGTGCCGCGCGCTTCAGCGAGCTGCGCACGCGCGCGAGCCGGCTGTTCGACACGACGGCCGCCGGCAGGCTCACCTTCAGCAGTGCGTCGCGCACGCCGGAGATGGGCGCGAGCGATTGCGCCAGCGCGCGCTCGATGTTGTGCTCGATGGTCTCGATGAAGTTGGCCGGCATCTCGATCCCGAAGCGGGATTCGATTCCCGCCAGGAAGCGCGACGTCTGCTGGCCGAACGCCGACTTGGCGGCGGCTTCGAAATCGAGATTCGGAAACGTGGCGGACAGCGTGTCGAGCAGGACGCGGTCGGCAATGATTTCGCTGTCGACGAGCACGCCGTCGCAGTCGCAGATGAGGTGATCGAGCATGGTGGTGAAAAAGCGGGAGGTCGGCGACACAGATCAATTCGCCATCATACGTGTATTCGCGCACACGCCGCGCGACGCGTCGGCAAATTTTCCCGACGCGGTCGCGCGCTGACTGCGTCTCGTCCGGGTGGGGTGCCGATCGTCCGGCGGCGGCCCGCTTGCGCGGTTCGTCGCCGCATGCGGTTTCGGCCGCGTGTCGGGGTTCGTCAAGGACATGCGGGTGGCGAGAATGCTGGTCGAGCGCGGGATCGACGTGAACCCGTGGGCTGTCGCGGATGCGAGGGTGAAGCTGAAGTCGCTGATATCGGCCGAGTGAGACCGGCAGCGGAAACGAAGCGGCGAAGCCCGAGGGAAGGCGAACGAAGGAAGGAAAGCAAAACGCGCGGCGAAAATCGCCGCGCGTTTCGGTCAAGCGACGATCAGATCGTCGTGTGCAGATGCAGGTACAGGCCGGCGGCCGCGGCGCCGCCGAGCAGCGGACCGACGACGGGCACCCATGCATAGCGCCAGTCGCTGTCGCGCTTGCCGGGGATCGGCAGCAGCGCGTGCATGATGCGCGGCGACAGGTCGCGCGCGGGGCTCATTGCATAGCCGGTCGGGCCGCCGAGCGAGATGCCGATGCCGAGCACGAGCAGACCGACGGGCAGTGCGTCGAGCGCGCCGAGGCCGACTTGCGGCGACGCGAGGTACAGCACGCCGAGGATCAGCACGAACGTGCAGATCGCTTCGGTCAGCACGTTGTGCGTGACGCTGCGGATCGCCGGCGCCGTGCAGAACACCGCGAGCTTCAGGTCCGCATCGGCTTCCTTCGCGAAGTGCTGGCGATAGGCGAGCCACACGAGCAGCGCGCCGGCCATCCCGCCGAGCATCTGCGCGAGGACGTAGCCGCCGACTTTCGACCACGCGAACTTGCCCGCGAGCGCGAGACTGATGGTGACGATCGGGTTCAGATGCGCGCCGCTGAACGACGCGGTCACGTAGACGGCGACGAACACGGCCATCGCCCAGCCCATCACGATCACGATCAGGTCCGCGCCTTTGCCCTTGGTCTTTGCAAGCAGCACGTTTGCGACCGCGCCGTTGCCGAGCAGCACGAGGATCGCTGTGCCGATGAACTCTGCAATATAAGGTGACATTGTTTGTCTCTCTTGAGTCACGGCGGACTCGCGCATCGCGCGGTCCGCCGGTGTTGTTGTATTTCGTCTGGATTGCTTGGGATTACTGGGCGTCGTCGGCCCATGCCTTCGCGGCACGCACCGCACGCTGCCAGCCCGACATGCAGCGTTCGACGTGCTCCTTCGGCATCGACGGCGAGAAGCGGCGATCGAGCTGCCACTGGTCGCGCACTTCGTCGAGGTTCTTCCAGTAGCCGATCGCGAGGCCCGCGAGATAGGCCGCGCCGAGCGCGGTCGTCTCGGTGATCTGCGGACGCACCGCGTCGACGCCGAGCAGGTCCGCCTGGAACTGCATCAGCAGGTCGTTCGCGCTCGCGCCGCCGTCCACGCGCAACTCGCCGATGCTGATGCCCGAATCGGCTTCCATCGCGGCCAGCACGTCGAGCGACTGGTACGCGATCGAATCGAGCGCCGCACGTGCGAGGTGCGCGGAGGTCGTGCCGCGCGTGACGCCGAACACCGAGCCGCGCGCCCGCGCGTTCCAGTGCGGTGCGCCGAGGCCGGCGAACGCGGGCACCAGGTAGACGCCGTCGGTGTGCGGCACGCTCGCGGCGAGCGCTTCGATTTCAGCGGCCGACTTGATGATGCCGACGCCGTCGCGCAGCCACTGTACCACCGCGCCCGCGATGAAGATGCTGCCTTCCAGCGCGTACTGCACGTTGTCGCCGATCTGCCAGGCGATCGTCGTGACGAGGTTGTTCTTCGATTCGATCGGCTTGTCGCCGGTGTTCATCATCAGGAAGCAGCCGGTGCCGTAGGTGTTCTTCACCATGCCGGACTGCGTGCACATCTGGCCGAACAGCGCGGCTTGCTGGTCGCCCGCGATACCCGCGAGCGGGATCTTCGACGCGAACACGGTGGTCTTCGTGTGGCCGTAGATTTCCGACGATGCCTTCACCTCCGGCAGCATGCTGCGCGGGATGTCGAGCATGTCGAGCAGTTCGTTGTCCCACTCGCGCGTGTGGATGTTGAACAGCATCGTGCGCGACGCGTTCGTCACGTCGGTCACGTGCAGTTCGTGCTTCGTGAAGTTCCACACGAGCCAGCTGTCGACGGTGCCGAACGCGAGCTTGCCCTGCTTCGCCTTCTCGCGTGCGCCCGGCACGTTGTCGAGAATCCAGCGGATCTTGGTTCCCGAGAAGTACGAATCGATCGGCAGGCCGGTCTTCGCGCGCACCTTCGCCTCGAAGCCTTGCGCCTTCAGCGAATCGCAGAAGTCGGCCGTGCGGCGATCCTGCCAGACGATCGCGTTGTAGACGGGCTGGCCCGTCTCGCGATCCCACACGATCGTGGTTTCACGCTGGTTGGTGATGCCGATCGCGGCGATCGACGTGCCGTTCAGGCCCGTGCGCGTGACGGCTTCGGCGGCGACGCCGGCTTGCGTCGACCAGATTTCCTGCGGGTCGTGCTCGACCCAGCCGGGTTGCGGGTAGATCTGCTCGAATTCCTTCTGGGCGATCGAAACGATATTGCCCTGGCGATCGAACAGCATCGCGCGGGAACTCGTGGTGCCCTGGTCAAGCGCGAGGATGTACTGATCCTGCATGTCTCTCATCTCCATCCGTGGATTTGGCTTAGTTGTGATGCGCGCCGCATGTGGGCGGCGCGTCGGTGAGTCAACGTCGGTCAAGCAACTGCAACTGCATTCCGCTCAGGCATGCGGCGCGTGCGCGGCGGCGAACCACGCGTCGACCGCGGCGGTCACCGCGTCGAGCGTGCCGGGCGCGACGTGCAGGCCGAGCTTCGATCGGCGCCACAGCACGTCCTGCGCGCAGGTCGCCCATTCGGCGTCGCGCAGGTAGCGCAGTTCGGCGTCGTAGAGGCCCGGTGCGATTTCGGTGCCGAGATCGGCGAGTGACTTCGCGCCGTCGATCACGCGCTCCGCGCGCGTGCCGTAGGCACGCGCATAGCGGCGGGCGAGCGCGGCGGGCAGCCACGCATGGCGTTTGGCGAACGTATCGGCGAATGCGTCGAACTTCGCGTTCGCGATGTCGCCGCCCGGCAGCGCGACGCCGGCCGTCCAGGTCTTCGCGTCGCGGCCGAGTGCGCGGCACAGCATGTCGCCGGCTTCTTCCGCGAGCTTGCGGAACGTCGTGATCTTGCCGCCGAACACCGACAGCAGCGGGGCGCCCGCGCCGTCGTCCAGCTCGAGGCGGTAGTCGCGCGTGACGGCCGATGCGTTCGCGGCGTTCTCGTCTTCCAGTAGCGGGCGCACGCCCGAGTAAGTCCAGTGCACGTCGGCCGGCGATATCTTGCGCTTGAAGTAGCGGTTGATCGAATCGCACAGGTACTGCGTCTCGTCGCGATCGATCGCGACCTTCGCGGGATCGTTCGTGTATTCGACGTCGGTCGTGCCGATCAGCGTGAAATCGTGTTCGTACGGAATCGCGAAGATGATCCGCTTGTCCGGGTTCTGGAAGATGTACGCGTGGTCGTGATCGAACAGGCGGCGCGTGATGATGTGGCTGCCTTTCACGAGCCGTACGCTGTGGTGCGCGCCGCGGCCGAGCGCGCCTTTCAGCACGTCGCCGACCCACGGGCCGGCCGCGTTCGCGATCGCACGCGCATGCACGACGCGGATCGAGCCGTCGGCGTGCTGCAGTTGCGCTTCCCATTCGTCGCCGCGGCGTTCGGCGGACACCAGCTTCGTGCGCGTCAGGATCTGGGCGCCGCGCTCCTTCGCATCCATCGCGTTCAGCACGACGAGGCGCGCGTCGTCGACCCAGCCGTCCGAATAGACGAAGCCGCGCTTGATCGAATCGATCAGCGGCGCGCCGGCCGCATGGCGGCGCATGTCGATGCCGCGCGAGCCGGGCAGCAGTTCGCGTTTCGCGAGGTGATCGTAAAGGAACAGGCCGATGCGGATCAGCCAGGCCGGACGCAGGTTCGGCATGTGCGGCATCACGAAGCGCAGCGGCCACATGATGTGCGGCGCCGCGCGCAGCAGCGTCTCGCGCTCCTGCAGCGCCTTGCGCACGAGCCCGAACTCGTTGTACTCGAGGTAGCGCAGGCCGCCGTGAATCAGCTTCGTGCTGGACGACGACGTGTGCGACGCGAGATCGTCCTGCTCGCAGAGCATGACCGACAGGCCGCGGCCGGCCGCATCGCGCGCGATGCCCGCGCCGTTGATGCCGCCGCCGACGACGAGCAGATCGTAGCGATTCGGTTGGGTCACCTGCTGTCCTTATCGTCTGAGGGAAAGGGTTGAACAGAAAATGTTCGAATTCGAAATTTAACGAACGAAATCGAAAAAGTAAAGTTCGATAAAGCGGGGCCAGTAGCGCGCGGCGCGATCCCGGACGATACTGGCGAAATCGACCGTTTCACGAGGTGAATCATGCGTATTGGGATGTGGGCCGGCGCGTGCGCCGTCCTTCTGGCGGGGTGCTCTGCCGGGATGCCGCCGCTCGCCGGCAACTGGCGCACGCCGTCGTTCGCCGACCTGCAGACGTCGTGCGGCGGCACGGCGCGGGACTGGGGCCCGGACGCGCAGCCGGTCTACTCGACGCTGTATGACGCGTACGTGGCGAAACGGTATCGCGGCCTGACCGAGGCGAACTATTGTGCGTTCGTAAACGAACTTTCGACGCACTATGCGGCGCCGGACGCGGCGGCGCGTGCCGGCTGGATCGCGTATTTCAACGGTGCGCGGGCGCAGGCCATCAGCTGGCGGGCGGCGGTCGATCCGACGCTGCGCGGCGGCTGAAGCAGGCTGCGGCGGGGCGGTGGGAGAGAAGCGGGAGTGACCGCGCGGCCCGGCATCCGGGCGGCGCGGTCAGGTCAGGAATGGTGTGGTTTTACGAATAGCGGTACTTGATGGATCGCAGCGCGGCGTCGCCGGTTTCGGTCACGCAGTATTTGCGTCCCGAACCGAGGCCTTCCAGACGGACGAGCTGCTGTTCGAGCAGTGCGTCGATTTCGTCCCGATCCATGTGGGTTTGATCGGGAGCGTCCTTCACAAGCAATAGCGTGGCGAATTCATGCGGACTCAGCATCGTTCTCTCCATGGCGACCAGTCAGCCCGCGCAGCCGGCGCACGGGCCGACGCGCGATACCCATCGGGGTATGGCTTGGGGGGAAAGCTGTATTCGCCGGCCATGCCATTCGTCCGCGCCCTGGCACAGGCGGAACGGTCGAAATAGGCCGGGGAACTGGAGTCTAGTCGAGCGCGCAGGCAACGACAAATCGTGCCCCGTTAATTTTCCCTTTGACAGCCGGGCCGCGCGCAAGCGGTTTGCTCGCGACGCCAACTTCTTGATTTCACTTGAAGTTCTGGGTGCGGTGCAGCATCGGAACCGTCACTCGGCGACGTACACCTGGGTGCCGGCGGCCGCCACGGTATCGGCCATCTCGGGCGGCAGCGGCTTGTCGGTGAAGAGCGCGTGCACCTGGCTCAGGTGACCCTGGCGCACCAGCGCGGGACGGCCGACCTTCGAATGGTCGGTCACGAGATAGACGGTGC
Organism: Burkholderia sp. AU27893; assembly: GCF_002223205.1. NCBI lineage: Bacteria > Pseudomonadati > Pseudomonadota > Betaproteobacteria > Burkholderiales > Burkholderiaceae > Burkholderia > Burkholderia sp. AU27893. The sequence goes on along the minus strand of NZ_NKFD01000002.1, from coordinate 490,639 downwards.
GCGCATGCTGCATGATCGCCTCGGCCACGCGCACCTCGCGGGTGTCGAAGTCGCGCAGCGTGCCGTCGGCCTCGATCGCCGACGTGCCGATGATCGCGTAGTCGACCTTGAACTGGCGGATGAAGTCGATCGCGAGTTCGCCGACGATCCCCTTGTCCCATGGCCGCACGATGCCGCCCGTGATCAGCACCTCGCAGTCGGGGTAGCCGCTCATCATCGACGCGACGTTCAGGTTGTTCGTGATCACGTGCAGCCCGTGGTGGCGGTTCAGCGCGCGTGCGACTTCCTCGGTGGTCGTGCCGAGGTTGATGAACAGCGACGCCTGGTCGGGAATGTGCGACGCCGCGAGCGCCGCGATGCGCCGCTTCTCGTCGTGGAACATCCGCTGGCGCGCGGTGTACGACACGTTCTCCGAGCTGGTCGGCAGACTCGCGCCGCCGTGGTAGCGGCGCAGCAGGTTCAGGTCGGCGAGCCAGTTCACGTCGCGGCGGATCGTCTGCGGCGTCACCGCGAAGTGCGCGGCGAGATCGTCGACGGTCACGAAGCCGTCGCGCTGCACCCATTCGAGCAATTCCTGCTGGCGCGCGTTGAGGGTGAGGCGGGGATCTCGGGTCATGGCTCGATGGTCGTGTCGTGAGACGGAGCGGGTATTGTAAGGGCGGCAACGGCGTTCAGCCGGCCCGGCCCGCATGCGCACCTGATATTCATGCGGAAATCGTATGGATTCATGTGACAAATGAATTTGTGCGATTGTGCCGATCGCGCTGCAATGGCGGATTGCCCGCGCACGCGGAGGGCGCGTCCGGCGCGATCATTCAGCTTTCGACGAGGTGGAACCGATGACTGGCTTCAACTGGCACAACCCGTATCCGACGACCCGCATCCCGGTGTTCGCGCGCAACGTCGTGTCGACGTCGCACCCGCTCGCGGCGCAGGCCGGGCTGCGGATGCTGTGGAAGGGCGGCAACGCGGTCGATGCGGCGCTGGCCGCCGCGGCCGCGATCACGGTCGTCGAGCCCGTGTCGTGCGGGCTCGGCGGCGACGCGTTCGCGCTCGTGTGGGACGGCGAGCGGCTGTCCGGGCTGAACGCGTCGGGCGTCGCACCGGCCGCCTGGAACGTCGACTATTTCCGCAAGCGCCACGGCGAGGCGGGCAACGGCATCGCGAACAAGCCGACGCGCGGCTGGGATACCGTCACCGTGCCGGGCGTGATCGCGGGCTGGGAAGCGCTGCATGCGAAGTTCGGTTCGCTGCCGTTCGCGGACCTGCTCGAACCGGCGATCGAGATCGCGGAGCGCGGCTATGCGGTGCCGCCGATCGTCGCGCACAAGTGGGCGGCCGCGGTGCCGGAACTCAAGGGGCTGCCGGGCTTCGCGGACACCTTCATGCCGCACGGCCGCGCACCGCAGGTGGGCGAGCGCGTGTGCCTGCCGGGCCATGCTCAGACGTTGCGCACGCTGCAGAAGGAGGGGGCGCGCGCGTTCTACGAGGGCGCGCTCGCCGAGCGCATCGCCGCGTTCTCCCGCGAAGGCGGTGGCGCGCTGACCGCAGCCGACCTGCAGGCATACCGGCCGGAATGGGTCGAGCCGATCGGCAAGCGCTTTGGCCGTCACACGATCCACGAGATTCCGCCGAACGGGCAGGGCATCGCCGCGCTGATCGCGCTCGGGATCGCCGAGCACGCGGGCGTGACCGAATGGCCAGTCGATTCGGTCGACTCGCAGCATCTGCAGATCGAGGCGATGAAGCTCGCGTTCGCGGACGTCTATCGCTACGTCGCCGATCCGCGCGCGATGGAAGTCACGCCCGAGGCGATGCTCGACGACGCGTATCTCGCCGAGCGCGCGAAACTGATCGATCCCGCGCGCGCGACGCACTTCGCCGCCGGCCGGCCGCATTCGGGCGGCACGATCTACCTGTCGGCGGCCGACGAGCGCGGGATGATGGTGAGCTTCATTCAGTCGAACTACATGGGCTTCGGCTCGGGGCTCGTCGTGCCCGGTACCGGCATCGCGCTGCAGAACCGCGGGCACGGCTTCTCGATGGATCCGGTTTCGCCGAACGTCGTCGCGGGCGGCAAGCGGCCGTTCCACACGATCATCCCGGCATTCGTCACCGAGGAGGTCGACGGCCGGACCGAGGCCGTGATGAGCTTCGGCGTGATGGGCGGCGACATGCAGCCGCAAGGGCACCTGCAGACCGTCGTGCGGATGCTCGGCTACGGGCAGCAACCGCAGGCGGCCTGTGATGCGCCGCGCTGGAAGGTCAACCGCGACTTCACGCTCGACGTCGAGGCGACGATGCATCGCGCGACCGTCGATGCGCTGGCCGCACGCGGCCATACGATCAAGTCGATCGACGATCCTTACATGGATTTCGGTTCGGGGCAGTTCATCTGGCGTCTCGATCGCGACGATCGCGAGCGCGGCTACGTGGCCGCGAGCGACAGCCGGCGCGACGGTCTGGCGGCCGGTTTCTGACGGATTCCCGGCGGCTTTCGCCGGCATGTCGTGTGCTTCGCGGGCGGCCGATCGGCCGCCCGTTTCGTTTGCGGCAAGCCGTATCACCGCGCGGGCGCAAGCGGTTTGAAGGACTCGTCTAACGAACGGCAACAGACGCCGTGGAACTGCGCTTGTCGGGTATGGTCAGTGCTTTGAAGCATGAACATCAAAGTCCGGCTAAGATGCCAGCATGGTTCGGCCGGACCAATCCACTATAAACGCAAGTAAAACGCCGCCTGCGGGATGGCCGGCGCCTGTGCCGAAGGCATGGGCCGGCCCCGCGCGACGACTGGGAGCGCACTACCATGGACACCAAAACGACGCATGTGATGCCGTGGCGAATCGAGGACATCGACCTGAACCGGATCGATCGTCAACGTGCCGCCGCGAACGAGGATCTGTTGCTGCTGCTGTGCGCGTCGTCGTTCATCGAAAGCGGCTCGGATCTCTACACGAGCAATCTGAGTCAGTTCTTCAACGACGATCCGGAAGTCTCCGCATGGCTCAACAATGCATGGGAGCACGAAGAATTGCAGCACGGGCGCGCGCTGAAGGCGTACATCGCGCACGTGTGGCCGGAGTTCGACTGGGATACCGCGTTCGCGAACTTCTTCGCCGAGTATTCGCAGACCTGCAAGGTCGAGGCGTTCGAGAAGACCCGCGCGCTCGAGATGGTCGCGCGCTGCGTCGTCGAGACGGGCACGGCCACGCTCTATCGCGCGATCAACGAGTGCTCGGACGAGCCCGTGCTGAAGGAAATCACCGACAACATTCGCACTGACGAAGTACGCCACTACAAGCACTTCTTCAAGTTCTTCAAGAAGTACAACCAGGTCGAAGGCAATGGCCGCCTTGCGGTGCTCGGCGCGCTGGCGCGCCGCGTGATGGAAATCAAGAACGAGGATTCGGAGATCGCGCTGCGCCACGTGTTCGCGGTGCGCTATCCGGATCGCGTCGGCGACAGCCAGTACAACCGCGAACGCGCCGCGCGCATCAGCACGCTCGTGCGGCGCAACCTGTCGGCCGACATGTGCGTGAAGATGCTGCTCAAGCCGCTCGACCTGCCCGCGAAGATTCAGCCGGGCGTTCACTATCCGCTCACGAAGATCACGCGGCACGTGTTCCTGCGCTGAGCGCCGCGGCGCGGCCCGACGCGCGTATGCTGCGGCTTCTTGATCCGCTTTCCACCGGGGCCACGCCATCATGACCGATACCCATCGCCACGCGCTCGAACAATGGACGTTCGACGCGTGGCCGCCGGCCGTCGTCTCGTTGTTCGACGGTACCGCGCTCGAGCGTCATGCCGACTTCGCCGCGTCGCTGATCGTCGCGACCGACGATGGCCAGTTGCGCACGACGCTGCTCGGCGTCGGCGAAATCTATGCACACGATGCGCGCACGCTGCTGCTGGCGCTCTGGCCGCAATCGCGTGCGGCGCGCGCGATCGCGCAACGGCGGTTGGCCGCGTTGACGCTGGTCGCGGACGGCGCGTTCTTTCAGGCCCAATTGAGGATGGCGCCGCTCGAAGGAGACTTCGGCGGACTGGCCGGATTCGCTGCGACGATCGCGCATGGCGATGCGCAGCGGGTCGGCTATGCGCGTCTCGCGACAGGTGTCACGTTCACGCTGGAAGGGGCGCGCGCCGAGGTGCTCGCGCGCTGGCAACGCCAGGTCGAGCACCTGCGGCGCGCAGCCGCACGGCTTCAGTGACCGCGCTGGCCGCTGCGCGACGAGCGGTTGCGGTTCGCGTGCGCGGCATTGCCGTTCGCCGGGCGCGCGCTGTTGCCGCCACCGGCCGGACGTCCACCGTTACCGCCGGCGCCACCTTGCCCTTGCGTGCGCGGCTTCGCGGCCTTCTGCTGGGTCGTCGCCTTCGGTTGCGCATTGCCGTCGCGTTTCGCGGCCGGCTGGCCTGAGCCGCCTGCGCGCGGCTGGCGATTGCCGCCGCCACCGCCACCGCCACCGCCACCGCCGCGCGGCTGTTGCTGCCCGCGGCGCTGCTGGATCGGCTCCGGCTTCGCGTTCGGATCGGGTTCGAAGCCCGCGATCACTTCCTGCGGAATCTCGCGCTTGATCAGCCGCTCGATGTCGCGCAGCAGCTGCTTCTCGTCGACGCACACGAGCGACACGGCTTCGCCGGTCGCGCCCGCGCGGCCCGTGCGGCCGATCCGGTGCACGTAGTCTTCCGGCACGTTCGGCAGGTCGAAGTTGACGACGTGCGGCAGCTGGTCGATGTCGATCCCGCGTGCGGCGATATCGGTCGCGACGAGCACCTGCAGCGTGCTGTTCTTGAACTCCGCCAGCGCGCGCGTGCGGGCCGACTGGCTCTTGTTGCCGTGGATCGCCATCGCGCTGATGCCGTCCTTCGTCAGTTGCTCGGCAAGCCGGTTCGCGCCGTGCTTCGTGCGCGTGAACACGAGCACCTGGAACCAGTTGTGTTCGCGGATCAGGTGCGTGAGCAGCTCGCGCTTGCGGTCGCGGTCGACCGGATGGATCTTCTGCGCGACGCTTTCGGCGGTCGTGTTGCGGCGTGCGACCTCGATCAGCGCGGGCGAGTCGAGCAGGCTGTCGGCGAGCGCCTTGATCTCGTCGGAGAAGGTGGCCGAGAACAGCAGGTTCTGGCGCTGCGGCGGCAGCTTTGCGAGCACGCGCTTGATGTCGTGGATGAAGCCCATGTCGAGCATCCGGTCGGCTTCGTCGAGCACGAGGATGTCGAGGTCCGACAGGTCGATCGTCTTTTGCTGCATGTGATCGAGCAGGCGGCCCGGCGTCGCGACGACGATGTCGACGCCGCGCTTGAGCGCATCGATCTGCGGGTTGATGCTGACGCCGCCGAACATCACGGTCGAGCGCAGCTTCAGGTACTTGCTGTACGCACGGACGCTTTCCTCGACCTGGGCGGCGAGTTCGCGCGTCGGCGTGAGGATCAGCGCGCGCACTGCGCGCTTCGCGCCGCGATGTTCCGCGTAGAACATATGCAGGCGTTGCAGGATCGGCAGCGTGAAGCCGGCGGTCTTGCCGGTGCCGGTCTGCGCGCCGGCGAGCAGGTCGCCGCCGCCGAGGACGGCCGGGATCGCCTGTTGCTGGATCGGGGTCGGCGATGTGTAGCCGAGCTCGTTGACCGCCTTGACCAGCGGTTCGGCCAAGCCGAGAGATTCGAAAGACATAGATACCACTCTTCAGTTTTATGATCGGCGACGTCGCGCGCGGCCCGCGCGGGAGGTGACATCGCAAAATGCAAAAGGGCGCGGCCGCGGTTTCCCGCAGCCGCGCCCCGTTTGTGTCAGCCGCTTCTTAGTCGAGCGGCGCGGAACGCAGGTCGCTCACCTGTTGCGGCGAGATCGGCGTACCGTTGTTGCCCCACGATACCCGGATATACGTGACGACCGCCGCAACTTCCTGGTTCGACAGCGACTGGGCGAACGGCGGCATCCCGTACGGACGCGGATTCTTGAACGTGCTCGGCGGATAGCCACCATTCAGCACCATGCGGATCGGGTTGACGGCCGATTCCATCATGATCGAGTGGTTGCCCGCGAGCGGCGGATACGCCGGCGGCTTGCCCGCGCCGTTTTCGGCGTGGCAGGTCGCGCAGTTGTCCGCGTAGATCTTCTTGCCCTGCTCGAACAGCGCGTTGCCGAACTGCTTCGACGGCTCGTACTGCATGTTCTTCGGCGCTTCAGCCTTCTGCGGGATCGACTTCAGGTACGTCGACATTGCGCGCGTATCTTCGTCGGTCATGTACTGCAGGCTGTTGTGGACCACATCCGCCATCGGGCCGAACACCGCGCCCTTCTGCGACACGCCGGCCTGCAGCAGGTCGGACAGCTCCTGCACGTGCCAGTCGCCGAGGCCGAGTTCCTTGTCGTTCGTCAGCGACGGCGCATACCAGTTCTGCAGCGGGATCAGGCCGCCGGCGAATGCCGAGCCCGTCACCGGGCCGCCCATCATGTTGATCGACGTGTGGCACATCGAGCAGTGGCCGAGGCCTTCGACGAGGTACGCACCGCGGTTCCATTCGACCGACTTGGTCGGATCCGGCTTGTATTCGCCTTCCTTGAAGAACAGCGTGCGCCAGCCGATCAGCAGGTTGCGGTTGTTGAACGGGAACTTCAGTTCATGCGGACGGCTCGGCACCGACACCGGCGCGACCGAGCGCAGGTACGCGTAGATCGCGTCCGAATCCGCACGCGTGACCTTCGTGTAGCTCGCGAACGGGAAGCCCGGGTAGAGCAGGCTGCCGTCCTTCGAGCGACCGGTGTGCATCGCGCGGTAGAAGTCGTCCGACGTCCACTTGCCGATGCCATCCTTGTCGTCCGGCGTGATGTTCGGCGTATACATCGTGCCGAACGGCGTCGCCATCGGCAGGCCGCCCGCGAACGACTTGCCGCCGCGCACGGTGTGGCACGCGATACAGTCGCCGACGCGCGCGAGGTATTCGCCCTTCTTGATCAGCGCGGCCTGGTCGGCCGGCGTGGCTGCGACGGCGGAGGCGCCGTGCAGCGTGTCGTTGCCCGGCCACAGGACCGGCACGAGGGCGGCAGCCGCGACGATCGCGACGGCCGAGAGTGCAAACAGGGACTTGCGTTTCATTGTGTCTGTCTCCCTTGCCTTATTGCGGTTCGCTGCCGCAGGCGAGCGGAGTCTTCATCGAACGCGCCGGGGCCGGCACGGGGTTGGCGGGCGCCGGTTGCGCGGCAAGCCATGCGGTCACGGCCGTCACGTCTTCGTCGGAAAGCTTCGAAGCGACTTCATGCATGCAGTCAGGCGCCTTCGCGTGACGGTTGCCCGAACGCCATGCGCCGATCTGCGCGCTCAGGTAGTCGGCGTGCAGGCCGACCAGGCCCGGGATCGCCGGCTGCATGCCGGTCAGCGTCGCGCCGTGGCAGGCCACGCAGGCCGGCAGCTTGCGGGACGGGTCGCCTTGCGTGACGAGCTGCTTGCCGCGCGCGAGCGTCGCGGCCGGCAGCGTCGGCTTCGCCGGCGTCGGGTACGGCGGGCGTTCGGCCGAGAAGTGCTCGGCCATTTCACGCAGGTAGTCGTCGTTCAGGTACGTCAGCAGGTAGTTCATCGGCGGGTACTTGCGCCGGCCGTCACGGAAGTTGACGAGCTGGTTGTACAGGTACTCGGCCGGCTTGCCGGCAAGACGCGGGAAGTAGTCGTTGTCCGTGCCCTGGCCGTGGACGCCATGGCAGGCCGTACAGCCGCGCACACGCTCGGCCATGGTATCGGGTGCCTTGAGCGGCGCCTGCTGGGCGTGCGCTTGCTCCGTGGGCTTGGTCTGCGCTTGGGCAGCGCTCATAAGGCCCGCGCCGCCGAACATCAGAACGGCGAGCAGCGGACGGAAGAGGCGTCTTGAAGACACACGAGACTCCATGTTTATTCGACGGGGACCTGTTGTCCGGGCTACGATCGGCTCGGCGCATGACGGCAAGGCAGCCGGGCTGCTGCGACGCGGCATTCTATCATCGATGGGTAATGACGGCTATTTGGCAAAAGGTCATCGGTTCCTGTCCGTTTGCGACTTGCGACAATTTGACGCGCATTGCGACGTGTCGGTGTGAACCGGCGTGCGTTTTCCCCATCGAAGACCGTACACTCGCGGGTCGCGCGGCGCCGCCTCCGCCGCAGGTCCAGTCATTTCTCCCGTTTCCGGATTCATCGATGACGTTTTCTACCGTGCCGTTGCCTTCCTCACGCTGTCCATCCCGTTGTTGCCATCTCGTCGGCCTGCCGCTGTCGGGAGGGTGTGCGCGATGAAGTTCGACAGCTTGTGGATCGGTCAGGTCGCGCTTGCGGCGCTGATGGACGCGGCGTTCGCGATGGCGGTCGGCTCGGCGCTGCTCAAGGCATGGCTCGGCAAGGACGGCGCACGTCCGGTCGTCGCGCCGTCGCATCCCGCGTGGCTGCGCGCGCAACATTCGCTGGTCGCGGCGGCGCTGGCGCTGGTGCTCGCGGATCTCGGCTGGCTCGTCTACGAGGCGGCGACGATGAGCGGGGCGGGGCTCGGCGGCGCGTTCGCCGCGATTCCCGTGATGCTGATGCAGACGCATACGGGCTTCGCGTGGAGCGTCGCGTTCGCCGGCGCCGTGGTGCTTGCGATCGTCGCGCTGGCGAAGCCGGAGGGCCCGGTTGCACACGCGGTGCTGTGGCTCGCGGTGATCGTGGTCGCGGCCGGCAAGGCGTCGCTCGGCCATGCGGCCGATACGGGTGCGCTGTCCGCGGCGGTCGGCGTGCAGACGCTGCACCTGCTCGCAACGGCCGTGTGGGGTGGCCTCGTGCTCGCGGGCGGGCTCACGGTGCTGCCGGCGCTCGGGTCGTCGGTCGCGCGCGGCGCGCTGATCCGCATCGGCCAGCACCTGTCGCGCACGTCGATCGTCGCGGTCGTCTTCGTGCTCGGCACCGGCGCGCTCAATGCGCTCCGCGGGCTCGGCGGTTCGCTCGCGCCGCTCGACGGCAGTACGTGGGGGCGCGTGTTGCTGCTGAAGCTGCTGCTCGTCGCGCTCGCGCTCGTGCTCGGCGGCCTGAACCGCTTCGCGGCGCTGCCGCGCCTGCGCCGCACCGCGTCGACCGAGGATGCGCACACGTTCCGCAACATCCTGCATCTCGAGGCGCTGACGATGATCGGCGTGTTCGTCGCGGCCGCCGTGCTGTCGTTCAGCGTGCCGGGGTTCGCGGCGATCGGCTGACGGCAGGGCGCGCGCGGCGCGCTACAAGGCCGCCGTCGCGCACCCGGCTCGTGCCGGGCGCCGCACCGCGCATGCAAAAACGGCTGCCCGTCGGCAGCCGTTCTCGAATCGATACTGGCCGCGCGCGCCGAAGCCGCGCGCCGCGCATCGCGCTCACCACTCGGCGACGCTGCCGTCCTCGTGACGCCACACCGGGTTGCGCCAGCGGTGCCCTGTCTTCGCCATCTCGCGCACCTTCTCCTCGTTCACGTCGATGCCGAGCCCCGGGCCCTGCGGGATCGCGACGAAGCCGTCCTCGTAGCGGAATACCTCGGGGTTGCGCAGGTAGTCGAGCAGGTCGTTGCCCTGGTTGTAGTGGATGCCGAGGCTCTGCTCCTGGATGAACGCGTTGTAGCTGACCGCGTCGAGCTGCAGGCACGCGGCGAGCGCAATGGGCCCAAGCGGGCAGTGCAGCGCGAGCGCGACGTCGTAGCTCTCCGCGAGCGTCGCGATCTTGCGGCACTCGGTGATGCCGCCCGCGTGCGATGCATCGGGCTGGATGATGTCGACGTAGCCGCCTGCGAGGATGTGCTTGAAATCCCAGCGCGAGTAGAGCCGCTCGCCGAGCGCGATCGGCGTGTTGGTCTGGTTGACGATGTCGCGCAGCGCCTCGGCGTTCTCCGACAGCACCGGCTCCTCGATGAACATCAGCTTGTACGGATCGAGCTCCTTCGCGAGCACCTTCGCCATCGGCTTGTGCACGCGGCCGTGGAAGTCGACGCCGATCCCGACGTGCGGGCCGACCGCGTCGCGCACCGCCGCGACGTTCGCGATCACCTGCTCGACCTTGTCGTAGGTGTCGACGATCTGCAGCTCCTCGGAGCCGTTCATCTTCACGGCCTTGAAGCCGCGCTCGACCACCGCGCGTGCATTGTTCGCGACGTCGCTCGGCCGGTCGCCGCCGATCCACGAATACACCTTGATGCGATCGCGCACCTGGCCGCCGAGCAGCGCGTGCACGGGCACGCCGTGATGCTTGCCCTTGATGTCCCACAGCGCCTGGTCGACGCCCGCGATCGCGCTCATCGTGATCGGGCCGCCGCGGTAGAAGCCCGCGCGGTACATCACCTGCCAGTGATCCTCGATCAGCAGCGGATCCTTGCCGACCAGATAGTCGGCGAGTTCGTGCACGGCGGCCTCGACCGTGTGCGCGCGACCCTCGACGACCGGTTCGCCCCAGCCGACGATCCCTTCGTCGGTTTCGATCTTGAGGAACAGCCAGCGCGGCGGGACGACGAAGGTTTCGAGGCGGGTGATTTTCACGGTGCGAGTCTCCAGGGTTGACCGGCGCGGGCAGTCGGGCGCGGCGCACGGTCGCGTGCTTTCACGGTTATCCTAGCGCAGCCCGATAAAAAATAGTATTAATAGCACTATTGTGCAGATAGTGGGCAGCCGGCGCGCCCGGGCACCGGCATAACGGAGAACGATCATTCGACGCGACCTGCATGGACAAACGGCCTTCCGGCTCGCCACGGCGATCCTGCGCGGCGACTACCCGCCCGAGTCGCTGCTGCCGAGGGAGCCCGACCTGATGGCAATGTACGGCGTGAGCCGCACGGTGATGCGCGAGGCGCTGCGTACGCTCACGTCGAAGGGGCTGGTCGAGTCGCGGCCGAAGATCGGCACGCGCGTGCGGCCGCGCGGCGTCTGGAACCTGCTCGACGCCGACCTGCTCGACTGGTATGCGCGTGTCGCGCCGCCGATCGCGTTCGCGCTGAAGCTGCAGGAAATGCGCGAGATGGTCGAGCCGTACGCGGCCGCGCTTGCCGCGCGCATGCATACGCCGGAGACGTTCGACGCGATCGACGGCGCGGCGCGCGCGATGGCCGCCGCGCGCAACGTCGACGAATGGGTGCGCGCCGACCTGCGCTTTCACCTGAGCGTGCTCGAAGCCGGCGGCAACGAACTGCTCGTGCCGCTCGGCGCGCTGATCGATCGCACGCTCGAGGCGCAACTGCATCTGAATGCGCGCCGCGCGGACGTGTACAACGCGTCGCTCGCCGAGCACACGGCCGTCAGCGACGCGATCCGCGTGCGCGACGAGGACGGTGCGCGCCGCGCGATGGCGGCGCTGCTCGCGGTGACGCGCGCACGGATCGAGATGTCGTGACGGGAGGGGCGGGGCCGTCAGGCGTTCGCGCAGCCGCCCGGCTTGTGGATGCGTTCGGTGGACGCCGGGTACTTCGCGAGCAGGCTCGCCGGCCGTCGCGGGCGCACGACCAGGTCGCCGCCGCAGTTCGGGCAGCGGCCCTTCAGCACGTCGTCGGCGCAGGTCGCGCAGAACGTGCATTCGAACGTACAGATGCGTGCATCCGCCGAATCGGGCGGCAGGTCCTTGTCGCAGCATTCGCAGCCGGGGCGCAGTTCGAGCATGACGGTTTTCCTTGGTTTGGACAGGGTCGGGACGGGCGCCGCTCGGACATTGCGTGCGGTGCATGTGCGCGCTACTGTACCCGCTTGGATCGGCCCGGCCAACGGTGTTCCGCCGGGGCGCCGTCGATGCGCACGGGCCGCACCGGGAGACGACCATGCTTTATCGCGGAAGCTGTCACTGCGGCGACGTGAAGTTCGAGGCGGAAGGCGACCTGCAGGGCGTGATGGCGTGCAACTGCTCGATCTGCCGGCGCAAGGGCGCGCTGATGTGGTTCGTGCCGCGCGACCACATGACGCTTCTCACGCCCGATGACGCTCTCGCCACCTACATGTTCAACAAGCACGTGATCCAGCACCGCTTCTGCAAGCGCTGCGGGATTCACCCGTTCGGCGAGGGCGTCCACCCGAACGGCACCGCGATGGCTGCGATCAACGTGCGCTGTCTCGAGGATGTCGATATCGACGCGCTGCCGGTCACGCACTACGACGGCCGCTCGCACTGAGCGGCGCGTCGGCGCACGGACGGACGCGCGGCCGTCAGGACGGTTGCGGCGCGGTCGCGGCGCCCGGCGCGGGCGTTTCCGCCTGCGGGGCGGGGCCCGCGGTGCGCGTGCCGGCCGGGCGCTCGATCAGCGGCGCGAGCGCCGGCGCCATCGACTTCAGCAACTGCACGGCCATCGCGCTCGTGAAGTCGTAGCGCGCCGCATACGGCTCGTGCGCCGTGGCGGTCAGGACCCCGAAGAACCGGTCGCCGAGCACGAACACGAAGGTGCCGCTGCGGTTCACCTTGCGCGACTCGATCAGTCGCGCGCCACGCGCATAGACGTTGAAGCGCTGGTCGCCCGTGCCCGTCTTGCCGTACACGTCGAGCGTCTTGCCGTCGGGCAGCGTGAAGCCGCCCGCGAGGCGGCGCGCGGTGCCGTTGAGCACGACGTCGCGCAGCAGCGTGTGCGCCACGTTGACGATCTCCGGCGACAGCATCGGCTGCGGCCGGGCGACCGCGCGCTCGAAGTGCGTTTCGTACGGCGTGCCCTTCGCGAAGTCGAGTCGCGTGATCGTCTCGGTCGGTGCCTTCTGGCCGCCGTCCGCGATCAGGCCGATCAGTTTCGCGAGTGCGTCGGGCTGGTCGCCCGATGCGCCGATCGCGGCCGCGTACGACGGCGTGACTTCCGCGAACGGGTAGCCGAGCGCGCGCCACGACTTCGTGATTTCCGCGTACGCGCGCAGCTCGACCATGCGGCGGATGCGACGGTCCTGGGTCGCGTGGTAGCGCGTCTTGTACAGCCACGAGTACGTGTAGAAACGCGTATCCCGGCTGTCGCGCTGGACGTCGGCGAGCGACGCCGACGGATGCGCGCGCAGGTAGTTGAGCGTCCACAGCGCGAGCGGATGCACGCTCGCGATATAGCCGCGATCGTTGAGGTTGAAGCGGTCGATCGCGTACTTCGCGTAGAGCTTGGCAAGATCGTCGTCTGACAGCGTCGCGGCCGGCGTGCCCTTCAGTTGCACGCGCATCTGCGCGTCGAACCATGCGAGCGATTCGTTCGGTGCGACGCTGCGCAGCACCGTCGCGATCTTCGGCGGCGATTTGCGCACGTCTTTCAGCATCAGCGCGAGCGCGTCGTCGGGCGCCTTGCCCGCATAGCGCGTGTAGTAGCGCTTCACGTAGACCTGACTTTCGCCGTCGACGAACTGCTGCAGGTAATGCCGGCGCTGCCCCGGATCGCCGAGCCACGATGACGACGGGCCGGCCGCCTGCAGCGTCTCGTAGTGGACGATATCGCGCATCAGCCGCACGAACACGAGGTTGACCGAATGCTCGAACGCCGTGTGCAGCGTCAGGATGCGGCCGTTGTCCGACTTCTCGAAGTTCGAGAACACCTGCGCGCCGCCGCCCGTGTAGAAGACGTCGGGGCTCGCCGAATACTTGCGTTCGACGGCCGCGTCGAGCATCGCCTGCAGCGAGCGGTCGCGCGTATGCGACAGGTAGTCGAGCGCCCAGTGCGACAGCCCGTCGATCGGGTCGGGCTTCACGCGCGCCAGCTCTGCGTTCGACAGGTTCGCGTAGCGCGCATGCAGGTCGGACACGATCTGCAGGTACGTGATCAGCGTGCGCAGCTTCGCGGTCGAGCCGAGGTTGATGCGGCCGCCGCGATTCACGTCGAACGGCTCGTTCACGCTGTCGGTCTGCACGCGCAGCAGGTTCGCGCCGTTGCGGTGTTCGTACAGCGTGAAGCTGTAGGTGAGGTGCGACGGGTCGTCCTTCGGCGCGAGCATCTCGAAACCGTACAGGCCGGCCTTCTGCGCCCCGTCGCGCGTCGACGCCTGGGCGAGCCGTTCGGCGACCGCCTGCTGCACGCCGTTGTCGAGCGTGCTGGTCGCCTGCAGGTCGAACTGGTCGAGCTGGTACAGGTCGCTGATGCCGAGCGCCGACAGCAGCGACGCGCGCGCGGACGTCACGGCCTTGCGCGACACGAACGACTGCACGTGGGCGGCGGCCGGCGGCGCGCTGCGTTCGATCTGCGCGGCAAGCGCGGCGTCGCGCAGCGCGGGCGAGATCACGCCGCCGTTCGACAGCAGCCGCAGATAGCTGTCGGTCAGCTTCTGCAGGGCCGGGTAGCCGCGGTTGAGGAAGTACGACGGCGCGCGCTGCGCGATGATCAGCGACAGCACCTCGCGGAACGTCTTGCCTTGCTCGTCGACGTTGTCGCCGGTCGTCGGCGCGGACAGGATCCGGTTCACGTCGTTGAAGTCCCGGCCGTACCACGCGGCGAGACCGTCGCCGATACCGGTGATTTCGCCGATATGCGGCCGTGCGGCGAGCGGCACCGAGTTCAGGTAGCGCACGACGATGGTGCGGCGCGCGAGCATCGTCTGCGGGCCGTTCAGGTATGCGCGCACCGACGCGGACGCGATCTGCCGCAGCTTCTCGGGCGGCGTCGCGGTACGCCCCTCGGGCGAATGGCGGAACTTCTCGATCTGCGTCGCGAGCGTGCTGCCGCCCGGACGCGCCTGGTGGCGGTCGACGACGTGCAGCGCCTGGTCGGCGACCGCGCGGCCGAAGCGCCCCCAGTCGATCGCCGGGTTGCGGTTCGGTTCGTTCGCATCGAGCAGGTAGCGATCCTCGATGAACAGCAGCGAATCGACCACCACGCGCGGCACCAGGTCGAAGTCGGCGTAGACGCGCTGCGGGAACACGGTCGCGAACAGCGGCGCACCGGTCGAGTCGAACAGCATCAGGCCCGCCTGGTCCTTTTCTTCAAACGGGAGGAACAACCCGCGTTCGCCGAGCGACAGCATCCGCTGCGAATCGCGCGCCTGCTTGCTGACGACGAAGCCGCGCGCGAGCAGCCGCTCCTGGAACGCCGGAATCATCGCGTAGCCGAGGCGCTGGTCGTAGGGGCCGTTCGCGGGGAAGCGGATGTGATCGCTCGGGCCCGTCTCGACCGTGTAGCCGACATCGCGGGTGAGCTCGGACAGGTAGTGCGCCTGCAGCCGGGACGTTTCGATCTCGCTCTGCACGAGTCGCGCAACGATCGCCACGGCGATCAGCAGCGCGGCCAGCAAAGACCACTTGACCCACGTCCAGACCGATGCGGGACCGGTCACGCGCGGCAGGATACGATTCAGCGGCCGATTCATGGCGGCGTCTCCCTGAAGGCGCGGGCTCCGGCCGCACCCCATTAAGGATTAGTGTAGTCCTCCGCAGCGGGCTGCCAAGGGCGTTCACTACCGAGATGCGTCGGCGCAACGCGCGTGCCCGCGACGCGCTGTCACCCGCGTTGCATTGCGGTGGTGCATGCCGTTGCCGCGTAACGTATGCGCGTTTCGTGCCGGGGGCGTCGTACGGCGGGGTGCGTCGTGGGCAGGCCGGACGGCTGGGTCGGCGGGGACAATGCACAGGTTTCGTGCGGCGCGGCGGAGCGACAATTGGGATCGGAACCCGACCGTAAAATTGTGTCCGGCGCACGGCGATGCTGAGGGTTTCCGTGATGGTCGCGTGTGTCGGTCACGGGTACGATCATTGGATCTGCGGCGCATTTCCGCGTTTGCCGGGAGTCCCATGCCGATCCACCCCGTCGCGCTCGGTTGCACGGCCATTCTCGGGCTGCTGCTGTTCGGGCTCGGGCTCGTCGTGTCCGTCACGCGCTTCCGGTGCACGACCGGTTCCGGGTGCGCGCCCGATCCCGCGAACGGGTTGCACAAGATCGTGCGCGCGCACGGCAACACGGCCGAATACGCGCCGTTTCTCGCGGTGCTGTTTCTCTATTTCGGCACACACGATCCATCGCGCGCGATTCTGGCGCTGATCGTCGCGGCGACCGCGTGCCGCTGCCTGCTCGTGATCGGCCTGCTTGCGTGGCCGACGATGGCCGACCCGAATCCCGTGCGTTTCGTCGGTGCGCTCGGCACGTATCTCTGCGGCGCCGCGCTGTGTCTCGCGCTGTTCGTCTGAATGGCGGCGCCGGCGGCATTCGGCACGGGTCCTGATCCGGGAGGCGGCTGCGGCGGGCGGTGATATGCTCGCGGGACGCCCGCGATCGACGGGCAGATTCCGACTGCCTGCGCGCTGCCGCGTCGCACGGCATTTCCGAGGGAAGAACCGACAACATGAGCCGCAAATTCATTCTGAAGGGCGACACGACCGACCACGGCGGCGTCGTGCTCGAAGGGATCGCCAATTCGTCGTTCGACGGACGGGAACTCGCCTATCTCGGCGCAGCGGTGTTCTGCGCCGCCTGCAAGTCGCCGGGCGTGATCGTGTCCGACGGCGGCGAGCGGACGATGACCGTGATGGGCAAGGTCGTCGCGCTCGAACACGACCTGTGCCAGTGCCTGTGCACGCCGCAGCCGAAGCTGATCGCGTCGCAGGCCACCGGGACGATCACCGGGTGAAACCGGCCGCGCGGAGGCGGCGGTTGCCATCCGCGCGGCATCGACACCCGGCCGCGGGCCGTCAGACGCTGCCTTCGGTTTCGATCACGAGGATGCGTGCTTCGCCGAGCGGATGCGCGACGTGCTCGGTGCCGGCCGATGCGTGGAACACGTCACCCGTTTCGAGCACCGTCGCGTGCTCGGCGCCTGCTTCTCGGTAGCGCATCTCGACGCGACCGTCGAGCACCGCGAACACTTCCTCGCCGTCGTTGACGTGCCACCGATACGGCTGGTCGGTCCAGTGCAGGCGGACCGTGATGCCGTTCAGGTTCGCGATGTCGAGCGCGCCCCACGCGCGGTCCGCCGTGAACGCCGCGCTGCGGATGATGTTCATCGATGTGTTCTCCCGCGCGAATGCGCGTCGTTCTCGTCTTCCAGTCTTCGAGCGTTCAAGTCAATTTTCCGGCGTCGGCATTCAGCGCGACATCGCGCGCAGCGCCTGTTCGATCGTCGCCTTGCGCGTCGCGAAACCCGCCGCCGACCGCTCGGTGACGCGCTTCACGACCGCTGCCGGTGCGGTGTCGGGCGAACCGGCATCGAACGGCGGTGCCGGCGCGTACTCGAGTTGCAACTGGATCGCCTGCGCTGCTTCTTCGCCGGCCAGCTCCGCGGCGATCGTCAGTGCGAAGTCGATGCCGGCCGTGACGCCGCCGCCCGTGATCAGGTTGCCGTCGCGCACCACGCGCTCGCGCACCGGCACCGCGCCGAGCGGTTCGAGCAGCGAGTGGAACGCCCAGTGCGTCGTCGCGCGCTGCCCGCGCAGCAGGCCGGCCACGCCCAGCAGCAGCGCACCCGTGCACACCGACGTCACGTAGCGCGCGGCGGCCGCGCGCTGCTGCACGAACGCGATCGTTTCGGCATCGAGCAGCAGCGCGTTGATCCCGATCCCGCCCGGAATGCAGATCACGTCGAGCGGCGGACAGTCGTCGAACGTGCAGGTCGGCGCGAGCGCGAGCCCGCTGCTCGACGCGACGGCGTCGCGCGACTTCCAGACCAGATGAACGGTGGCGTCGGGCAGCGACGCGAGCACGTCGTGCGGGCCGGTGAGATCGAGTTGCTGGACGCCCGGAAACACGAGAAAGCCGATATGCAGGGACATGCGAAGACTCCGATTGGATGGGGCGGGCCGTAGCTTGTACGGGATGGACAGGTCGATTCTAGGCGCGTAGTGTTTGGCGAAATTGCCATATCACCCACTTTTTCAGCCAATCATCATGCCTGCCGCCCCGCGTTCGATCCTGGTCCTCGCGTTCCCTCGTGCCCAACTGCTCGACGTGTCGGGGCCGCTGCAGGTGTTCGCGTCCGTCAACGAGCTGGCGCAGGAGCGCGGCGAGCCGGCGCCGTATGCGCCGCGCGTGATCGCGGCCGAGGCGGGGCCCGTCGAGACGTCGTCGGGTCTGGTCGTGATGGCGGAATCGCTGCGCGCGGCTGCGCGCCATCCCGACACGCTGATCGTCGCCGGCGGCAAGGGCGTGCATGCGGCATCGAAGGATGCGCGGCTGGTGCGTTGGGTGCGGCAGCAGGCGGCGCGCACGCGGCGCGTGGCATCGGTCTGCACCGGCGCCTTCCTGCTCGCCGAGGCAGGCCTGCTCGACGGGCGGCGTGCGGTCACGCACTGGGCGCGCTGCGACGAATTCGCGGCACGCTATCCGAATGTGCGCGTCGAATCCGATCCGATCTTCATCCGCGAAGGTGCGTTGTGGACGTCGGCCGGCGTGACGGCCGGCATCGATCTCGCGCTCGCGTTGGTCGAGGAGGATCTCGGGCGCGCGACCGCCCTCGACGTCGCGCGCGAACTCGTCGTGTTCCTGAAGCGTCCGGGCGGGCAGGCCCAGTTCAGCACGATGCTGTCGATGCAGCGCACCGACGACCGGTTCGGCGAACTGCACGCATGGATGGCCGAGCACCTGACGGCCGACCTGTCGGTGCCGGCGCTGGCCGAGCGCGTGCGCATGAGCGAGCGCAGCTTCGTGCGCCACTATCGCGCCGGAACCGGCCGCACGCCCGCGCGCGCGGTCGAGCAGATCCGCGTCGAGGCCGCGCAACGCCTGCTCGGCGAAACGGCGTGGCCCGTCAAGCGGATCGCCGCGCGTTGCGGCTTCGGCTCGGAGGAGACGCTGCGCCGCTGTTTCGTGCGCGTGCTGGGCGTGTCGCCGCAGGGGTATCGCGAGCGATTCGTGCGGTGATGCGCGGCGTGCGACCGTGATCGGGCGGGGCCGGAACGATCGCCGCGTGGGACTGGACGGAAATCGATCGCTTTCCAGTGCGAAACGCCGAAACTATTCAGGATCAGAGAACAATGGGTGGGGACTTGTGCCGCGCCCGTCGTGCGCTCTATTCTGTTCCGTTGGCGATTCGAAGGGGGAGCAGCATGGACCGAATCCAGGCAATGGAAGTTTTTACCCGCGTGGTCGACGCGAACAGCTTCACGCGCGCGGCCGACACGCTCGCGATGCCGCGCGCGTCGGTGACGACCATCATCCAGAATCTCGAGGCGCTGCTCGGCGTGCGCCTGATGCATCGTACGACGCGCAGGCTGTCGCTGACGCCGGAAGGTGCGGCGTACTACGAGCACTGCATGAAGATCATCTCGGAGATCGCGGAGGCCGACGCGAGTTTCCAGACCGGTAACCGCAAGCCGAGCGGCGTGTTGCGCGTTCACATGCCGAGTTCGCTCGGGCGACGCATCGTGCTGCCGTCGCTGTCGATTTTCCGGCAGCGCTATCCGGACATCACGCTCGAACTGGGGCTCTCCGACCGCTACGTGGATCCGGTCGAGGAGGGCATCGACTGCATGATCCGGGTCGGGCCGCTGGAGGATTCGTCGATGGTCGCGCGGCGGATCGGGATGCTCAAGCGCGTGACTTGCGCGTCGCCCGATTACCTCGCGCGTCACGGCGAGCCGCACGAGATTGCAGATCTCGCCGAACATCACGCGGTGAATTTTCGATCGAGCCACGGTGCGCGGGCGATTCCGTGGGTGTTCATGATCGACGGCAAGCCGTTCGAGGTGCGGATGAACGGGAGCGTCACGGTCAACGATTCGGATGCCTACGTGACGTGCGGGCTCGAAGGGTTCGGGATGATCCAGCCGACGCTGTTCATGGTGCTGCCGCACCTGCTCGACGGCTCGCTGGTCGAGGTGCTGCCGGACTGCAATCCGAAGCCGAAGCCGATTTCGATCGTCTATCCGCACAACCGGCATCTGTCGCAGAAGGTGCGCGTGTTCGCCGACTGGATCGCGGAGGTGTTCGAGTCGACGCCGTCGCTGGAAGGGGGGGAGAACTGGCGGGGGCGGGTGGGGGTGCAGGCGGCGAAGGTGCAGAGAGGGGCGGTGGCGGCGTGAAGCGGTCGAATCCCTGACAACCACGGCAGTTATCTTTTAATCGAGTGATGCGTTAAATTCGCGACGCGGCGTGCCACATCTCGTTGTGAGGCTGCGGCCCGGGCGACTGCGGCCACAAGAAATACTCGCGATCAAGGGGGAACCGTGCCGAAGTCCATGACGATCATTCGACGCCTGGCGTGCCTGACCAGCGCGCTGGCGCTCGGCGCGTGCTCGAGCGACTGCAGCAACCTGTTTTCCAGCAATCATTCAACGGCGTGCAATCTTGCGTGGGGCGCAGCGATTGTGGCCGTCGCGCCCGTTGCATTGGTGTCCAGTGCAATCGACGATCACAGGCAAAATGCGCGCGAAGAGGAAACCTGGAAGCGGTGGCAGGCGGGCGATCCGCCCGTTGTTGCGCGATGCGTGGTCAATTGTCAGTTGCCGTTGCGCGTGACTCAGTCCGACTCCGGTGAGTACAAGCAGCTCTTCGCGCGCAGTCTCGATCAAATCATCGCGTGGTGGGGCGAGCACCCGACGCCCGGCCAGCTTCCGGTCGTGGCCGTGGCCTACCAATACAAGGGGCAGCGCCTGATGGAGTCGGATCCGGCTGCGGCGGAAGCTTATCTGCGCAAGGCGGCGGTCATGGTGGCCGAGCCGGAAATGGCCGAAGGCCTCGAATCAGACTATTTTCCGGTGGGCGTCGTATCGAACAACAAGGGGTACTACGAGAAGGCGGCACAGGAGATTCAGGAAAGCCTGATGATCCTGCGCTTCAGAAAGAATGGAACGAGCGCCGACGATTTCAGGTGTCAGCCCATTGCGGCATGGCCACCGAGTTACCCGGTGAAACTGGATGACGCTTGCCGTCACGCGTACCAGGGCCTTTACGATCCTGAGTACAAGAAGATTTCCTATACGTATCAGCGTATCGACAGCGTTTATGAGCCGGTTCGTCCGAAGTAACGCGCGCATCTCGTCGCAGGGGCGGCGTGCCCGATCGGCGGCGCGGTTGGCTGCCGATCAGAGCGGCAGTCTGCCGATGCGCGGATTCAGGCACGCATAGACGAGGCTGAAGGCGAGCAGCGCGAACAGCAGCGACGTGACGATGCGGGCGACCGTGCGTGTGCGTTCGATCCGGATGAAGAGCGTGCCGCCGACGAGCATCAGCGCCGCGCCGACGTAGAAATCGTTGGCGAAATCGCCGAGGTCGCGTTCGACGCGGCCGTCCGCGAAGCTCATGTAGTCGTAGCTCAGCAGGCGATGCAACTGGTCGGGCGTCGACAGGTTGACGAACGTGCCGGCGACGGGCACGAGCCCGATCAGCGTGAACAGCGTGGCGATGACGATCATGATGCGTTGCTTCATCGGTCAGCCCACGTTGTAAAGCGCCTGGATTTGCGCGTTGACGAGCACGATCAGCATGACGACGGCCCAGCCGAGCACGAGCGCGAAGCGCCTGCGGCTGCGGTGGGCGTCAAGTGCAAACAGCGCGGCCATGGCGTTGAGTGAGGCCAGCACCAGCACGTAGAAGCGGCTGGCGAACAGGTTAGCCTCGGGGATCGCGCGGTCGACGTGATTGACCCAGTGATAGGTGATCGGCTTCAAGGCGAGGCCTTCGCCGATCACGGCGGGGTCGAGCAGGCGGGAGAGGGGCGGCGCACCGGCGGCGGCATAGCAAAGCACGACGGCCGCGAGTGCGAGAGCGGCGGTGCGCCATGGCTTGTCGGGGGTGGTCGGGATCATCGGGTGACGTCGGCCGTGTGATGGACGGCGTCATTGTGCCTGTGAAGCAGGGCGGTGTTGATGCACGACTGAGGGGCGGCGAAAGCTGGCTCGTGAAAGCGGAACCGGCGCATCGGGAGATGCAAATGAAAAAGCCGCTGTTTCTTTCGAAACAGCGGCTCTCGCATTTGGTGGCGAATCAGGGATTCGAACCCCGGACCTGCGGATTATGATTCCGTCGCTCTAACCGACTGAGCTAATTCGCCGAAGACTTGAATTATGTCGATCACCCGGCCGGCTGTCAATACCTTTTTCCATCTTTCCCGAAAAAAGTTGCCGGCGGCCCATGCCGGCTTTCATTGCGGGCGGGAGTCGGTCCTCGGAAGGAGGCCTTCCGCCGACCGTCCCCGCTGCGCAGCCGCCATCAATCCTGCGCGTAGATGTTCGAGTCCTTCGTCTCCTTGACGAACAGCAGGCCGATCACGAACGTGGCCAGCGCGATCACGATCGGATACCAGAGGCCCGAGTAGATGTTGCCCTTCGCCGCGACGATCGCGAACGCGGTGGCCGGCAGGAAGCCGCCGAACCAGCCGTTGCCGATGTGATAGGGCAGCGACATCGACGTGTAGCGGATCCGCGTCGGGAACATCTCGACCAGCATCGCCGCGATCGGGCCGTAGACCATCGTCACGTAGATCACGAGGATCGTCAGGATCACGATCGTCATCGGCCAGTTGAGCTGCGCCGGGTCCGCCTTCGCCGGGTAGCCGGCCGCCTTCAGCGTCGACGCGAGCGTCTTGTCGAACGCTGCGCCCTGCGCCTTCGCGTCGGCCGCCTTGCCTTCATAGGCGGGGATCACCGTGTCGCCGACCTTGATCTGGGCCGTCGCGCCAGCCGGTGCCGCGACGTTCTCGTAGTTCAGGCCGGCCTTCGCGAGCGCGCTCTTGGCGACGTCGCACGAGTTCGTGAACTTCGACGTGCCCACCGGGTTGAACTGGAACGAGCAGGCGGCCGGATCGGCGATGACCGTGATTGGTGCCTTCTGCGTCGCGATCTCGAGCTGCGGGTTCGCGTAGTGCGTGAGCGCCTTGAACAGCGGGAAGTAGGTCAGTGCCGCGATCAGGCAGCCCGCGAGGATGATCGGCTTGCGGCCGATCTTGTCCGACAGCGAACCGAAGAACAGGAAGAACGGCGTGCCGATCAGGAGTGCGATCGCGATCAGGATGTTCGCACTCGCACCATCCACCTTCAGCGTCTGCGTGAGGAAGAACAGCGCGTAGAACTGGCCCGTGTACCACACGACGGCCTGGCCGGCGGTCAGGCCGACGAGCGCGAGGATCACGATCTTCAGGTTCTTCCACTGGCCGAACGCTTCGGTCAGCGGCGCCTTCGATGTCTTGCCTTCCGCCTTGATGCGCAGGAACACCGGCGATTCGTTCAGCTGCATCCGGATCCACACCGACACCGCGAGCAGCAGGATCGACGCGACGAACGGCACGCGCCAGCCCCAGCTGCCGAACGCTTCCTCGCCGATGAACGTGCGCACGCCGAGGATCACGAGCAGCGACAGGAACAGGCCGAGCGTGGCGGTCGTCTGGATCCACGCGGTGTAGAAGCCGCGACGGTTGGCCGGCGCATGCTCGGCGACGTAGGTCGCCGCGCCGCCGTACTCGCCGCCGAGCGCGAGGCCCTGCAACAGCCGCATCGCGATGAAGATCACGGGGGCGGCGATGCCGATCGACGCGTAGCCGGGCAGGAAGCCGACCACGAACGTCGAGACGCCCATGATCACGATCGTCACGAGGAACGTGTGCTTGCGGCCGACGAGGTCGCCGAGGCGGCCGAACACGATCGCGCCGAACGGCCGCACCGCGAAGCCGGCCGCGAAGCCGAGCAGCGTGAAGATGAAGGCGGCGGTCGGATTGACGCCGGAGAAGAAACTCTTGCTGATGTAGGCCGCGAGCGAGCCGGCCAGGTAAAAGTCGTACCACTCGAACACGGTGCCGAGCGACGACGCGAAGATCACTTTCTTCTCTTCGCCCGTCATCGGCGAGTGGGAAATTTGCCCGCCTAACGTTGCCATGAGTCGTCTCCAAGTCCCTTGATATAGATGTGCGGCCGCCTTGGGTGGGCGGGCCTGTCGAGGATTATTGGTACGGAAACTTACGGCCGACTGACTCGCGCGTGCAAAACGACTGCAGGTTAACCCGCGCCGAACCGGTGGTTTTATGCGTCCATCGTGCGGTGAAGTGCTTTGATTTTCTGTTAAATCGCCGGTTTTGGCTCAATCGTGGCATGCTGCGGCGGCGCCCGTCAGGGTTAATCCGGGGCGGCTTCGGCCAGCGGCAGGCTGACGCGCACGAGTGTGCCGGCGAGGCGCGGTGCGTGCTGGTAGACGTGATCGTCGAGCGTCAGCGTGCCGCCGTGCTGCGTGGCGATCTCGCGCACGATCGCGAGCCCGAGGCCGCTGCCGTCGCCTTCGCGGCCGAGGATCCGGTAGAAGCGCTCGACGACGCGCTCGCGTTCGGCGGCCGGGATGCCCGGCCCGGTGTCCTCGACTTCGAGATGCACGAGCCCCGCCGCGGGCTCGGCGCGCACGCGCACCGTGATGCGGCCGCCGTCCGGCGTGTAGCGGATCGCGTTGTCGATCAGGTTGCCGAGCATCTCGCGCAGCATCACCGGATTGCCGTCGACGTCGAGCCGCGCGTCGTCGGGCGGATCCGGCGGGCCTTCGTAGCCGAGATCCATCCGTTTCGCGAGCGCGGCCTGTACCCAGTCGCGCACCGCGCGCCGCGCGAGCGTCGCGATCTCGACCGGCTCGAACGTCAGCCCGCTCGCGCGGTTCTCGGCGCGCGCCAGCGCAAGCAACTGCGTGACGAGCCGTGCGGCCTGCTCGGAGCTGGTCGCGATCTGCTCGAGCGAGCGCTGCACGTCGGGCGGCACGGGGTGGCGCAGCGCGAACTCGGCCTGCGTGCGCAGGCCCGCGAGCGGCGTCTTCATCTGATGGGCGGCGTCGGCGATGAAGCGCTTCTGCAGCGCCATGTTCTGTTCGAGGCGCGCGAGCAGGTCGTTGAACGACGTGACGAGCGGCTCGATCTCGGGCGGCGCGCGCTGCGCCTCGACCGGCGACAGGTCGTCGGGCCGCCGTGCGCGGATGTGCGCCTGCAGCGCGTTGAGCGGCGCGAGCCCGCGCGACAGCCCGAACCAGACCAGCAGGATCGCGAGCGGCAGGATCACGAACTGCGGCAGGATCACGCCCTTGATGATGTCGTTCGCGAGCGCGTTGCGCTTGTCCAGCGTTTCGCCGACCTGCACGAGCACGGGCTGCGGGCTGCCCGCTTGCGGCAGCGCGACCGTCGTATACGCGACGCGCACGTCGTTGCCGCGCAGCAGGTCGTCGCGAAACATGACGACGCCCGGCGGCGGGCGGTCCTCGTCGCGCGGCAGCGGCATGTCGGCTTCACCCGCGACCAGCTCGCCGCGCGTGCCGAGCACCTGGAAATACACGCTGTCGACGTTGTCCGCGCGCAGGAAATCGCGGGTCTGCTCCGGCAGCGTCAGCTCGGCGACACCGTTCACCGGATGGATCTGCCGCGCGAGTACATAGGCGTTGGTCTCGAGCGCGCGGTCGAACGGGCCGTTCGCGATCGTCTTCGCGACCAGATAGGTGACGGCGATGCTCATCGGCCACAGCAGCAGCAGCGGCGCGAGCATCCAGTCGAGGATTTCGCCGAACAACGAGCGCGGGCGCGGGGCCTCGGGCGCATCGGTTTCGTCGGGCGGCGCGAACGGGTTCTCGTAGCGCGCGTCGCGCGCCTCGTCGGCGGCCGACGACGGCGCGCCGGTCGGATGGCGGGGATGGGCCGGCGTGGCCATCGCGGCGACGCCCGGGGTCAGCGCAACGGCGTGCCGGCCACCGCGGGCTGGGGCGCTGCCGTGTCGGCCGGCGCGGCGGGCGCGACCTTCTCGAGGCAATAGCCGAGGCCGCGCACGGTCGAGATCCGTACGCCGCTGGGTTCGATCTTCTTGCGCAGCCGGTGCACGTAGACTTCGATCGCGTTGTTGCTGACTTCCTCGCCCCATTCACAGAGATGGTCGACGAGCTGCTCCTTCGACACGAGCCGGCCGATCCGCTGCAGCAGCACCTCGAGCAGGCCGAGCTCGCGGGCGGAGAGGTCGAGCACGTGATCGTTCGCATACGCGATCCGGCCGACCTGGTCGAACGCGAGCGAGCCGTGGCGCACGACGGTCGGGCCGCCGCCCGCACCGCGCCGGGTCAGCGCGCGCACGCGCGCCTCTAGCTCGTTGAGCGCGAACGGCTTGGCCATGTAGTCGTCGGCGCCGAGGTCGAGCCCCTTCACGCGCTCGTCGACGCTGTCGGCGGCCGTCAGGATCAGCACGGGGAGGTTGGAATTGCGGGCGCGCAGGCGCTTGAGCACGTCGAGCCCAGGCATTTTGGGGAGCCCGAGATCGAGGATCAGCAGGTCGAATGTCTGCATCGACAGCGCGGTATCGGCGTCGACACCGGTCTTCACGTGGTCGACCGCATAGCCCGATTGGCGGAGTGACCGGGTGAGGCCGTCCGCGAGTATGCTGTCGTCTTCCGCGATGAGAATTCGCATGGTGCTGACCGATGGCCGGCGGGGCGTTCGCACCGGCCGGCTGTCTCCGAAGTTATTCGTGTACAACGCTCTGCATTGCGGGCTTGCACAAAACACTGTTTTTTTATACAGTGTCTGCATTCGTGGGCAGCGCTTGAAAGTGGCGCGCCTCTAACAGACGCTGCTCATCATAGCAAAGGACGATTCATGGAAGATAGCAAGAAGGGCTCCGGGATGACCGCCGAGAAGAGCAAGGCGCTGGCCGCCGCGCTTGCCCAGATCGAAAAGCAGTTCGGCAAGGGCTCGATCATGCGCATGGGCGACGGCGAGGCGACCGAGAACATCCAGGTCGTGTCCACGGGCTCGCTCGGTCTCGATATCGCGCTCGGCGTCGGCGGCCTGCCGCGCGGCCGGGTGGTCGAGATCTACGGTCCGGAATCGTCCGGTAAAACCACGCTCACGCTGCAGGTCATTGCCGAACTGCAGAAGCTGGGCGGCACCGCGGCGTTCATCGACGCCGAGCACGCGCTCGACGTTCAATATGCGGCGAAGCTCGGCGTGAACGTGCCGGAGCTGCTGATCTCGCAGCCGGACACCGGCGAGCAGGCGCTTGAAATCACCGACGCACTGGTGCGCTCGGGCTCGATCGACATGATCGTCATCGACTCGGTCGCGGCGCTCGTGCCGAAGGCCGAAATCGAAGGCGAGATGGGCGATTCGCTGCCGGGTCTGCAGGCCCGCCTGATGTCGCAGGCGCTGCGCAAGCTGACCGGCACGATCAAGCGCACGAACTGCCTGGTGATCTTCATCAACCAGATCCGGATGAAGATCGGCGTGATGTTCGGCAACCCGGAAACCACGACGGGCGGCAACGCGCTGAAGTTCTACTCGTCGGTGCGTCTCGACATCCGCCGGATCGGCTCGATCAAGAAGAACGACGAGGTGATCGGCAACGAAACCCGCGTGAAGGTCGTCAAGAACAAGGTGTCGCCGCCGTTCCGCGAAGCGATCTTCGACATCCTGTATGGCGAAGGCATTTCGCGTCAGGGCGAGATCATCGATCTCGGCGTGCAGGCGAAGATCGTCGACAAGGCGGGCGCTTGGTACAGCTACAACGGCGAGAAGATCGGCCAGGGCAAGGACAACGCGCGTGAATTCCTGCGCGAGAATCCGGAAATCGCACGCGAGATCGAGAACCGCATTCGCGAATCGCTTGGCGTGGTCACCATGCCCGACGGTGTAGTCCAGGACGAAGCCGAGGCGATGGACGAAGAAGAGTGATGGTCGGGCGCCGAGGTCAGGCTGGCGAGCCGGAGGAGAGCGACGCGCCCGAAACGGCGGGTCGCTCCGGCCGGCGAACCGGATCCTCGGGCGCCGATCGGCGGGGCGCAGGCAGCGATGCCGCGAACCGCACCGCGACGAGGGCATCCGACGATGCCCTCGTTTCGTTTGAGATTGCCGCACCGGACGATCCGTTCGACGACGATGAATCGTTCGACGCGCACGACCGCTCCCGCCGTCGTGTTTCCGGTGTCAGCTTCCCGGGTGATCGCGCAGCCGATGCATCGGCGCCGGCCAGGGAAGATGTCTATACGCGCAGCAGCCAGCATCCGCGCCGCACACGTCGCGCGTCGGGAGCTTCTTCCAGCACTGCATCAGGTGACGCTCCGGGCGCGACCGAGCGCAAGTCGTCGAAGCCTCAACGATCGCTGAAGGGCCGCGCGCTCGGCTATCTATCCCGCCGTGAATACAGTCGCACGGAACTCGCGCGCAAGCTCGCGCCCTACGTCGGCGAAGGCGAATCCGTCGATCCCGTGCTCGATGCGCTGGAACAGGAAGGCTGGCTGTCCGATGCGCGCTTTGCCGAGAGTCTCGTGCATCGTCGCGCGTCGCGTGTCGGCGTCGCACGCATCGTCAGCGAGCTGAAGCGACATGCGGTGGGCGACACGCTCGTCGAAGAGGTGAATGCGCAGCTCCGCGAGACCGAATGGGCGCGTGCGCAGGCGGTCTGGCGCAAGAAATTCGGTGCACTGCCGCAAACGCCGGCCGAGCGTGCGAAGCAGGCGCGCTTTCTCGCCGCGCGCGGCTTCTCGAGTGCGACCATCGTGAAGTTGCTGAAGGTCGGCGACGATTTCCTGGTCGACGACTGACCGCGCCGATCGCGCGCGTGGCGCGCGATTTTGCTGCAACGCAACCGCTTCTGGACAGGCGGGAATACCCGCCGTTGCGTCAAACTGTCTCAAATACCCAATATGCTAAAATCCATGGGTTTTCCTCTTCGGCCTCAACCTCCAGCATGCCGCTATCCGAGCCCGTGCCCCGTCAGTTGCGACATCAACGCGCAATCCGAGCGGAAGCTTACGAGCGCGGCGACGGCTTGTGGGACATCGAAGCCTGCCTGACCGACCACAAGCCGCGCGATGTCGCGCTTGCGTCGGGCATCCGGCCCCAGGGCCTGCCGATCCACGAACTCTGGCTGCGCG
This sequence comes from Burkholderia sp. AU27893, assembly GCF_002223205.1. Classification (NCBI taxonomy): domain Bacteria; kingdom Pseudomonadati; phylum Pseudomonadota; class Betaproteobacteria; order Burkholderiales; family Burkholderiaceae; genus Burkholderia; species Burkholderia sp. AU27893. The sequence continues at coordinate 461,968 of NZ_NKFD01000002.1, read as the reverse complement.
TGACTATCGATCGTGACCTCAATGTCGTCGACGCCGAAGCGTCTTCGGAATGGGTTCCCTATCCCGGTCACTGTCAATCCGCCGTTCCCGCCTATCGGGCCCTCATCGGGCTCAATCTCTTCCGCAATTTCCGCCGCAACGCGAACCGGCTGCTCGCCGGCGTCGCAGGCTGCTCCCATCTCACCGAATTGTGCGCCGTGCTGCCGACGGCAGCGATCCAGGCGTTCGCCGGTGACGTGTGGAACGTGCGCGAGGAGGGGGGCGAAGGGCCGGATCATGACGGCGTGCACGACGAAGCGCCTTTCCAGCTCGGCCGCTGCCGGGCGTTGCGGTTCGACGGCGAGGTCGTGCGGCAGTACTACCCGCGCTGGTATGGCGCGAGCCGGCCGGACGTGCCCGGTGAAGGCAGCACGAAGGAATGAACGGAAATCATTCGAAGAAGCGTCTAAAGCGACTTTTCATCCAACTCTCAGACTGAAGGGAATCACGCATGAAGATTCACGAGTACCAGGGTAAGGAAATCCTGCGGAAATTCGGAGTCGCGGTACCGCGCGGCAAGCCGGCGTTCTCGGTTGACGAGGCCGTCAAGGTGGCAGAAGAGCTCGGCGGCCCGGTATGGGTCGTGAAGGCTCAGATTCACGCAGGTGGCCGTGGCAAGGGCGGCGGCGTGAAGGTGGCGAAGTCGATCGAGCAGGTCCGCGAATACGCGAACCAGATCCTCGGCATGCAGCTCGTCACGCACCAGACGGGCCCGGAAGGCCAGAAGGTCAACCGTCTGATGATCGAAGAAGGCGCCGACATCAAGCAGGAACTGTATGTCAGCCTCGTCGTCGACCGCATCTCGCAGAAGATCGTGCTGATGGGTTCGAGCGAAGGCGGCATGGACATCGAAGAAGTCGCCGAAAAGCACCCGGAACTGATTCACAAGGTCATCGTCGAGCCGTCGACGGGCCTGCTCGACGCGCAGGCCGACGACCTCGCGGCGAAGATCGGCGTGCCGGCTGCTTCGATTCCGCAAGCGCGCGCGATCCTGCAAGGCCTGTACAAGGCATTCTGGGAAACCGACGCATCGCTGGCTGAAATCAACCCGCTGAACGTCTCCGGCGACGGCAAGGTCACCGCACTCGACGCGAAGTTCAACTTCGACTCGAACGCGCTGTTCCGCCACCCGGAAATCGTCGCTTACCGCGACCTGGACGAAGAAGATCCGGCTGAAATCGAAGCGTCGAAGTTCGACCTCGCGTACATCTCGCTTGACGGCAACATCGGCTGCCTCGTGAACGGCGCAGGCCTGGCAATGGCGACGATGGACACGATCAAGCTGTTCGGCGGCGAACCGGCGAACTTCCTGGACGTCGGCGGTGGCGCGACCACCGAGAAAGTCACGGAAGCGTTCAAGCTGATGCTGAAGAACCCGGATCTGAAGGCGATCCTCGTGAACATCTTCGGCGGCATCATGCGCTGCGACGTGATCGCGGAAGGCGTGATCGCCGGTTCGAAGGCCGTGAACCTGAACGTGCCGCTCGTCGTGCGCATGAAGGGCACGAACGAGGACCTCGGCAAGAAGATGCTGGCCGATTCGGGCCTGCCGATCATCTCGGCGGACAGCATGGAAGAAGCTGCGCAGAAGGTCGTCGCGGCTGCCGCAGGCAAGTAAGCGCGCGCTAATGAACACGCATGGCGGCGCGGTTCATACGCGACGCCCATCGAACAGAGGTCAAAATACATGTCGATTCTGATCAACAAGGACACGAAGGTCATCACGCAGGGCATTACCGGCAAAACCGGTCAGTTCCATACGCGCGCCTGCCGTGAATACGCAAACGGCCGCGAAGCATTCGTCGCGGGCGTGAACCCGAAGAAGGCCGGCGAAGATTTCGAAGGCATTCCGATCTACGCAAGCGTCAAGGAAGCGAAGGCGGAAACCGGCGCGACCGTGTCGGTCATCTACGTTCCGCCGGCAGGCGCAGCCGCTGCGATCTGGGAAGCGGTCGAAGCCGACCTGGATCTCGCGATCTGCATCACGGAAGGCATTCCCGTGCGTGACATGATCGAAGTGAAGGACCGCATGCGTCGCGAAGGCCGCAAGACGCTGCTGCTCGGGCCGAACTGCCCGGGCACGATCACGCCGGACGAACTGAAGATCGGCATCATGCCTGGTCACATCCACCGCAAGGGCCGCATCGGTGTCGTGTCGCGTTCGGGCACGCTGACGTATGAAGCGGTTGCCCAGCTGACGGCACTCGGCCTGGGCCAGTCGTCGGCAGTCGGTATCGGCGGCGACCCGATCAACGGTCTGAAGCACATCGACGTGATGAAGATGTTCAACGACGATCCGGATACGGACGCAGTCGTGATGATCGGCGAAATCGGTGGTCCGGACGAAGCCAATGCGGCAGAGTGGATCAAGGACAACATGAAGAAGCCGGTGGTCGGCTTCATCGCTGGCGTCACGGCGCCTCCGGGCAAGCGCATGGGCCACGCCGGCGCGCTGATCTCGGGCGGTGCGGATACGGCCGAAGCGAAGCTGGAAATCATGGAAGCGTGCGGCATCACCGTGACGCGCAACCCGTCGGAAATGGGCCGTCTGCTGAAGAAGGCGCTGTAATATTTCCCCTGGGTTCGTCCTGCGGAAAACGCCGGCTTTGCCGGCGTTTTTTGTTATGCTCGCGCAATGAATTCGTAAGCACCGGGCATGCATCGCGCATGTGCCGGCGATGAACCGGGCCGCCCGCCGGCGGCCGCCGTCCTGCCCGTCACGCCATGCTCGAATTCCTGACGTCGCTCCACTGGGGCGCCGTTCTCCAGATCATCATCATCGATATCCTGCTCGGCGGCGACAACGCCGTCGTGATCGCGCTCGCGTGTCGCAACCTGCCGCCGAACCAGCGGTTGCGCGGCGTCATCTGGGGCACCGCGGGGGCGATCCTGCTGCGTGTCGCGCTGATCACGTTCGCGGTCGCGCTGCTCGACGTGCCGTTCCTGAAGCTCGGCGGCGGGTTGCTGCTGCTGTGGATCGGCATCAAGCTGATGGCGCCGGCCGGCGACGCGCACGACGACATCAAGCCGGCCAGCCGGCTGTGGGACGCCGTGAAGACGATCGTGATCGCCGATGCGGTGATGAGCCTCGACAACGTGATCGCGATCGCGGGCGCGGCCGAACAGGCCGACCCGTCGCACCGGATCGCGCTCGTGATCTTCGGGCTCGTCGTCAGCGTGCCGATCATCGTGTGGGGCAGCACGCTGGTGCTGAAGCTGCTCGACCGTTTCCCGATCTTCGTGGCATTCGGCGCCGGCCTGCTCGGCTGGATCGCGGGCGGGCTGATCGTGAATGACCCGGTGGGCGACCGCTGGCCGGTGCTCGATACGCCGGAGGCCCTCTACGGCGCGAGCATCGCGGGCGCGCTGTTCGTCGTGGCGATCGGTTACACGCTCAGGAAGCGCCGCGACGTACCGCGTGCGCACTGACATTGGCCGTCCGGCCGACTGCCGGATTCACGGCCCGCTGGCTACGATCGAGACGCCTGCCTTTACCGGCAGGCGTTTTTCGTTTCCGGAGCCTGCCATGTTCGAAGCCTTTTCCGTTTCCCTGTTCCGTCGCGTGGCCGCCGATCTGCGGCGCGCGAACCGGCCGTCGCCGCGCTGGCGGCCGGCCGGCTTCACGCTGATCGAACTGATGATCGTGCTGGCGATCGTCGGTGTGATCGCGGCCTATGCGATTCCCGCGTACCAGGATTACCTTGCGCGCTCCCGCGTCGGCGAAGGGCTCGCGCTTGCGTCGTCCGCGCGGCTCGCCGTCGCCGACAATGCTGCAAGCGGCGCGAGCCTCGACGGCGGCTACAGCCCGCCGGCCGGCACCCGCAACGTCGAATCGGTTGTGATCGACGGCGAGACCGGCCAGATCACGGTCGCGTTCACCACGCGCGTCGCCGCGGCCGGCAGCAATACGCTGGTGCTCGTGCCGTCCGCGCCCGACAAGGCCGACGCGCCCACCGCGCGCGTGCCGCTCAAAAAGGGCGCGATGCAGGCCGGCACGATCGCGTGGGAGTGCTTCGCCGCCGGCAAGGGGGCGTCATCGCTGCCCGCGCCGGGGGCCGGGCCGCTGCCGGGCGACGCGGCGACGCTGCCCGCGAAATATGCGCCGGCCGAGTGTCGCGCGTAGCGCCGGAGGCAGAGCAGGGCGGCGCGGGCAGCATGCCGGCCGCCTCGTCAGCCGGCCGGGGCGGCCGCGCCGTGTCGGGTCGCGGCGCGAAGGCCCCGCACAGAGGGGGGAAAGTTTTGTATAGTGCGCCGGTTGCTGACATCCGGTTCGCTCATGCCTTCTACTTTTTCCCGTTCGTTGCCGCTCGTTGCGCTGGCTGTCGCCCTGATCGTGCCCTACGCGATCACGAATCACACGTATCCGATCCCGACCTTCTATTCCGAGTTTTCGGCGCTGGTGCTGTATCTGCTGGTGGGGGTGTCCGTCGTGCTGCTCGCGCGCACGGGCCGCCCGGCCGAGCCGTTTGCGGCGCCGGCCGCGTTCGTCGCACCGCTCGGGTTCGCGGTGGTACTCATCGCGCAGGTCGCGCTGATCCCGCTCAAGGTGCCGTCGATGAACTGGCTGGCGGTCGGCTATCTCGCCGCCGCGCTGGTCGCGATGCAGGCCGGCTATGCGCTCGCGCGCGACGGGCTGGCCGAGGCCGTGTCGCGGATGATGGCCGGCGCGCTGCTCGTCGGCGGCGTGTTCGCGGTCGGAACGCAGATCGTGCAGTTGTTCCACCTCGAGTCGGCGCTGTCGCCGTTCGTCGTGGTGTACAACGTCGCGGTCGATCGCCGTCCGTACGGCAACATGGCGCAGGCGAACCATCTGGCCAGCTACATCGCGTTCGCGCTCGCGGGCGCGCTGTATCTCGTGCAGACGCGTCGGCTCGCGGTATGGGCGTGGCTCGCGCTGTCGGTCGTGCTGTCCGTCGGTCTGGCGCTGACGGTGTCGCGCGGGCCGTGGCTGCAGGTCGCGGTGATGGTCGTCGCGGGCTTCTGGATGGCGTGGCTCGAATCGCGCCGCGCGCCGGGCAATGCGCGTGCGTGGGCGATCCCGGTCGTGCTCGCGGTGGCGTTCATCGCGGTGAACGTCGCGGTGCGCTGGGCGAACGTCCACTACCACCTGGGTCTTGCGGAATCCGCGGCCGACCGGATGCGTGACGCGGGGCAGATCGCGCCGCGCCTCGCGCTGTGGAAGTACGGGCTCGCGATGTTCCGCGAACATCCGCTGTTCGGTGTCGGCTGGGGCGAATTCCCGTCGCACCAGTTCGCGCTCGTGCGCTCGCTCGGCGGTGTCGAGATCGCGAACAACTCGCACGACATCTTCATCGACCTGCTCGCGAAGTCCGGCCTCGTCGGCCTGGGCGTGCTCGTCGTCGCGCTCGTGACGTGGTTCGTGCGCGCGGTGCGCGCGCCGCAGTCGAGCATGCGCGTGTTCGGCTTTGCGCTGATCGGCATCCTGCTGATGCATGCGCTGGTCGAGTATCCGCAGCAGTACATGTTCTTCCTGTTGCCGGCCATGTTCGTGATCGGGCTGCTCGAGGTGAAGTCGCTGCGCATCCTGCCGGGGCGTGCGGCATTCGGGCTGTTCGCGGTGCTGTCGGTCGGCGGCGTGCTGGCGGCGGTGCCCGTGCTGCGCGACTACCAGCGCGCGGAAGTGCTGTATTACGGCAGCGATCCGGCTGCGCAGTACCGCGATGCGCCGTCGCTGCTGTTCGGCGCGTGGGGTGAATACGGTGCGGCAACGCTGCTCCCGATTTCGGCGGACGACCTGCCGGCCAAGCTCGCCGCGCATGAGCGCGCGATCGCGCTGCTGCCCGGCGAGACCGTGTTGCGCCGCTACGCGGCGCTGCAGGCGCTGGCCGGTCGCGAGGCCGACGCGCTCGACACCGTCGCGCGCCTGCACGTGTTTGCGAAGGAGTTGAAGGACTGGCCGCAGCAACTGGCCGCGCTGTACAAGCTGTGCGATGCGCAGCCGGCGCTGAAGCCGTTCAAGGCGGCGGTCGTCGCGAAATACGGCGAAGTTCCGGCCGATGCGGCCGATGACGAGGACGACGACGATTCGGATTGATGCGCGCAGCGCCTGCCGGAACGGGGAATTCCGGCATGTGCCGCGCCGTGAGGGAGCAGCGGTGCGTGTCGGGAGGAACCGCCCGGCGCGAACCCGGCGATTTCGGCCGTGCATTGATTACCTCGCGGATCGCGTGGATTCAGGCCGAAGGCCCGGCGATTCGCGTCAACCATTGTCAAATCGCCGCCGCTCGCCGGGCCGTGCGTGCACAATGCGCAAAAGCGCTTGCATGCCGACCCGTGTGAGGCAAGGGCAGCGCGAACACAGGCAACACCCCGGTCACCCGGGAAGTCCGCCACGCAGGATCGCGGCCGAGCATCGATCGGCCGTGCGGCCGTAACGGGGCGCCGGTCCGATGGCCGCGGCGCAGTGTGACGCATGCGGTGCGGCCGGGCGACGTGTTCCGGTGCGCGGCGCGTGCGTTCGGAACAGTGCTGAAGAACGATATTCGACCATGGCTATTCGCTCGACCTACCTGATCCTGCCCGCCGTCGCGATGCTGTTTTCCGGCTGCGCGATGCTGACGTCGTCGCAGGAAAGCAAGCTGACGTGCCATATTCCGCGCGCCGTCTATCCGGATACCGCGAAGCCGCTCACGCGCCCGGCGACCGTGCTCGTGCGCGCGCTGATGACGACGTCCGGCGAAGCGCAGAACGTCACCGTGACGACGAGCAGCCGCAATGCGGCGGCCGACCGTGCGGCTGTCGACGCGATGACGCACGCGACCTGCGTGCAGACGGGTGCGACCGCGAACCCGTTCCTGCTGACCCAACCGTTCGTGTTCGAGCCGCAGCGCGGCCAGTGATGCGTGGGCCGTGCGGCCCGCTTAGAGGTGTCCGCCGCATCGTTGTGCATGGCCGCCGACAGTCGATGCGCGCGGCCGTGACGGCACGCGCTTCCGACGTTCAGTGCTGCGGCATCAGGTTCGCGCCGCGGCAAGCCGGCTCGGCCGCGGTACTCAGCCCGAGCAGCGTGAACCCGTTGCGCTCCTGGCGAATCTGCGCGTAGTGTCGCGCGACCGTTTCCCCGGTGGTGCCCGTCAGATCGAGTTCGACCTGAAAGCGATCCTTGCTGTCCGAGCAGCCGCGCACCGGGCCATACGCGAACCCCCTGCCGGCCACCTTGCTGGCCTTGTCGAACACCTGCCGGCCTCTCAGCGCGGCCGCTGCTGCGGCGGGTTCGCTCCATTCGCGCGCCAGCGCATCATCCGCCTTCAGCCATTCGTCGACGAAATCGCGGCCGTTGAGCGCGACGGGCTGTACGCGCTGCACAATGTCGCCGTCGACGCGGTAGCGGAAGATGCCCGGCCGCGTCATCACGTCGCTGTCCATCGAGCCGACCGTCGCGCGCACCTCGAAGCCGTCGGGGCGCACCTTGAACCGGATCGGGTTGTCGTCGAGCACGTAGCTGTTCTCGGAATGGAACACGGCGCGTTGCGCGGTCGAGCCGCTGGCGGGCGCGATCACGTCCGCGGCGAACTGGCTCCAGCGCGACGCGCACGACGACGTGCCGTGGACGACCGCAACCTGTCCGCCGGGCAGCGCCGAGAACCAGAAGCCGCTGCCATACGCGCCGCCGATGTCCTTGTAATCGTCGGCCTGCCAGCGCAGCACGCGCCGCCAGCCGCCGTTTTCCCATGCGTAAGCGGTCAGCAGATTGTCGTCGCCGCATGCGATGTCGAAGCCGGCGCGCACGAACAGCAACGGACGGGACGTGCCGCCGCGCTCGACGTCGATGTCCGGGTTGCGGCCGAACGCCGATTCGCCGTCTTTCGGCTGGAGGGGCCGCGCCGGCACGCCTAGCGCGGCCGCGAGCGTGCGTTTCAGAGCGGCCGGGTCGACCTGCTCATCGCTGCACGCGAGCCGCGCATCGATCGTGCCGACGAGCGCCTGCTTGTACGCATGCAGTGCGTCGCGCAGCGGGGGCGGAATGTCGACGCCGCCGCCGTCGCTCGGCGGAAGACGGATCTGCCGTACGCGATGTTGAGCGTCGATGGCCGCGCGCGCGGCGGAGTCAGCGGCGGGGCAGGTGCCGGCGGCCGACGCGGCGACCGGCAGCAGGGAGAGCGCGCACAGCAGCGGCGCGCCGTATTTCAGCGTGAGGTTCTTCACTTGCGATGTGTTTTTCTGATTTTTTGTCGTTCGAACGGGGCATCGCTACGGCCGACGATGCCCCGGTGAATGGCTGCTACTGCCGTTGGCGCTCAACCCGCCGGTTCCTCCGCCTTCCAGTCCCCCGACTTCCCGCCGCGCTTCTCGCGCACGCTCACGTCGGTGATCACCATCCCGCGATCGACGGCCTTGCACATGTGTGGATACGGCTTGTGGCCTTGGGTGACGGCCTTTTGAATCAAAGACTTACTGCGTTCGATTCATTCGATCTTGTCCCACTCGGTTGATGAAGTGGGACAGCAGCGGGACGGATTTGGGACAACAATCGCGACCGCACTGTGCCGTAAGTTTACGCGATTGAACCGGTCGGACGGAAGTACATGTCGCGGCACGACATGGCATCTCTGATGCGATCCTGCGCCGAATTCTGGGGGATGCGCCGAAGCGTGGCGACGTGCTGCACCGGCATTACACGAGTCTCGATGCCCGAGATGTCGCAGGGCCGCTCGAACAGATTCAGGTGACTTTACTCTCGTCAGTTATCTCCTTCACGTAGAATTGACCATCCTGTTCGGACGTAAGGTCGAGATGCAACTGCTAAAGGACATCGTGACGTTGTTGAGCGACAAGGACGGTTCGCTGACGGATGCGCTTCTGAAGATGAAGGTTCTGCTGCACCGGATCGGACACAAGGAACTTGCCGATTGGGTTAACGACGAACTGAACGGATACGGCGACGGCAAGCCGGTACCCGCCTATCGCGTTGTTGGCGCACGATTGTTGGGAAACGTTCAGAACAGCGCGTGGCAGTTTTCCAAGCACGGACTACCAACCACGCATTTGCCGGACGACGTGCGCAAGAGTCTGTTGGAAGCCCCGTTGCGTGAATCGGTGGGTGTGCTCGAACAATTCGCGGCGAAGCCAGACACCAGTCTGTCGATCCCCATCCCACCAGAATTCAACAGTTTGCTTGGCAAGGCGATCCAAAATGCGTGGGTCACGAGTGCTTGGACGCAGATTGAAGCGACCCAAATTTTAAGTGTCCTGATCGAGATTCGGTCGCGCTTGTTGGATTTCGTGCTGAATGTGCAAGATCAACTTGGTGACGTGGCAGACGACAATATGAAGGAAGCGGCGAAAGGCATCGATGCTGCCGGGATGTTCGCATCAGCGGTGTTTGGTGACAACGCGACGGTCGTGATCGGGAATAGTAACGAAACCACGATTACGAACACCGTGACCAAGGGCGACTTCGCCGCACTGGCGAAAGCCTTCAAGGACACCGGCGTCGCCGAAGGGGATGTGGACGAACTGAAGGCCGCTGTAGACGATGACGATCCGAAGGCCGTAGCCGAAACGAAGCAATTCGGTCCGAAAGTGAAGGCTTGGATGGGGAAGATGTCCGAGAAGGCAATCAGCGGCGCGTGGAGTATCGGGATTGCTGCCGGTGGGAAGTTGCTGGCCGATGCCCTTGGGGGCTATTACGGCATCAAGTGACGATGGTCGTCAACGAAGTGCCGAACATAGTCAGATAACGCTTGCTCGTTGGCTTTCTTGACAGGAGATACCGATGACCCCGGAAGAACAACGCGCCGAAGAACAAGCCGCTCTTGAGCGTGAGCGTCAGGCATTTGAACGGCGGCAGAAAGCCTTCATCAGTGTCACTAGGCAGTTTCTCCCACACGGATCGGGAAATCCGTCCTCCGACGACCTGAACGAACTAGATGCAGCAGATGCTGAATGGCGCGCGGCTGATGCGGAGATGCAGCGCATCGGCGAAGAGATTCGGACAGGCAAACGACGGTAGAGCGACCAGCGGTGATAGATCAGATACAGTCCGAACTATTGGACACCATCAACGACGTTGACGCGTTCCGCATCTTGGTTGCGGACCTACACGATGATCTGGTGGGTAAGGTCGCGCGGTTCCGGCAGCTTGCGGACCTTTCTGTTGCGCTCGGTTCATTGGGGACATTGATGCCGGGTGGCGAGACGGCTTCTGCCGCGTGGACGGAAGCACGGTCTAGCTTTGTTCATGGCAACTACGTTGCGACTGTATTGCTGTGTCAAGGTCTCGCCGAACATATGCTTGCCGCATACCTTACTATCGGCCTCGATGCAGAAGAGTTACCGGACCGCGTGTCATTCAACGACACATTGAAGCGATGCGTGTCGCGTGATGTCATCTCCGCGCAGGATGCCGACGATCTGCGTCGTCTCATGAATCTGCGCAACCCGCTGACGCACTACCGTTCAATCGATGATCCCTCGAATCTCTCGGCGTGTCTTGAACAGTATGATTCCGGCAGAGACTCACTTACTTACCGATGCCACCTTCGCGATGAGTATGGCGATTCGGTTGCTGGCGCTACCGGCGTTCCGATTGGGTGACTAGTATTCCAACCAACGGTGAGATTGGCCCGTGGCGTTGCCATCACTTACGGTGTCAGTGCTATGGTCGATGTCCCGCACCGTTGGACATGCACCGAAGCGCGGTGATGTGTGACACCGGCATTACATCAGCCTTGATGCCCGCGATCTTGCAGGGCCGTTGGAAGAGATTGAGGCGGCGTTGCTGACGTGTGCTTCGTGATTTCGTCAGGTGTCGAGGGATTGGCCGAAAGGCATAATGTCTACGATGCCACCCTGATTCGATTGCCACGATGAAGAAGTCACGCCGCGCAAAACCTGAGCAGCCGGGCATCGCCTTCGAGAAGGTGGTTGCCGCGATTCAGTCGCAGATCGATCCACAAGCTACCGTGACGCACAGCGAATTTCTGATCGACCGTCTCGGCCAAAGGCGGCAGTTTGATGTCGTTGTGCGGGGAACGTTCGCTGGTCAGCAGATGTTGGGCATCATCGAGTGCAAGGATTTGGGCGGCAAGGTTGGAACGCCGGACGTTGACGCGTTCGTAACGAAGGCGCACGACATCAATGCCAATTTCAAGGTGCTGGTATCGCGTCGGGGCTTTACCAAACCCGCACTTGCGAAATGTGCACATTATGGCGTTCAGGCGCTTTCGCTGATTGACAACGACCCCGCGAACAGAAATTTCTTTATTGGTACACGGTGGGAAGCAGACGTTATCCGATGGGGACGGCTCTCGTTATCGCTCCATTTTGTCAATGAACCAGCACAACCTGTCCACTTCGACGCGGGAAATGTCACCATTGCTGGGAAGAGGGTGATCGACTGGTTCACAAACTATCTTCTCGATAACACAGCGGAAGTCTCAGGCTTCGGATGGGTAGTGAACTTCCGGGGAGTGTTCGACAAACCACAGACAGTCGTGGTGCGTGCTGGCGAAGAATATCAATGTTCCGCGATCTCGTTTGCGGCGGAGCGGGTTTGCCAACAGCTTGAACGATACGTTGGCATTAGCGGAACCGGCTTCTATAGCTGGCTTGAACAAAAGGCTACGTTTCCGCCCGGTACGCAAATTCTGATGGATGCTGTCCCTATGGATTTCGCGCAATGGCAACCGCGTGGTAGTGAGCAAAGGCCAACGTCCGGATTCTTGGAAGTTAAACTGGAAGTCCATTCCATGTTTGATCGGGTTGCTGACACGATTCAACTGGATGCGCTGTAGGCTGCGCAAACTACGAGGATCGAGTTATGCAAAAAGGCACGATTGGGCGCTTCCTTTGGCACTGGCTTCGATATGCAATTCGAGATGCCGTTGCGCAAGCATTCGGATGGCCGACGTTGCTGAGTGCGGCCGTTCTCGGCTACATATTGCCGAAGGTCGGAATTGGTGACATCCCCAATCAAATCGCCAACAATCTTGCTATTGCAGCGGTCAGTTGGGCCATCGGGTTTATCGTATATCTGTTCGCAGCTTGTCTGAAGGCTTATTGGCGCATCGTTCCCCTCACCTTATCGATTACCGACGACGTGCGGTCGCCTGATTTTACCTTCAACGATCAGTTTCGGGGCTACAGCGTGGCGACTATCGTGCAGAACCGGTCGGACGTGCACTGGAACTGCAACGCGTATGTCATGAATGCCCCGCAGCACGATGGTTCGACCGGTCCGCGCTTCATCGAAAAATTTGACCTGCCGCCGAAGGCGAAGAAAACGGTATTCGTTGCATACTGGTTTTCGCGTGAACCGCCCCACGCCGACGACAAAGACATCAGATTGAGTGGTCCGACCGGATCAGGCTTTGGCGGCAATATGTGCTGGGTTTCGGGGACGGCAGCAAGGCTTCACGTTCGAGTTCATCCCCAAGATGGGGGCAGCAAGGACATTTACTGTCGGGTATGGATCGACACCGCCACCCGTCAATTGAGAGCGCAACAGTTGCCGGAGTGATGCTGTGCAACGTTAGGATATAGCGCCATGCTTCGATTTAGCACATCAGTGACAATGCCTCTGGGGACAATTGCGGTATCCTATTGATTAGTCCGGAGCAAACTTTTAACTAGACCAAAGGCGTTCAATATATTGACTCGCCTTAGGAACTTTATGCCGGACGCCAAGGGAATCTTCAACCCATAGCGTTTTGAGAAAAAGATCATCGTCTTCAGGGTGAAACTTGATAGTATCATCCTTGTTAAAAGTATGTTCGTACCGCTCATGCTCTCCCAAACGCAAACCACCGGTTTCGCGGGAAAGGTATTCTGCGCTCCACTTTCCGGCTGCGTCAGCGCCACCGATGAGGCGAAGAATGACAGGGCGTCGGCCTACGTTCACCATAGCGACGACTATTCGATTAGGGCCGTAATTGGAGGCCGGAATGAACTTGCCGGAAACAGTAAGTCTCGCGCGGTCACGAAAGGCAACGTGTGCAGAAACGCACAAGCTGACGAATGAAACGGCGAAGGCTGCGGTAGACATGTATTCGGCAAAAGTCGGCATGATTCCAAACTAGCACAGGTAAATGGCACGATAAGGTCAATCTTACGTCGACCCTGGGTTCGCAGGCCACGCTGGGTTGGCGTCTTTGGTGGTGTCTGCGACTGTCGACAACAATACTAGTCTGCCACGCGCAACGGGTGGCGCATTGCAACGGCAAGGACCGTGACCGGAACAACCAGCCCAACCATTGGTCAACAGTTGTGCCTGCGGAGTCGTTGCATACCTTCGACTGAGGTCGGTGGCTGGTGACGTGGTTACCGTGTAGCAACGGGAATCGTAGTACGGTCACCCGTTACAATGAAACCGCAACCAGTAGCCTCCACTACCAACGGTGGTAGGGTATTGGAATGGGTGCATCGTCACCCGTCTCACAACCAATCGTCGTGCTAGATCACTACTAATCTCGACACGGGTCGAGCTATGATTGTATTGGTCAGATAACCGTCTTCGATTTTCTGACCAATATAACCACAACTTATGATTGAAGCGTTGAGTACATCACTGTTTCTCAGCATCGCCGGAGGCGACCTTCTTTGAATTGATCCACTCAACAAGACGCTTTCGCTCAGTGAGTGGGTTGATGGCAAATCCACAATCGAGCTTTCCAAGTACGGGGACTCTTTGGAAATACAATGATTCTTCGGCGATGTAGTCCTTCTTTCTTGAATGTGCGATGAACTGAAAATCTGTAGCGAAGGTTTGCCTATTCGCTAATATTCCATACTTGTACAGCCAATTCTCAAGGGTTTTTCGCTTTGATGATCGATCTGTTATATCAACGTGTGGGTACACCCACGCAATCCAGCGATTGATTGCTGTTTCCAGATCAATGATGAGTCCGCCACGTGTGTTTCGTAGTCCGAGGATGTAAAGGATGAAGTATCGCTTTTCATCTGGTAGCGGCTGAACAACCGATTGCGCTCGAATCGTTCGAAGTGATGGTGATGGTGTAATATCGATCCCAAGATTTCGAACTTGATATTTTGTGAAAAGTTCGCCAGTCTCCATATCTACCCACTGAGAAGGTTCGGCATAGATTATGGTGTCTGATCCCTTCGGACGTTTCCATCCTGCTTTTTTCAGTTCCTTATCTCGAATTGGGGTAAAGTTCCATGAGAAAGGTTCAAGTTGCGGTTCGTTATTTTGACGCGATGAATCTGCTTGATCTGATATTGTGCAATCAGATGCGTCAGTTTTGCTGGCTTCTGACAAAGCTTCGTATTCTTTGGTACTGTAATGCATGCGTTCTGGGTTGTGTGATGTCGACGCTCCGCTATCAGTTTTCCGACTTGAAGGGAGATGCCCCTGCACTGACTCGGATGTTGCTCCAAATTTTGAGCTATCGGGCTTCGAAAAGCTTCGGTAATACCGGAATTTTTAATCTTGGAATCCCTTGCTGGTAAAGGGATTGCCATTTTTCTTAATGATTGTAATGGAGATGATGGGAAGTTGAATCTTGATCTTCGAGTTGTTAGTCCCTGTTGATGTAAAGAAATCGGGCGGCGTGACGATCCGAGCGCAGCGAGGATCGGCAAAGACCGTCGGACGCGCAGCGGGCGACGGATGTGTTCGTTAACGAGGACTCGTCGGGACTGGTTTTTTGCCGAATTTCCACGTGATCACTGAACAAGCAGCTTCGGCCTGTGGCCTTAGTAGTTGCTGGACTACGTGGACTTCATCCCTGACACCTGCTATGCGCAGGTGGTTCGCTCCCGGTGGTCGCTCACGGGATCATTTCTTTATATCGATGATGAATCGACCTGACGAATGAGGACTGATTGGTTTACCTGCTGCGTCCAATATTCATCGGTCAGCATTCGGCTTGTTTCCTGCATTTCATTGCCCCGATGTGCCCCGATGTGTTCCGATTTGCCTTATATTGCGCAATTGATCATCTCCGAACTTCGACCTGACATCAACTGCGGCTACTTCGTGCAATCGAAATCAGAGACGACGTAGAACTTGATTGATGAACAGAAACTGGCCGCTGCGCGGCCGAACGTTGCCGCCCCTCGCTACGCTCGGGCCGTCAAGTTCTACTGGTCGATGTGACGTGCAGATACCTAACTGCTTCCTACCTCAGCGAATTAATGAGGTCCGGCCGAATTCCTCGTTCATCGACCGATTCTGCTCGCACTCATCGCGACCTACGGCCTTGTACGTGTGCTGTTCGATGACACGGCAATCCATGACCTGCCGGTGATTGCGGATCAGTAGCCTGATCGGGGTAATCGCGAAGCCCAAGGCCAACAAGTGCGCCTGTGCTGGAACGATCAGACAACAAGAGGGGGGGCTTTACGAAAACTGCGGAGGAATCGCAGTCATAGAACAACAGGGGGAGTCAACTTGCTGCACTAGTCCAAGCCGGTGCGACAAATCGAAACCATATTATATCACGAATAGGCACCTTCCGTCCATTCAGGCAGTGCGGCCACTTGCATTCCTCGGTGCAGTCGCCGGGAGTGCCGCAAGGCGGGCGGCGCGACCGGTGGTCGCTGATTACCTCAATCGCTGGTGTTGGATGGGTGTACATCAGGCGAACCGGTCTAAAGGTGGTTCGATAAATGGCTGGACATAACCCATATCAGACTGTTAATATTCGAACCACTCAAAAAGAACTGATCGGGGTGTTTCATGTTCGTCCGTGCCTACCTTCGTGCTTCCACAAAAGAACAAGATGCCAGTCGGGCGAAAAATGACCTGATCGAGTTCGCCAAGGAACGTGGACTTCAAATCGCAGCTTTCTACGTCGAACATGAATCGGGGGCATCGCTTCATCGTCCCGAACTCTTCCGGTTGCTGTCGGACTGCCACGAAGGCGACATCCTGTTGATTGAACAGGTGGATCGCCTCTCACGCCTGAATGGCGATGATTGGGCGAAGCTGAAGGCAGAACTTCAGTCACGTCGGATTCGGGTTATCGCTCTGGACTTGCCGACATCATGGATGTTGACTGCCGCTGCGGACGACATCACAGGCCGGATGATGGATGCCCTGAATTCAATGATGCTGGACATGCTGGCAGCAATCGCTCGCAAGGATTACGAGGACCGGCGACGCCGACAGAAGCAAGGTATCGAGAAGTTGAAGGCTGAGGGCGGCTATCGCGGTCGTAAGCCCGACGATCAACGGAATGCGGGGATCATTTCGATGCTACGTCGTGGCGACAGTTGGAACACGATCATCGCGGCGACCAAGTGTTCCAGGTCCACCCTGTCGAGGCTATCGCGGCAGATCAAGGAAGAGGCAACGGCTGAGGCAATCTCATAGCTCCGCTTCGTTCATCAGTTCGGTCATCGTCATCCCGAGTGCATCGGCAATACGCTTTAGCCTGAGAACAGCGACATTGTTATCACCGCGTTCCACGCGTCCCAGATAACTCAAATCGACCTCGGCGGACAGCGCAAGCTGTTCCTGCGACATCTCGCGTTCTTTGCGAATGCGACGGATCGCTTGCCCAAGGGCGACAAGGGTCGGGTCTTGACGGTGACTGCTGAGGTTTGGCATCCCCCGAATCATTCGGATATGATGCGGCCACCACCACGGTACATGTACCTTATTCTATGAAGCCCTGCAATTGACCGTCATGGCCCAAGCGCCTACGCAGGGATTCACAACAATCCGGGGAATCCAATATGAAGAAATGCCCTTACTGCTACGAAGCTATACAAGACGAGGCTATTCGGTGTCGGCACTGCGGGGCGGACTTCGCCGCCGCCTTGGCAAGTGCGCGGGCAGCCGAAGCGGCACAGAAGGCTGAGGCGCGCGACAAAAGAGATGCAAAGGTAATTGGGTGGATCGTCGGACTTATCGGCGCGGCGATTTTCTGCGTCGTGGCCTTCTTTGCGGTCGGGTTACTGGGGCTGAAATACGGGGTTGTCGGCCTTGTATTTGCGCTCGCGTTTCCGTGGATCGGCATGCGTGCATTCGCGTTTGGGGCTGCCGTTCGACATGACATGAAGCCTGACATGATCATCGCGTCCAGCATGACCGATCTATACGCGCAAGAGATGAAGCTTGAAGTGGGGCCGCCGTTGTTCATGGCTGCCGTGGCGTTTGTCGGTACTGCGTGCCTCTTGGCGGCGATTCTTTACGGCATTCATCGAATCGACGGTGGTTCGGTGCATCATGCTGACGCAGAGTCGGCGGTGGCTACCATCACCGGGGCAGCAACTGGACATGGGGCATCGATTGCATCCCCGGTGGCAACTGCCTCCTCTACTGGCGAGGGTGCAGATGCGGCTAATGCGGCGACGCGAGTTCAATCGACCGTGGAGACGGCTGACAATCAACGGGCCGGTGCGTCAACTCCTGTGAGTGCTGACACAGGCGGAGCGAATGCAGCGTCTGGCGTTGAAACTGCCGGAAATTCCCTGTCTGCCACTGCGGTGATTCAGGCGAGCTTCGATTGCGGTAAAGCTGTATCAAAGATCGAGAAGCTGATCTGTTCGACGCCGGAAACTGCCGACGCGGATCGCCGGCTGAACGCTGCTTATTCCGCTGCACGCGCGAAAACGAACGATCCAGTTGGCCTGAAAGATGATCAGCGCCAGTGGTTGAAGAAGCGCAGCGCATGCGATGACGCGGCGTGCCTGCTGAATGTGACCCAAGTCCGAATCCAGAGGCTGTCCGCAATGTAGCGGTACTGAGATGCGATTAGCTGATGCTGAATCTCGGCATTAACGGAGAACCGCCCTATGGTGAAAGCCTGACGGCGGTTTTTCTCTTTCGTGGCCCGGTGTTGGACGCGGGTCCGGTACAGTGACATGTCCACGGTGGATCAGATGAACAATAGTGAAGGGTATCTCGGACTGCGCCCATTTGCGGACGCGCGGATCGGCGGGCTTATCGGCTTGTTGGTCGGGGACGCCTTGGGCGTGGCGTTTGAATTCAAGACGCCGAACCTGCTTCCGCCACGTGACATGATCGAAATGATCCCGCCCACCGGATACCGGCGTTCGCATGCCGGTGTACCTGTCGGCACATGGTCCGATGACGGGGCGCAGGCGCTTTGTCTGCTTGTTAGCCTTCTGGAACGCGGGCGATTCTCGCTGATCGACTTCTCAGACAGATTGGTGCGCTGGCTTGACGACGGGTACATGGCCGTCGATGGTGATGTGTTCGACTGCGGTGTCCAGACCGCGAATGCCTTGAATCGGCTGCGCGATGGTGTGTCACCTCGCGAAGCAGGGGGCGCATCCGAACGAGATAACGGGAACGGTTCACTGATGCGAGTTCTGCCGCTGGCCCTGTGGCACACCGGTCCCGACGACGCACTGGTCCATGACGCGCATCTCCAATCGTTGCCGACTCATGCACATCCCCGGTCGCTTGTCGCGTGTGCGTTCTACTGCTTGGTAGCACGTGGATATTTGTCGGCGACTGCTGATCCTTGGACATGGGCCGATCAGCGTCTCGAAGAGGTGTACAACGTCTGGTCCGATGAGCGCGAACGTGGCGGGTTGCTGATTGAACTCGATGTGCTGAGACGATTTCCGAAAACCGATCAGCCGAGCGGAACCGGCTATGTGCTGGATACCATCTGGTCGGCCCGAAAGGCGCTGGAAGAGGATACATTCGAAGACGTTGCCCGAACCGCGATCCTGTTCGGCCACGATACGGACACGACGGCAGCCGTCGCGTGCGGGTTGGCGGGAATCAAGTTCGGTGTCGAAGGAATACCGGCCAGATGGTTGGCGCAGTTGCGAGGATTCGAGATCATGGACCCGATGCTTGGTCGGCTGACAGAGAGCCGAAGGGAGGATGCTGGTGCGCATTGAATGGGTAGGCAGATACAAGCTGTCGTTCGACTGCAATCAGTTTGCAGTCGAATGTCCCTTGGGAACCGATAAATTTTCCGGCCTCGCGACATCTCGCTTGCCGAAGCTATACATCGTCAGCGTCGATGATCGGCCGATATACGTTGGAATCACCAAGCAATCGGTACGGAACCGGCTGCGTCTGGGGTGGAGCGCGTCAGGAGAGAATGGGTACCACGGCTACGCGTGGCGGCATGAGTTGTCGGCGGCCTGCTTGGATATATGGTGTCACCGTGATCCGCCGGAGAGCGATCCGTGCTTGGACATCGAAACCATTGAGGCCGAAGTAGTCTACTTGGTTCGACAGGCCGGTCAGTGGCCGAAATTCCAGACTGAGATTCACTTCCATCCGTCGAGTGCTGACCATCGACGATGGGCTTCGACTATCGCGGAGCGGTACGTTCTGAAGTCGACGGCGCCACTCTCCCCGATGGTGGACTGATGAAACGCCTCTTCGAGATTGGTTTCGCTCCTGTTGGCTGTTGGCGACTGCGAGACGGAATTCTTTTCCTTGAGCTTACGGACAAGGTAGATCATGCGAACGTCCTGTATGCCTTTATCAGTGGCGACGACGTGCTGTATGTCGGGAAGACGACCAAGACATTGCGTGGCCGTCTTGCCTCATACCTGAAACCTAGCGAGTCGCAGCGTACCAACACGCGGAACAACGGAGCAATTCGAGACTTGCTGTCTGCCGGTCAGGATGTCGATATTCTCGCGCTCCCGGACCTTGGCTTGCATCGCTACGGAGAGTTCAAGATCAACTTCGCTGCGGCGCTCGAAGACAGCATCATTAAGACGCTGTCGCCGCCGTGGAACGCGATGCGTAGCAAGGGCACGAAAGACGATGGAGGTGACGAGGGCCAGCCCGAGTTTGATGCCGATGATGCCGCGTCGGAAATTGATGCCGAAATGTCCGCGACTGCTCCGACGTTCCAGTTCATTCTACAGCCGACGTACTACAAGAACGGGTTCTTCAACGTTGCCGTTGAGAACCAGTATCTATTCGGACCACAAGGGTCTGGGATCGACATCTACTGTGGCCCTGAGAAGATACTCGTTCAGGGGAGATTCGACAGGACGACAAACACCAACAGCACGCCGCGTGTTTATGGATACGCGCCGTTGAGGGACTGGTTTCAGGCGAATTTCGAACAGATGCAACCGGTAACAGTGAGAGTTGTCGGTCCGGCATCAATCGAACTGGCATCATTGTGACTACTGGCGCGAGCAAATGATATTGCCGTCGATCCGCTCCTTTCAATAACGCTCTCCAGCCATGTTTAATGTGCTCATCGACACCAGCGTTTGGTTGGATCTTGCGGCAGACGCGAAGCAGACCCCTTTGCTAGACCTGCTAGAGGGTCTTCTCTCGGATGGACGGGTGACGCTGCTAGTACCACGCATTATTGTCGATGAATTCCATAAGAACCGTGGCCGGGTCGCCAAATCAAGCGCGAGGAGCCTTTCGGCGCACTTCGATCAAGTGAAGAGCGCCATCCGTAAGGCTGACGGTGATAAGCGGCAAAAGGGCCGAGTGCTGGACTACCTGTCCGACTTGGATCACCGCATACCCATCTTGGGTGGTGCCGCAGAAAGCGTACTGACGCGGATCGCTGCGGTCCTGTCAGCATCAGCCATCATCGAAGAAAGCGATGCGGCGAAGCTTCGGGCGGCAGACCGGGCGCTGCAACGAAAGGCACCGTGCCATCATGAGAACAAGAACTCGATGGCCGACGCCGTGCTGATCGAAACGTACTTCGAGTGTGTACGGACGATGGGTGGCGCGGGACAGAGGTTCGCCTTTGTCACACATAACAAGCACGACTTCAGCATCACCAACGGCAATCAGAAACTGCCACACCCTGACTTGGCCGGTTCGTTTTCGAAGATCAAGTCAATGTACTTCATCAACTTGGCCGAATGCTTGCGGCGCATCGACCCTATGCGCGTTACCTATGCGGTGTGGGAGCAGGAGTGGGACCAAGAGCCGAGAAGTCTTACGGAGATGTTAGACGCTATAGACCGGCTGACAACGCAAGTTTGGTACAACCGACACAAGTACCTTGCTTGGCAGGTTGAAAAGGGCAAACATAAGATCGTCAGTCGCGAGGAATGGACCGAAAAGAGGCTGAACGGCCAGACTCATACCGTCGAGGAAATTTGGAAGGGTGCACTGAAGGCGGCGAAGAAGGCGGAGCGAAAGCTAGGTGCAGGTAACTATGGGCCTTGGACCGACTTCGAGTGGGGCATGATTAATGGGAAGCTGTCCGCGCTTCGATGGGTGCTCGGGGACGAGTGGGACTTCTTGGATACCTGACATCATCCCTTGTCAATATGGATTGACCAATGAATGAACCTGCAAATCAGCAAAAGCGGCTTAGGCATGAAGTGTGGGCGCAGCTTTTTCTGTGTGACGCAGATTCGGAGCGCCTTCGAAAATTCATGATGGATAGGTTTGGCATGCGATCAAGGTGCATCGTGGGAAAGATGCATATAACCGTCTATCATGCAAGACGTCTCATGAACGATCTGGAACCTACGGTCGAGTCCGTGCGTATAGTGCTTCCTGCCAGCGAGACTCGCTTCATGGTTATGGCTCCTGGTGGAGAGAATCCGCGCCCCAACCTGATTCCTGGTCAGAGAAAGGTAGGCATTAGAGTGCAACGCAGGAGCGTCGCTATGCCGCTCATACTTGGCCTGCGTGAGCGTTTGCTGAAATATGAGACCCCGGACGTGCTGGGCTCTCGTCGACCAAGCACGCACCGAACGAATGCCTTTGGGGCTCGCAGCTTTCAACCGCACATGACAGTGCTACGCGCTGGCAGTGGTGTGGACCACGATCTGACTACGTTGGGTAACCCCTTCCGCGAACACGTCGGCGACCTGACCTTCGACCGATTTGAGATCGATGTTGTACGAAGAGAGTAGGCGGAATCAGGTTGTGCCTGACCGGTCTCGGCTCGGTAGATCGAGCCGCATTTGCTCTGTGGCCCACCGCTTGTCCAGCAAGATCGCGATTCCATCGGGCAAAACACCGGCCCCCTCAGCAAATCGGCGTTCCGACAAATATCTCGCGATAGAGTTGAACTGACGATTTTCCAGCATCGTCAATACCTTAGTTGGCAGGCCGACCGATATCCCGAGTTCGTCAATCACGCCAAACCGGAACTCATCGCCAGCGATTGAAATCTGCTTTGGGTTGGAGTGGATCGCTCGTACTGTGTACGCGTAGTACCGCTCGAAGGCGAGGTCAATATTGCCCTGAAAATCGGGCGCGTCGTCGTCGTAGTCGTCGGGATCATCTACCGAAAATTCAAGGTCAGGTGAGAAGAACGCTTGGACTGCAACGCGAACAAACGGGAAACGACCGTTGATCGTCCGAAGCTGTCGGGTTTGTAATTTTGCGGCAGCCGCTGCATCCGGGCTATGGCGATTTGTCCGGCCTTTTGCTTCTACGACGGCCCACTCCATTCTTCGATTGAGACCGATCAAGTCCGGTGCTGACCTGCCAATGAGCGTTGCCGAGCCGCCTAAAGACTGCAACATCGACAAGTGAAAGAGCCACGGTACATCCAGCACATCAGCGGCGACAATTTTTGCCGCCATCATCCCGAGAAAGTAAGAGACAAACCCCTTCTCGGTAGGGTCTAACGATTCGTAATAGCTGGATTTGTAGTAGCGGCCAGTGCCTTCACGAAGGTTCGCGTACACCATGTGGCTCCGCACGATAATGTCACTGACGGAGTGCCAACCGTGATTGGTGAGGAACGAAAAGCCCGGTTTCCCCACTGTTATCGCAGCCCAAACCAAGGTGGGCCATGGTGCCGTAAGGGGGTGCCTACCGTTGAAATTTGCACCCCAAGATGGGCCGAATGCAGACCGCTTGCAGAAGATGGTTGTCATTGATGTATCTGGTTCGATGTTTGTTTTGCGAGCAAATATTGAGAAGTTGCAACGCCGGGTGCATCGGAACACTCGATGCCGGTGACCATCGCCCCGCTTACCGGGCGTCTTCGCATGTTGTCATCATGCGAACGATCTTACCGTTCAAGCACCGATCCAGTGCGGCCAAGCCATCGCTGGCAGGAGTAGCATCAACACTCATCGCATCTCTGGGCACGTCTTTCAGGACATTTCCGATGGGTAGTCGCCAATCTTTCGGAAGATGATATTTCTTCGCAATGACTGCCCCGGCCTTTTGATCGGCGGCGTTGTCGTCCATGCCCTTGTCGATCAGCTTTTCATTCAGGTCCGAGAAATCGTCGTAGATGTTTACATCCTGCTGCGAGGAAAGGTGCGAAGCGTCTGCTTGCAACAGCTTCCACTTTTCCTTGTCGTCCCAGACGGAATGGCTGGGGTCTGGGCTGTAGTATGCATGTGCGACTTCCCGGAATCTGTCGCCGCGAGATTGCCTAACTTCATTGCGACGCACTGAAACTTCAACTGAATCCGCGCCGAACGTCGCCACCTTCTCCGCAATCGCAGTCGCGGTTGCAGCCCACTGTGACGCTGATCCGCCATTCACGCCGACTTCTACCTTGGCGACCTTAAGATTGTTCTGAAACATATCGCTCAACGATGCGCCTTCGATGGTGAACGGGAGAGCGGCGACTGTTGGCTGATTCGTATTGGATACAGGTGTCCCCATAGTTGGCTGGTCGGACTTCCCACACGCACTCAAAATTCCAATAGCTGCGCACATCAACGTCAATGTCCTCATGGTTCCCCGAGATGTGGTTATGTGTCGATATGCAATTGTAAGGTGTGTTGCAAGAACCTATGTTCGGCGACAACACCTATAGATCGAGGTTACTGCTGCCGCTAACCTATTCGAGCTATCTCCTTTAGCGAGATGGCTTACAAAATGAATGAGCTACGGGGAATGCTATGCGATGGATCAAATCGATAACCGCTCTTGCGGTGGTTAGTTTGTTTTCGGGTTGCGCCTATAACGTGCAAGTGTCGTCCCAATCAGGGGCGGCTGAAGTAATGAGTACCAAGGTCAAGCAGGACAAGGCGTATGTGGTGTTCAGCGACAACCTTGCGACTGCCGGGAAGGAGGTGAAGCCGGGGTTCCAGTGCGGCGCTCATCGATACCCCATGTATATCGGGGAGACCCTCGAAAATTCCTTGTCGAAGACGGTTGAGGCGGCCTTTCCTCACGCAGTCAGGAATGGCGGTGCAATTCCCACATTGGGTGACGGACTGGTTTTCAAGTTCGATCTCGCTGAGTTCGATCCGCGCGTCCGTTTTACCCCCGGCTTCTTCGTTCCAACAGCGGATGCGAACGTAGACATTGCAATCCGCGCCCGTGTGTCTGACAAGGCTGGCAAGGAACTGATTGCGACTACGTTCCGGGGGCAAGGGCATTCAAGTCAAGACGGGTCTTGTGGCGTCGGTGCCGACGCGCTGGCGGACGCTGGACAGAAAGCCATCGCTAATGCGATGGAGAATTTCGTAGACAAGGTCATCAATACTGGCATTCTTGACGCGTCAACGACGACCACAGCAGCCAGCAAATAGCTATTCGACAGGCTGTCTCCCTTGTTCGGGAGACAGCCGTTGCACCAAATGAGGCGTGGCGCATGAGACTCATGGGTACGCCGCATGTCACTGCCGTCATCCGAGCTTATGTGCTAAATCAGTTGCGGACGGATGGTAGTACCGCTTCAACATCGCCAAACTGCGATGGCCCGAGACAGCGGCGAGTTCAATGACATTCGGCAGCTTCTGCGCCATCCGTGTGATGGCTGTATGCCGTAGGTCGTGCCAGTGGAAGTCCACGATTCCTGCCCGCGCACATGCTTTCCGTAACGCTGCATGCAACGTGAGTCCCTTAACTGGAATGACCCGGCCATCGATGGATCGCGGCAACGCTGCCAACGTAGCGACAGCTTTCTTGGATAGCGGAACCGTCCGTGCTGTGCCGTTCTTGGTCATCGGTAAATGTGCCGTCTGTGCTTCGAGATTGACGTTCGACCACCGAAGTTCGACCAGTTCGCCGCGTCGCATCCCGGTTTCTAAGCTCAGGATCGTTGCTGGAAGCAGCCAAACATTGATGCGGCCAACCGGGACCAGTTCAGCAAGAAGCCGTGTCTCTTCTTCTGCGGACAGTACCCGGTCCCTGCCTTGCGGGGCGGTTGGTTTGCGGATCAATGCGATGGGATTGGGGATGTTGATGTCCCACTCGCGACGAGCGTGGTTGATGATGGCCGACAGGAACGCCAGTTCCCGAATCACGGTCGCTGGTTTCACTTGCTTCAGCCGTTCGTCCCGGTAGGCCGCGACTGCCTTGGGCGTCAGTGCCGCCATGCTGAGTTTTGCCAGCGTGTTGCGGCAGGTGGCACGAAGCCGAATGATTGCGTCAGGGCCGCTACGTTGCGTCGGGCATACGTCGGCGATGTAGAGGTTGATGATGTCTTCGAGCGTGTTTGCTTCGGCCTCACTGCGACTGACGAAGCTTCCGCGATCCATCTCCGTTTCGACGGATCGCGCCCATCGCTCTGCATCGGCGCGAGTGTTGAAAGTTTTTGCTTCGTCGGCGAATCCTCTACGTCGAACTCGGACTTGCCATTTCCCGTCTCGTTGGCGAATTGAAGCCATTCCAGTCTCCTGTGGGACAGGAGTGGGACAAGATCGATTTTTCGTATGCCAGCAGTCAGATTCGAGGCGATTGCGTCAGACGAAGGTGATGCCGGGGTGGTCGATTTGGCATCGAGGAAAGGGCTTATAAAACAACCTCTTAGTCTTCCGCCTTCCAGTCCCCCGACTTCCCGCCGCGCTTCTCGCGCACGCTCACGTCGGTGATCACCATCCCGCGATCGACGGCCTTGCACATGTCGTAGACGGTCAGCAGCCCGACCTGCACGGCGGTCAGCGCTTCCATCTCGACGCCGGTGCGCCCGAACGTCTCGACCTGCACAACGCAGTGGACGCCCGGCAACGCGTCGTCGAGTTCGAACTCGACGGCCACGCGCGTCAGCGCGAGCGGATGGCACAGCGGGATCAGGTCGGCCGTGCGCTTGGCGCCCTGGATGGCCGCGATGCGCGCGACGCCGAGCACGTCGCCTTTCTTGGCCTTGCCGTCGCGGATCAGCGCGAACGTGGCCGGCAGCATCCGGATCGTGCCGCGCGCGATCGCGATGCGTTGGGTTTCCTGCTTGCCGCCGACGTCGACCATGTGCGCATGGCCGGCGGCGTCGAAATGGGTGAGTCCTGACATGTCTTCCTCTAGTGGAACGGCGGGCGCGAGCACGTCCCGCGATCGCGCATCGCGATTGGCCTGATCATTGCACCCCGTCTCTGCGCCCCGATCCGATCCAACGGTTCAACGGGCGCCTATCATAGCAGTGGCATTCTCGGCGCCGGGTGTGCAGATGGCGCCGATGCCGCACGGGACAGTCACGCTGCCGCCGGTACAATGACCCGAATATTCAGACCAAACGCCGCGATGCGCGCCGGGCGCGCGGGACGGCGTCGCTTTCATCCTGCCATGCGTGTCAAACAGTTGCTTGCCGTGTCGCTGTCGGTGGCGCTCGCATGGCCGCCGAGCGGCCATGCGCAGAGCGCGTCCGCGCCGCCGCTCGAATCGGCGGCCGGCGGCGCGCGGTCGATTTCCACCGTGCCGTCCGGCATCGCGGCCGGCGTGTTCGGCACGTACGGCGGTGCGGAGAGCCGGTTTTCGGACGCGGGCGGCGCGTCGGCGCCGGCCGCGAGCCTGCGCGCGCCGCTTCGCGCGCTGGAGCTGCCCGACCTGGGCGACGGCTCCGGCGGTTCGCTGACGCCGCAGGCCGAGCGCCGGCTCGGCGAGCGCGTGATGCGCGAAGTGCGGCGCGATCCCGACTATCTCGACGACTGGCTCGTGCGCGACTACCTGAACGCGATGGCGGCGCGGCTCGCGGCCGCGGCGGCCGCGCGCTTCATCGGCGGCTACACGCCGGACTTCGACCTGTTCCCGGTGCGCGATCCGCAGATCAACGCGTTCTCGATGCCGGGCGGCTTCATCGGGATCAACAGCGGCCTCGTCGTCACGACACAGACGGAGTCGGAACTCGCGTCGGTGGTCGGCCACGAGATGGGGCACGTGCTGCAGCGGCACATCGCGCGGATGATCGGTGCGAACGAGAAGACCGGCTATACGGCGCTCGCGACGATGCTGCTCGGCGTGTTGGCCGGCGTGCTCGCGAGAAGCGGCGACCTCGGCAGTGCGATCGCGGTGGGCGGGCAGGCATATGCGGTGGACAACCAGCTGCGCTTCTCGCGTTCGGCCGAGCGCGAGGCCGATCGCGTCGGCTTCCAGCTGCTCGCGGGCGCGGGCTATGACCCGTACGGGATGCCGGGCTTCTTCGAGCGGCTCGACCGCGCGTCGATGGGCGATGCGGGCGTGCCGGCGTACGCGCGCACGCACCCGCTGACCGGCGAGCGGATCGCCGACATGGAGGATCGCGCGCGCCGCGCGCCGTACCGGCAGCCGCGCCAGTCGCCCGAATACGGGTTCGTGCGCGCGCGGCTGCGCGTCCTGCAGAACCGCGCGCCGACCGACATCGCGGCCGAGGCGCGGCGGATGCAGTTCGAGATCGACGATCGCACCGCGCCGAACGTCGCGGCGAACTGGTACGGCATCGCACTCGCGGATGCGCTGCTCGGCGAGTACGACGCAGCCGGCAAGGCGCTCGCGTCGGCACGCAGTGCGTTCGACGCGCGCGAGCGGCGCGAGGACGATCCGGCGACGAGCTCGCCGAGTCTCGATGTGCTGGCCGCCGACATCGCGCGCCGCGCGGGGCGGGCCGACGACGCGGTGCGGCTCGCGGCGCTCGCGCAGCGGCGCTGGCCGGCGTCGCACGCGGCGATCGTCGCGCATCTTCAGGCACTGATCGCGGCGCGCCGCTTCGCGGAAGCGCAGGCGCAGGCCCGCGCGCAGGCGAAGGCCGACCCCGAGCAGCCGGACTGGTGGGACTATCTCGCGAAGGCGAGCGACGGCAAGGGTGACCTGCTGGCGCGGCGCCGCGCACTTGCGGAGAAGCTCGCGCTCGACGGCGCGTGGCCGTCGGCGATTCGCCAGCTGAAGGAGGCGCGCGACGCGAAGGACGTGTCGTTCTACGAGCAGTCGATGATCGGTGCGCGGCTGCTGGAATTCGAGGCGCGCTACAAGGAAGAGCGCGAGGACGAGAAGAACGGCCGCGGGTAGCGGCCGATACGCGGGAAGCGCGGCCGCTGCCGCTGCGGGTCAGTTGCCGCCGTCAGCCGTATTGCGGGCCTGTTGCGCCGGGCTGGCGACGTAGCCGAACCGCGCGGGCACGTCCGCACCGACGATGCTGCCGAGCGGCAGTGCGCGGCCGTCGCGCCAGTGCAGCACGGGCGGCGCGGCATCGAAATCCGCATGATCGGCGAACAGCCCGAGATCGTGATCGTGCAGCGCCGCGATGCGCGGCGGCGTGCCGGCCGCGCGAAACAGCACGCCGCCTGCGTCGTCGAGCCAGGCTTCGTCCGGTTCGAACGGCATGCCGGTCTGGTCGGTGAGCGTGAGCTGCCCGTCGCGC
Organism: Burkholderia sp. AU27893; assembly: GCF_002223205.1. Lineage (NCBI taxonomy): Bacteria > Pseudomonadati > Pseudomonadota > Betaproteobacteria > Burkholderiales > Burkholderiaceae > Burkholderia > Burkholderia sp. AU27893. Next base: position 433,541 of record NZ_NKFD01000002.1, on the reverse strand, counting down.
TCGGCGAGCCGGACGACCCACGGCGTATAGGCGAGCTCGACGTACACGCGCTGCGGCCCGTTCTGGAAGAAGCACTGGCCCTGCGCATCGCATTCGTAGTTGCGGCCGATGAACGCGTTCAGCGCCGCATGCCGGATCGGCGAGCCGAGTTCGCCGGCCGCCTGCGCCGCGTCGTCGCGCAGCCGCCATTCGCCGCGCCGGTCGAGCAGCAGCCAGCCGGTGCAGTGCGGCACGTTCGGCCATTTGGCGAGGGCCTGCCTGACGATGTCATCCATGGTCGACGAATTTGGAGCAATAGCCGAACACCCGCGCCGACAGCCAGTCGAGACGGCCGGGAAACGGCCCGGTCATGAATCCCGCGTGCCCGCCCGCCGCAGGCTGGTCGAGCTCGACGGCCGGCGAGACGTCGGCCGGGCCCGGTAGCGCCGATTCAGGCAGGAACGGGTCGTTGCGGGCGTTGAGGATCAGCGTCGGCACGTCGATCGCCGGCAGCAGCGGCCGTGTCGTCGCTTTGGTCCAGTAGTCGTCCGCGTTCGCGAAACCGTGCAGCGGCGCGGTCACGATCTCATCGAAGTCACGCATCGTCACGGCCTGCAGCATCGCTTCGCGGTCGAACAGCCCCGGGTATTGGTCGAGCTTCGCGAGTGCCTTGCGCTTGAGCGTCTTCAGGAAGCTGCGCGTGTAGACCATCGCAAAGCCTTGCGACAGCGCTCGCCCGCCGGCGTGCACGTCGATCGGCGTCGAGATCGCAGCGGCCGCCCGCAGGATCGACGTGTCGCTGCGATGCTCGCCGAGCCAGCGCAGCAGCACATTGCCGCCGAGCGACACACCGGCCGCGACGAGCGGCCCGCGATGCTGCGCGGCAAGCCGGCGCAGGATCCAGTCGACCTCGGCGCTGTCGGCGAGATGGTAGAAGCGCGGCTGGCGGTTGATCTCGCCGCTGCAACTGCGGAAATGCGGCACGACGGCGTGCCAGCCCTTCGCGCGCGCGGCGGCCATCATCGCGAGCGCGTAGTGCGAGCCGGAGCTGCCCTCGAGGCCATGGAACAGCACGAACAGCGGCGCATCGGGCCGCGGCGCCGCGCTATCGAGATGCGCGACCCAGTCGAGATCGATGAAGTCGTGATCGGGGGTTTCCCATCGCTCTCGTCGGTAAGCGACGACGGGACGCCGCGCGAACAGCGCGGGCACGATGGTTTGCGCATGGCTGTTGGGCAGCCAGCGTGGTGCGCGATAGCGCAGTAGGTCGTCGTCGGGGGCCGGGGCCCCGGTCAGCGGCGAGGTGGGCGGAGAAGCCGTACTCATGATCGCCCCGCGTATGCGTTGCTTCGTCTTTTCGTCAGTGCAGCGGACCCTGCCCATGACGGATCTTCGCGGCGAATTGTCCGGCCGCCTGTTCGGGAATCGGGCTCGCGTGAATATGCGCGATACGCCACTCGCCACGCTCGTGAATCATCACGTACGTCGCGAACACCATGTCGGGTTCGGCCGTCAGGTCGGCCTGCTGATGCGCTTCGGCGATCGTATAGACGACCGTGCCGAGGCTGTCGTACACGCGGATGTCGAGCGGCTCGATCGTCACGGGGCGGGTGGCGAGCCGGTTGGCGAGCCCGCTGCGGATCTGGTCGAGGCCGTGCAGATGCTCGCCGTCCGCCCATACGCAGCTGGCGAAATCCTCGTCGATCCACAGTCCCAGCAGCGCGTCGAGATTGGCATCGGCGACGGCCTGGTAGTAGGCGTTCAGCGTATCGGCGGCGGCTTCGAAGAGGCGGGCAAAACGTGGCATCGGGGTTATCTCTCGCGCGCGTCGCGCGCCGTATTCAGCACGGCGGCCCGGATGGAGCCGCCGTACACCGGTGAATCGGATTGCCCGGCGCGCCGTGCGACGCTGCCGGCCAGGGTCAGCGCTGCCCGACGAGCATGCCGCGCAAATCGCCGAATACCTGCTCGGGACCGAGTTCGCGCAGGCACTTCAGGTGGCCGAGCGGGCACTCGCGTTCGAAGCAGGGACTGCATTCGAGATGAAGCCATTGTACCTTCGCCAGGTCCGACAGCGGAGGGGTGTGGCGCGGATCGGTCGATCCGTACAGCGCGACGAGCGGCCGGCGTAGCGCGGCGGCAACGTGCATCAGCCCCGAATCGTTGGTGACCACCGCGTTCGCGCGCGCGATCAGCGCGCACGCCTCCGACAGCGACGTCTGTCCGCACAGGTTGCGCACGTTCGGCGCGTGGTCGGCGATTGCCTGCGCGGCCGCGGCGTCCTTCTGCGAGCCGAGCGCGACGATCTGCGTGTACGGGAACGACTGGTGGACGATGGTGGCGAGCGACGCGAAATGCTCGGGCGGCCAGCGCTTGGCCGGGCCGTATTCCGCGCCCGGGCAGAACACGACGAGCGGCTTGCGCGTATCGAGATTGAAACGGGCGGACACGCGTGCCGTCTCGTTGAGATCGGCGTCGAGGCGCGGCGCGGGCAGCGTCTTCATCGACTCGGGCAGCTTCGCGCCCGGTGCGTACGCGAGCGCCGCGTAGTGGGCCGTCATCGGCGGCCGCTCGCCCGATTTGTCCGGGTTCGCGTGCCGCACGTTCAGCAGCCCGTAGCGGTGCTCGCCCGTGTAGCCGACCCGCAGCGGGATGTTCGCGAGCCACGGGATCACCGCGGATTTCAGCGAGTTCGGCAGCACGTACGCCGCGTCGTAGCCGACGTCGCGCAGGTCGCTCGCGAGCTGCCAGCGGCGCAGCAGTTGCAGCTTGCCGTGCGCGAGATCGGTCGCGTAGACATCGTGGATCTCGGGCATCCGCTCGAGCACGGGCGCGACCCACGAGGGCGCGACGGCATCGATCGCGATGCGGGGATGGTTTTTCTTCAGCAGCGCAAAAAGCGGCTGCGCCATCAATGCGTCACCGATCCAGTTCGGTGCGATAACCAGCGCTCGACGCATCAGGTCGACTTCCGATGTCGTAATGAAGCACGGCGCCCAGGCGCCGCGTTCGGGTTGCCAGAATGGAGAACGGCGGCGCGCCGGCAATCCGGCTGCGCCGCCTGGGCGATCGGCGGGCCTGCATCAGCCTGCAGGCCCGGCCGGCGGGGCTCAGTGGCCCTTGACGACCTCGCCGTCACGCAGCTTGTAGCGCGTGCCGCAGTACGGGCAGCGTGCCTCGCCGTGCGAGACGTCGATGAAGACGCGCGGGTGGGCGCTCCAGCGCGCCATGGCCGGGTTCGGGCAGTACGCGGGAAGATCCTTGGCCGTCAGCTCGACCAGCGGCATTTCCTTGATTTCACTCATGAGACTTTCTCTTATCACTCTTTTGTGGGGCGGTCGGTGGCGCAGCGCGCTCAGACCTTCGTCAGCCAGTTCGCGTACTTCGCGTTCTTGCCCGACACGATATCGAAAAACGCCGACTGGAGCTTTTCCGTGACGGGGCCGCGCGCGCCGCTGCCGATCGTGCGGTTGTCGAGCTCGCGGATCGGCGTGACTTCAGCGGCCGTGCCGGTGAAGAACGCCTCGTCGGCCGTGTAGACCTCGTCGCGCGTGATGCGCTTCTCGATCACTTCGATGCCGGCGTCCTTCGCGAGCGTGATGACGGTATCGCGCGTGATGCCGTCGAGGCACGACGACAGGTCGGGCGTGTACAGCTTGCCGTTGTTCACCAGGAAGAAGTTCTCGCCGGAGCCTTCCGACACGTAGCCGTCGACGTCGAGCAGCAGCGCTTCGTCGTAGCCGTCGGCGGTGGCTTCCTGGTTCGCGAGGATCGAGTTCACGTACCAGCCCGACGCCTTCGCGCGCACCATCGACACGTTCACGTGGTGGCGCGTGAACGACGACGTCTTCACGCGGATGCCCTTCGCGAGGCCTTCCTCGCCGAGGTAGGCGCCCCACGGCCATGCCGCGATCGCGACGTGGATCGTGTTGCCCTTCGCGGCCACGCCGAGCTTTTCCGAGCCGACCCAGATGATCGGGCGCAGGTAGCACGACTCGAGCTTGTTCTCGCGCACGACTTCGAGCTGCGCGGCTTCGAGCGTTTCCCGGTCGAACGGCACGTCCATCTGGAAGATCTTCGCCGAATTCAGCAGACGTTTCGTGTGCTCGTACAGGCGGAAGATCGCGGTGCTGCCGTCGGCCGACTTGTACGCGCGCACGCCCTCGAAGACGCCCATGCCGTAGTGCAGCGTGTGGGTCAGGACGTGGATCTTGGCGTCGCGCCAGTCGATCAGCTTGCCGTCCATCCAGATCTTGCCGTCGCGGTCGGCCATTGACATAGATTTCTCCTGGGATGCGGTTGTATGCAGCGTTGAGCCGGAAAGACGCTTATTTTAGCGTCATTTGAAGGCGATCCGGTCGGTCGGCGCGGGGCCGGCGCTATAATCGCCCGGTACCGATTCCAATAACGACGGGTCGACCCGGCAGGAGGCGCCGGCGCCCCGACGAACCGCCCGCTGCGGCCCGCTTCCCATGCTCGCTCGATTGTCCGCCACCGACCGCTTCGCGCTGATCCAGGGCGCGCGCGACTATTCCCCGACGCTGATGGCGATTTTCTCGTGGGGGCTCGTCACCGGCATCGCGATGAGCAAGTCGGTCATGACGCTCTGGCAGGCGAGCGCGATGTCGCTGCTGGTCTACGCGGGCTCGTCGCAGCTCGCGGTACTGCCGCTCCTCGCGGCGAAGCTGCCGATCTGGACCATCCTGCTCACGGCCGCGATGGTCAATACGCGCTTCGTGATCTTCAGCGCCGGGCTTGCGCCCCATTTTTCCTACCTGCCGCTGTGGCGGCGCCTCGCGATCGGCTATTTCAACGGTGACGTGATCTACCTGCTGTTCCAGAAACAGGGCTTCGCGTACGGCCACGTGCCCGGCAAGGAAGCGTATTTCTGGGGGATGGCGCTCGCGAGCTGGCTGTCGTGGCAGGTGTCGTCGCTCGCCGGCATCCTGCTCGCGAGCTTCTTTCCCGCGAGCTGGGGGCTGGAACTGGCCGGCACGCTCGCGCTGATCCCCATCATGGTGTCGGCGGTCGCGAACCGCTCGACGCTCGCGGCCGTCGCGGTCGCCGGCATCGTGTCGCTCATCGCGTTCGACCTGCCATACCGGCTCGCGCTGCCGCTCGCGGTGCTCGCCGCGCTCGCGGCCGGCTGCACGGCCGATTTCTTCGTCGAGCGGGCCGACTGGCGGCGCATCCGCACCGAAACCGTGCACGAAAAGGAAATCGATTGACGTCCTCCGCCGCCTAAAGGGGGCGGATTCCCACAGCTGGCGATGCACGTCCGCATCGGAGAATGTTCAAAGCAGCGTTGGTATCTCGATCATGCACGACACCACAGCCATCGCAGGCCCACTCTCTTACTCGCAGTCCCGCGATACCTTTCGGCCGCGTCGTGCTGTCTTTCGACCCGCACGCCGAACAGGACTGGGTGGAACCGCTTTCGTCGACTTCCTCGAACGTGGCCCCGTGCGCGATCGCCTTGTAACGGAGCTTGTTTCGGAAGGACGACCAGGATGCGTCGTAGACGCTCTTCGCCATCCTGGTTCTGGGGAGCTTCGCGGCCGACACGTCGCCGACCGCGATGTAATCGAAGCGCCGCACCAAATCGAGCGCCAGCTTGTGCTGGAAATCAGCACGCGCATTCGCCACCTTGGCGTGCAATTTCGCGATATGTCGCTTGTGCTTTCGCGCTCGCTGGGCCTTTGCCAGCTTATCGGCCGCTCGCTGGCCGAACCGGTCGTTCGGCAGCTTCTCGCCCGTCGAAAGTGTGGCGAAGTCTTTCAGGCCGAGATCGATGCCGACGCCGGAACGGATCGGGCGGGCCTGAACATCTGGCATCTCGATCACGATGTTCAAGAACCAATTGCCGCGCGCATCCTGCGCAAAGTTGGTTCCGTCCTTGATCTTGCCTTCGGGAAGCGGTCGGCTGTTGAACACGCGAAAGGTGCTGCCGGCAAAGCGAAATGCGTCGCCTTCGCGCTTCAGGTCACGCCCCTTCAACGGCACCCAGCCAAGAGATTTCTTGCCGCGATAGCGCAAGTAAGGCCGACGGCGCTGATTGCGCGACTTCGCGTATTGCTCGCACGTTGCGTTGACCGTGCCGGAGTGGATGCCGAGTATCTTGCTGCAGCCCGTCGTCAGTACGTTCAGATCGAAACCCGTCGGCCACCTCTTGTTCCACTTGAGGGCGTGTTTCTGCGTGTCGTTGCAGAAGTTCCAGACATAGTTCACCGCACGGCTCTGCTGGTTCAGGAGGCCGTTGAGCGACTTCACCCGGTAGCGATAGACAAGAATCATGCCGGTGATCCTAGTCGATGGAAGAAGCTGCCTGTCAAGGGTATGTCTTTCTTGCCCGCCATCGATGGCAACATTTCAAGGAGTAGTTGATGAGCGCGACGGAAATCTGGATCGTCATCATCGGGATGACGATCGTCACGGCCGTCACGCGCGCGCTGTTCCTGATCGGCGGCGAACGCACCGTGCTGCCCGAGCGTGCGCAGCGCGCGATGCGCTACGCGCCGGCGGCCGCCCTGGTCGCCGTCGTGCTGCCCGACGTGCTCGAAACGCCGGCCGGGCTGTCGTTCGCGCTGTCCAACCATCCGTTCTACGCGGCGCTCGCCGGCCTCGGCTGGTTTTTGTGGCGGCGCAGCATGCTCGGCACGATCGTCGTCGGGATGCTCGTCTTCACCGCGCTGCGCCTGGTCTTCTGATGGGCCGTCGTTCAGGCCCGCCGGGTACCGGCCGCCTGCGCGCGTGCATTGCTGCGTTGCGGCAATGGGTCCGTTCCCGCGCGCGATCCCAAATAGGCGGAATTCGCCGCCCGCGGGTCAGTCTGCCGGGTGGATCGGCTAGAATGCCCGTTCGAGATTTTTTACCCGTGCGCGTCATGCGAACCGCCAGCCACGGCCGCATCCGGCGCCCTTTCGCGGCAGCCCGCGCACGTCCAGCGTGAACCCCCTTTCCCCATCCACTACTTCAATTTGTTCAACATGAGCCAAGTCAAGCGTCTTACCGACCTGATCGCCGCCGGCCAGCTCGCCGGCAAGCGGGTATTCATCCGTGCCGACCTGAACGTCCCGCAGGACGACCAGGGCAACATCACCGAAGACACGCGCGTGCGCGCGTCCGTGCCGGCCATCCAGGCCGCGCTCGACGCCGGCGCGGCCGTGATGGTCACGTCGCACCTCGGCCGTCCGACCGAAGGCGAGTTCAAGCCGGAAGATTCGCTCGCGCCGGTCGCGAAGCGCCTCGCCGAGCTGCTCGGCCGTGACGTGCCGCTCGTATCGAACTGGGTCGAGAACGGCGTGAACGTCGCGCCGGGCCAGGTCGTGCTGCTCGAGAACTGCCGCGTGAACAAGGGCGAGAAGAAGAATTCGGACGAGCTCGCGCAGAAGATGGCGAAGCTCTGCGACGTGTACGTAAACGACGCGTTCGGCACCGCGCACCGCGCGGAAGCGACCACCCACGGGATCGCGAAGTACGCGCCGGTCGCGTGCGCGGGCCCGCTGCTGGCCGCGGAACTCGACGCGCTCGGCAAGGCGCTCGGCAACCCGGCCCGCCCGCTGGTGGCGATCGTCGCCGGCTCGAAGGTGTCGACCAAGCTCACGATCCTGAAGTCGCTGGCCGGCAAGGTCGACCAGCTGATCGTCGGCGGCGGCATCGCGAACACGTTCATGCTCGCGGCCGGCCTGTCGATCGGCAAGTCGCTCGCGGAAGCCGACCTCGTCAACGAGGCGAAGGCGATCATCGACGAAGCGCGCGAGCGCGGCGCGTCGGTGCCGATCCCGACCGACGTCGTGACGGCCAAGGAATTCTCGCCGACGGCCGCGGCCACGGTGAAGCAGGTCGCCGACATCGAAGCGGACGACATGATCCTCGACATCGGTCCGGACACCGCCAAGGCGCTCGCGAGCCAGCTCGAGAAGGCCGGCACGATCGTGTGGAACGGCCCGGTCGGCGTGTTCGAGTTCGACCAGTTCGGCAACGGCACCAAGACGCTCGCGGAAGCGATCGCCAAATCGTCCGCGTTCTCGATCGCGGGCGGCGGCGACACGCTCGCGGCCATCGCGAAGTACGGCATCCATGACCAGGTCAGCTACATCTCGACGGGCGGCGGCGCCTTCCTCGAGTTCCTCGAGGGGAAGAAGCTGCCGGCGGTGGAAGTGCTGGAAACGCGGGCGGCCTGAGCGTGGCGGCGCGCGCAGGGGTGACGAAGGCCGCGCGCTCCGCGAAAGCGGAGCCGACGGCCGGCGCGGGCAAGCGCAAACGCGCGCCCGCGCGGGCGAACACCGCCCCGCGCGCACCGGCGGCCGCCGGCGACGCGGCCGAGCAGCACCACGAGATTCAGAACAAAGCGATGCCGGGCGCAAGCACCGGCACGCCCCCCGGAGCGGCGGCCGCTGGGCCTGCCGCTTCCGGCTCTCGCAGCGTTTCACCCAGCGCATCCACCTTGATCCAGATGAGGAGTTTCATGCAGCGCGCCACCAAGATAGTCGCCACGATCGGCCCGGCTTCCAGTTCGCCGGAGATTCTGCTGCAGATGATGCAGGCGGGCCTCGACGTCGTGCGGCTCAATTTTTCGCACGGCACGGCCGACGATCACCGCCAGCGCGCCGAGATGGTGCGCGAGGCCGCCCGCAAGGTCGGCCGCGAGATCGCGATCATGGCCGACCTCCAGGGCCCGAAGATTCGCGTCGGCAAGTTCGAGAACGGCAAGACGACGCTCGAGCCGGGCCAGGCCTTCATCCTCGACGCGGGCTGCGAGCTGGGCAACGACGAGCGCGTCGGGCTCGACTACAAGGAGCTGCCGCGTGACCTGCGCACGGGCGACCTGCTGCTGCTGAACGACGGCCTGATCGTGCTGACCGTCGAGCGCGTGCTCGGCGACGAGATCCACACGATCGTCAAGGTGGGCGGCGAGCTGTCGAACAACAAGGGCATCAACCGCCAGGGCGGCGGCCTGTCGGCGCCCGCGCTGACCGCGAAGGACATGGAAGACATCCGTACCGCGATGTCGCTCGGCGCGGACCTGGTGGCGGTGTCGTTCCCGAAGAACGCGACCGACATGGAAATGGCGCGCCAGCTCGCGAACATCGCGGGCGCGCCGTACGGCATCAAGCCGAAGATGATTGCGAAGATCGAGCGCGCGGAAGCGATTCCGGCGCTGCAAAGCATTCTCGACGCGTCCGACGGCATCATGGTCGCGCGCGGCGACCTCGCGGTGGAAGTGGGCAACGCGGCCGTGCCGGCGCTGCAGAAGCGGATGATCCGGATGGCGCGCGAGTCGAACAAGCTCGTGATCACCGCGACGCAGATGATGGAATCGATGATCCACGCGCCGGTGCCGACCCGCGCGGAAGTGTCGGACGTCGCGAACGCGGTGCTCGACGGCACCGACGCGGTGATGCTGTCGGCCGAGACGGCTGCCGGCAAGTACCCGGTCGTCACGATCGAGACGATGGCGGCCGTATGCGTCGAGGCGGAAAAGTCGGAAGAAGTCGAGCTGGACAAGGATTTCCTCGACCGCACGTTCACGCGGATCGACCAGTCGATCGCGATGGGCGCGCTGTTCACCGCGTACCACCTGGGGGCGAAGGCGATCATCGCGCTGACCGAATCGGGCGCGACCGCGCTGTGGATGTCGCGTCACTACACGCACGTGCCGATCTTCGCGCTGACGCCGCGCGTCGGCAGCGAGCGCACGATGGCGCTGTACCGCAACGTGACGCCGCTGCACGTCGACTTCAACAGCGACCGCGACTCGGCGCTGCAGGCGGCGCTCGAGATCGTCGTCAAGCAGGGCTACGTGCAGCACGGCGACATGGTCGTGCTGACCGTCGGCGAGCCGATGGGGCAGGCGGGCGGCACCAACACGCTGAAGATCGTGCGGGTCGGCGAGCACTATTGAGCGCCCGCTGAATCTCGGGCCGGCCGCCCGGATCGGCTCAAGAATCGATCCGGCACCGTTTTTCGCGCAAAAGCCGCGTGGGGTCGAAGCCCCGCGCGGCTTTTTTTCTCATTTTTGCCCGCATTGTGCCGTGCGAACGTAACAAATTGCGAGTCGGCGCCACCGGGCGGTCGGAATCGGAGGCGCTTCGCGATAAAATGCGGCTATTCGACGCTCAGCCGCGCCGCGCTACCCCGGGTTCGACCGGGAGCGAGCGCCGCGCCGGCGTCAGGGCGCACCGGTTTTCATTCCATGGAGTTCCACAATGCCTCTCGTATCAATGCGTCAATTGCTGGACCACGCGGCAGAGCACGGTTACGGCCTGCCGGCCTTCAACGTGAACAACCTGGAACAGGTCCAGGCGATCATGGCGGCGGCGGACCAGGTCGGCGCGCCCGTGATCATGCAGGCATCGGCCGGCGCGCGTAAGTACGCGGGCGAGCCGTTCCTGCGCCACCTGATCGAAGCAGCAGTCGAGTCGTACCCGCACATCCCGGTCGTGATGCACCAGGATCACGGCCAGTCGCCGGCAGTCTGCATGGCCGCGATCCGCAGCGGCTTCACCAGCGTGATGATGGACGGTTCGCTGGAAGCCGACGGCAAGACGGTCGCATCGTACGAGTACAACGTCGACGTGTCGCGCAAGGTCGTCGAGATGGCGCACTCGATCGGCGTGACGGTCGAAGCCGAACTCGGCGTGCTCGGCTCGCTCGAGACGATGAAGGGCGACAAGGAAGATGGCCACGGCGCGGAAGGCACGATGACCCGCGAGCAGCTGCTGACCGATCCGGAGCAGGCTGCCGACTTCGTGAAGCTCACGCAGTGCGATGCGCTCGCGATCGCGATCGGCACGTCCCACGGCGCGTACAAGTTCTCGAAGAAGCCGACGGGCGACATCCTGTCGATCCAGCGCATCAAGGAAATCCACGCGCGCATCCCGAACACCCACCTGGTGATGCACGGTTCGTCGTCGGTGCCGCAGGAACTGCTGGCCGAGATCCGCGAATTCGGCGGCGACATGAAGGAAACCTACGGCGTGCCGGTCGAGGAAATCCAGGAAGGCATCAAGCACGGCGTGCGCAAGATCAACATCGACACCGACCTGCGTCTGGCGATCACCGGTGCGATCCGCCGCTACCTGTTCGAGAACCCGGGCAAGTTCGATCCGCGCGACTACCTGAAGCCCGCGCGCGAAGCGGCGAAGCAGGTCTGTGTCGACCGTTACCTCGCGTTCGGTTGCGAAGGGCAGGCCGGCAAGATCAAGCCGGTGGCGCTCGACAAGATCGCCGAGCAGTACAAGTCCGGCGCGCTCGCACAGGTCGTGCGCTGAGACTGTAGTACGATTGCCGCGCCCGATGTGGGCAACGGCAAGGCTGTCCGGCCGGATCTGATCCGGCCCCGCAGCCGCTCCGTCCGGCCGAACGAGGGCCGGCCGGCAACCGCCCGGGCGCCGTCGTCCGGCCGGTTCGCCGACGTATTGCAAGACCGCCGTTCCCGCCTGCCGCGGGGAACGGCGTTTCCCTTTTTGTTTGGCTCCTTATCTGCGAAAAGACGATGTCTACCCTCTACGAATCCACGCTCCGCTCGCTGCCGCTCCTCGGTCGCGGCAAGGTCCGCGATAACTACGCGGTCGGCAACGACAAGCTCCTGATCGTCACGACCGATCGTCTGTCGGCATTCGACGTGGTGATGGGCGAGCCGATTCCGAACAAGGGTCGCGTGCTGAACCAGATGGCGAACTTCTGGTTCGACAAGCTCGCGCACATCGTGCCGAACCACCTGACGGGCGACGCGCCGGAAGCGGTTGTCGCGGCCGACGAGGTCGAGCAGGTGAAGGGCCGCGGCGTGGTCGTCAAGCGCCTCGAGCCGATCATGATCGAAGCAGTCGTGCGCGGCTACCTGGCCGGCAGCGGCTGGAAGGAATACCAGGCGTCGGGCGCCGTGTGCGGCGTGCAGTTGCCGGAAGGCCTGCAGAACGCGCAGAAGCTGCCCGAGCCGATCTTCACGCCGGCCGCGAAGGCCGAGATGGGCGAGCACGACGAGAACATCACGTTCGAGGAAACCGAGCGCCGCATCGGCACCGAGCTGGCCGCGACGATCCGCGACATCTCGATCAAGCTGTACAAGGAAGCGGCCGACTACGCGGCCACGCGCGGCATCATCATCGCCGACACGAAGTTCGAATTCGGCCTCGACAACCACGGCAAGCTGTACCTGATGGACGAAGTGCTGACCGCCGATTCGTCGCGCTTCTGGCCGGCCGACCAGTACGAAGTCGGCACGAACCCGCCGTCGTTCGACAAGCAGTTCGTGCGCGACTGGCTCGAGGCGCAGCCGTGGGGCAAGACGGCGCCGGCGCCGGCACTGCCGGCCGACGTCGTCGAGAAGACGGCCGCGAAGTACCAGGAAGCGCTCGAGCGCATCACGGGCCAGTCGCTCGCCTGACCAGAGGGAACGCACGAAATGAGTGAAGTCCAGACCGCCCACACGCACAGCGCACCGCTCGTCGGCGTGCTGATGGGTTCGAGTTCCGACTGGGACGTGATGAAGCACGCGGTCGCCATCCTGCAGGAATTCGGCGTGCCGTACGAAGCGAAGGTCGTATCCGCGCACCGGATGCCCGACGAGATGTTCGACTATGCGGAGAAGGCGCGCGAGCGCGGGCTGCGCGCGATCATCGCGGGCGCCGGCGGCGCCGCGCACCTGCCCGGCATGCTGGCCGCGAAAACCACGGTGCCGGTGCTCGGCGTGCCGGTCGCGAGCAAGTACCTGAAGGGTGTCGATTCGCTGCACTCGATCGTGCAGATGCCGAAGGGCGTGCCCGTCGCGACGTTCGCGATCGGCGAGGCCGGCGCCGCGAACGCCGCGCTGTTCGCGGTGTCGATCCTGTCCGGCAACTCGGTCGACTATGCGAACCGCCTCGCCGCGTTCCGCGTGCGCCAGAACGAAGCCGCGCACGCAATGGTGCTGCCGCCGCTGGAATGACGGCGCACCGGCGGCCGCCCTGCGATTCGAGCGGCTGCCTGACCTCCCCACTTGCGGCGGGCAGCGCCCGCCGCGACCGACCACTGACATGACCGCAACTCCTGATTCCGTTTCCCCGATCCTGCCCGGCGCGTGGCTTGGCATGGTTGGCGGTGGCCAGCTCGGCCGCATGTTCTGCTTTGCCGCCCAGTCGATGGGCTATCGCGTCGCCGTGCTCGATCCCGATCCGACGAGCCCCGCCGGCGCGGTCGCCGACCGCCACCTGCGCGCGGCCTATGACGACGAAGCCGCGCTCGCCGAACTGGCCGACCTGTGCGACGCGGTATCGACGGAATTCGAGAACGTGCCGGCCGCGAGCCTCGATTTCCTCGCGCGCACGACGTTCGTCGCACCGGCCGGCCGCTGCGTCGCGGTCGCGCAGGACCGGATCGCGGAGAAGCGTTTCATCGAAGCGTCGGGCGTGCCCGTCGCGCCGCACGTCGTGATCGAATCGTCGGCGGCGCTCGCCGCGCTCGACGATGCCGCGCTCGACGCGGTGCTGCCGGGCATCCTGAAGACGGCGCGCCTCGGCTACGACGGCAAGGGCCAGGTGCGGGTGAGCACCGCGCAGGAAGTGCGCGACGCGCATGCGGCGCTGAACGGCGTGCCGTGCGTGCTCGAAAAGCGCCTGCCGCTGAAATACGAAGTGTCGGCGCTGATCGCGCGCGGCGCGGACGGCCGCTCGGCCGCGTTCCCGCTCGCGCAGAACGTGCACCACAACGGCATCCTCGCGCTGACCGTCGTGCCCGCGCCGGCCGCCGATGCCGCGCGTGTCGAAGAGGCGCAGCAGGCGGCCGTGCGGATCGCCGATACGCTCGGCTACGTCGGCGTGCTGTGCGTCGAATTCTTCGTGCTGGAAGACGGTTCGTTCGTTGCGAACGAGATGGCGCCGCGCCCGCACAATTCCGGCCATTACACGGTCGATGCGTGCGCCACGAGCCAGTTCGAGCAGCAGGTGCGTGCGATGACGCGGATGCCGCTCGGCAACCCGCGCCAGCATTCGCCGGCCGCGATGCTGAACATCCTCGGCGACGTGTGGTTCCCGAACGGTGCGGCCGGCGTAGGTGCGGCGGCCGATGCCGTCACGCCGCCGTGGGACACGGTCGCGGCGATGCCGACCGCGCACCTGCACCTGTACGGCAAGGAAGAGGCGCGTATCGGCCGCAAGATGGGCCACGTGAACTTCACGGCCGAAACGCGCGACGAAGCCGTCGCCGCGGCCACCGCGTGCGCGCAGCTGCTGCGCGTGCCGCTCGACTGAGACGCCAGCCGATGTCCATCGATCTCCCGAACGCCGTGACGGCTGCTCAGATCGACGCGGCCGCCGCGTTGCTCGACGCGGGCCAGCTCGTCGCCTTTCCGACCGAAACCGTCTACGGGCTCGGCGGCGATGCGGCGAATCCCGAGGCCGTCGCGCGCATCTACGCGGCGAAGGGGCGGCCCGCGAATCATCCGGTGATCGTGCACCTGCCGCCAGGTGGCGATCCCGGCTACTGGGCCGCCGATCTGCCGGCCGACGCGCAGGCGTTGATCGATGCGTTCTGGCCGGGCCCGCTGACGCTGATCCTGAAGCGCCACGCGCGCATCCCGGACGCCGTGAGCGGCGGCCAGGATTCGGTCGGGCTGCGCTGCCCGTCGCATCCGGTCGCACAGGCGCTGCTGGCCGCGTTCAGCGCGCGGCGCGGCGGGCATGGCGGCGTGGCTGCGCCGTCCGCGAACCGGTTCGGCCATGTAAGCCCGACCACCGCGCAGCATGTGCGCGACGAATTCGGCGACACCGTGCACGTGCTCGACGGCGGCGCATCGGAAGTCGGTATCGAATCGACGATTCTCGACCTGTCGCGCGGCTTCCCGGCGCTGCTGCGCCCGGGGCACGTGACGCCGCAGCAGATCGCCGCCGTGCTCGGCCGTGCGCCGCAACTGCCTGACGGCAGCGACGCGACCGCGCCGCGCGCGTCGGGCACGCTGAAGGCGCATTACGCGCCGCGCACGCCGCTCGCGCTGCTGCCGTTCGACGCGCTCGAGCCGTTGCTCGCGGCCGCGCAAACCGATGGCGAACGCGTCGCGCTGGTCGCCCGCGCGTCGCGCGCGGGGCAGTGGGCACAGGCCGACGGCGTGCATTTCGTCGCGGCGCCGGAAGATCCGTCCGCGTATGCGCGCGAGCTGTACGGAATGCTGCGTGCGCTCGACCGCGCGCAGGTCGCGCGCATCCTCGTCGAAAAGTTGCCGGAGACGGTCGAATGGATCGCGGTCAACGATCGGCTCGGCCGCGCCGCCGCAGCGTTCGAAGCGGCCGAATGACGAAGGCGCGCGGTTGACGCGACCGTCGCCGCGCCGGTTTCCCGCACATGAAAAAACGCCCGACCGGCAAACCGGTCGGGCGTTTTCGTTTGGGCGCGTGGCCGGCGGCTTACTTGCCGACGCCGGACTTCGCGATCTGCTGTTCGACGAACTGCGCGAACAGCGCATGCAGGCGCGTCGTCGGGTGGACCGTGTCGGCGAACATGTAGGTTTGATCCGCGTTCGCGACCGTGTAGGTCTGCGGCGAGCAGAACAGCGACGAGCCGAATGCGGTTGCGTTCGCGACGCCGTACTGCGTGGCGGCCTGGACCATCGCCTTCAGATTGCAGGCGGTGTCGGTGTTCGACACGGCGAAGCCGTTCGCCTTGTAGTTCGCGAGGATGCCGTCCTGCCACGTGAACGTGTCGAGCAGCACGTACTTGGTCGTGTCGACCTTGAGTGCCTGCAGCGTCGCGGCGAGCGTGCCGTTGAACAGCATCGACAGTTGCGTGAGGGTCGTCTGCGCGCCGCCCTGGAGCGCGAGCGGCGTGCCGCCGATGTCCGGCACGTTCGACACGAACACGTGCGTCGCGCCGGCGGCGACGATCTGCTGCACGATGCCCGCGAGCTGTTGCGCGGCGGCGCCGATGTTCTGCTGCAGCTGCGTCGGCGTGATCGCGCCGGCCTGCAGTGCCGCGACCTGATAGAAGATGTCGTTTGCGCCGCCGTTCAGCAGCACGATCTGGCCGGCGTTGAAGCTGCCGTGCTGCGACACGTACTGCTTGACCTGGTCGGCGATCGGCGTCGTGGTCGCTTGTGCGTAATCGGGGTTCGGCACGCTGGCGTCCGCGTGGCCGATGCCCGGCTGCTGCGTCACGCGCGAGCCGCCCTGAGCGTAGCCGAGGCCGCCGGTGGCCTGCAGCGGAATGCCGAAGCCGCCCTGGTTCGCGGGCTGCAGCGTGTCGCCGTAGTACTGCGCGACGTTCTGCGTCCACACCTGGCCCGGGTTGGTCGTGAAGCGGCCGCCGCCGAAACCGAGCTTGATCTGCGAGTAGGTGCCCGCGTCGGACAGGCTGTCGCCGAACGACACGACCTGCATTTTCACGCCCGACGGCGGCGTGTTCGATGCGCTGTTGTTGTTGTCGTCACCGCCGCCGCCGCACGCGGCGAGCAGCGCGAGCGCGGCGCCGGCGATCGCGAGCTGCGCGGTGCGCAGCATGCGCTGACGGGTGCGGGCGGGTGCGTGTTGTTGTGTCTGCATCGTTCGATCTCCTCGTAGATATGGCCTGATGTGTTTCTCATCTGCCGCGTGCCTGCTCGGTTCCGGGCTGCGCGGCGGCCGTTGGCTGAAACGGTTTATTGGTCTCGCGCGGCCGCGAGCGGCACGGTGCGCGGATCGGGGTTCGCGGCCTCGGCAATCTGCGCATGATAAGCGCTCGCCCATTCGGGCGGGCCGAAAATCGCGCGCAGCTTGTTGCGCCAGCCGTCGACGCGCAACGCGTCGCCGGCCATCGACACCCACTCGTGGAACGTCGCGACGAGCGGGTTGTTCGAGCCGAGCCGCTCGACGATTCCGTACTGCGGCGGATCGTCGGGCGTTTCCTCGACATAGCTGCCGAACAGGCGATCCCAGATCACCAGGACGCCTGCGTAATTACGGTCGATGTAGCGTGGGTTGCGCGCATGGTGCGTGCGGTGGATCGACGGCGTGTTCAGCACGTATTCGAGCCAGCCGAGCTTGCCGATCGCCTGCGTGTGCACGAAGAACTGGAACGCGAGGTTGATCAGCACGATGCCGACGACCTGTTGCGGCGGAAAACCGGCGAACGCGAGCGGCAGCCAGAACACCCACATCCCCGCGACCGGGTACATCAGGCTCTGGCGGAACGCGGTCGAGAAATTCATCCGCTCGGACGAGTGGTGCACGACGTGCGCGGCCCACAGCCAGCGCACGCGATGGCTCGCGCGATGAAACACGTAGTAGAGGAAATCCTGCGCGACGAACAGCACCGCGAACGACAGCCAGCCGTCCTGCCACGTGAACAGGCGATAGTGCTGGTAGCAATACGCATAGACGGGGATCACGAACAGCCACGCGAGCTTGTCGGCGCCCTGGTGCATCAGCGCGAGCGCCGCGTTGCACAGTGTGTCGCGCCACGCATAGACAGCGTCCTGCGCACGGGTGCGGGCGAGGTGCCAGGCCTCCCACGCGATGCAGAGCAGGAAGACGGGCGCCAGCGCGAGCAGAAGCAATTCGACGTCGAATCGCATGGGCGTGTCTCCTTCTTTCCCCTGCAAGCCTTGAGGCCGGGCGTATGGCCCGTTGTAGATATCGGTCAGGCCAACAGCCTACGCAATCGCCAAGCGCTAGGCGAGGGGGCAGCGTAGAGGGTTCCCTCTGAGGACAGGGTTTTTACGGAAGCCGCGCGGCACGGGGGCGGGCGGTGTGGCCCTGTTTTGCGGGCGTGGGTGGCGCGCGGTGTGTCGCGCGCCGGTGGCGGCCGGCGTTTCAAACCAGGGAGGGCGGGATTCGGTGTGCGCAGGGGCCGGCAGGCGGCCCCTGCGGTGCGTCAGGGCGACACGTTACGCGGCGGCGCCCGATGCCGCGGCGGGCCGACGCGCGCCGGCAGCAGGCCGCCGGCGTGCCTTATGTCGTGGTGCGCGGCGACGTCAGTGCGCGCCGGCGTAGATCCACTCGAGCAGCGAGTCGTGCGCGGCGCGCGCGGCTTCCGCGTGATCGTTGTTGATGAAGCTCACGACGATGTAGCTCTGGCCGTCCGCACCGGCGACGTAGCCGGCGATCGCGCGCACGTCGCGCAGCGTGCCGGTCTTGATGTGCGCGTTGCCGAGCACGCCGGCGTTGGTGAGGCGGTTCTTCATCGTGCCGTCGATGCCGGCGATCGGCAGCGAATCGACGAACGCCTGCGCGACCGGGCTCGCGTTCGCGGCCTGCAGCAGCGCGGCGAGCGACAGCGCGCTCACATGTTCTTCGCGCGACAGGCCCGAGCCGTTCTCGAGCACGAGGTCGGGCATCGCGATGCCGTTCTTCTGCAGGAACGCCTGGATCACGCGGCTCGACTGCTCGGGCGTCGCGGGCGGCTTGCCGCTGACCGCGCCGATCGTCAGGAACAGGTTGCGCGCCATCACGTTGTTGCTGAACTTGTTGATGTCGTAGACGATGCTGCCGAGCACCGGGCTGTGATGCACGGCGAGGGGCCGCGCGGCGGTCGGCACCTTGCCCTCGCTCACCGGCCCGGCGATCGTGCCGCCGTCCTGCTGCCACAGCGCGAGGAAGCCGCGCGCGAAGAACGTCGTGTGATCGAGGATCGCGAGGTTGGTCGTGTGCGCGCCGCAGCGCAGCGGGTAGTCGCCGGCGAACGAGGCGGTCATGATCCCGCCGCCGGCCGTCAGCGTCGGGCGCGCGGCCGCGGCGGCCGCGCTGCACGAGCCCGAGCCTTCGACCAGTTGGTTGTCGATCGACAGGTCCGCGAGCGGCGGCAGCACGTCGACGGCCACCTTGCCGTCGTCGCCCGGCGTGACGGTGAACGACACGGCCTTGAATGCGTACAGCAGCGGATCGGGGCCGACGTTGTACGGCGCGCTCGCGTCGTCGTCGAACGAAGGGAGATCGCGCGTCGACGTCGCGAAGTAGCTCTTGTCGAGCACGAGGCCGCCGGCCACGCGCTTGACGCCGGCCTTGCGGAGCTTGTCGACGAGATCGATCAGCTCTTCCGGCACGAGCTTCGGATCGCCGGTGCCCTTGATGTACAGGTTGCCCTGCAGCGTGCCGTCCGGGTCGACGGTGCCGTCCGTGTAGGCGGTCGTGCGCCAGCGGTAGTCGGGGCCGAGGATCGACAGGCCCGAGAAGGTCGTCACGAGCTTCATCGTCGAGGCCGGCATCATCGGCCGGCTCGCATTCCACGCGATCAGCGGTTCGGGATCGCCGACGCGCTCGACGACGACGCTCATCGCCGACGCCGGCACCTTCGCGCGCTGCAGCGCGACGAGCACCGACGCCGGCAGGCCGGCCGCGCGTGCGGCAGGCGACACGACGGCCGTCTTGCGTGCTTCCTTGTGGGATTTCTTGCGGGCCTGCGCGGGCGGCGCGAAGGCGAGGGCCGTGCAGGTGGCGACGATGGCGGCTGCCTTCAGGCAGACGCGGGCACGGGGGGCGAACCGGGTGGAAAGATCGGAAATCGGCATGAGCGAATACGGGGGGAAGCACGACGTTCGGGCAGGGCGCGCGCGGCGCCAAAGCGCACATTGTAGAGACAAGTCCGGACAGCCCCCTTGCAATCCGCCTTTCTGTTGCATTGCACGGTGCCGCGCGCCCGGTTCGCGGCGCTACAATGGTCGGCGTGTTTGACTCGCCCCATGGATGCCTGTCCCGATGCGGATTCTGCTTGTCGAAGATGATCGAATG
Source organism: Burkholderia sp. AU27893 (assembly GCF_002223205.1). NCBI lineage: Bacteria > Pseudomonadati > Pseudomonadota > Betaproteobacteria > Burkholderiales > Burkholderiaceae > Burkholderia > Burkholderia sp. AU27893. The sequence continues at coordinate 413,892 of NZ_NKFD01000002.1, read as the reverse complement.
ATTGCCGAAGGCGTGCGCAAGGCGCTGCGCTCGGACGGCTTCGCAGTCGACTGGGTGCAGGACGGCGACGCCGCGCTGACGGCGCTCGGCGGCGAGACGTACGACCTGCTGCTGCTTGATCTCGGCCTGCCGAAGCGCGACGGCATCGACGTGCTGCGCACGCTGCGCGCACGCGGGCTGGCGCTGCCGGTGCTGATCGTCACCGCGCGCGACGCGGTGGCCGACCGCGTGAAGGGGCTCGACGCGGGCGCCGACGACTACCTCGTCAAGCCGTTCGACCTCGACGAACTGGGCGCGCGGATGCGCGCGCTGATCCGCCGCCAGGCCGGGCGCAGCGAATCGCTGATCCGCCACGGCGCGCTGACGCTCGATCCCGCTTCGCACCAGGTGACGCTCGACGGCGCGCCCGTCGCGCTGTCCGCGCGCGAATTCGCGCTGCTCGAGGCGCTGCTCGCGCGGCCCGGCGCGGTGCTGTCGAAGAGCCAGCTCGAGGAGAAGATGTACGGCTGGGGCGAGGAAATCGGCAGCAACACGGTCGAGGTCTACATCCACGCGCTGCGCAAGAAGCTCGGCTCGGACCTGATCCGCAACGTGCGCGGGCTCGGCTACATGGTCGTCAAGGAAAGCTGACGCGTGAGGTCGATTCGTCATCAATTGCTGATCTGGCTGCTCGCGATCGTCGTCGCGGGCGTGGGCCTCGCGGGCTGGCTCATCTACCGGCAGGCGCTCGCCGAAGCGAACGAACTGTTCGACTACCAGTTGCAGGAAATCGCCGCGGCGTTGCCGTCCGAGCCGTTCTCGCAGGTGTTCGGCTCGCGCACCAACGGCGACGAAGGCATCGTGATCCAGATCTGGAACCGCAACGGCGTGCTGATGTACTTCTCGCATCCGCGTGCGCCGATCGCGCCGCGCGCGGAGCTCGGGTTCTCGACCGAACGCACCGATCGCGGCGAATGGCGCGTGTACGGCGCGATCGTCGGCGACAACGTCGTGCAGCTCGCGCAGCCGCTGTCGGTGCGCAACCGGCTCGCGGCGAACGTCGCGCTGCGCACGCTGTGGCCGCTGATCGTGCTGTTGCCGTTCCTCGGCGCGGCCGTGTGGGTGATCGTCGGTCGCGGGCTCGCGCCGCTCGGCCGCGTGACGCGCGCGGTCGAGGCGCGCCGGCCGGAAGCGCTCGATGCGCTGCCCGATGGGCGCCTGCCGCTCGAGGTGCAGCCGCTCGTGCGCGCGCTGAACGGGCTGCTCGCGCGGCTGGCGGCCGCCCTCGACACGCAGAAGGCCTTCGTGGCCGATGCCGCGCACGAACTGCGTACACCGCTCGCGGCCGTGCAGATCCAGGCGCAGCTCGTTGCCCGTGCGAAGGACGACGCGTCGCGCCGTGAGGCGATCGCCGATCTCCAGGATGGCGTGTCGCGTGCGACGCGCCTCACCGAGCAACTGCTCGCGCTCGCCCGCGCCGAACCGGATGGCGCGACGATGCGCGAGCCGGTCGACCTGCAGGCGCTGCTCGCCGAATGCGTGGCCGCGCTTGCGCCGCTCGCGCAACGGCGCGACATCGATCTCGGCTTCGAGGAGACGCGCGCGGCGAGCGTCGTCGCGGACGTCGGCGCGCTGCGCGTGATGTTCGGCAACCTGCTCGACAACGCGGTGAAGTACACGCCGGACGGCGGCCGCATCGACGTATCGCTGACCCGCGACGCGGCCGGCCGCGCGTGCGTGCAGATCGGCGACAGCGGGCCCGGCATTCCGGCCGACGAGCGCGAACGCGTGTTCGACCGCTTCTACCGCGACAGCTCCGCGCGGGCGCGCACCGACGTGTCGGGCAGCGGGCTCGGGCTCGCGATCGTCAAGCGCGTGGCCGCGCAGCAGGGCGCGACGGTGTCGCTCGGCGACGCGGCCGCGGGTGGCCTGCTCGTCAGCGTCGTGTTTCGCGATGCCGAGATGCCGGCCGAGGCGCCGCAGCCGTCCGAATCCGTGTGAAGCACGACCCTGCGCGGGCGCCGGTAGCCGCTTAAGCCCCGCTTAAGGCTGATTAAGCCTCCTTTAAGTCAGGGTCGTTACGCTGCGTCCTAACAAAGAGGAGGTCCTACGATGAACACCCGATTCCTTGCGCGCGGCGCCGTCGCGGTCGCCGTGGCGGCCGCCCTGTCCGCCGGTTATGTCGCCGGCACCCACCGCGCCGATCCGCAGATCATCACGCCCGCGCAGGCCGCCGCATTGATGCCGGCCGAAGCGGCCGCGAAGACCGGCATCCCCGATTTCTCCGGGCTCGTCGAGACCTACGGCCCGGCGGTCGTGAACATCAGCGCGAAGCACGTCGTGAAGCAGGTGTCGCGGCGCGTGCCGCAGCCGCAGCTGCCGATCGATCCGAGCGACCCGTTCTACCAGTTCTTCAAGCACTTCTACGGCCAGGTGCCGGGCATGGGCGGCGACGCGCAGCCGGACGACCAGCCGAGCGCGAGCCTCGGTTCCGGGTTCGTCATCAGCTCCGACGGGTACATCCTCACCAATGCGCACGTGATCGACGGCGCAAACGTCGTCACGGTCAAGCTGACCGACAAGCGCGAATACAAGGCGAAGGTCGTCGGCTCCGACAAGCAGTCCGATGTCGCGGTGCTGAAGATCGACGCGAGCGGCCTGCCGACCGTGAAGATCGGCGATCCGGCGCAGAGCAAGGTCGGCCAGTGGGTCGTCGCGATCGGTTCGCCGTACGGCTTCGACAACACGGTCACGTCGGGCATCATCAGCGCGAAGTCGCGCGCGCTGCCGGACGAGAACTACACGCCGTTCATCCAGACCGACGTGCCGGTGAACCCCGGCAACTCGGGCGGCCCGCTGTTCAACCTGCAGGGCGAGGTGATCGGCATCAACTCGATGATCTACTCGCAGACGGGCGGCTTCCAGGGCCTGTCGTTCGCGATCCCGATCAACGAAGCGATCAAGGTGAAGAACGAACTCGTGAAGACGGGCCACGTGAGCCGCGGCCGCCTCGGCGTCGCCGTGCAGGGGCTGAACCAGACGCTCGCGAGCTCGTTCGGGCTGCAGAAGCCGGACGGCGCGCTCGTCAGCTCGGTCGACGCCAACGGCCCGGCCGCGAAGGCCGGCCTGCAGCCGGGTGACGTGATCCTGTCGGTCAACGGCTCGCCGGTTGCCGATTCGACGTCGCTGCCCGCGCAGATCGCGAATCTGAAGCCGGGTTCGAAGGCCGACCTGCAGATCTGGCGCGACAAGTCGAAGAAGTCGATCAGCGTGACGCTCGGCGCGATGGCCGACGCGAAGCTCGCGTCGAACGACGGCGGGCCGGTCGAGCAGGGGCGCCTGGGCGTCGCGGTGCGTCCGCTGTCGCCGCAGGAGCGCAGTGCCGCCAACCTGTCGCATGGCCTGATCGTGCAGCAGGCCGGCGGGCCGGCCGCCAACGCGGGCATCCAGCCCGGCGACGTGATCCTCGCGGTCAACGGCCGTCCGGTCACGAGCCCCGAGCAGTTGCGCGACGCGGTCAAGGGGGCGGGCAACAGTCTTGCTCTGCTGATCCAGCGCGATAATGCACAGATCTTCGTGCCGGTCGACCTGAGCTGACCGGCGACGGCCGATGGCCGGCCAGGCCGGCCGCGGCGGGCGCCGCCGCCGTACTGAAGGTGTGGCGCGGCGCCCTGTATGTGTTCCGACCCCAAGGAGAGAGCCATGCAATATCTACGCAACGTGTCCCGATTTGCCGTCGCCGCGGCGCTGGCCGCCGGCCTCGCAGCCGGAGCGACCGGCGCGTACGCGCAGTCGGACGGCTTGCCCGCCGCGCGCCAGCAGGGCGACGTCACCTTCGTGTCCGGCGGCGTCGGGCTGGACGAATCGACGGCGTTCCAGCGCAACGAGCCGAATTGGCCGCTGGCGCTGCGGTTCACCGGCAAGGGCGGTGAGTTCCTGGCCGACGTCCACGTGCGGATCGTCGACGGCAAGGGTACCGAAGTGCTGAAAACTGACGCGCGCGGGCCGTACATGCTCGTGAAGGTGCCGCCGGGCCGCTATACGGTGCAGGCGTCGTACCAGGGCAACGAGGAATCCCACGCCGTCACGGTCGGCGCGAAGGGCGGCGCGAAAACCGCCTTCCAGTGGAGCGCGCAGTAGCTCGCCGCGCGCGGCCCCGGCCGGGGTTGCGCATTCGGCTGCGGTTTCGCCCATAATGAAAGCCACGGCATCCGTGCCGTGGCTTTTTCGTTTCCTGAGCCCGGCTTGGCCTGGCCGCCCCAAGGAGAAACGATGTCCGACGCAGCCGACCCTCGCCTCGAAATCGTGCCGAACCGCCATCGCGTGCGTGTGATCCATCGCGGCATCACGTATGCCGATTCGCACGGCGCGCTGACCGTGCGCGAAACGGGTCTGCCGGACACCCACTACCTGCCGCGCCGCGACGTCAACATGCGCCGGCTCGTGAAATCAGGCGTCACGTCGACCTCCCCGTTCAGGGGCGAGGCCGTGCACTTCGACTTGCAGACCGAGGACGGCGTGATCGAGAACGCCGCATGGAGTTACGAGGAACCGAAGGAGGCCGCGTCGGCGCTCGCGCAATACGTTGCCTTCGACGCTGCAAGGATCGACAGTCTCGTCGAGACGTCCTGATGCGGCGCGTGTTCATCGGGGAGGCGTCATGGAACTGAACGACACATTGCGCATACCGCTCGCCCCGCCCGTCGTGCGGGAGGCATTCGAGGATCTCGCGTTGCTGCGCGCGAGCTTCGAGCATTGCGAATCCTTCGAGAAGCTTGCGCCTGGCGCGTTTGCGCTGACGATCACGGTGCCGCTCGGCCCGCTGCGTGCCCGCTACGACGTGCGTGCGCATGCGGCCGCCGAGCAGGGCGACGCGGAAGGGCAGCCGCGCCGCGTGCTCAACTTCAAGGCGCGGGCCGACGGGCTCGGCGCGCTGCGCGGCCAGGTCGAACTCGTGCTGATGCCGGATGACGACGCGAACGCCACGCGCATCGAGTACGTGGTCTGGGCGACGGCGAGTGGCCCGCTCACCGAGCTGCCGGGGCGGCAGATCGAAAACACGCTGCGCGAATGGACCGACGATTTCTTCCGCGAATTCTGCGCGGTCGTGCAGGCGAAGCACGGGCTTGCACCGAATCGCGCGCGCTCGGCCGCGCCACGGCGCCAGCACGTGTTCCTGCGGCCGGCGTCGCTGGTGGCCGCGACGAAGCGTGCGTTGCCGCCGCACTTTGGCAGTGCGCTGACCGGGCGTGCCGCTGGCGCGCTCCCGCATCGCAGCGCAGGCACGGTGCCCGTGTGGGCGTGGGTCGCGATGATCGTCTTCGTCGCGCTGCTGCTTTACGCGGCGCGCTGGTTCAACGGCGGCTGAGCGGCCGGCCGGTTCCGCCGCGAGGCCTGCTCGCCGCGCGCGTTACCGCGCGACATCGGCGCCGGCACCGGCTCCGGCGCCGCGAAATTCCCTTCGATATGCCGACGGCGACGTGCCGAGCGCGCCCGCGAAATGCTGGCGCAGCGACACGCTCGACCCGTAGCCGGCCGCCTGCGCGATCGCATCGATCGATTGCCCGGTGGTTTCCAGCAGATGCTGCGCGCGCGCGAGCCGCTCGGCCTGCAGCCATGCGGTGACGGTCGTGCCGGTCGCCTGGCGGAAGTGGCGCGTGAACGTGCGCCGGCTCATCAGCACGCGTTCGGCGAGAGAATCGACGCTGTGTGCGGCGTCGAGGTGGGCGCGCACCCAGTCGAGCAGGCCCGCGAGCCGCGCATCGCGCGGGTGCGCGGCGACCGGCTGCGGCACGTACTGCGCCTGCCCGCCTTGCCGGTGCGGCGGGATCACGAGGCGGCGCGCGATCTGGTTCGCGGCGTCCGAGCCGAAGCGCAGCCGGACGACGTGCAGGCAGCAGTCGAGCCCGGCGGCCGTGCCGGCCGACGTCATCAGGTTGCCGTCGTCCACGTACAGCACGTCCGGATCGAGCTTCACGCGCGGAAAGCGTTGTGCGAAGTCGTCGGCCCACGCCCAGTGCGTGGTGGCCGGGCGGCCGTCGAGCAGGCCGGCCGCGGCGAGCACGTAGGCGCCGAGGCACAGCCCGACGAGCTGCGCGCCACGCGCGGCGGCCGCGCGGACGGCGTCGAGCAGCACGTCGGGCGGCGCTTCGTCCGGGTCGCGCCATGCCGGCACGATGACGATGTCCGCGTCGTCGAGCCCATCGAGCCCGTACGGCGCGGTGATCGTGAAGCCGCCCGTCGTCGACAGCGGGCCACGTTCGGCCGAGCAGACGCGGAACTCGAACGCGGGCGAGGCGGCCGCGTCGCGTTCCTTGCCGAATACGACCGACGGCACCGAGAGATGGAACGGGCTGATGCCGTCATATGCGATCACGGCAACGACGGTCGGAGCAGGCTGGGCGGTCCGGGTGGGCGAGGCGGCGGCAGTCATGGCAGGCTTCGGAGTGGCGATGGCCCGATTCTATCGAAGAATGGCTATCGGGCCACTGTCCCCGTGAGCGATGCGCGCCGACAATGCATCGCATCGCGCCGCTGGCCGTCCCGTTCCGGGGCGGGGCCGCGCCACCGCACCAGGAGCCCGTCATGTCGAACGTCGTCCCGCCTTCCGCTTCCCAAACCGTTCCCCGTCGCGCACTGATCGTGATCGACGTCCAGAACGAATACGTGACGGGCAACCTGCCGATCGACTATCCGCCGCTCGACGTGTCGCTCGCGAACATCGGCCGCGCGATCGATGCCGCGCATGCGGCCGGCGTGCCGGTGATCGTGGTCCAGCACGTCGCACCGGCCGGCGCGCCTATCTTCGCGCCCGGCTCCGACGGCGTCGCGCTGCACGCGGTCGTTGCCGGCCGGCCGTATGCGCACCTGATCGAGAAGAGGCTGGCAAGCTCGTTTGCCGGTACCGACCTCGCCGCGTGGCTCGACGCGCACGGGATCGACACGCTCGCGGTGGCCGGCTACATGACGCACAACTGCAATGCGTCGACGGTCTATCACGCGGCGCACGCGGGGCTGAATGTCGAGTACCTGAACGACGCGACGGGTGCGCTGCCGTACGAGAACGAAGCAGGCGCGGTAAGCGCCGAGGAGATTCACCGCACGTACGCGGTCGTGTTCCAGTCGAATTTCGCGGCCGTGATGTCGACCGACGCGTGGATCGCGGGACTGGCCGGTGCGCCGATGCCGACGCGCGATTCGGTCGTCGCGTCGAACCGGCGGGCACGCGCGCAGCGCGCGACGGCGGCCTGAAACGCAAGGGAGAGGGGGAGGGCGCGGGCAGCGCGTTGGCGCGGCCCCGCGCGCCGCCCGATGAAACAAACCACCCCGCAAGCGAGCGCTCGTCGCGCGGTCAGTCGCCGTCCTTCAGCATCGCCGGGCTGAAGCGCAGCATGTCGAAACAGCCGTCGACGAGCTTTTCCGCATGCTGCTCGGCGTCGATTTCGTCGGGCAGCATCAGCATGTCGCGCACGAAACCGCTGACGAGCGTGTGCAGCATCAGCGTCGCGCGCCACGTATCGAGCCGCTCGGGCAGCAGCTTGAGCCGCACGGCCCCCGCGAGATCGGCATCGATCGCGTGCAGTGCCTCGCTCATGCCCGCACGGTTGCGCTGGAGCAGCGGCTCCAGATCCGCGACGTACTCGCACTTCATGAACAGGATGCTGAACACGCGGCGCAACTGCGCGTCGCGCTGCACGCCGAGCAGGCACCAGATCAGGATCTGCCGGATCTTCTCGAGCGGATTGCCGCCCGGCGCGTCGAGCGGCATCCGCTTCAGCTCGTCGATCGGCAGAAACACGCGGTCGAACATCGCGTCGAACAGTTCGCTCTTGTTCGCGAAATGCCAGTAGATCGCACCGCGCGTCACGCCGGCGTGCTGGGCGATGTCCGCGAGCGACGTGTGCGACACACCCTTCTCGAAGAACACGTGTTCGGCGGCGTCGAGAATGCGGTTACGCGTCTCGAGCGCCTCCTCCTTGGTACGTCTGACCATGTGCAGGCCTGATTGGAATGATCGTAGGTGAATATAGGGTCTGCAACCCTCTGCGCAGTCATATAGACTGGCTATGCTTGCGGCTGGTAACAATCTGTAAGACTGGACAGCGGGTGGGGCACAAACGGGCTTTTTACATACATTCATGAATGTATATACAATACCACCCTACGATCGAATGACCCAAGTGGCAATCAGTTAATATCCCACTCTGCTGATTCCCGCCCAAGTTCCAGTCCGCAGTGCGGGGCAACCTGTCGGCACGGAGGTTTCGTGCCGCTTGCTGTATCTGGCAGTCCAGTATTTCAGGTGTTCGATCTGCGCCGTGAGGCGCATCCGTGTCGCGCTCCCTCCGGTGGGGTGCGGCACTTATTCCATTGGTTATACACAGAGGTCGCTCCATGCGCGTCGAACGGGTTCCATACCGCTTAATCACTGTCGCGACGGCCGCCGTTTTCCTGGCCGCGTGCGGGAAAAAAGAATCGGCACCGCCGCCGCAAACGCCGGAAGTCGGCGTCGTCACCGTCCAACCGCAAGCCGTACCGGTCTTCAGCGAACTGCCGGGCCGCACCAGCGCATTCCTCGTCGCGCAGGTGCGCGCACGAGTCGACGGCATCGTGCTGCGTCGTGAATTCACCGAAGGCACCGACGTCAAGGCCGGCCAGCGCCTGTACAAGATCGATCCGGCGCCGTACATCGCCGCACTGAACAGCGCGAAGGCAACGCTCGCGAAGGCGCAGGCGAACCTCGTCACGCAGAACGCACTGGTCGCGCGCTACAAGGTGCTGGTGGCCGCGAACGCGGTCAGCAAGCAGGACTACGACAACGCAGTGGCCACGCAGGGCCAGGCCGCGGCGGACGTCGCGGCCGGCAAGGCGGCGGTCGATACCGCGCAGATCAACCTGGGCTATACCGACGTCGTGTCGCCGATCACCGGCCGTGTCGGCATTTCGCAAGTGACGCCGGGCGCCTACGTGCAGGCGAGCCAGGCGACGCTGATGTCGACGGTGCAGCAGCTCGATCCGGTGTACGTCGACCTCACGCAGTCGAGCCTCGAAGGCCTGAAGCTGCGCCAGGACGTGCAGAGCGGCCGCCTGAAGACGAGCGGCCCGGGCGCCGCGAAGGTGTCGCTGATCCTGGAAGACGGCAAGACCTACTCGGAAGCCGGCAAGCTGCAGTTCTCGGACGTGACGGTCGACCAGGCCACCGGCTCGGTGACGATCCGCGCGGTGTTCCCGAACCCGGGCCGCGTGCTGCTGCCGGGCATGTTCGTGCGCGCACGGATCGAGGAAGGCGTGAACGAGAACGCGTTCCTGGTGCCGCAGATCGGCGTCACGCATGACCAGAAGGGCCAGGCGATCGCGATGGTGGTGAACGCCAGCAACAAGGTCGAGCCGCGTCCGCTGAAGACCACCGGCATGCAGGGTCCGAACTGGATCGTCGAAGGCGGTCTGCAAGCGGGCGACCACGTGATCGTGCAGGGCGGCGAGAAGGTGCGCCCGGGTGCGACCGTGAAGTCGGTACCGGCACAGCTCGCACCGGCGGCCGCAGCCGCATCGGGCGCCGCCGCCACCGCCGCGCCGGCTGCCGCCGGTTCCGGCGCCGCTGCCGCTTCCGGTGCTGCCGCATCGGGCGCCGCGCCGGCGAGTGCTGCCGCTGCTTCGAGCGCGCAATAACAGGGAGCCTGTTTCATGGCAAAGTTTTTTATCGATCGCCCGATCTTCGCGTGGGTGATCGCCATCATCCTGATGCTGGCCGGGGTTGCGGCGATCTTCACGCTGCCGATCTCGCAGTATCCGACGATCGCGCCGCCCTCGATCCAGATCACCGCGAACTACCCGGGCGCTTCCGCGAAGACGGTGGAAGACACGGTGACGCAGGTGATCGAGCAGCAGATGAGCGGTCTCGACAACTTCCTGTACATGTCGTCGACCAGTGACGACTCGGGCAACGCGACGATCACGCTGACCTTCGCGCCGGGTACCAACGCCGACATCGCACAGGTCCAGGTGCAGAACAAGCTGTCGCTCGCGACGCCGATTCTGCCGCAGGTCGTGCAGCAGCTCGGCCTCTCGGTGACGAAGTCGAGCAGCAGCTTCCTGCTGGTGCTCGCCTTCAACTCCGAAGACGGCAGCATGAACAAGTACGACCTCGCGAACTTCGTGGCGTCGCACGTGAAGGACCCGATCAGCCGGTTGAACGGCGTCGGTACCGTCACGCTGTTCGGCTCGCAGTACGCGATGCGGGTCTGGCTCGATGCGACGCGCCTGACGAACTACGGCCTCACGCCGGTCGACGTGTCGACCGCGATCTCCGCACAGAACGTGCAGATCGCAGGCGGCCAGATCGGCGGCACGCCGTCCACGCCGGGCACGATGCTGCAGGCGACGATCACCGAATCGACGCTGCTGCAGACGCCCGAGCAGTTCGGCAACATCCTGCTGAAGGTCAACCAGGACGGCTCGCAGGTTCGCCTGAAGGATGTCGCGAAGCTCGAGCTTGGCGGTGAAAACTACAACTTCGACACCAAGTACAACGGTCAGCCGACCGCGGCACTCGGTATCCAGCTCGCGACCAACGCGAACGCGCTGGCGACCGCGAAGGCCGTGCGCGCGAAGATCGACGAACTGGCGCCGTTCTTCCCGCACGGCCTCGTCGTGAAGTACCCGTACGACACGACGCCGTTCGTGAAGCTGTCGATCGAGGAAGTGGTCAAGACGCTGCTCGAAGGTATCGTGCTGGTGTTCCTCGTGATGTATCTGTTCCTGCAGAACCTGCGGGCGACGATCATCCCGACGATCGCGGTGCCGGTCGTGTTGCTCGGCACGTTCGCGATCATGTCGATGGTGGGCTTCTCGATCAACACGCTGTCGATGTTCGGCCTCGTGCTCGCGATCGGCCTGCTGGTGGACGATGCGATCGTGGTGGTCGAGAACGTCGAGCGGGTGATGGCGGAAGAGGGCCTGTCACCGAAGGAGGCGACCCGCAAGGCGATGGGCCAGATCACCGGCGCACTCGTCGGCGTGGCGCTAGTGCTGTCGGCGGTGTTCGTGCCGGTGGCGTTCTCGGGTGGCTCGGTCGGCGCGATCTATCGTCAGTTCTCGCTGACGATCGTGTCGGCGATGGTGCTGTCGGTGCTCGTCGCGTTGATTCTGACGCCGGCCCTGTGCGCGACGATCCTCAAGCCGATCCCGCAAGGGCATCACGAAGAGAAGAAGGGCTTCTTCGGCTGGTTCAACCGCACGTTCAACAACAGCCGCGACAAGTACCACGTCGGCGTGCACCACGTGATCAAGCGCTCGGGCCGCTGGCTCATCATCTACCTCGTCGTGATCGTCGCGGTCGGCCTGCTGTTCGTGCGCCTGCCGAAGTCGTTCCTGCCGGATGAAGACCAGGGCCTGATGTTCGTGATCGTGCAGACGCCGTCGGGCTCGACGCAGGAAACGACCGCGAAGACGCTCGCGAACATTTCCGACTACCTGCTGAAGGACGAGAAGGAAATCGTCGAATCGGCGTTCACGGTCAACGGCTTCAGCTTCGCCGGCCGCGGCCAGAACTCCGGTCTCGTGTTCGTTCGCCTGAAGGACTACTCGCAGCGTCAGCATGCGAACCAGAAGGTGCAGGCGCTGATCGGCCGGATGTTCGGGCGCTACGCGGGCTACAAGGACGCGATCGTGATCCCGTTCAACCCGCCGTCGATTCCTGAACTCGGCACCGCTGCCGGCTTCGACTTCGAGCTGACGGACAACGCGGGTCTCGGCCACGATGCGCTGATGGCCGCGCGTAACCAGTTGCTCGGGATGGCCTCGAAGGATCCGACGCTGCAGGGTGTGCGTCCGAACGGCCTGAACGATACGCCGCAGTACAAGGTCGACATCGATCGCGAGAAGGCGAACGCGCTCGGCGTGACGGCGGATGCGATCGACCAGACGTTCTCGATCGCCTGGGCGTCGAAGTACGTGAACAACTTCCTGGATACCGACGGCCGGATCAAGAAGGTCTACGTGCAGGCGGACGCACCGTTCCGGATGACGCCGGAAGACCTGAACATCTGGTACGTGCGCAACGGGTCGGGCGGGATGGTGCCGTTCAGTTCGTTCGCGACCGGTCACTGGACGTACGGTTCGCCGAAGCTCGAGCGCTACAACGGTGTGTCGGCGATGGAAATCCAGGGTCAGGCCGCACCGGGCAAGTCGACCGGTCAGGCGATGGCTGCGATGGAACAGATCGCGAAGAAGCTGCCGGTCGGTATCGGCTACTCGTGGACGGGCCTGTCGTTCCAGGAAATCCAGTCCGGTTCGCAGGCGCCGATCCTGTACGCGATCTCGATCCTCGTCGTGTTCCTGTGTCTCGCGGCGCTGTATGAAAGCTGGTCGATCCCGTTCTCGGTGATCATGGTGGTGCCGCTCGGCGTGATCGGTGCACTGCTTGCGGCAACGATGCGCGGCCTCGAGAACGACGTGTTCTTCCAGGTCGGCCTGCTGACGACCGTGGGCTTGTCCGCGAAGAACGCGATTCTGATCGTGGAGTTCGCGCGCGAACTGCAGATGACGGAGAAGATGGGGCCGATCGAGGCCGCGCTGGAAGCGGCGCGCCTGCGGCTGCGTCCGATCCTGATGACGTCGCTCGCGTTCATTCTCGGCGTGATGCCGCTCGCGATCAGCAACGGCGCGGGTTCGGCCAGCCAGCACGCAATCGGCACGGGCGTGATCGGCGGGATGATCACGGCGACGTTCCTCGCGATCTTCATGATCCCGATGTTCTTCGTGAAGATCCGCGCGATCTTCAGCGGCGAGAAGGAAGACGTCGACGAGGCGCTGCGCCTGGCTCAGGAGCACTCGCACCACGAAGAGAAGCCGGGCAACGGCGACGAAGGCAACAAGGGACAGTGATGATGCAAAAACACGCTTTGACTGCAATCGCGGTCGCGCTCTTTGCCACGGGCTGCACGATGGCGCCGCATTACAAGCGGCCCGACGCGCCCGTCGCGCAGGCGTACCCGGCCGGCGGCGTCTACGCGACGCAGCCGGGTGCGGCCGGCGCGCGCAGCGCGAACGGGCAAGCCGCAACCGCCATTGGCTGGCGCGAGTTCTTCGTCGATCCGCGCCTGCAGCGGCTGATCGAGATCGCGCTGAAAAACAACCGCGACCTGCGCGTGTCGGTGCTGAACATCGAGGCGGCGCGTGCGCAGTACCAGATCACGCGCGCCGGGTTGTTCCCGACGCTCGACGGTACGGGCACGGGCAATATCCAGCGCGTGCCGCAGGGTCTTTCGCAGACCGGCGCGCCGTACATCTCGCGCGCCTACAACGTCGGGCTGTCGGCGTCGTGGGAGCTCGACCTGTTCGGCCGCGTGCAGAGCCTGAAGGATCAGGCGCTCGCGCAGTACCTGTCGACGTCGTACGCGCGGCAGGCGTCGGAGATCTCGCTGGTGTCGCAGGTGGCGGATCAATACCTGACGCTGCTGTCGACCGACGATCTGTTGAAGGTCACGGAGAACACGCTGAAGACGGCGCAGGACTCGTACAACCTGACGAAGCTGCAGTTCGACAACGGCACGGGCTCCGAGCTCGAGCTGCGTCAGGCGCAGACGGTGGTCGAGCAGGCGCTGTCGAACCAGCAGGCGCAAGCACGGGCACGCGCGCAAGCGCTGAACGCGCTGGTGCTGCTGATCGGCGAGCCGCTGCCGGACGATCTGCCGGCGGGCATGCCGCTCGACGCGCAGAACCTGCTGACGGACGTGCCGGCCGGGTTGCCGTCGGATCTGCTCACGCGTCGTCCTGACGTGATGCAGGCCGAGCAGACGCTGCTGGCCGCGAACGCGAACATCGGCGCGGCGCGCGCGGCGTTCTTCCCGAAGATCTCGCTGACGGGCGCGTTCGGCACCGGCAGCCCGACGCTCGGCGGCCTGTTCAAGGCCGGCACGGCGGCATGGTCGTTCGCGCCGCAGATCGCGTTGCCGATCTTCGAAGGCGGCTCGAACATCGCGAACCTCGATCTTGCGCACGTGCAGAAGCGCATCGAGATCGCGAACTACGAGAAGGCGATCCAGACGGCGTTCCGCGAAGTGTCGGATGGCCTCGCCGCACGCGGCACGTACGACCAGCAGATCGCGGCGCTCGAGCGCAACGAGCACGCGCAGCAGCGACGTTTCGACCTGTCGGACCTGCGTTACAAGAACGGTGTCGACAGCTACCTGTCGGTGCTGACCGCGCAGACGGATCTGTATTCGGCGCAGCAGACGCTGATCAGCGCACGTCTGGCACGCTGGACGAACCTGGTGACCCTCTATCGAGCACTGGGCGGCGGCTGGATTCAGCGCGCCGGCGAAACGCCGCGCGCGCCGGATGCACCGGTCGACTACGACAAGGCGGCCGCTCCGGCGCCTGCGTCGGCAACGGCGACGAACGGGTAAGCGCAAGGAGGGGCCGGCGTGGTTTCGATCGCGCTTGTCCTTCGAACCGGCTGGTTGCGGAATCGAAAACGCCGCGGACGAAAGTCCGTGGCGTTTTCTTTTGCGTAGTCGATTCGTGCGGCGCGAAGACGGTTGGGGTGACGATGCGCGTATCGGATTCCGGTGCCGCTTATTGCGCCGGACCAGCCATCCTGCTTGGCCAACCGGCATCATCGCGCCGCGCCCGCGGGCGACCCGCTTTCACGCGCCATGACCGGCTGTTCCGCCGTTCGACCGTCCAGTTGTCCGCCTGTCCGAACGCCCGACTGTCCGACCGATCATCGCGCAGCTTCCCGCTCCCGCAAAACAAAACGCCACGGCATGCCGTGGCGTTTTTCGTTACCGCTTACCGCTTCTCCGCGCCGTCGTCCGGCGCGTGGCGATCAGTGATGCACGTCGGCGGGGCGGCCGTCGAAGTCGTGTCCGGCGCGACGGATGTCGCAGCGTGCGTCCTTCTCGCCTTTCACGCCGTTGAACACGATGTTCAGGATCACGGCCGTCGCCGATGCCAGCAGGATGCCGCTGTGCAGGATCGGCGCGAGCGCGGGCGGCAGCTTCGAGAAGAAGTGCGGCGACACGACCGGCACGAGCCCCATGCCGACGCTCACGGCGACGATGAACAGGTTGTGCGTGTTGTTCACGAAGTCGACCTTCGACAGCACCTTGATGCCGTTCGCCGCCACCATCCCGAACATCACGATGCCCGCACCGCCGAGCACGAACGGCGGCACCGAGGCGACGACCTGCGCCATCTTCGGGAACAGGCCGAGCAGCACGAGGATCACGCCGCCGGTGGCGCACACGAAACGGCTCTTCACGCCCGTCACGCCGATCAGGCCGACGTTCTGCGAGAACGACGTATGCGGGAACGAGTTGAAGATGCCGCCGATCAGCGTGCCGAGGCCGTCGACGCGCAGGCCGCGCACGAGGCGCTCCTGGTTGACCGGACGATCGACCATGTCGCCGACCGCGAGGAACATGCCGGTCGATTCGATGAACGTGACGAACATCACCGTGACCATCGTCACGATCGACAGCGGGTCGAAGTGCGGCAGGCCGAAGTGGAACGGCATCACGAAGCCGACCCACGGTGCGTGCGCGACGCCGTCGGTATTCACGCGGCCGATCGCGAAGGCGATCGCGAAGCCGGCGACGATGCCGAGCAGCACCGAGATGTTCGCGACGAAGCCGCGGCCGTACTTGTTGATCAGCAGGATCAGCGTGAGCACGAGCAGCGACAGGCCGAGATAGACGGGGCTGCCGTATTCGGGGTTGCCGACGCCGCCGGCCGCCCAGTTGATGCCCACTTCCATCAGCGACAGCCCGATCACCGCGATCACGGTGCCGACGACGACGGGCGGGAAGAACCGCAACAGCTTGCCGATCATCGGCGCGAGCACGATGCCGATGATGCCGGCCGCGATGGTCGAGCCGAAGATGTCGAGGATGCCGAGGCCGGGGTTGGTGCCGATCGCGATCATCGGGCCGACTGCCGCGAACGTGCAGCCCATGATGACGGGCAGGCGGATCCCGAAGATCCACAGGCCGAGCGTCTGGATCAGCGTGGCGATGCCGCACGAAAACAGATCGGCGCTGATCAGGAACGCGATCTGGTCTTTCGGCAGCTTGAGCGCGGCGCCGACGATAAGCGGCACGGCGACAGCGCCGGCGTACATGACGAGGACGTGCTGCAGGCCAAGCGTTACCAGCTTGCCGGTCGGCAGCACCTCATCGCACGGATGGACCGTGTTCGATTGCATCTGTCTCACTCCATGATCTTGTTTTCGGGGTGATACGAAATTATTCGGAATGAATCCATGCAACAAGAGTGCTGGGTTCTATTCCGTTCTTTGCTGGTTCGATATGCCATTTCGGCATGGAACAGGGTGTCGATCATCGGGAAACAGCCGCAGGAGTGAGGTTCCCCGGTTTTATAGCCCTTCAAAATAGCGCTGGCCCCCGTGTCAAATATAGGCCGCTTTATGGTGTGTATCGGGCGGCCGGCATAGTGGCAAAAAGTGCCTGGGAAAAATCGTGCCGGGTTAACCCGCGAACGGCTGCTTTTGCCCGCAAGGTGCAGCCGGGTGGAACCCGGCCGGCGGCCGCGTTTTCGGCCTGCCGCGGTAGCGGCAAAAAACGGGGCGCGCATCACGATCCCGTTATCATCGACATCCGTTCATTCGAATTCGCCCTCACGTCATGCGCCTGCTCGGAATCGACCTCGGCACCGGCTCCGTCAAACTCGTCACGCTCGATGCCGACGGCGTCGAGCGGTCGGTCGCGAGCGAACCTTATGCGCTGTCGTCGCCGCAGCCCGGCTGGGCGGAGATCGCGCCCGATACGTGGTGGCAGGCGCTTGTGCGCGCGGCCGCGCGGCTGCCGGCCGACGAGCGCGCGCAGGTGGCGGCGATCGGATTCTCGGGGCAGATGCACGGTGTCGTGCTGATCGACGCGGCCGGGCAGCCGGTGCTGCCCGCGCTGCTGTGGCCCGACACACGCGCGGTGCGCGAAGCGGAGGCGGGCGATTGGCACACGGACGGCTTGGCCGTCGCACCCAACCCCGTTGCACCGGGCATGGCCGGCCCGCTGTTGCGCTGGCTGGCCACGCATGAGCCCGAAGCGCTCCGCACCGCGCGCTGGGCCGTGCAGCCGAAGGACTGGTTGCGCATCGCGCTGGGCGGCGACGTCGCCGCCGATCCGAGCGACGCGTGCGCGACCGCGCTCGCGACGCCCGACGGTGAGTGGGATCTCGCGATGATCGACGCGCTCGGCTTGCCGGCCGACCGGTTCGCACCGGTGCTTCCATCGACGGCGCGCTGCGGCGCGCTCGGCGCGCAGGCGGCCGCAGCGCTTGGCCTGCCGGCCGGCGTGCCGCTGGCGACGGGCGCGGCCGACACCGCATGCGCGGTGCTCGGCAGCGGGCTCGCCGCCGCGGGCGACGCGCTGCTGACGACCGGCAGCGGCGGCCAGATCGTCGTGCTCGCGGATGCGCTGCCGCCCGCGCGACGCGGGCTGCATCGCTATCGCGCGGCGGCCGGCGGCGGCTATTACACGATGGCGGCGATGCAGAACGTCGGGCTCGCGCTCGAAGCCGTGCGCGGCTGGCTCGGCTACGCGCAGTGGGCCGATGCGTATGACGACGCGTTCGCCCATGCGGCGTCGGAACGCCTGTGCTTCCTGCCGTACCTGACGGGCGAGCGTTCGCCGTGGATGAACCCCGACGCGCGCGGCGGCTGGCTCGGCCTCGGGCTCGGCGACACGCGCGGCGCGATGATGCGCGCCGCGTTCGAAGGTGTCGCGTTCGCGTTGCGCGCCGGGCTCGATGCGATTCGCGATGCCGAGCGCGGCGATCCGGTCGCGACGCTGCGTCTCGCGGGCGGCGGCTCGGTCGATCCGCGCTGGCGCCAGCTGCTGGCCGATGCGCTCGGCGCGTCGCTCCACGCGATCGACTGCCCGAACGCCGCGACGCGCGGCGCCGCGCTGCTCGCGGGCGTCGCGATCGGGCACTGGCGGGAGGATGCGCTGCACGCGCTGGCGCCGGCCGCGTCGCCGGTTGCCGCGCCGCGCGACGATCGCGCGCTGGCCGCGCGCCACGCACGCTTCGTCGATCTGTATGCGCGAACGGATGCATGGTTCACGACGGGCGTTTAAACTCGAACACTTGTTCTTTTGCGCCAGCGATGACGCATCGTGGCAAGCCGGCGACCGTTTCCCGCACGCGATGCGCGGCGGGACCGGCCATCATGGCGAGCACGAGATTCTTTCGCCGTGCCGTGCGCGATGCCGCGCGGCACGGCTTCGACCGCTTTGCCTGGAACCCGGTGAAGCATGGAACCGGCGTCGGTGCTCGTGCACCCGCGCCGGCCGACATGAGCGCTGACGCGCCGACCCGGGCCGACCTCACACACAGACAGGAGTCACACGATGAAGACGAAAGCAGCGATTGCATGGAAGGCGGGCGCGCCGCTGACGATCGAGGAAGTCGATCTGGAAGGGCCGCGCGCCGGCGAAGTGCTGATCGAGGTGAAGGCGACGGGCATCTGTCACACCGACTACTACACGCTGTCGGGCGCCGATCCGGAAGGGATCTTCCCGGCGATCCTCGGCCATGAAGGTGCGGGCGTCGTGGTCGACGTCGGCCCCGGCGTCGGCACCCTGCGCAAGGGCGACCACGTGATTCCGCTCTACACGCCGGAATGCCGCGAGTGCAAGTTCTGCCTGTCGCGCAAGACCAACCTGTGCCAGAAGATCCGCGCGACGCAGGGCAAGGGGCTGATGCCCGACGCGACGTCGCGCTTCTCGCTCGACGGCAAGCCGCTGTTCCACTACATGGGCACGTCCACGTTCTCGAACTACATCGTCGTGCCGGAAATCGCGGTGGCGAAGGTGCGCGAGGACGCGCCGTTCGACAAGATCTGCTACATCGGCTGCGGCGTGACGACGGGCGTCGGCGCGGTCGTGTACTCGGCGAAGGTCGAGGCGGGCGCGAACGTCGTCGTGTTCGGCCTCGGCGGCATCGGCCTGAACGTGATCCAGGGCGCGAAGATGGTCGGCGCGGACAAGATCATCGGCGTCGACATCAACCCGAAGCGCGTCGAACTCGCGAAGAAGTTCGGGATGACGCACTTCATCAACCCGAACGAAGTCGAGAACGTGGTCGACCACATCGTGCAGCTGACCGATGGCGGCGCCGACTACTCGTTCGAGTGCGTGGGCAACGTGAAGCTGATGCGCCAGGCGCTGGAGTGCACGCACAAGGGCTGGGGCCAGTCGTTCATCATCGGCGTGGCGGCAGCGGGCGAGGAAATCAGCACGCGTCCGTTCCAGCTCGTGACGGGCCGCGAGTGGAAGGGTTCGGCGTTCGGCGGCGCGCGCGGCCGCACCGACGTGCCGAAGATCGTCGACTGGTACATGGAAGGCAAGATCAACATCGACGACCTCATCACGCACACGCTGCCGCTCGAGCGGATCAACGAGGGCTTCGACCTGATGAAGGCCGGCGAGTCGATCCGCTCGGTCGTGCTGTACTGACCGGGAGCGCACCGCGATGCTCGAACTCGTTTCCTCGCATGCGTGCCACGGCGGCGAGCAGCGTTTCTACCGTCACGATTCGGCGGCCATCGGCCTGCCGATGAAGTTCTCGGTGTACCTGCCGCCGCAGGCCGCGCACGGCCGCGTGCCGGCGCTGTTCTATCTCGCGGGGCTCACGTGCACCGACGAGACGTTCGCGATCAAGGCCGGCGCGCAGCAATACGCGGCGCAGCACGGCCTCGCGCTCGTGATGCCCGATACGAGCCCGCGCGGCGCGGGCGTGCCGGGCGAGACCGATGCGTGGGACTTCGGCGTCGGCGCGGGCTTCTACGTCGATGCGACCGAGGCGCCGTGGTCCGCGCATTACCGGATGGAGTCGTACGTGACGGGCGAGCTGCGCGAGCTCGTCGCGGCCGAGCTGCCGATCGACGGCGCGCGGTTGGGGATCTTCGGCCACTCGATGGGCGGGCACGGTGCGCTGACGCTCGCGTTGCGCCATCCGGGCCTGTTCCGGTCGGTGTCGGCATTCGCGCCGATCGCAGCGCCGACGCGCTGCCCGTGGGGCGAGAAGGCGTTCTCGGGTTATCTGGGCGCCGATCGTGACGCATGGAAGGCGCACGACGCGAGCGAACTCGTCGCGCGCGCCGATGCGCCGAAGTTCGCGGACGGCATCCTCGTCGATCAGGGCCTCGCCGATCAGTTCCTCGCGAACCAGCTGAACCCCGACGTGTTCGAAGCCGCGTGCGCGAAGGCCGGCCAGCCGCTGACGCTGCGCCGCCATCCGGGCTACGACCACGGGTACTACTTCATCTCGACGTTCATCGCCGATCACATCGCGCATCACGCGCGCGTGCTCGCGCGTGCTCGCGCGATGAGCGGGAACGGAAGCCGCTAGCGCACACGGCGGCACACGCCGCACCGCGTGATCGCGGGCGCATAAAAAAACGCCGGCGCTACCCTCGGGCACGCCGGCGTTTTTTATTACCTACCTCGAGATGGTGATCTGCCGCGGGACGCTCAGTGGCGCCGCAACAGGCTCGCGCCGTACACGAGCGCCGACAGCGCGGTGATCCAGAAGCTCGTCGGCCAGTCGGTGTGATACGCGAGCACGATGCCGAGCCACGCTTCGAACAACGCGAACAGCGCGGCGAGCAGCACGCCGGTCGACAGCCGCGTCGTCACGTTCTGCGCGGCGGCGGCCGGCCCGACCAGCAGCGTGAACACCAGCAGCACGCCGACGATCTGCGTCGCCGCGGCCACCGCGAGCGCGCACACCGCGAGGAACAGCATCGACACCGTGCGCAGCGACACGCCCTTGGCTTCGGCCAGTTCAGGCTGCAGCGACGCGAACAGCAGCGGCCGTGCGATCAGCGCGAGCGCGAGCAGGCTCACCGCGCCGATGCCGGCGAGCACCGCGAGCGTGTCGTGGCTCACCGCGAGTACGTTGCCGAACAGCAGCGCGGTGACCTGCGTCGCGAACGACGTATAGAAATGCAGGAACAGCAGGCCGAAGCCGAGCGCGCCGGACAGGATCACGCCGATCGCGACGTCGCGGCCCGCGAGCTTCTCGCCGAGCGCGCCCATCCCGATGCCGGCCGCGAGCGTGAAGCCGACCATCCCCCAGATCGGCGAGATGCCGAGCAGCACCGCGCCCGTCGCGCCGGTGAAGCCGACGTGCGACAGCGCATGGCCGGCGAAGGTCTGCCCGCGCAGCACCAGGAAGTAGCCGACGATGCCCGCGAGCACCGCGACGATCCCCGACGCCGCGAAGGCGTTGATCATGAAGTCGTATTCAAACATCGTGCGAATGCCCGGGATGAGCGTGTCCGTGGTGGTGATGGCCGTGGCCGCCGCCACCGCCGTGCGAGTGACCGTCGTCGTCCTCGTGTTCGTGATCGTGCTTCTCGATCTCGACGTCGCCCGACATCACGAAGATCTTGCCGTTCACGCGCATCACGTCGATCGGCGAACCGTAGAGCCGCGACAGCACCGGCTTCGTGATCACCTCGTCGACGGTGCCGAGCGCGGCAACGCCGTTGCCGAGATACAGCACGCGGTCGAGCGCGTTCAGCAGCGGATTCAGTTCGTGCGCGGAGAACAGCACGGTGATGCCGAGCTCGCGCTGCACGTTGCGCACGAGTTCGACGACGCCGCGCTGGTGGTTCGGGTCGAGGCTGATCAGCGGCTCGTCGAGCAGCAGCAGCTTTGGGTTGCCGAGCAGGCACTGCGCGAGCAGCAGGCGCTGCCGCTCGCCGCCGGACAGTTCCGACAGCGGCCGGCGCGCGAGCGTCGGGCCGCCGACGAGGTCGAGCACGCGGTCGACGTCGCGGCGCGTCGCCGCGTTCGTGTGCGGCAGCCCCCAGCGGTGGCCGTCGGCGGCCATCGCGACGAAGTCGTAGCCGCGCATCCGGCGGTTCGCGAGGCCGCTCCTGATCTGCGGCATGTAGCCGATCGACGCGTTGCCGCGCACGACCGGCACACCGCCGACGGACAGCGTGCCGGCCGACACGGGCACGAGGCCGAGCACCGCGCGCATCAGCGTCGTCTTGCCCGCGCCGTTCGGCCCGAGTACGCCGACGAATTCGCCGGGTTCGATCGAGAAGCTGACGTCGCGCAGGATCGTGCGTCCGCCCAGTTCGAGCGTGACGCGATCGACGGCGAGTGCGTGAGGAGTGACGGTCATTTCGTTACGGAGTGTTTATTTCTTGCCGGCGGCCAGCGCGGTCGAGAGCGCATCGAGCTGGCCGGCCATCCATTGCTGGAAGGTCTTGCCGGCCGGCTGCGTCTCGGTGACGCTGACGGTCGGCACGCCGCCGTCGCGCGCGATCTTCAGCATGCGCTTGGTCATCGGTTCTTCGGCCTGGCTGTTGTAGATCAGCACGCGCACCTGCTTCTTGCGCAGGTCGTTCTCGAATGCGGCGACGTCCTGTGCGCTCGCCTCGGTGTCGTTCATCGTCGCGAGCTGGAAGCGCTGGTTGCGCATGTCGAGGCCGATCGCGTCGGACATGTAGCCGAACACGGGCTCGGTGGCCGTGACCGGTACGCCCTTGTACTGCGCGCGTAGCGCGGCGACCTTGTCGTCGACGGGCTTCAGCGACGCGACGAACTTCTGCAGGTTCGCGTCGTATTCGGCCTTGTTCGCGGGGTCGGCGCGGCCGAGCTCGGCCGCGATCGCGCGCGCGGCGGCCGGCATCGTCGCCGGGTCGTACCACAGGTGCGGGTTGTCACCGGCCTTCTTGCCGACCAGGTCGGCAACGACGATCGTCGCGCGCTTCGCCTGCTTCGACGCGCCGAGCAGCTTGCTCATCCACGGATCGTAGTTGGCGCCGTTGTAGATCACGACCTGCGCGTGCTGGAGCGCGCGGGCGGTCTTCGGGCTCGCTTCGAACAGGTGCGGATCCTGGTCCGGATTGCTGAGGATGCTGGTCACCGCGACATGGCTGCCGCCGATTTGCGACGCGACGTCGCCGTAGAAATTCTCGGCGGCCACGACGTTGACGGTCGCGGCCTGCGCGAACCCGGGCGCCGCGAGCGACAGGGCCGCGACAGCGGCGGCGAGCCAGCGGACAGGCGACAAGGCACGCCGCGGCGTGCGCTTCAGGGCATTGGACATGGGACTCCTCGTTGGAAGGGGCGGCGCGTGCGCCGCACGAAACGCGTCAGCGTTGCACGGGCTTGTGCTTGCAGTGCCCGCACAGGCCGCTCAGCTCGACGACCTGGTGGTGGACTTCGAAACCGTGCGCGGGCTCGCTCGCGGACAACTGCTTCGCGAGGTCGCCGCCGGGGATCTCGACGGTATCGCCGCACGAGTCGCAGATCAGGAACTGGCCTTCGTGCGGCACGCCGATCTCGCAGCACGCGAAGAACGCGTTCTTCGATTCGATCCGGTGGATGAAGCCGTGCTCGACGAGGAAATCCAGTGCGCGGTAGACGGTCGTGGGCGGCACGCGGCCGCGCTGCGGCTCGAGCTCGGCGAGCAGGTCGTACGCGCCGATCGGGCGCTGCGCGGCCAGCACGCGTTCGTAGACCTGGCGGCGCAGCGGCGTCCACGCGAGCCCGTGCTCGGCGGCGAATGCGTCGGCCCGGGACAGCCGGGCGTCAATGGACGATGAGGTAGCCATGGCGTGAAGCAGCGCGATGAAACAAAGTACGGCGATGATATAACGTATCGCCGCGCCGTGCAGCGCGAAATCCCGCTTCCGTCCTCGCTCCGTCCCCTTCATCACCGATCCGGCTGCGCCGCACCGTGGGCGCTACGCCTTGCCGGGCGTGCGCGGAGGGCCGCCACGCTGCGCCGTTGTGCCGCAGCGCGTCATAGAAAGCCGTCACGTTGCCTTGACAGCGCGAATCGCGTATCCGATCATTCGATCACCAGCAGAGCAATTGATCGGTTGGCGAGCGTTCGCTCACCTCGCAACCGTCGACAAGCAGAACGAACCGGAGACAGCCAGTGAGACTGGAAGACAAGGTCGCGATCCTGACGGGCGCCGCAAGCGGCATCGGCGAGGCGGTCGCGCAACGCTATCTGGACGAGGGCGCACGCTGCGTGCTCGTCGACCTGAAGCCGGCAGGCGGCTCGCTCGCGCGGCTCATCGAGGCGAACCCCGGCCGTGCGGTGGCCGTCACCGCGGACGTCACGCGCCGCGACGACATCGAGCGGATCGTCACCACGACGGTCGAGCGCTTCGGCGGCGTCGACATCCTGTTCAACAACGCCGCGCTGTTCGACATGCGGCCGATCCTCGACGAATCGTGGGACGTGTTCGACCGGCTGTTCTCGGTCAACGTGAAAGGGCTCTTCTTCCTGATGCAGGCCGTCGCGCAGCGGATGGTGGAGCAGGGCCGTGGCGGCAAGATCATCAACATGTCGTCGCAGGCCGGGCGTCGTGGCGAGGCGCTCGTTTCGCACTACTGCGCGACCAAGGCCGCGGTGATCAGCTACACGCAGTCGGCCGCGCTCGCGCTCGCGCCGCACCGGATCAACGTGAACGGCATCGCGCCGGGCGTGGTCGACACGCCGATGTGGGAGCAGGTCGATGCGCTGTTCGCGCGCTACGAGAACCGGCCGCTCGGCGAGAAGAAGCGGCTGGTCGGCGAAGCCGTGCCGCTCGGCCGCATGGGCGTGCCGGGCGACCTGACGGGCGCCGCGCTGTTCCTCGCGTCGTCCGACGCCGATTACATCACCGCCCAGACGCTGAACGTCGACGGCGGCAACTGGATGAGCTGACGTGATGCCGCTCGCACGCGCCACCCGCCGGCCGGCCTGCGATGAGGCGGCCGCCCCGAACGTCGCGGCCGCCGTCGAACGAGGAGGGTTAGGCTGATGGCCGAGATCGTCGTGGCCGGCGAACTGCTCGCCGAATTCGTCGCCGCCGAGCGCGGCCAGGGTTTCGATACGCCGGGCCTGTTCGAGGGGCCATTCCCGAGCGGCGCGCCGGCGATCTTCGCCGACCAGGCCGCGCGGCTCGGCGCGAGCGTCGCGTATGCGGGCTGCGTCGGTCGCGACGCATTCGGCGACGCGATCGTCGCGCGGCTCGAACGCGACGGTGTCGACGTCGCGCGCATCCGCCGCGTCGCGCGCCCGACCGGCACCGCGTTCGTCGCGTATCGCGACGATGGTTCGCGCAGCTTCGTGTTCACGCTGTCCACCAGTGCGGCCGCGTGCGTCGATGCGTCCGATGTCGATACCGCGATGTTCGACGGCTGCCGCTACTTCCACGTGATGGGTTCGTCGCTGACGAGCGAATCGGCGATCGCGGCCGTGCAGCGCGGCGTGATCGAGGCCGCGCGCGCCGGCGCCAAGGTGTCGTTCGATCCGAACGTGCGGCCCGAAATGCTGAGCTTTCGCCCGATGCGCGCGGCGCTCGACGAGATGCTCGCCGCGTGCCACCTGTTCCTGCCGAGCGAAGCCGACCTGCCGTTCTTCTGCGGGCCGCAGCCGGCCGAGCGCGCGATCGCGGGCCTGCTCGCGACCCATCCGCTGCTCGAGCGCGTCGTGCTGAAACGCGGCGCGCAAGGCAGCGTCGCGTTCGATCGCGCGCACCGTGCGCAAGCGCCGGCGTTCCAGGTCGACGAAGTCGATCCGACCGGCGCCGGCGACTGCTTCGGCGGCACGCTGGTCGCGAGCCTCGTCGCCGGCGTGCCGATCGACGTTGCGCTGCGTCGCGCGAACGCGGCCGGGGCGATCGCGGTCACGCGGCGCGGCCCGATGGACGGCAACAGCAGCGCGGCCGAAATCGACCGTTTCCTGACCGAACGAGGTATCGCATGTCCGGCCTGACGACCTTCGCCGAACGTTCGCGCACCGCGCACGCGGACGCTGTGCTGCGGATGATCTTCGACGCGAACCGCGCGGACGCGCAGCGCGGCATCTACGCGATCTGCAGCGCGCACCGGCTCGTGCTGGAGGCCGCGTGCGAAGCGGCGCGCGCGGACGGTTCGCCGCTGCTGATCGAGGCGACCTGCAACCAGGTCAACCATCTCGGCGGCTATACGGGCATGACGCCCGCCGATTTCCGCCGCGACGTCGACGCGATCGCGCAGCGTTGCGGGCTGCCGCCGTCGGCGCTCGTGCTCGGCGGCGACCATCTCGGCCCGAACCCGTGGCGGCATCGCCGCGCGGCCGACGCGATGCGCGAAGCCTGTGCGATGGTCGCCGCGTACGTCGAAGCCGGCTTCGAAAAGATCCACCTCGATGCGAGCATGGCGTGCGCGGACGATCCGGCGCGGCTTGACGATCACACGATCGCCGCGCGCGCGGCCGAGCTATGCCGCGCGGCGGAAGACGCGGCGGCGCGCGCCGGCATCGCGCCCGTCTACGTGATCGGCACCGAGGTGCCGACGCCGGGCGGCGAAGTCAGCGGCAGCGGCGACGATGGCGACGCCGCGATCGCGCAGATCGCGGTCACGCGCAGCGACAGCATCGCGGCGACGCTCGACGCGCACCGCCACGCGTTCGCGGCGGCCGGGCTCGACGATGCGTGGACGCGCGTCGTCGCGATCGTCGCGCAGCCGGGTGTCGACTTCGACGATCGCCACGTGCTCGACTACGACAGCGCCAAGGCGGCGTCGCTTGGCGCGAGTATCCTGCAGACACCGGGCCTCGTGTTCGAAGCGCATTCGACCGACTACCAGACCGAGGGGGCACTCGCCGCGCTCGTGCGCGACCACTTCGCGGTGCTGAAGGTCGGCCCCGCGCTGACGTTCGCGCTGCGCGAGGCGCTGTTCGCGCTGACCTTCATCGAGGACGCATTGATCGACGACGTCGCGCAGCGCTCGCGGTTGCGCGACGTGGTCGACGCCGCGATGCGCGCGCAGCCCGAGCACTGGGCACCGTACTACCGCGGCGACGAAACCGAGCAGCGGCTCGCGCGCCAGTTCAGCTACAGCGACCGGATCCGCTACTACTGGCTGCAGCCGGCCGTCGCGGCGGCGGTCGAGCAACTGTTCGACAACCTCGCGCGGCAGCCGGTGCCGGAAACGCTCGTCGCGCAGTGGTTGCCGGCCGTGTACGCGGCCTGCCGCGCGGGCGGCCTCGCGAAAGAGCCGCGTGCGTGGGTGCGCCACCGGATACGCGACGTGATCGCGCACTATGCGCGCGCGTGCGGAATGCAGCGGCCCGCGTGACGGGCCGCGAAGGAAACGCAGTACCGACGACACTTCGAACAAACACAGGAGACATGCCATGCAACGAAAGATGCTCGACGCCGCCGCACGCTGCTTCGCCGGAGCCGCGCTCGCGACGGCGGCCTGCGCCGCGTCCGCCGGCACGCTGACGATCGCGACGCTGAACAATCCCGACATGATCGAGCTGAAGAAGCTGTCGCCGGCCTTCGAGAAGGCGAACCCGGACATCAAGCTGAACTGGGTGATCCTCGAGGAGAACGTGCTGCGCCAGCGCGCGACGACCGACATCACGACCGGCAGCGGCCAGTTCGACGTGATGGCGATCGGTACCTACGAGACGCCGCAGTGGGGCAAGCGCGGCTGGCTCGCGCCGATGACGGGCCTGCCCGCCGACTACGACCTGAACGACATCGTGAAGACCGCGCGCGACAGCCTGTCGTACAACGGTCAGCTGTACGCGCTGCCGTTCTACGTCGAGAGCTCGATGACGTTCTACCGCAAGGACCTGTTCGCGGCGAAGGGGCTGAAGATGCCCGACCAGCCGACCTACGACCAGATCGCCGAATTCGCGGACAAGCTCACCGACAAGGCGAAGGGCACCTACGGGATCTGCCTGCGCGGCAAGGCGGGGTGGGGCGAGAACATGGCGTACGTGTCGACGGTCGTGAACACGTACGGCGGGCGCTGGTTCGACGAGAACTGGAACGCGCAGCTGACGTCGCCGGAATGGAAGAAGGCGATCAATTTCTACGTGAACCTGCTGAAGAAGAACGGCCCGCCGGGAGCCAGCTCGAACGGCTTCAACGAGAACCTGACGCTGACCGCATCGGGCAAGTGCGCGATGTGGATCGATGCGACGGTCGCGGCCGGCATGCTCTATAACAAGCAGCAGTCGCAGGTGGCCGACAAGATCGGCTTCGCGGCCGCGCCGGTCGCCGCCACGCCGAAGGGTTCGCACTGGCTGTGGGCGTGGGCGCTGGCCGTGCCGAAGACGTCGAAGCAGCAGGACGCCGCGCGCAAGTTCATCGCGTGGGCGACGTCGAAGCAGTACATCGAGATGGTCGGCAAGGACGAAGGCTGGGCGTCGGTGCCGCCGGGCACGCGCACGTCGACCTATCAGCGCGCCGAGTACAAGGCCGCGGCGCCGTTCTCGGACTTCGTGCTGAAGGCGATCGAGACGGCCGACCCGAACGATCCGTCGCTGAAGAAGGTGCCGTACACGGGCGTGCAGTACGTCGGGATTCCTGAATTCCAGTCGTTCGGCACGGTGGTCGGTCAGTCGATCGCGGGTGCGGTGGCCGGCCAGATGACGGTCGACCAGGCGCTCGCTGCCGGGCAGGCCGCCGCCGACCGCGCGGTGCTGCAGGCCGGCTACAAGAAGTAACGCGGCCCGCACCGTGCGCGGTGGCGCACGGTGCGCGTCGTCGAAGCTGACAGGCGGGCAGGCCTTCGCGCCCGCGCATCAACCGGAGGGACTCCGATCATGCGTCACCTGCGTCTTCCCCTGAGCCACGCCCACGCGCCGTCGGTCGGCGACGCGTCGTCGCCGCCCGGCGCGCCGCGCCGCGCGCGCGGCGGTGCGAGCTGGCTCGTCTCGCCGTCCGTCGCGGTGCTGCTGCTGTGGATGTCGATTCCGCTCGCGATGACGATCTGGTATTCGTTCTCGCGCTACAACCTGCTGAACCCGGACGTGAAGGGCTTTGCCGGGCTCGACAACTACCGCTTCCTCGCGACCGATCCGTCGTTCCTGCCCGCGATCTGGCACACGCTCGTGCTGATCGGCGCGGTGCTCGCGATCACGGTGATCGGCGGCGTGCTGATGTCGGTGCTGTTCGACCGCAAGTTCTACGGGCAGGGCGTCGCACGCCTGCTCGCGATCGCGCCGTTCTTCGTGATGCCGACGGTGTCCGCGCTGATCTGGAAGAACATGATCCTGCACCCGGTGTACGGGCTCGTCGCGAACGCGATGCGCGCGCTCGGGATGACGCCGATCGACTGGTTCGCCGATTACCCGCTTACCGCCGTGATCATCATCGTCGCGTGGCAGTGGCTGCCGTTCGCGTTCCTGATCCTGTTCACCGCGATCCAGTCGCTCGACCAGGAGCAGAAGGAAGCGGCACGGATCGACGGCGCCGGCCCGATCGCGATGTTCTTCTACATCACGCTGCCGCACCTGAAGCGCGCGATCGCCGTGGTCGTGATGATGGAGACGATCTTCCTGCTGTCGATCTTCGCGGAGATCTACACGACGACGGGCGGCGGCCCCGGCAACGCGACGACCAACCTGTCGTACCTGATCTACGCGCTCGGCCTGCAGCAGTTCGACGTCGGCCTCGCGTCCGCGGGCGGCATCATCGCCGTGGTGGTCGCGAACGTCGTGTCGTTCTTCCTCGTGCGGATGCTCGCGCGCAACCTGAAGGGAGAGTACGAGAAATGAGCGACCTGACCTTCGAAGGCCGGCGCGTGCCGGCCGTGTTCGACCTCGTGCGGCGCGCGCTGCCCGGCACGCTCGCGTGGCTGATCGCGCTGCTGCTGTTCTTCCCGATCTTCTGGATGGCGATCACGGCGTTCAAGACCGAGCAGCAGGCGTATGCGTCGTCGCTGTTCTTCATCCCGACGCTCGACAGCTTCCGCGAGGTGTTCGCGCGCAGCAACTACTTCGCGTTCGCGTGGAACTCGGTGCTGATCTCGGCGGGCGTCACGGTGATCTCGCTGCTGTTCGCGGTGCCGGCCGCGTACGCGATGGCGTTCTTCCCGAACCATCGCACGCAGAAGGTGCTGCTGTGGATGCTGTCGACGAAGATGATGCCGTCGGTCGGCGTGCTCGTGCCGATCTACCTGCTGTGGAAGAACGCGGGGCTGCTCGATACCGTGTCGGGCCTCGTGATCGTCTACACGCTGATCAACCTGCCGATCGCGGTGTGGATGACCTTCACGTACTTCAACGAGATCCCGAAGGACATCCTCGAGGCCGGGCGGATCGACGGCGCGTCGACGTGGCAGGAGATCGTCTACCTGCTGATGCCGATGGCGCTGCCGGGGCTCGCGTCCACTGCGCTGCTGCTCGTGATCCTGTCGTGGAACGAGGCGTTCTGGAGCATCAACCTGTCGAGCTCGAACGCGGCGCCGCTGACCGTGTTCATCGCGTCGTACTCGAGCCCCGAGGGGCTGTTCTGGGCGAAGCTGTCCGCGGCGTCGCTGCTCGCGGTCGCGCCGATCCTGATCGTCGGCTGGCTGTCGCAGAAGCAGCTCGTGCGCGGGCTCACGTTCGGAGCCGTCAAATGACCGCGACGAACGTCCTGATCTGCGATTGCGACGGCGTGCTGATCGACAGCGAGGCGGTGGCGGCCGACGTGCTCGTGCGCGAACTCGATGCCCGCTGGCCGGGCGCGGATTCCCGGCCGGCCGTGATGCCGCTGCTCGGGCTGCGCATCGAGCGCGTGCTGGCCGGCGCGAGCGACGCGCTCGGCCGCACGCTGTCGAACGACGACGTCGCCGAGATCCGCGCGGCGGTCGAGGCGGCGGCCGTCAAGGCGCCGATGGTCGACGGCATCGATGCGGCGCTGGCCGCGATCGAGCTGACGACGGCCTGCGCGAGCAACAGCTACCGCGCATACGTCGAGGCGGCGCTCGCCCGCACGGGCCTCGCGCGCTTCTTCGGCGACCGGCTGTTCTGCGCGGACGCCGTCGCGCGGCCGAAGCCGGCGCCCGACGTATATCTCGCGGCGGCGCGCACGCTCGGCGTCGCGCCGGCCCAGTGCCTCGTGGTCGAAGACAGCGTGACCGGCATCACCGCGGCCGCCGCGGCCGGCATGACCGTGCTCGGCTTCGTCGGCGGCGGGCATGCGTCGGCCGCGCAGATCGACGCGCTGCGCGGCATCGGCGCGCGGCATGTGTTCGACGACATGCACGAACTGCCCGGCTACGTCGCGCGCTGGCAGGCGACCGGCGCGGTGCTGCCGAACTAGCCACCCCGAATGATTGCGCGCCGCGTTCGACGCGGCGCATCACGAACGAACGGAGACAGATCATGGCAAGCGTGCTCCTGCGCAACATCGCGAAGCGCTACGACGACACCGAAGTGCTGCGCAACGTGAACCTCGACATCGCCGACGGCGAATTCGTCGTGTTCGTCGGCCCGAGCGGCTGCGGCAAATCCACGCTGATGCGGATGATCGCCGGCCTCGAGGATATTTCGAGCGGCGACCTGGTGATCGACGGCGCGAAGGTCAACGACGTGCCGAGCGCGAAGCGCGGCATCGCGATGGTGTTCCAGTCGTATGCGCTGTACCCGCACATGACGCTGTACGACAACATGGCGTTCGGCCTGAAGCTCGCGGGCGCGAAGAAGCCGGAGATCGACCAGGCCGTGAAGCAGGCCGCGAAGATCCTGCACATCGACCACCTGCTCGACCGCAAGCCGAAGCAGCTGTCGGGCGGCCAGCGGCAGCGCGTCGCGATCGGCCGCGCGATCACGCGCAAGCCGAAGGTGTTCCTGTTCGACGAGCCGCTGTCGAACCTCGACGCGGCGCTGCGCGTGAAGATGCGGCTGGAGTTCGCGCGGCTGCACGACGAGCTGAAGACGACGATGATCTACGTGACGCACGACCAGGTCGAGGCGATGACGCTCGCCGACAAGATCGTCGTGCTGTCGGGCGGCGCGGTGCAGCAGGTCGGGACGCCGAACGAGCTGTACCACGCGCCGGCGAACCAGTTCGTCGCGGGCTTCATCGGCTCGCCGAAGATGAACTTCCTGAAGGGCACCGTCGAAGCGGTCGACGCGGGCGGCGTGCTCGTGCGTTTCGACAGCGGCGAGACGCAGCGCGTCGCGGTCGACGCGGCGGGCTTGCAGCGTGGTGCGGCGGTGACGGTCGGCGTGCGGCCCGAGCATCTGCTGGTCGATGCGGCGGCGGCGGGCGTCGCCGCGCGGACGATGGCCGTCGAGTCGCTCGGTGACGCCGCGTATCTGTATGCGGAGTCAACGGTCGCGCCGGACGGGTTGATCGCGCGGATTCCACCGCTCGACACGTACCGCACCGGCGAGGCGCTGCGCGTGCATGCGCAGGCCGAGCACTGCCATCTGTTCGACGAAAACGGGCAGGCGTTCCGCCGGCTGAGCGTGCACGCGAAGGCGGCGTGACGCGTCGGCACGTGCGCCTGCGGTGCTCAGAGGCGCAGGTGCTCGGCCACGTAGTCGACGAACGCGCGCAGCTTCGGCGTCGGGTGGCGGCCTGACGGCCACAGCACGTAGAACGGCGTGCGGCTCTCGACGTGTTCGTCGAGCACCGTGCGCAGCGTGCCGTCGGCCAGCGCGTCGTGGACGAAAAACTCCGGCAGGCAGGCGATGCCGAGCCCGCGCAGCGCGAAGCACAGCCGTGTTTCCGCATTGTTGCTGACCATCGAGACGGGCACCTCCGGCGGCGTGCCGGCGCGCGATGCGCGCAACGGCCAGATCTCGAGCCGGCCGCTGCTGGGAAAGCGGTAGTGCAGGCAGCGGTGCCGCGCGAGATCGGCCGGTGTGGGTGGCGCGCCGTGCCGTTCGAGATAGTCGGGCGACGCGACGAGGTGCTGGCGGAAATGGCCGAGCAGCCGCGACGACAGCCGCGAATCCGACGGCTGGCCGGTGCGCAGCACCGCGTCGAACCCTTCGTCGACCACGTCGACGAGCCGGTCGCTGAAATCGATGTCGAGCTCGATCTCCGGATACGCGGCCATGAAATCGGCGAGCACCGGCAGCAGCAGTGTGCCGATCGCCGGCAGGCTCACGCGCAAGCGCCCGCGCGGCGCTTCGGCGCTGTGCGTCAGTTCCTGCTCGGCCGCGTCGATCTCCGCGATCACGCGCCGGCACCGTTCGAGAAAGCGCGCGCCTTCGGCCGTCAGCGTAATGCTGCGCGTGCTGCGGTGAAAGAGTCGCACGTTCAGGCGCGCCTCGAGCCGCGCGATGCGCTTGCCGATCGCCGACGCCGATAACCCGAGCGCGCGGCCGGCCGCGACGAAGCTGCGCGTTTCCGCGACCTGGACGAACACGACAAAGCCGCCGAGATTTTCCATGCGAGTTCCCGATTGCGGACACTGGCGTCCGGATTGTCCGGAACTCTACCCCGGTTTTTCTTCCGGCGCCGGCTCCCTACGATGGGCGTTCCTTCATCGTTCGAGGTCACGCCATGTCATTCCTGCCTGTCACCGCCCGTCGCATCGATGCCGGGAGCGCGTCATGAGCGACTGCCCGTCGATGGACGGCCGGGTTGCCGGCCAGCCGCTGCAGGCGGCGCAGCGCCTGCCGGTCGCGAACCTGCTGGCGCTCGCGACGGCCGGCTTCATCACGATCCTCACCGAAGCGCTGCCGGCCGGCCTGCTGCCGCTGATGAGCGCCGACCTGCGCGTGACCGAGGCGCTGATCGGCCAACTGGTGACCGTCTACGCGCTCGGCTCGATCGTCGCGGCGATTCCGCTCGTCGCCGCGACGCGGGCGGTGCGCCGGCGTCTGCTGCTGCTTGCTGCGCTGGCCGGCTTCGTCGTATCGAATGCGCTGACTGCCGCGTCGCCGTACTACGCGCTCACGCTGGCCGCGCGCTTCGTCGCCGGGATGTCGGCCGGGCTGCTGTGGGCGCTGCTGGCCGGCTACGCGAGCCGGCTGGTCGACCCGTCGCTGCGCGGCCGCGCGATCGCGGTTGCGATGCTCGGCATACCGACGGCGATGTCGATCGGCATTCCGGCCGGTACCGCGCTCGGTGCGATGTTCGGCTGGCGCATCGCGTTCGCGGGGATCACGGTCGCGGCGCTCGTGTTGATCGGCTGGATCCGCCTACGCGTGCCCGACTATCCGGGCCAGCAGGCCGGCGCACGCGAGCCGGTGCTCGGCGTGATGACGCTGCCCGGCGTGCGGCCGGTGCTGACCGTGATGTTCGCGTACGTGCTTGCGCACAACATGCTGTACACGTATGTCGCGCCGTTCCTCGCAGGCGTGCGGATGGGCGCGCAGGTCGACGTGGTGCTGTTCGTGTTCGGCATCGCGTCGCTGGTCGGCATCGCGCTGACGGGCGCGTGGATCGGCGCCGCGCAGCGCCGGCTGACGCTCGCCAGCATCGCGCTGTTCGCGATCGCCGCGGCGATGCTCGGCGCCGGCTCCGGCATGGCGATCGTCTATGCGGGCGTCGCGCTGTGGGGGCTCGCGTTCGGCGGTGCGCCCACGCTGTTCCAGACCGCCGCCGCGAACGCGGCGGGGGAGGCGGCCGACGTCGCGCAGTCGATGCTCGTGACGGTGTGGAACCTCGCGATCGCGGGCGGCGGCATCGCGGGCGGGATGCTGCTCGGTGCGACGGGCGCCGGTGCGATTCCGTGGGTGCTCGTCGTGCTGCTGGCGGCCGCGTGGGTCGGCGCGTGGCGTGCGCGCCGGCATGCGTTTCCGGCGCCGCACGCGGCCTGAGCATTCGACGGCCGCGCGCGGTGCGCCGTGCGCGGCTTCCGCGTCAGGCCGCTTACGCGTCGAGCGCGGCGCGTGCGCAGGTTTCGTCGGTGACGAGCCCCGACAGCCAGCCGCCGCGCAAGGCGGCGATCACCGCGTCGCGTTTCTTCGGGCCGCCGGCGAACGCGATCGTCGGGCGCTTCGGCGGCGTCGCGAGCGCGACGCTCGTCACGCGCGCGCTCGTCGATACGGCGATCTGCGTGCCTTGCGCGTCGATCGGCACGCCGAGCAGCTCGGCGACCGCGCCGAGCGCGGTCATCTCGTCGCGCTCCTGTTCGGTGATGAAGCCGTCTTCGTAGAGCGGGCAGTGCGGGCCGATGTTGCCGATCCCGACGAACGCGACATCGGCCTTGCCCGACAGTGCCTCGACGATCCGGTATAGCCGGTGGTTGCACCACTGCGCGCGCTCGGCGTCGCTGTCGGCGAACAGCGGCGCGGGCAGCAGGAAGTGCTTGCTGCCGGTTTTTTCGGAGATGTACTGCGCGACGTCGTAGCGGTTCGACGAGCCGTCGGCGGCGATCGCGCCGACCATCGACACGAGCCGGTGCTGCGGGCGGTCGATCTGCGCGATCTGCGCGACCGCGGCCTTCAGCGTCCGGCCGCTGCTGACCGCGATCACCATCGGCCGCGTTTCGTTCAGGTAGCGCTCCATCACCTGCGCGCCGGCGACCGCGAGCTTGCGGTCGATCGCGTCGGGTGCATCGGCATCGACGGGCACGACTTCGCACATCGCGAGGCCGTAGCGTTTCGACAGCTGCGCGCCGAGATCGAGACAGTCGGCGAGCTGGTGGTCGACGCGCACGCGGATCAGGTTCTTCTCGACCGCGAACGCCACGAGACGCTGCGCGACCGGGCGCGACACCTGCAGCTTTTCCGCGATTTCGTTCTGCGTGTCGCCCGCGACGTAGTAGAGCCACGCGGCACGCGTGGCGAGATCGAGTTTTTCTGAGGACTTGGACACGATAGCGATTCGGTTCGGATCTGGGGGGGCCGCCCGGCGGGCCGCCCCGCGGGCCTGTGGGCCGCATGGCGGCATCCACTGTACCGCATGTCGCGCACGCGGCCGACGGCCGCCACGCGCGGCGTGCGGCGCTTATGCGAGCCGTGCGCGCGACGGTTCGTACAGCGGTTGCACGTGACGGTACAGCGCGCGGAACGCCTCGAGGCGTTCGCGCAGCAGCGCATGGCGGGCGGCATCGGGCGTGTATTCGGCGCGCACCGGCGGCTTGGTCAGCACCGCATGCGGATCGCCGCCGACGGCCAGCCAGCCGAGCCGTGCCGCGCCGAGCGCCGCGCCGGTTTCGCCGCCGCCGTGCTGGCGCGTGCGCACGTTCAGCGCGTCGGCGATCAGCTGCGCCCAGAACGCGCTGCGCGCGCCGCCGCCGATCAGCGACAGCTGGTCGGTTTCGACGCCGGCCGCATGCAGCGCGTCGAGACCGTCGGCGAGGCCGAGCGTCACGCCTTCGAGCACCGCATAGCCGAGGTGCGCGCGTTCGGTCGCATGCGTCATTCCGAAGAACACGCCTTGCGCGTACGGGTCGTTGTGCGGCGTGCGCTCGCCGGACAGGTAGGGCAGGAACAGCGGGGCCGTCGCGAGTGCGTCGGCGTCGAGTGTTTCGATTTCCGCGAGCAGCGCGGGCTCGTCGGTGCCGGTCAGCTTGCAGACCCAGCGCAGGCAGCTCGCGGCCGACAGCACGACGCTCATCAATTGCCAGCGATCGGGAATCGCATGGCAGAACGCATGCACGGCCGACGCGGGGTTCGGCATGAAGCGATCGCCGACCACGCTCAGCACGCCGGACGTGCCGAGCGACACGAAGCCGTCGCCCGCGTGGATCGCGCCGATGCCGAGCGCGCTCGTCGCGTTGTCGCCGCCGCCGCCGGCCACCACGACGGCTTCCGACAGCCCGAGTTCGCGTGCGATATCGGCGCGCAGCGTGCCGGACGGCGCGTTGCCTTCGACGACGCGGGGCATCTGGTCACGCGTCATCCCGCACGCGGCGAGCAGCGCATCGGACCAGTCGCGGCGCGCGACGTCGAGCCACAGCGTGCCGGCGGCGTCCGACGGATCGGACACCTTCGCGCCGGTCAGCCGGAACCGCAGGTAGTCCTTCGGCATCAGCACGCAGGCGGTCGCCGCGAACACGTCGGGTTCGTGCTTCGCGACCCACAGCAGTTTCGGCGCGGTGAAGCCCGGCATCGCGAGATTGCCGGCCAGTGCATGGAGATCGGGCGCGCGTTCGGTGAGCAGCGCGCATTCGTCGGCGCTGCGCATGTCGTTCCACAGGATCGCGGGGCGCAGCACGCGATCGTCGCGGCCGAGCAGCACGGCGCCGTGCATCTGGCCCGACAGACCGATGCCGCGCACGGCCGCGAACGCGTCGCGGTGCCGTTCGCGCAGCGCCGCGAGCGCGGCGAGCGTGCCTTGCCACCAGTCGTCCGGATGCTGTTCGGCCCAGCGCGGATGCGGCCGCGACACGGTGAACGGCGAGCCGGCGGTGCCGACGACCGTGCCGTCCGGGGCGAGCAGCAGCACCTTCACTTCCGAGGTGCCGAGGTCGATGCCGAGATACATGAGCGATCCGTTCCGTCAGTGGGGAGTCGCTACTTTAGCCGCGCGGCCGCGCCCATGCCAAGGCAGGTTCGCCCGGATGCGCGTCAGCGTGCCGCGAGCCATGTGTCGACACGCCGGAGTCCGCCGCGCAGGGCCTCGAACAGCGCGGCGTTGCCGGCGAGCGAGCCCCACAGCTGCCGGTTCGCGCCCAGCGCGACGACGGGGTCGTCGGCCTGGACGATCGCGCGCGCGGCGCTTTCGTCCATCACGCCGTCCTGGTACGCGTACGGCAGCGCGCCGCGCGCCCAGCGTTCGAGAAAGCGCAGGAACAGCGCGGGCAGCACGGCGGTGGCGACCGGTGCCGCGCCGCGCGCGAACGATTCGGCGAGCGTCGGCGCGATGAAGCCGGGGATCTTCGAGAAGCCGTCGGCCGCGACGCGCTGGTTCGTGTCGAGCACGTACGGGTTGCCGAAGCGTTCGAGCACGACGTCGCGGTAGCGCGCGAGATCGAGCGGGCTCGGCGTGAGGCACGGGATCACGTCCTGCGTCACGTAGTCGTGCGCGAAGCGGCGGATCGCCGCGTCGTGCGTGCCTTCGTGGATATACGTATGGCCCGCGAGCGTGCCGGCCCACGCGATGCAGCTGTGTGTCGCGTTGAGGATGCGGATCTTCGCTTCCTCGTACGGGTGCACGTCGTCGACGAGTTCGGCGCCGGCCACTTCCCACTTCGGACGGCCGGCCGCGAAGCGGTCCTCGATCACCCACTGGATGAACGATTCGCCCATCACCGGGCATGCGTCGTCGAAGCCGGTGGCGGCCAGCACGCGCTCGCGCACGTCGGCGGTCGGGCGCGGCGTGATGCGGTCGACCATCGCGCTCGGTGTCGCGACGTTCGCATCGAACCATGCGAGCAGGTCGGCCTGGCCGCGCCGTTCGAGGAATTCGCGCATCCCCGCGCGAAAGCGCGCGCCGTTGTTGCGTAGGTTGTCGCAGCTCTGCAGCGTGAGCGGACCCGCGCCGCGCTTCACGCGTTCGGCGAGCAGCGCCGCGAGCGCGCCGTACAGCGTCGTGCGTGCGCCCTGCAGGTCGGCCGCGAGATCGGCGTTCGCGAGGTCGAGCCGGTTGTGTTCGTCGAGGTAGTAGCCGCCTTCGGTGACGGTGAACGACACGATCCGGCAGGCCGGATCCGCGCCGGCGTCGATCAGTGCGGCGAGGTCGATCGACCACGGCAGCACGCGCGTGATCGCGCGGATCGTCTCGTACGTGCGCTCGCCTTGCGGCGTGACGGTTTCGAGCGTGTAGGCGCCGTGCTGCGCGGCGAGTGCGTCCATCGTCGCGTGCATGTCGTCGCGGATGTTGCCGACGGTCAGCGACCAGCGCGCGTCGGCCGGGACGGCCGCGTTCACGCGATGCAGATACCACGCCTGGTGCGCGCGGTGAAACGAGCCCGCGCCGATGTGCAGCAGCACGGGCGTGCGGGCGGAGGGCGATGCGCTCATCCGGTGTCTCCTGTTCGTGCCTGACAGTCCTGTCGAATACGATCATTTGCTCTTTGTGTGAGCGAATGATCGTATTCGGGCGAGCGAAAGTCAAGGCGGGGAAACGGCATTTCGATGGTGCGCTGCGGCGGCGTTCGGGCAGCGCGGGGAGGGCTCGAACGGGCGGCCGGCGCGGAAAGTGTTGTCAGCGACCTTCGCGTGTCAACGCGACGAGTTCCTCGAGCAGCTTGCCCGCTGGCCCCGGCAGGATGCCGTGGCGGCGCCGGAACGCGGTGAGCGTGCGCACCGCGACGACCTCGCGCACGGGCAGCGTGTCGATCGTGCCGGCGCGCTGCTCGGCGCCGTACATCGGCTCGGCCATCCAGCTCAGGAAGCCGGCATGCGCGACGAGGCTTTTCAGCGTCGTCACCGAGCGCGTCTCGACCGCGATGTCGGGCAGCGCGAGCCCGTGCGCGTCGAAGGTCGCGCGCATGTGGTCGAACGGCGCGGTGCCGCGCGGCGGAATCGCCCAGCGCGCATGCAGCGTATCGGCGAGCGTCGGCGCGCGGCCGAGCGTGCGCAGCGGATGGTGCGGCGCCGCAACGATGTGGCTGCGATCCTCCCAGCGGCACTCGGGAATCGCGACGATCTCGTCGGTGTCGGGCCCGTGCGCGGACAGCGCGAGATCGATCTCGTGCTTGTTCAGCCCTTCCGCGAGCCGGTCCCACACGCCTTCGATGATCTCGACGCGCAGGTTCGGCCAGCGGTCGAGCACACGGCCCACCGCAACCGGCAGCACGAGGCTCGCGATGCTGCCCACCGTGCCGACCTTGATCGTGCCCTTCGCAAACCCGCGCATCGCGTCAAGCTCCTCGCGCGCGTGCTCGGCCTCGTGCTGCAGCAGCGTCGCGTGCGGCAGCAGCGCCTCGCCGAACGCGGTGAGCTGCACGCCCTTCGAATGGCGCTCGAACAGAGGCGCGCCGACCTGGTCCTCGAGCCGCTTCAGGATCCGGCTCAGCGCCGGCTGCGTCACGTGCAGTGCGTCGGCCGCGCGGCCAAGGCTGCCGCACGCGACGATCGTCGTGAAGGCGCGCAATTGTCGGAGATCGAAACTCATGTCGAAACGGTATGGCTTATCGCAAAAAATACAGTATCCGAGAATGACTCGCGCTTCGATACTGTGGAAACCGCCAAGCCATCGAGGAGACGCCCGAGCATGTCCGGCCCTACGCCCCCTTCCGCCGCACCGATCACCGTTCGCGATGCGGTGATCGACCTGCTTCGCCAGTTCGGCATCGACCGCGTGTTCGGCAACCCCGGCTCGACCGAGCTGCCGATGTTCCGCGACTTCCCGGACGATTTCCGCTACGTGCTCGGCTTGCATGAAGCCGTCGTGGTCGGGATGGCCGACGGCCACGCGCAGGCCACCGGCAACGCGGCGGTCGTCAACCTGCATTCGGCGGCGGGCGTCGGCAACGCGATGGGCAATCTCTTCACCGCCTTCAAGAACCGCACGCCGCTGATCGTCACCGCGGGCCAGCAGGCGCGCGCGATCCTGCCGTTCGACCCGTTTCTCGGCGCGACGCAGGCCGCCGAGCTGCCGAAGCCGTACGTGAAATGGAGCATCGAGCCTGCGCGTGCGCAGGACGTGCCGGCCGCGATCGCGCGTGCGTACCGCATCGCGATGCAGGAACCGCGCGGCCCCGTATTCGTGTCGATCCCGGTCGACGACTGGGACCAGCCGGCCGACCTGCTGCCGCGCCGCGACGTCAGCAGCGTCGTGCGGCCCGATCCGGACGCACTCGCGCGGCTCGGCGATGCGCTCGACGCCGCGCGGCGTCCCGCGTTCGTGGTCGGGGCGGCCGTCGATCGCGCCGGCGCGTGGGACGACGTCGTGCGGCTCGCCGAGCGGCACCGTGCGCGCGTGTACGTCGCGCCGATGTCGGGGCGCTGCAGTTTCCCCGAGGACCATCCGCTGTTCGCCGGCTTCCTGCCCGCGATCCGCGAGAAGATCGTCGCGCGGCTCGACGGGCACGACCTCGTGTTCGCGTTCGGCGCGCCCGCGTTCACCTATCACATCGAGGGCTTCGGCCCGCACGTGCCGCCGGGCGCGACGCTCGTGCAGCTCGTCGACGATCCGGGTATCGCCGCGTGGACGCCGTCGGGCGATGCGGTCGTCGGCAACCTGCGGCTCGCCGCGCGCGACCTGCTCGCGCGCCCGGCGCCGCCCGAGCGGCCGATGCCCGCGCCGCGGCCGCCGCGTGCGCGTGTCGAACCGCCGGCCGCCGGCGAGCGCATGTCGGTCGCGTTCGCGCTGCAGACGCTCGCCGACGTGCGCGACGCGCACGACATCGTCGTCGAGGAAGCGCCGAGCGCGCGGCCCGTGATGCAGGAACACCTGCCGTTCACGCGCAGCGGCACGTTCTACACGATGGACAGCGGCGGGCTCGGCTACGGGATGCCGGCCGCCGTCGGCGTCGCGCTCGCGCAGCCGGGCCGGCGCGTGATCGGGCTGATCGGCGACGGGTCGAGCCTGTATTCGATCCAGGCCCTGTGGAGCGCCGCGCAGCTGAAGCTGCCGATCACGTTCGTGATCCTGAACAACCGGCGCTACGCGGCGCTGCAGGATTTCGCGCCGGTGTTCGGCTTCGGCCCGGACGATCCCGTGCAAGGCACCGATCTGCCGAACCTGGATTTCGTCGCGCTCGCGCAAGGGATGGGCTGCCGGGGCGTACGCGTGACCGATGCCACGCGCCTGCGCGACACGTTGACCGACGCGCTGCGTGCGGCGACGCCGGTCGTCGTCGAAGTCGAGATTGCCTGAATGACGTGATGCGCAATACGCGTCCTGCCGGAGACTCCATGCAAACCGTATCGATGCTGATCGGCGGCGAACGCCGTCACTCATCCAGCGGCGCGACCTTCGCGCGCCGCAACCCGCTTGACGGCGAAGTCGCGTCGGAAGCGCCCGCGTGCACCGTTGACGATGCGCGCGCGGCGGCCGACGCGGCCGCCCGCGCATTTCCCGGCTGGGCCGCGCTCGGCCCCGGCGCCCGCCGCGCATTGCTGCTGAAGGCGGCCGCCGCGCTCGAAGCGAAGCACGAGCAGTTCGTCGCCGCGATGGCGGCGGAGACGGGCGCGTCCGCGCTGTGGGCCGGCTTCAACGTGCAGCTTGCCGCGAGCGGGCTCGTCGAGGCCGCATCGCTCACCACGCAGGTCGGCGGCGAGCTGATCCCGTCGGACGTGCCCGGTTCGCTCGCGATGGGCGTGCGGCAGCCGGCCGGCGTCGTGCTCGGCATCGCACCGTGGAATGCGCCGGTGATCCTCGCGACGCGCGCGCTCGCGCTGCCGCTCGCGTGCGGCAACACCGTCGTGCTGAAGGGCTCGGAGCTGTGTCCCGTCACGCACGGGCTGATCGTCGAGGCGCTTCAGGAGGCCGGGTTGCCGCCTGGCGTCGTCAATTTCGTGACGAACGCGCCCGAGGATGCGGGCGCCATCGTCGATGCGTTGATCGCACATCCGGCCGTGCGCCGCGTGAATTTCACGGGCTCGACGCGCGTCGGCCGGATCGTCGCCGAAGCCTGTGCGCGCCACCTGAAGCCGTCGGTGCTGGAGCTTGGCGGCAAGGCGCCGTTCGTCGTGCTCGACGATGCCGATCTCGATGCGGCAGTCGCGGCGGCCGCGTTCGGCGCGTTCGCGAATTCCGGGCAGATCTGCATGTCGACCGAACGCATCGTCGTCGACGCGTCGATTGCCGATGCGTTCGTCGCGAAGCTCGCCGACAAGGCCGCGTCGCTGCCGCTCGGCGATCCTCGCCAAGGGCCCGTCGTACTCGGTTCGCTGATCGACACGAAGGCCGTCGAGCGCTGCAACGCGCTGATCGACGATGCGCTCGCGCACGGCGCGACGCTCGTGTGCGGCGGCAAGGCCGACAGCACGCTGTTTCCGGCCACGCTGCTCGACCACGTGACGCCGGCGATGCGCATCTATGCCGAGGAGTCGTTCGGCCCGGTGAAGGGTATCGTGCGCGTCGACGGCGAGGATGCCGCGATCCGTTGCGCGAACGACAACGCGTTCGGGCTGTCGTCGGCCGTGTTCAGCCGCGACGTCGCGCGTGCGATGCGCGTCGCGGCCCGCATCGAATCGGGCATCTGCCACGTGAATGGCCCGACCGTGCACGACGAGGCGCAGATGCCGTTCGGCGGCGTGAAGGACAGCGGCTTCGGTCACTTCGGTGGCAAGGCAGGCATCGCGGCGTTCACGGACCTGCGCTGGATCACGGTGCAGGCCGCACCGCGCCACTACCCGTTCTGACGAGGCCGACGACGATGAGGATTGCGATACTGGGTGCGGGAGCGATGGGCTCGTTGTTCGGCGGGCGGCTGGCCGAAAGCGGCGAGGCCGTCACGCTGATCGACGTGAACGACGCGCACCTCGATGCGATTCGCCGCGACGGATTGCGCATTGACGACGATCGTGGCGAACGACGCATCCGTACGTTGCAGGCCGTGCGGCCGGAAGTAGCGAATGCGGATGCGGCCGTATCGCCCGATGCATCGTTCGACCTGCTGATCGTATTCACGAAATCGCTGCATACGCGTACCGCGCTCGACGGCGTGCGCGCGCTGCTCGAGCGCGGCACGCACGTGCTGACGCTGCAGAACGGACTCGGCAACGTCGAGACGCTGAACGCGTTCGTGCCGCTCGAACGCGTCCTGGTCGGCGTGACGACGTGGCCGGCCGACGCCGCAGGGCCGGCGCACGTGCGCTCGCACGGCGCGGGCGCGATCCGCATGATGACGGCCGACGGCACGGCGCGCCCGTTCGCGGCGACGGTGGCCGATGCGCTGTCGCGCGCCGGGCTCGCGTGCACGCTCGACGCCGACGTGTGGGCCGCGATCTGGGAGAAGGTCGCCTTCAACGCGGCGCTCAACACGCTGTGCGCGGCGACGGGCTGCACGGTCGACCAGCTCGGCAATCATCACGACGGGCCGCGGCTGGCACTCGCGATTGCAGCCGAGGTGGCCGCCGTTGCCCGCGCGAAGGGCATCGCGGTCGACGGCGAACGCATCGCGCACAACGTCGAGCATGCGATCCGCGCGCATCGCGGCCATCGCCCGTCGATGCTGCAGGACGTGCTCGCGGGCCGCCGCACGGAAATCGAAGCGATCAGCGGCAAGGTGGTCGCGGCCGCGCACGAAGCGGGCGTCGCGGTGCCGCACGCGGAAACGCTGCTCGCGCTGGTCCGGCTGATCGACGCGCGGATGAACTGAGCATCAGGCGGGCGGCGCGGCATGTGCCGCACGACGGGACGAGCGCGTCGCGCGCAGGCGACGGCGCCGGATCGGGACGGGTTGGACGAGACACCGGAGGCGGCGCCGCTGCGTCGACACCGGCCGCCTGCGCAGCACGAGATCCGGGCACGCGCGCACCGCGCCAGCCCGGGCAACCGGAGACGCCATGAACGCCATCGAATGCCGTTGTCTTGCCGCGCGCCGCTTGCGCATGTTGCCGCCTGAGCGCGGCGCACGGGAGGTCGCATGAGCACGCGCGACGGATTGTTGCCTCCGTCCGTCGACATCGGCGCGACGCTCGACGACGGGCCGTTCACGACGATGCAGCGCTGCGTGGTGCTGCTCGCCGCGCTCGCGATCGTGCTCGACGGCTTCGACGGCCAGCTGATCGGCTTCGCGATTCCGGTGCTGATTCGCGAATGGGGCATCACGCGTGGCGCGTTCGCGCCGGCGGTGGCGGCCGGGCTGGTCGGGATGGGCATCGGCAGTGCGTGCGCGGGGATCGTCGCCGATCGCTTCGGCCGCCGCCAGGCCGTGATCGGCAGCGTGTTCCTGTTCGGCATCGCGACCTGCGCGATCGGCTTCGCACCGGACGTCACGGCGATCGCGGTGCTGCGCTTCGTCGCAGGCCTCGGGATCGGCGGCGCATTGCCGACGGCGACGACGATGACGGCCGAATACACGCCCGCGCGACGTCGCACGATGATGGTGACCGCGACGATCGTCTGCGTGCCGCTCGGCGGGATGCTGGCCGGCCTGTTCGCGCACGAGGTGCTGCCGCGCTACGGCTGGCGCGGGCTGTTCTTCGCGGGCGGCGCGTTGCCGCTCGTGCTCGGCTTCGTGCTCGTGCGTGCGCTGCCCGAATCGCCGCGCTATCTCGCGCGCCGCCCCGCGCGCTGGCCGGAACTC
The DNA here is from genome assembly GCF_002223205.1 of Burkholderia sp. AU27893. Lineage (NCBI taxonomy): Bacteria > Pseudomonadati > Pseudomonadota > Betaproteobacteria > Burkholderiales > Burkholderiaceae > Burkholderia > Burkholderia sp. AU27893. The sequence goes on along the minus strand of NZ_NKFD01000002.1, from coordinate 369,109 downwards.
GGCGCGCTGCTCGCGCGGATGGCGCGGCCCGTCGCGCCCGGCACCGCCTTCACCGACCTGCGGGACGCACGCGCGGCAGGCGGCCGCGGCGGCTTCGGTGCGCTGTTCGCGAGCGGCCAGGCGCGCGACACGATCGCGTTGTGGTGTGCGTTCTTCATGTGCCTGCTTGCCGTGTATGCGGCGTTCAGCTGGCTGCCGACGATGCTGGCGGCGAGCGGGCTGAGCGTGTCGGTCGCGGGGACGGGGCTCACCGCGTACAACCTCGGCGGCGTGATCGGCGCACTGTTGTGCGCATGGACGATCGCGCATGCCGGGTCGCGCTGGCCGCTCGTGCTATGCAGTATCGGCGGCGCGGCGAGTGCGGTGTGGCTGATGGGTGTCGATGCGAGCCGCCACACGGGCTGGCTGATCGTTGGGCTCGGCCTGCACGGGTTGTTCGTCAACGCGGTGCAGTCGACGATGTATGCGCTCTGTGCGTACATCTACCCGACGGCCGTGCGCGCGACGGGCACCGCGAGCGCGCTCGCGTTCGGCCGGCTCGGCGCGATCCTCAGCGCGTTCGCGGGCGCGACCGTGATCACCACGGGCGGCGCCACGGCTTATCTGACGATGCTGGCGGTTGCGATGGGGGTGGTCTGCGTCGCGCTGCTCGTCGTGCGACGGCACATTCCGCGACTGTCGCGCGCGGCCGTGCAGCCGCGCGAAGGGGAGGAGCTGGCCCGCACGTCGTCGTGACGGCGGGCGGCCCGGGGGCGGGGCGTGCGTTACAGCGTGGTGCGCACGTGCCAGAGCTCGGGGAACAGCACGACGTCGAGCATCTTGCGCAGGTACGGCGCGCCGCTGGTGCCGCCCGTGCCTTGCTTGAAGCCGATGATGCGCTCGACGGTCGTCACGTGACGGAAGCGCCACTGGCGGAACGCATCCTCGAGATCGACGAGTTCCTCGGCCATCTCGTAGAGTTCCCAGTGCTGCTGCGGATGACGGTACACCTCGAGCCACGCGGCTTCGACCGTCTCGTCGTGCCGGGTCGGCTGGGTCCAGTCGCGCTCGAGCCGCTCCGCCGCGATCGGGAAGCCGCGCCGCGCGAGCAGGCGCACGACTTCGTCGTAGAACGACGGCGCTTCGAGCGTCGCACGCACTTGCTCGAGGATGTCGGCCCGGTGCGCATGCGGCTGCAGCATCTGCACGTTCTTGTTGCCGAGCAGGAATTCGAGTTGCCGGTACTGATAAGACTGGAAGCCCGACGACTGCCCGAGATACGGGCGCATCGCCGAATACTCGGACGGCGTCATCGTCGACAGCACGTTCCACGCCTGCACCAGTTGCTCGAGGATGCGCGACACGCGCGCGAGCATCTTGAACGCGGGCGGCAGCGCGTCGGTGCGCACCGCGTCGAGGGCGCCGCGCAGCTCGAACAGCGCGAGCTTCATCCACAGCTCGCTCGTCTGATGCTGGATGATGAACAGCATCTCGTTGTGATCGGGCGACAGCGGATGCTGCGCGTCGAGGATCGAATTCAGCGACAGGTAGTCGCCGTAGCTCATCGATTTCGAGAAATCGAGCTGCGCGTTGTGCCAGCCGGCATCGCCGGGCACGTGCGATGCTTCGTGCGCGGCCGGGGCCGGTTGTGCCGAATGTGCGGCGCGTGCGCCCGAGAACGGGCAGCCCGCCGGCGCGTCGCCGCCGGGTGGCTGCATATGACCAGAATTCACGACTCTCTCCAGATTTGAATGACGGGGGCGCGGCGCGCGGCTCACGCGCGCCGGGCAAGGCCGATCAGGTCACCGCGCCGCGCTCGGCGAACTCGGGCGCCTTCCACGCGTCGGTGGCGAGGATGTCGCGCAGCGTCTCGACGGCATCCCACACGTCGGCGAAGCGCGTATAGAGCGGCGTGAAGCCGAAGCGCAGCACGTACGGCTCGCGATAGTCGCCGATCACGCCGCGCGCGATCAGCGCCTGCATCACTTCGTAGCCGTGCGGATGCTCGAAGCTCGCCTGCGAGCCGCGCTGATGATGCGCGCGCGGCGTGACGAGCTTCAGCGACAGGCCCGCGCAGCGTGCTTCGACGAGCGCGATGAATGCATCGGTCAGCGCGAGCGACTTGCGGCGGATTGCGTGCATGTCGGTCTGCAGGAACACGTCGAGCCCGCATTCGACCATCGACATCGACACGATCGGCTGCGTGCCGCACAGGAAGCGCGCGATGCCCGGATCGGGCGCGAAGCCCGGCTGCATCGCGAACGGTGCGCGGTGGCCCCACCAGCCGGACAGCGGCTGCGAGAAGTGCGCGTGATGACGCTGCGGCACCCATACGAAGGCGGGCGAACCGGGGCCGCCGTTCAGGTACTTGTACGTGCAGCCGACCGCGCCGTCCGCGCGCGCACCGTTCAGGTCGACCGGCACCGCGCCGGCCGAGTGCGCGAGATCCCACAGCATCAGCCCGCCTGCGTCGTGCACGAGCTGCGTGACGGCCGGCATGTCGTGCATGTAGCCGGTGCGGTAGTTCACGTGCGTGATCATCGCGACGGCCGTGTCCGCGCCGAGCGCATCGGGCAGGTCGGCCGGGTCGTCGATCAGGCGCAGTTCGTAGTCGCCGCCGAGCTGTTCGATCAGCCCCTGCGCGATATACAGGTCGGTCGGGAAGTTCGAGCGCTCCGACACGATCACGCGGCGCTCGGGCGCGCGCCCGGCCTGGTGGCGCACCATCGCCGACAGCAGCTTGAACAGGTTGATCGAGATCGTGTCGGTCACGACCGTCTCGCCGGGCGCGCCGCCGATCAGCGTCGCGAGCTTGTCGCCGAGACGGCGCGGCAGCGCGAACCAGCCGGCCGTGTTCCAGCTGCGGATCAGGCCTTCGCCCCATTCGGCGCCGATCACCTGCTGCGCGCGGGCGGCCGACGCGCGCGGCTGCGCGCCGAGCGAATTGCCGTCGAGGTAGATCACGCCGTCGGGCAGGGAGAACTGGTCGCGCAGCGGGGCGAGCGGATCGTCGCGGTCGAGCGCGAGGGCGTCTTCACGGGTCTTGATCATGATGTGGGGTTGTCAGTCGGGGTAATCAGGAAGCACGCGCGGGCAGCGCGCGCAGCACCGCGCGCACGGGGCTCGCGTCGAGCGTCGCGAACTTCAGCGGCAGTGCGATCAGTTCATAGTCGCCGGGCGGCACGTCGTCGAGCACGATGCCTTCGAGGATCGCCATCCGGTGTGCGCGCACGCGGTGATGCGCATCCATCGTCTTCGATTCTTGCGGGTCGAGCGACGGCGTGTCGATGCCGATCAGCTTCACGCCGTGCGCGGCGAGCAGGTCGACGGTCTCGGGCGCGACCGCGCAGAAGTGGCTGTCCCACTCATCGACGCTGGCACGCGCACAGGTGCGCAGCAGCACGCGCGGCGGCACGCCGTCGAGCGCGGCCGCGACATCGGCCGGCTGCACGACCGGCGATGCGCCGATGCAGTGGATCACGCGGCACGGGCCGAGGTAGGTGTCGAGCGGCACGGCGCCGATCGGCGCGCCGTCGGCGTCGTAGTGCAGCGGCGCGTCGCAGTGCGCGCCCGTGTGCGGCGACAGCGTCAGGCGTGCGACGTTGACCGGCGAGCCGGCCTCCATCCGCCACACGCGTTCGACGGAAACCGGCGTGTCGCCCGGCCACACGGGGGTGGCGGGGCTGACAGGCGGCGAGATGTCCCAGAGGGTGTCCATGGCATGACGATTCGGTGAGTCGATCCTTCGAATGATAGGTGGACGCTCGCAGAAAGTGCTTGCGAAATAAACATGGACAATCCGCCGGATTGGCAGATAATTCGACTCAGAGGGAAAACGGGGACCAAAAATGCACGCGATCACGCTCGATGCCACCGACTGCCGGATTCTGGCGGTACTGCAGGAAGAGGGCAGAATCAGCAATCTCGACCTGGCGGAACGGATTTCGCTTTCGCCGTCCGCCTGTCTGCGCCGCATGCGCCTGCTCGAGGAGCAGGGCGTGATCGAGCACTATCGCGCGTGCCTGAGCCGCGAGAAGCTCGGCTTCGAGCTCGAGGCGTTCGTGCAGGTGTCGATGCGCAACGAAGAGAATCAATGGCACGAGCGCTTCGCGGAAGCGCTGCGCGAATGGCCGGAGGTGGTCGGCGCGTTCGTCGTGACGGGCGAGAGCCACTATCTGCTGCGCGTGCTCGCGCACAACCTCAAGCACTATTCGGATTTCGTGCTGAACCGGCTCTACAAGGCGCCGGGCGTGATGGACATCCGTTCCAACATCGTGCTGCAGACGCTGAAGGATGAAGCCGGCGCGCCGGTCGGGCTGGCGCGCACGGGGGCGATCAAAGCGGTGTAAGGCCGTGGAAGCCGCCGCCGTGGAACACGAGCGGCGGGGCCGTGTCCGATTCCGCGCGCACGCCGCAGCGCTCCACTTCACCGACGAAGATCACGTGGTCGCCTTCATCGTAGCGGCTGCGGTTGTGGCATTCGAACCACGCGAGCGCGCCGTCGAGCACGGGCATCCCCGAGTTGCCGGCCGCATGCGCGATCCCTTCGAAGCGGTCGCCCTTGTAGGTCGAGAAGCGCTTGCACAGGTCGAGCTGCGAGGCCGCGAGCACGTTCACCACGTAATGGCTGTTGCCGCGGAACACGGGCGTCGACGCCGATTTGTGCGCGAGGCTCCACAGCACGAGCGGCGGATCGAGCGACACCGAGTTGAACGAACTGGCGGTGATGCCGACCAGCTGGCCGGACGGCGCGCGCGTCGTGATCACCGTCACGCCCGTGGCGAACTGGCCGAGTGCTTGCCGGAAGGCGGCCGAGTCGAAATCCGGAGGATTGGCGTGGCTCATCGCGCGGCCATCCGGAACGAGACGGGCGGGCGCGGCGCGACGCGGGTGGGGCGGGCACGGCGGACGAAAGGCGACAAGGCGGTCGAGAGGGAAGGGGTGCGCATCACCCGATTTTAGCGGAATCGGGGCCGCCGGGCCCGGCCAGGCGGCGCATTGCGGGGGCAGGGTGACGTAGCGAACACTGCGGCGCGCGGCCGGATGCGCAAGGGCATGCTGCCGGCACGGCCGTTCTGTCGCGTTTTTTGTGCGGGTCCGCCGCGCCGCCCGGCACCCGAGCTCGACATCGGCCGCAGCTTCCCCCGCACTATCGCGCCGCCGCCAGCCCGAGCGACAACGCGCCCGTCACGATCAGGCTCGACGCCCACACCGCGTCGAGATTGAACCAGCTTCGCGATACGAACTTCAGCCCGAGATAGCGGTACACGAGCCACGCGAGGCCGCCGCCGGCGCCGATCATCGCGATGGCATGCACGGCCGCGACGACGAGCGCCATCCCGAGATGCGCATCGACGAGCGTGGCCGCCGCACGATGGCCGGCGTCCCGGTCGAGCCCGCACAGCCCGAGGTAGATCGGTACCAGCATCAGCCCGGCACCATGCGCGATCGCGACCGCGAACGACCACAGGCCGAGCCGCGCGGGCGGAATCCGCGCGAGCGCCCGCGGATGCCGGCGCCGGATCAGCAGCACGGCGCCGAAGCCGATCACGAGCGCGCTCGCACCGATCCGGATCGCCGTTTGCCACGCGAGCAGCGCGGCGAGCAGCCCGAACGGCAGCATCACCGCGAACACGGCGAGCGCATGGCCGAGCGCGAGATAGCCGAGCGCCGCGACGAGCGCGCCGCCGCGGCGCGTCATCAGCGCGTTCGACACCGCGAGCGGCCAGCCCATCGCGGGGTTGAGCCCGTGATACACCCCGCTCGCGAGCACGGCCGCCCACAGTGCGAACGGGGCGTGAAAGCCGGCGTTCAACGCTTGACCGACGGATAGCAGAACGAGTCGGTCGAGCAGTCGCCGCCTTCGAGCCGGATCTGGTGCGCGCGATAGCCGTCGGGGAACTCGACCCAGTAATCGTCGGCGAGCGTCAGCCCGCCTTCCGGCCCCACGTGCGCGAGCACCTGCGCGCCCGGCACGCCGTCCGGATAGAACTGGTCGTCCCACGTCGAATAGAGCGAGTTGGTCCAGTACACGCGTTTTCCGTCGCGGCTGATCTCGACCATCTGCGGGCCGCCGGCGAACGCGCGGCCGTTCGAGTGCGGCGCACGGCGCGCGATGCCGCCGATCCGGACCGACCCCGCGAGCACCGGGTTGTGCGGGTCCGACACGTCGTACTGGCGCATTTCGCCGGTGCCCCAGCACGACACGTAGAGGAAGCGGTCGTCGAGCGACAGGTCGATGTCGGTCACGAGCGGCGGCACCGCGCCGAATCCCTTGAGCAGCGGCGGCAGTTCATCGGCCGCGGCCGGCTCGGCCGGGATCGTCGCGGTTTTCTTCACATTGAACTTGCCGCCTTCGCGCCACCAGGTCCAGATCGAGCCTTCGAGATTGGTCGTGTCGACCACGACGCCGACGAACCCGTATTCGCGCGCCGGGTCGTGCGCGGGCCGTACCTCGAGCGCCATCTGGTGCTGCGCGCCGAGATCGATCGTCTGCACGTTGCGCCGCGCGCGAAGGTCCCAGAAATGCAGCCGGTGCCCGTATTTGTTCGCGAGCAGGTCCTCGGGCACGATCCCGTTCTCGAATTGCGGCGGCAGCGCCCATTCGCTCGACACCATGTAGTCGCGCGGCAGGTTCCACCAGAAGTCGTAGTGCTTGTCCTGCGGGCCGCGATCGATCTCCCATCGGCCGAGCACGTCGAAGGTTTCGCAATCCATGATGAAGATGCCGGGCGCGCCGTCGGTGCCGTCCTTGCCCGCGCCGCCGAGCGTGCTCACGTAGATGCCCTCGGGCCCGCAATGAACGGTGTGCGGCCGCGAATAGCCGGTCTTCGAGAAGACCTCGTCGGGCTCGATGATCTTGTGGATGCGCGCCTGCGTCGGATGCGGCTTCGTGTCGATCACGTAGATGCGCGACGAGCGCAGGCCGGGGATGATCAGGAAACGGCGTTCGAGGAACGCATGGCCGGTCAGCGGCGACAGTGACGACGAACAGGCATTCCAGCCGAAGTGGTGAAACTCGTCGCCGGTGTTCGGCATCGTCACCGTGTGCACGATCTTTCCGTAGGTCGGCGAGCCAGGCTTCACGTCGATCACGGCGAGCGCGTCGGGTCTGGAAAAATCGGGGCTCAGCAACAACGTATAGGCAAACTCTTCTGCCGGTGCCTGCATCGCAAGCTCGGGGGAAGCGTGAAACGTCGGGTCAGGCCGCATGCTCATGGTGATGCCCTCTCGATGGTGTCGGATCGGGGTCGCACGGCCGTTCGAGGTGGGCGTGCGAGTCGGGGTTGCCGCACGGCGTGCATCATGCCGGCGGGAGCGATCGGCAGGCGGACGCACGCGTCGGCGCGCATGCGACGCCGTGCATCAGATCGTGAAAGCGGACAAAGGCGGTGTGCCGGATCGCCGCGCGCGGAGCGAGACGGATGCATGGCAAGGAGGTGAGGCAATCGAAGCCGCGGCCCGCGACGCGGCGACGTCCGGGCGAGTGACGCGGGTGATGTCTGTTAAGGCATGCATAGCGATGTTCCGGCAGATGATGTTTGCATCAGGGTCGGGCATGCATCGGGCGCGTTGCGCGAGTCAGCGGGTTTGCCGCCGCGCTCGCGCGTGCCTAAGTGTAGTCGAGAAAACGGGCGGCCGGTCGCGCGCGGCACCTGTGCACTCTGTCAGGTTCGCGCGCGAGTGAGATACTTGCCGACGTGCCGTTGCGACCCGCGCGCGGGTGGGCAGCGGCGAGACGGAACGGTGGCGCCGGCGCATGCGTGCCGGCTGCCGACATCAACGAGGGACTGATTTCATGGTGAACGAGATGCTTGAAACCGCGACATTGGGAGGCGGGTGTTTCTGGTGCACGGAGGCGGTGTTTCTCGACGTCGACGGCGTGACGGCCGTCCAGTCGGGCTACGCGGGCGGCCATACGCGCAATCCCGGCTATCGCGACATCTGCGAAGGCGACACGGGCCACGCGGAAGTCGTCAACGTGACGTTCGATCCGGCGCGCATCGGCTATCGCGAGATCCTCGAGATCTTCTTTGCGACGCACGATCCGACCCAGTTGAACCGGCAGGGCAATGACGTCGGCACGCAATACCGATCGGTCGTGTTCACCCATTCGGACGCGCAGCGCGACACGGCGCTCGACGTGATCCGCGAACTGGAGCGCGAGCAGGTGTTCGGGCAGCCGATCGTTACGCAGGTCGTGCCGCTCGACGGCAACTACTGGCCGGCCGAGGACTATCACCAGAACTATTACGCGCGCAATCCGGGGCAGGGCTACTGCTCGGTCGTGATCGGGCCGAAGCTCGCGAAATTCCGGCAGAAGTTCTCGCACCGGCTGAAGTCGCTGCGCGGCGCGTAAGCGTCGTGACCGCGGCCGGCGCAAGCCGGTATCAAGCGGGTATCAAGCCGCCTCGTTGCGCCACTGCGCGCACGCGGCGGCGATCTCGCGCGCAAGCGCGATGCACGACAGCGGCGCGGAGCCTTCCGCCTTGTTGTTGATCGTGATGATCACCGGCTGTCCGGCCAGCGCATAGCGCGCGGCCAGTTCGGCGAGCGCCGAGCGCGTGGCCGGATCCTCGTCGACGAGCTTGTCGAACGGCTCGTACTTCGCTTTCGCCTGTTCATACTTGAAGCCGCCGTGCAGGCTCCAGCGCACGATCAGCGGGCCCGGCGCGTCGCCGTCGAGCAGCGCGAGTGCGGCCGCCTGGCGCAGCGGGTCGGGCATCCGCGCGTGCAGGCCGACGCAGTAGCGCACGCCGAGTGCGGCGAGCGCACGGATGAAGCGCGGCGTGAGCAGGCTCGCGTCGCGAATCTCGATCGCGTAGCGGCTGCCGTCGGCTTCCGGCGGCAGCGGCGGCAGTGCCGCGAAGAACGCGGCCAGCCGGTCGATCAGTTCGGCCGGCCGGGCAAGCAGCGTGTCGGGCAACGGCGAGAACTGGAACACGAGCACGCCGGCTTTCCGGCCGAGCCCTTCGACGCACGGCTGCACGAATTCGCGGGTGGCGAGATCCGCGTCGAGGAAGGTCGGGTTCGGTCCCGACGGTTCGCCGCGCCGGCCGCGGATCACCGCATCGGTCACGGAGGCCGGCGCCTTCACGACGAAGCGGAAATCGTCGGGCACCTGCTGCGCGTAGCGCAGGTAGTCGGCTACCGACAGCGGGCCGTAGAACGACCGGTCGAGGCTCACGCTCTTCAGCAGCGGATGCGCGCCATACGCTTCGAGCCCTTCGCGCGAGAGTTTCGTCTGAGCAAAATCGCCGTCGTAGACGATGCCGTCCCAGCCCGGGAAGGTCCACGACGATGTGCCGAGCCGGACGTTCGGCGGCAGGCCGGCCGCTGCGTCGGCCACATCCGGTGCGATCGGTGCGGGCAGCACGCCGCGCCGGCGCCGGCCTTTCTTCGGCGGCTCAGCGGGCGGGGACGGCTCGTCCCACAGCAAGCCGGAAGCGGCGGGAGGTGTTTCGTCTGAAGAACGGGGGTGGGTGGGGGTGCGCGGTGCCGGCTGCGTGTCGTTATGCGCGTCCGGTTTCAGCAGTTCGTCGGAATCGGCAGGCGGGCCATCGTTCGCGGGCGACGCGCGTGCGGCGTCGGCCGGCACGCCGAACAGGTCGAATTGTCCGTCGGCGTGCGGCGCGTTCGCGTCGTCGTGCTGCTGTCGTTCCGGCGGCGTCTTGCGCCGCGTCCTGCCGTCACCCATGCATGCCCAGCGTGAAGCGCCGCCTAGCGTGGCAGCGCGTGTTCGTACATATAGCGCCGCGACCACGGCAGCGTCTTCGCGCTCTGCCCGGCCTTGCGGCACACGATCTGGAAGATCGACACGTCGTCGTGCTCGAACGCATACGCGCAGCCGGCGAGATACACGCGCCAGATGCGGAATTTTTCGTCGTCGACGAGTTGTCGCGCGGCGTCGGCCTTCGCTTCGAAGTTTTCCGTCCAGATATCGAGCGTGCGCGCATAGTGCCGGCGCAGGCTTTCGACGTCAATCGCTTCGAGCCCGCCGCGCTGCGCGGCTTCCAGCGCGAGGCTGATGTGCGGCAACTCGCCGTCCGGGAACACGTAGCGGTCGATGAACTCGCCGCCGCCGAGCGCCGTCTCGCCGCTTTCCGCGTCGGTCGACGTGATCCCGTGGTTCATCGCGATGCCGTCGTCGGTGAGCAGGTCGTGGATCCGCGAGAAATAGAGCGGCAGGTTCTTGCGCCCGACGTGCTCGAACATCCCGACGCTCGTGATGCGGTCGAATTGCCCGTCGATCTCGCGGTAGTCCTGGAGCCGGATCTCGATTTTGTCTTCCAGCCCGGCGGCTTTCACGCGCGCGGTCGCGAGGTCGAACTGGTTCTGCGACAGCGTGACGCCGAGGCACTGCGCGCCGAACTTCTGCGCGGCGCGCAGCACGAGCGCACCCCAGCCGCAGCCGATGTCGAGCAGGCGCTGGCCGGGCTGGAGCCGGATCTTCGTGAGGATGTGGTCGATCTTCTTGATCTGCGCGGTGGCGAGATCTTCGTCGCCATTCTCGAAGTACGCGCACGAGTACACCATGTTCTCGTCGAGCCACAGTTTGTAGAACTCGTTCGAGACGTCGTAGTGATACTGGATCGCCTTCTTGTCGGTGCTCTTCGAGTGATTGAAGTAGCGCTTCACGCGCGCCAGCTTGCTCGCGCTCGTCACCGTGCTGCGCGCGAGCGAGTAGCCGATGTTGATGATGTCCGACAGCTTGCCTTCGATGTCGATCTTGCCCTTCACGTACGCCTCGCCGAGATTGTCGAGGCTCGGTTCGAGCAGGAGCGGCAACGCCGACGCGCTGTTGACCTTCAGCGTGACCTGCGGCGCGCTGAAGGTGCCGAAATCGAGTTGATCGCCGTTCCACAGCACGAGGCGCGCCGGTATGTTCGCTTTCGCCCGTACTTCGTCCGCCCACTGTGCCAGCTTCTTTTCCCAGAACATTTGGATTCTCCGTTTGTTCGTTGAATCGAATACAGCCAAGTATCTTGACCGGCGCCCGCCGCTTGCGAGGCGGGCGCCCGAATGCAACACGAGACACGACCGGCGCGCGCCGGCGCCGCGCTTACGGCGACAGGCGCGAAATCGACCAGCCCGTCGACGTGCCGGCGTCGCGCGTATAGAGCAGGCGGTCGTGCAGCCGCGACGGGCGGCCCTGCCAGAACTCGATCGAGTCGGGCACGAGGCGGTAGCCGCCCCAGTGCGGCGGGCGCGGCGGGTTGTCGCCGTAGCGTTCGCTGGCGGCCTTTTCCTGCGCTTCGAGCGTCGCGCGGCTGTCGATCACCGCGCTCTGTTCCGACGCCCATGCGCCGATGCGCGAGCCGAGCGGGCGCGACGCGAAATAGCGGTCGCTTTCTTCCGCGCTGGTTTTCTCGATCCGGCCTTCGATGCGCACCTGGCGCTCGAGCTCGATCCAGTAGAACAGCAGCGCGGCCTGCGGGTGCGCGGCAAGATCGCGCCCCTTGCGGCTTTCGTAATTGGTAAAGAAGACGAACCCGCGCTCGTCGACGCCCTTGATGAGCACGATGCGTGCCGACGGCCGGCCGTCGGCGCCGACGGTCGCGAGCGTCATCGTGTTCGGCTCGGGCAGCTTGGCGGCGAGCGCCTCCTTGAACCAGCGGTCGAACTGGGCGAAGGGGTCGTGGGCGACATCGGCTTCGTCGAGCGAAGCACGTGAGTAATTGATGCGGAGATCGGCGAGAGTCGTCATGTTATGCAAACGCTTCAATCTGGAACCATTGTAGCCAACGCGCAGGAAACGTGCGTGCACAGTGGCGCGTGCGAGCGAGGAGTTCAGGCAAAATAGAGGGCTGCACGACTTACGTTTTCCTTGCTGCCATGTCCGTCGCCGACGCTGCCCCGCCCAGTTCCTCTGATCTTACCCCGACCCCGGAAATCCAGCTTGACGTGGATCGCGCGCGGCGTTTCGGCGGCGTGGCGCGCCTGTACGGCGCGCCGGCCGCCGCCGCGTTCGAGCGTGCGCACGTCGCGGTGATCGGGATCGGCGGCGTCGGCTCGTGGGTGGCCGAGGCGCTCGCGCGCAACGCGGTCGGCACGCTGACGCTGATCGATCTCGACAACGTCGCCGAAAGCAATACGAACCGGCAGATCCACGCGCTCGACGGCAATTACGGCAAGCCGAAGGTCGATGCGATGGCCGAGCGGATCGCGCTGATCGATCCTGCGTGCCGCGTGAACCGGATCGAGGATTTCGTCGAGCCCGACAACTTCGACGCGCTGCTCGGCGGCGGCTTCGACTACGTGATCGACGCGATCGACAGCGTGCGCACGAAGGTCGCGCTGATCGCGTGGTGCGTCGCGAAGCGCCAGCCGCTCGTCGTGGTCGGCGGGGCGGGCGGCCAGCTCGACCCGACGCGCATCCGGATCGACGATCTCGCGCTGACGATCCAGGATCCGCTGCTGTCGAAGGTGCGCGCACAGTTGCGCAAGCAGCACGGCTTTCCGCGCGGGCCGAAGGCGCGTTTCAAGGTCAGCGCCGTGTATTCGGACGAGCCGCTGATCTATCCGGAAGCCGCCGCGTGCGACCTCGAGGACGGCACCGAGCCGTCCGCGGCCGCGCACGTCGCAGGGCTCAACTGTGCGGGGTTCGGTTCGAGCGTGTGCGTGACCGCGAGCTTCGGCTTCGCGGCCGCCGCGCATGCGCTGCGTGCGATCGCGGCGCAGGCGGCGGGCTGAGCCGCTGCGAATCGCGGTCGTTGTGCAATGCGGCGGCGCGTGATACGCGCCGTGCTTGACGTGGTGATCCGGCAGCCGGGCCGTTGCAGCCCGGCCGGTCCCACGTCAGTTCAGTTGAGCGCCATGCTCAGCCTGCGCCGCCACCCGGCGACGAGGTCCGGGCGATCGCCGGCCAGCTCGAACACCGAGATCAGCGTGCGGCGGCCGAGATCGTCGCCGTACGCGCGGTCGCGCGTGACGATTTCCAGCAACTGCTCCACCGCGCCTTCGTACGCGCGCCGCGCGATCAGGCTCTGCGCGAGGTCGAAGCGCGCGTCGAGATCGGCCGGGTTCGCCGCGATGCGCGCTTCGAGCGCGTCGGTCGGCGGCAGGTCGGCCGTCGCGTCGAGTGCGTCGAAACGGGTCTTGATCGCCAAGTAGCGCGGATCGCCGTTCTGCACGGTCTGCGGCAACAGGCGCTCGGTCTCGGCGCGCGCGGCGTCGACCTGGTTGTTCGCGAGCAGCAGTTCGATCAGGTCGAGGCGGGCGTCGTCGAAGCCCGGGTTCAGCGCGAGCGCCGCTTCGAGGTGCGTGAGCGCGTCGTCGTAGCGCGACTCGGCCATCGCATCCTGCGCGGCACGCCGTTCGGCTTCCTCCGGCGCCGGCAGCAGCCGGTCGAGGAAGGCGCGCAGCTGGCCTTCGGGCAGCACGCCGACGAACTGGTCGACGGGGCGCCCGTCGGCGAACGCGATCACGTGCGGGATGCTGCGCGTCTGGAAGTGCGCGGCGAGTTCCTGGTTCTCGTCGACGTTGACCTTCACGAGCTTCCAGCGGCCTTCATAGTCGCCTTCGAGCTTTTCCAGCAGCGGGCCGAGCGTCTTGCAGGGGCCGCACCACGGCGCCCAGAAGTCGACCAGCACGGGTGCGTCCAGCGACGCCTCGATGACGTCTTTCTCGAATGTGGCAAGCGTGGTGTCCATGTCGTTCTCTTCCGTTCGAATGTCGTCAGGATGGGGGCGGCGCGCCCCTTTTTCAACGCGGCTTCGACTCGGGCAGCGGAATCCACTCCGTTTCGCCCGGCACCTTGCCCATTTCCTGGCGCGTCCAGGCTTGTTTCGCGCGCTCGATCGCCTCGCGGCTGCTCGCGACGAAATTCCATTCGATGAAGCGCTCGCCGTCGATCTTGTCGCCGCCGAGCAGCATCGCACGTGCGCCGCTGCCGCTCGTCAGCGTGACCGCGGCGCCGGGCGTGAGCACGGCCATCTGCTCGGCCGGCACCGGCGTGCCGTCGATCGCAAGCTCGCCGTCGACCACGTAGACCGCGCGCTCCTCGTGCGACGCGTCGAGTGCGAGGCGGCCGCCGGCCGCGAATTCGGCCGCGACGTACAGCGTGCGCGAGAACGTCGTGACCGGCGAGCGCAGCCCGAACGCATCGCCGGCGATCACCGTCAGCGCGACGCCGTCCTCGTTGCGCTTCGGCAGCGTGTCGGCCGCATGGTGCTCGAACGACGGCTCGGTCGTCTCGTGCGCGCGCGGCAGCGCGACCCAGGTCTGGATCCCGTGCACGGTGTGGCCGTTTTCGCGCTGCGCGTCGGGCGTGCGTTCGGAGTGGACGATCCCGCGGCCGGCCGTCATCCAGTTCACGTCGCCCGGCACGATCTCCTGCAGCGAGCCGAGGCTGTCGCGGTGCAGGATCGCGCCGTCGAACAGGTAGGTGACGGTGGCGAGGCCGATATGCGGATGCGGGCGCACGTCGAGCCCCGTGCCGGGCGGCAGCGTGGCGGGCCCCATGTGATCGAAGAAGATGAACGGGCCGACGAGGCGGGCGGCGAGTGCGGGCAGCGTACGGCGCACCTGCAGGTTGCCGATGTCGCGCACGTGCGGCTTCAGCAGGGCTTTGATCGGAGCGGTCATGGCGGATCCTGTGGGGCGGCGGGGGATGCCGGTCATTGTACTGGCCGTCCGCCGCCGATTCCATGCGCGCCACGCGGGTATCGGGCCGGGAGCTGAAACCCGGTAGACTGACCGGCTTCTCAGAGGAAAACACCGGGCCGCCCCGGGTTTTCCGCCTCGCAGCAAGTCTTCTCGGGGCGCCCGCCGCAAAGCGACAGGGAAAGCGACAGGGCCTGAGCGCACCGTGCACGACCATTCGACAATCGAGGAGACGCCGATGATGGCCCCGAAGGACTTGCTGCTTGCGCTGGTCGTGATCCTGGCGTGGGGCGTGAACTTCGTCGTGATCAAGGTCGGCCTGCACGGCATGCCGCCGATGCTGCTCGGCGCGCTGCGCTTCACGCTCGCGGCCGTGCCCGCGGTGTTCTTCGTGCGCCGGCCGCAGATTCCATGGCGCCTGCTGGTGCTGTACGGCGCGACGATCCAGCTCGGCCAGTTCGTGTTCCTGTTCACCGGCATGTACGTCGGCATGCCGGCCGGCCTCGCATCGCTCGTGCTGCAGTCGCAGGCGTTCTTCACGCTCGTGTTCGCGATGCTGTTCCTCGGCGAGCGGCTGCGCGTGCAGAACCTGCTCGGGCTCGCGATCGCCGCGGGCGGGCTCGTCGTGATCGCGGCGCAGGGCGGCCGCGCGATGACGCTCGCGGGCTTCCTGCTGACGATCTGCTCGGCCGCGATGTGGGCGTTCGGCAACATCGTCACGAAGAAGGTCGGCCGTGCGAACCTCGTGTCGCTCGTCGTGTGGGCCAGCCTCGTGCCGCCCGTGCCGTTCTTCCTGCTGTCGCTATGGTTCGAAGGGCCGCAGCGGATCGCGACCGCGCTCGCCGGGCTGAACGGCGCGTCGATCTTCGCGGTCGTCTATCTCGCGTTCGTCGCGACGCTGCTCGGCTACGGGCTGTGGAGCCGTCTGCTGTCGCGCTATCCGGCCGCGCAGGTCGCGCAGTTCTCGCTGCTGGTGCCGATCGTCGGGCTCGCGTCGTCGGCGCTGCTGCTCGACGAGCATCTGACGCGCCCGCAGCTGATCGGCGCGGCGCTCGTGATGGGCGGGCTCGCGGTGAACGTGTTCGGCGGGAAACTGATGCGCCGCTTCGCGGCGTCGTGACGCGCCGGCACGCACTGCGTGCCGGCGGCGGGGCGGGGTGGCCGGGTACGGCCGTCAGGCCATCCGGCTCTTCGCGAGCGGCGGATTCGCGGCGAAATAGCGCTTGATGCCGCGGAAGATCGCGTCTGCCATCTGGTCGCGATAGCCGTCGTCGTTCAGCCGGCTCTCTTCTTCCGGGTTGCTGATGAAGGCCGTTTCAACGAGGATCGACGGAATGTCGGGCGCCTTCAGCACCGCGAACCCGGCCTGCTCGACCGAGCCCTTGTGCAGCTTGTTGATGCCGCCCACTTCCTTCAGCACGTAGTTGCCGTAGCGCAGCGAATCGCGGATCTGCGCGGTCGTCGACATGTCGAACAGCGCGCGGTTCACGGCCGCGTCCGCCGTCTTGATGTTGATGCCGCCGATCAGGTCGGACGAGTTCTCCTTGTTCGCCATCCAGCGTGCCGCGGCGCTCGTCGCGCCGTGGTCGGACAGCGCGAACACCGACGAGCCGCGCGCGGACGGCGTCGTGAATGCATCGGCGTGGATCGACACGAACAGGTCGGCGCCCACGCGGCGCGCTTTTTGCACGCGCACGTTCAGCGGCACGAAGAAGTCGGCGTCGCGCGTCATCATCGCACGCATGTTCGGCGCGCCGTCGATCTTCGCGCGCAGCTTCTTCGCGATGTCGAGCGCGATGTGCTTCTCGTACGTGCCGCCGCCGCCGATCGCGCCCGGATCCTCGCCGCCATGGCCCGGATCGATCGCCACCGTCAGCAGGCGGACGGTGCCGCCCTTGCCGGATTTCGGCGCGGTGAACTTGTAGGTGTCGCCATCGTCGTCGCTGTCGTCGCGGCGTGCGATGACGGGCGGCGGCTTGACGGCCGGCTTCGCGGGCGTCGAAGGGGTGGCGGGCGGCGTGTGCGGCGTGGCCGGCGTGTTCTGCGCGAAGCGCTGGAAGAACGCGTCGCTGTTGTCGCCCGCGGCGGGCGGCGGGGTACCGGGGCCCGCCAGCGTGGTCGGCGGCTGCATCTGCTGCGCACGTGCCGTGTCGTTGAGCGCCTGCTCCTTGCGTTCCGTCTGCGCGATCAGGTCGGACAGCGGATCGGGCGCGACGGCCGGATACAGGTCGAACACGAGCCGGTACTTGTAGGTGCCGACCGGCGGCAACGTGAACACCTGCGGCTTCACCGAGCCTTTCAGGTCGAACACCATCCGCACGACGTGCGGCTGATACTGGCCGACACGCACCGACTGGATCTGCGGATCGTTCGGCGCGATCTTCGACACGAGGTCGCGCAGCGCCTGGTCGAGATCGAGGCCGGTCAGGTCGACGACGAGACGGTCGGGACCCTGCAGTAGCTGTTGGCTATTCTGCAGCGGCTGGTCGGATTCGATCGTGACGCGCGTGTAATCGCGTGCGGGCCACACACGCACGCCGAGCACCGACGACGCGCGCGCGAGCCGCGGTGCAACGAGACCGAGCACCAGCGTCGACGCGCCCGCGCACAGGATCTGGCGGCGCCGCCAGTTGTGCGTCGCGGTGGCCGCCGATTCGATCGAGCGGAACGGTTTGATCAACATCTTTCGAGACATGCCTTTCCTGAAGCGCTGTACGCCCGGACGGTGAGGGCGCGGCCGTCGCCGTCCACGTCGAGCGAGAAAACCAGATCGGGTACGCCGAGCAGCGTGCCTGCCTGTTGTGGCCATTCGACGAGGCAGATCGCGCTGGAATTGAAATATTCGCGAAAGCCTGCGTCGGACCATTCGGCCGGATCGTTGAAACGATACAGATCGAAGTGATAGACCTCGAGTTCCCCATCGTCGCGTTCGAGCGCGTACGGCTCGACGAGCGTATAGGTCGGGCTGCGCACGCGCCCGGTGTGGCCGAGGCCACGCAGGATCGCGCGCACGAGGGACGTCTTGCCCGCGCCGAGATCGCCGACCAGCTGGATCTGCAGCCCGTCGAACGCATGCGCGCGGGCAAGCTCGGTGCGCGCCGCGTCGAGCGCGTGCGCGAAGCGGGTGCCGAAGGCCTCGGTCGCCGCTTCGTCGGCGAGCGCGATCACGCGCTCCGCGAGCGGGGCGGGCAGCATGGCGTCGTGAGGCGGATGGCTGGGCGTGGCTGGCATTCTCGTAAAATAGTGCGATGAACCGATTACCGGAACTCGCCGCATCCGACAGACCTTCGACTCGTGCCGAAGGTGCGGCACCGTGCGCGCTCGACGATGCGGCGTTGACTGCGCTCGCCGCGCGCATCAGGGCGTGGGGGCGCGAATTGGGTTTCGGGGCGATCGGCATCAGCGATACCGATCTCTCGGATGCCGAAGCAGGCCTCGCCGCCTGGCTGGAAGCCGGATACCACGGCGAAATGGATTATATGGCGAAACATGGGATGAAACGCGCGCGTCCGGCCGAACTTGTGGCCGGTACGCGACGTGTGATCTCCGCCCGGCTCGCCTATCTGCCGGCCGAAACGCTGGCCGCCGACACGCCTGAAAGCGAGCCGGGCGCGCTCGTGCCGCGCGACTGGCGCGCACGCGAACGGGCCCGGCTCGACGATCCGCAGGCGGCCGTCGTGTCGATCTACGCACGCGGCCGCGACTATCACAAGGTGTTGCGCAACCGCCTGCAGACGCTCGCCGAGCGCATCGAGCAGGAGATCGGTGCGTTCGGCTACCGCGTGTTCACCGATTCGGCGCCCGTGCTCGAGGTCGAGCTCGCGCAGAAGGCCGGCGTCGGCTGGCGCGGCAAGCACACGCTGCTGTTGCAGCGCGATGCGGGCTCGCTGTTCTTCCTCGGCGAGATCTACGTCGACGTTCCGCTGCCGACCGATGCGCACACGTCCCCCGACACCGCGCCCGAGACGCCCGGCGCGCATTGCGGCAGCTGCACGCGCTGCATCGACGCGTGCCCGACCGGCGCGATCGTCGAGCCGTACCGCGTCGACGCGCGCCGCTGCATCTCGTACCTGACGATCGAACTGAAAGGCAGCATCCCCGAGCCGCTGCGGCCGATGATCGGCAATCGCGTGTACGGCTGCGACGACTGCCAGCTCGTGTGCCCGTGGAACAAGTTCGCGCAGGCCGCGCCCGTCGCCGATTTCGACGTGCGGCACGGACTCGATCGCGCGACACTCGTCGAGCTGTTTGCGTGGGAGGCGGACGCGTTCGATACGCGGATGCAGGGCAGTGCGATCCGGCGCATCGGCTACGAAAGCTGGCTGCGCAATCTCGCGGTCGGGCTCGGCAATGCGCTGCGCGCGGACGCGGGCCGGCTGACGCCGCAGGCGCGCGACGCGATCGTCGCCGCGTTGCGCGCGCGGGCCGACGATCCGTCGCCCGTCGTGCGCGAGCATGTCGAATGGGCGCTGCGTGCTGCATGAAGGCGGCGTAAAGTGTCGTCGGCGCGCGGTGGTGCCGCGCGCATCCATCGGTCAGGAGAGGGCCATGTTCAATGCAGTCATCGACGCACCGTTCGGCAAGGTCGGCATCCGCACGGATGCCGCAGTGGTGCGCGAGATCGTCTATCTGCCCGAATCGGTGAAGTCGGTCGATCCGGATTCCCCGCTCGCGCAGCGCGCGGTCAAGCAGATCGAACGTTATTTCGAGCGTGCGTCGGCGCGCTTCGACCTGCCGCTCGCCGAAGTCGGCAGCGCGTTCCAGCACCGCGTGTGGGACGTGATCAGCGATATTCCGCCCGGCACGGTGCTGACCTACGGGCAGGTCGCGAAGCGGATCGGCAGCGCGCCGCGCGCGGTGGGCCAGGCGTGCGGCGCGAACTACTTCCCGCTCGTGATCCCGTGCCATCGCGTCGTCGCGGCGGGCGGACTCGGCGGCTTCGCGAACCACGACGACAACGGTTATTACCAGAAAGTGAAGCGCTGGCTGCTGGCGCACGAAGGCGTGCCGTACTGATGAGTGAATCGCTGATGTCCCCCGCAGTCGACGGCGATGCCGTCGAGGTGTCCCCCGCGCTGCTCGCAAGCCGCGCGTCGATCGACGTGTTTTGCGATGCGCTGTGGCTCGAGCACGGGCTGGCGCGCAACACGCTCGATGCGTACCGGCGCGATCTGGTGCTGTTTTCACAATGGCTGGCCGAGACGCACGACGCGTCGCTCGATTCGGTCGACGAAGCGATGGTGACGGGCTACATCGCCGCGCGCAGCGACGGCAAGGCGACGTCGTCGAACCGGCGGCTGTCCGTGTTCCGGCGCTATTACGGCTGGGCCGTGCGCGAGCATCGCGCGAGCGCCGACCCGACGCTGCGGATCACGTCCGCGAAGCAGGCGGCCCGGTTTCCGTCGACGTTGTCGGAGGCGCAGGTCGAGGCGCTGCTCGGTGCACCCGACATAGGTACGCCGCTCGGCCTGCGCGATCGTACGATGCTCGAGCTGATGTATGCGAGCGGGCTGCGCGTGAGCGAGCTCGTGATGCTGAAGACCGTCGAGGTCGGGCTCAACGAGGGCGTCGTGCGCGTGATGGGCAAGGGCTCGAAAGAGCGGCTCGTGCCGTTCGGCGAAGTCGCGCAAGGGTGGATCGAGTGCTACCTGCGTGAGGCGCGGCCGGCGCTGCTCGGCGCGCGCGCGGCCGACGCGCTGTTCGTGACCGCGCGCGGCGACGGGATGACGCGCCAGCAGTTCTGGAACATCATCAAGCGCCACGCGCAGCACGCGGACGTGCGCGCGCACCTGTCGCCGCACACACTGCGGCACGCGTTCGCGACGCACCTGCTGAACCATGGCGCCGACCTGCGTGTCGTGCAGCTGCTGCTCGGTCACAGCGATATCTCGACCACGCAGATCTACACGCACGTCGCACGCGAGCGGTTGAAGACGCTGCACGCGGAACACCATCCACGCGGTTAGCGCATCCGGCGCGGCGCGGGCCGAGTCGCACGCACCGGCCCGCGCGCGTCAGATCAGCTCGCGCAGCTTGTGCTTCAGCACCTTGCCCGTCGATGCGGCCGGCAGCGCGTCGAGTACGCGGATGTGTGCGGGGCGTTTGTAAGGCGCGAGCCGCTCCGCACACCACGCGTGCAACGCCGCTTCCTCGGCCGTCGCGCCGGGCACTAGCTCGACGAACGCAAGCACTTCCTCGTTGCCTTGGACCGCGCGGCCGATGACGGCCGCCTGCACGACGTCCGGATGCGCGTTCAGCACCTGCTCGACTTCGACCGGATAGACGTTGAAGCCCGACCGGATGATCAGCTCCTTGCTACGGCCCGCGATTGTCACTGCGCCGTCCGCCTCCTGCCGCGCGAGATCGCCAGTGCTCAGCCAGCCGTCCGGCGACACGGCCGCGTGCGTGGCGTCCGCGTTGCGGTAGTAGCCGAGCATCACGTTCGGCCCGCGCACGCGGATCTCGCCGACTTCACCCGGCGGCACGTCGGTGCCGTCCGGTGCGACGATCCGCATCTCCACGCCGGGAATCGGCACGCCGACCGAGCTGTCGGTGCGCGGCGCGTCGAGCGGCGTCTGCGTGATCGTCGGGCTGCTTTCGGTCATCCCGTAGCCGTTGTGCAGCGGCACGCCGTACAGGCGCTCGACACGCGCCTTCAGGTTCGCGTCGAGCGGCGAGCCGCCCGAATACGCGAAGCGCAGGCGCGGTGCGCGCCACGCGTGGCCGTGCGTGTGCAGGTGTTCGAGCAGCTTCGCGTGCATCGCGGGCACGCCCTGGAAGATCGTGACGCCTTCGTCGGCGAGCGCGACGCGCACGGCTTTCGGCGAGAATCGTGGCGCGAGCCGCAGCGTCGCGCCCGCATACAGGCTGCCGAGGCAGACCGACGCGAGCCCGTACACGTGCGACACGGGCAGCACCGTGTAGACGACATCGTCGGGCGACACACGGCGCAGCATGCTCGACGTCGCCGCGATGAACAGCAGGTTGCGATGCGACAGCATCACGCCCTTCGGCGTGCCGGTCGTGCCGGTTGTGTAGATCAGCGCCGCGCATTGCGCGGCGCCGTCGGCGGCGACCGGTTCGCCCGGCGCGCTCGCGTCGACGTGGTACGACCACGCGCCGATGTCGACCGGCAGTGCGCTGGCGGGTGTCGCACCGTGCCGTTCGGCATGCGTGCGCGCGTCGGGCGAGGCGTCGGTGGTGAACGCGATCAGCTTCGGCCGTGCGTGCGCGGCGATCGCGTCGAGCTCGCTGGCGGACAGCCGCGCGTTCGACACGAGCGCCCACGCGTCGAGGCGGGCGGCCGCAAACAGCAGCACGATCTGCGCGACGCAGTTTTCGGCGACGATCATCACGCGGTCGCCGCCTTGCACCCCGAGGTTGGCGAGCAGCGCGGCGGCTGCATCGACGGCCTGCGACAGCTCGCCGTACGACAGGCGGCGCGCGTACTCGATCAGCGCCGGATGCGCGGGCGCCAGCGCGGCCCGGCGTGCGGGCACGTCGGCGATGCGGCGAGGCAGCGCGGCGAGCAGGGCGTCGACGTCGAGCGGCTCGGATGAACGGAGGGACGAGGGCATGGCGTCTCCAGAAGAAGGGCGGGCGGCGGCTGACGAGGTTGGCGAACGATCGTGCCACGGCGGCGCGCGCGCCACAATCGGCCATTCGGGCAATAGCGCTTCGCGATGTCCGCAATGATGATGGACGGAATCGTTGCGGCGACGCAGCAGGCCGCCCGGCGAAAAACGGGCCGCGAGTATACCGCCGGTGCGAGCGCACGATTGCGCGCGCGCCGGTCGTTCACCCTTAAAATGCCGCCATGAGCAAATCCAGGCATGTGTCCGAAACCCCCGCGACCCAGTTGCTGCGCCGCCACGGCGTTGCATTCGGCGAGCATCCGTACGACTACGTCGAGCACGGCGGCACCGGCGAATCGGCGCGCCAGCTCGGTGTCGACGAGCACAGCGTCGTGAAGACGCTCGTGATGGAAGATGAACACGCGAAGCCGCTGATCGTGCTGATGCACGGCGACCGCACCGTATCGACGAAGAACCTCGCGCGGCAGATCGGCGCGAAGCGCGTCGAGCCGTGCAAGCCCGAGGTCGCGAACCGCCATTCGGGCTATCTCGTCGGCGGCACGTCGCCGTTCGGCACGCGCAAGACGATGCCCGTCTACGTCGAGGCGACGATCCTCGAGCTGCCGACGATCTACCTGAACGGCGGGCGTCGCGGCTACCTCGTCAGCCTCGCGCCGGCCGTGCTCACGTCGCTGCTCGGCGCTCAGCCCGTGCAGTGCGCCAGTGTCGACTGAGGGTTTCACCTTCGTGGCAGGCGGCGCGCGTTCGGTAGAATGGGCGCCGTTTCGGCGTGCCGCGCGCAGCCGTCCCTTTACCGATACGTTGAAAGAAGAGTCCTCCGCATGCAGATCCTGCTCGCCGCCCTCGTTGCCTACCTGATCGGTTCGGTGTCGTTCGCCGTCGTCGTCAGTGGCGCGATGGGCCTGGCCGACCCGCGTTCGTACGGGTCGAAGAATCCCGGCGCGACCAACGTGCTGCGCAGCGGCAACAAGAAGGCCGCGATCCTGACGCTCGTCGGCGATGCATTCAAGGGCTGGATTGCCGTCTGGCTCGCCCGGCGCTTCGGCCTGCCGGACGTCGCCGTCGCATGGGTCGCGATCGCCGTGTTCCTCGGCCACCTGTATCCGGTGTTCTTCCGCTTCCAGGGCGGCAAGGGCGTCGCGACCGCGGCCGGCGTGCTGCTCGCGGTGCACCCGGTGCTCGGGCTCGCGACCGCGCTGACCTGGCTGATCGTCGCGTTCTTCTTCCGCTATTCGTCGCTCGCGGCGCTGGTGGCGGCCGTGTTCGCGCCGGTGTTCGACGTGTTCCTGTTCGGCACGGGCCACAACCCGGTCGCGTGGGCCGTGCTCGCGATGAGCGTGCTGCTCGTGTGGCGTCACCGCGGCAACATTGCGAAGCTGCTGGCGGGGCAGGAAAGCCGGATCGGCGACAAGAAGAAGGCGGCCGCGGACGGCGGGAAAGCCTGAGAAAGTGCGGCGCCTGGCCGCAGCCGGGCGCGCCGCGTATGCGGGGCCCGGCGGGATGACGTGACGGATCGCCCGGCGATCAGTCGCGGAAGTTGTTGAAGTCGAGCGGCGTGTCGGTCACGTCCTTGCGCAGCATCGCGATCACGCTCTGCAGGTCGTCGCGCTTCGTGCCGTTCACGCGCACGGCGTCGCCCTGGATGCTCGCCTGCACCTTGATCTTGCTGTCCTTCACGAGGCGCACGATCTTCTTCGCGAGATCGCCGGTCACGCCTTTCTTCACGGTGACGATCTGCTTGACCTTGTCGCCGCCGATCTTCTCGACCTTGCCGTAGTCGAGGAAGCGCACGTCGACGTTGCGCTTGGCCAGCTTGCCGATCAGCACGTCCTTGACCTGGCCCAGCTTGAAATCGTCATCGGCGAACAGCGTCAGCTCGCGTTCTTTCTGCTCGACGCGCGCGTCGGAGCCCTTGAAGTCGAAGCGCGTCGAAATTTCCTTGTTCGACTGCTCGATGGCGTTCTTCACTTCGATCATGTTCGCTTCGGAAACGACGTCGAACGATGGCATGGCATTCCTCCCTTGAGATGCGGGCACCCGGCTCGCGCGCGGGCACTCGCTATAATTGCGGACTGTTTGCCATTTTACCGATGCCCCTCCGTTTGCCCAAGGCCGGCCATGCGCCGCCCGGGCGGACGTGACCGCGAATGCCGATGCCTCCTGACGATTCCGCCCTGTCGCTGCTTCCCGACCATCCGCTCGCCGCGCACAACACGTTCGGCATCGCCGCGACCGCGCGCTTTGCCGCGCGCATCACGCATGCGTCGCAGTTCGAGGCGCTCCATCGCGACCCGCGCGTCGCGAACCTGCCGCGACTCGTGCTCGGCGGCGGCAGCAACGTCGTGTTCACGCGCGACTTCGACGGCGTCGTGCTGCTCGACGAGATCGCGGGCCGCCGCGTCGTCCGCGAGGACGACGACGCGTGGTATGTCGAGGCCGGCGGCGGCGAGAACTGGCACGCATTCGTCGCATGGACCCTCGAGCACGGGATGGCGGGCCTCGAGAACCTCGCGCTGATTCCGGGCACGGTCGGCGCCGCGCCGATCCAGAACATCGGCGCATACGGCCTCGAGATGAAGGCGTATTTCGACTCGCTGGTCGCGGTGGAGCTGGCGACGGGGCGCAGCGAGCGTTTCGACGCCGCGCGCTGCGCGTTCGGCTATCGCGACAGCTTCTTCAAGCGGGAAGGGCGCGGCCGGTTCGCGATCGTGTCGGTGACGTTCCGGCTGCCGAAGCAGTGGGCGCCGCGGCTCGGCTACGCGGACGTCACGCGCGAACTCGACGCCCGCGGCATCGCACTCGATGCGGCCACGGCGCGCGACGTGTTCGACGCGGTCGCCGCGATCCGCCGCGCGAAGCTGCCCGATCCGCTCGTCCTCGGCAACGCGGGCAGTTTCTTCAAGAATCCGGTGATCGATGCCGCGCAGTTCGATGCGCTGCGCGCCCGCACGCCGGAAGTCGTGTCGTATCCGCAGCCGGACGGGCAGGTCAAGCTCGCGGCCGGCTGGCTGATCGACCGCTGCGGCTGGAAGGGGCGCGCGCTGGGCGCGGCGGCCGTGCACGACCGCCAGGCGCTCGTGCTCGTCAATCGCGGTGGCGCGACAGGGGCCGACGTGCTCGCGCTGGCGCAGGCGATCCAGGCCGACGTGCGCGCCCATTTCGGCGTCGAACTCGAGCCCGAACCGGTCTGCCTGTAACGCGGGCTCGGCACCGCTTTTCCCGCGCCAAACAAAAGCGCCGATCGTCGATCGGCGCTTTTTTCATGAGCTGGCGGGTTGCCGGCGCGTCAGTGCTTGAGGCGGCCGAGCAGCAGGAACTCCATCAGCGCCTTCTGCACGTGCAGGCGGTTTTCCGCTTCATCCCACACGACGCTCTGCGGGCCGTCGATCACGCCGGCAGTCACTTCCTCGCCGCGGTGTGCGGGCAGGCAGTGCATGAAGAGGGCGTCCGGGTTCGCGTGCCCCATCATTTCCTCGTCGACGCACCAGTCGGCGAACGCCTGCTTGCGGGCCTCGTTCTCGGCCTCGAAGCCCATGCTCGTCCACACGTCGGTGGTGACGAGGTCGGCGCCCTTGCATGCTTCGTTCGGATCGTCGAACACTTCGTAGAACGGCGCGCTGTCGGGCGACACGAGCTTCATGTCGAGCGCGTAGCCGGGCGGCGTGGACAGGCGCAGCTTGAAGCCGAGGATCTGCGCGGCTTCGATCCACGTGTAGAGCATGTTGTTCGCATCGCCGACCCAGGCAACGGTCTTGCCGGCGATCGGGCCGCGGTGCTCGTAGTACGTGAAGATATCGGCGAGCACCTGGCACGGGTGGTACTCGTTCGTCAGGCCGTTGATCACCGGCACGCGGGAATTCTGCGCGAAGCGCGTGATCACGTCCTGCTCGAACGTGCGGATCATGATGATGTCGACCATGCGCGAGATGACCTGCGCGGAATCCTCGACGGGTTCGCCGCGGCCGAGCTGCGTGTCGCGCGTGCTCATGAAGACGGCGTGGCCGCCGAGCTGGAAGATCCCGGCTTCGAACGACAGGCGCGTGCGCGTCGAGCTCTTCTCGAAGATCATCGCGAGCGTGCGGTCGTGCAGCGGGTGATAGGTCTCGTAGTTCTTGAACTTGCGCTTCAGGATACCCGTGCGCTCGAGCACGTACTCGTAGTCTTCCAGCGAGAAATCCTTGAACTGCAGGTAGTGACGAATGGTTTTGGCGGTCATGAAGCGAAATACGGCGGGTTGCACCCGGCAGCAAGGCCGGACGGCGCCGCCGTCGGGTGTGGATAACTCAAAGCAGCATAAAGGATTTTCTGTGCTTTGACGAGCCGCGGAGAGAAGCGGGGCAGGATCGCCGCGCGCGGCAAGCGACGCAGGAGGCGGGGTGTCGGGACGGCGCGCGATGGCGCGCTGCGGTATAATTCAAAAGTTTTCTCCAGCCCGGCAGGCAAGCCTCCTCGCGCTCTGCCGGACACAAGCCGTGCGCTGCACAAATCCGGTGCAGTCCGCCGGTGGCGCGCGCCGACGTCCTGTTTTCGGGATATCGGAATGCTTGTGCCGCCGTCCGTTTCAGCTTTGTGTTCGCGTATCCAGGCGCCGTTGCCTGGACATCGCCGGGCCGTCACTTGGGTAACCACATGGCTGAAACCCCTCCGACCGAATTCTTTATCCAGGGCATCACGAAAGACGGGAAAAAGTTTCGCCCGAGCGACTGGTCGGAACGTCTGGCCGGTGTGATGGCCTGCTTCGGGCCGGGGGCGAGCGGGCCGAACGCGCGCCTCAAGTATTCGCTCTACGTGCGTCCGACGATGCTCGGCGACCTGAAATGCGTGATCCTCGATTCCCGGCTGCGCGACGTCGAGCCGATGGCGTTCGATTTCGTGCTGAATTTCGCGAAGGACAACAATCTCGTCGTGACCGAGGCGTGTGAACTGCCGGACTACGACGCGAAGAAGTGATGCCGGCGCGGGCGAGCGCGCTTGCCGCGCCCGCCCTCGTGGCAACCGTCACCGGCCCGCAAGATGCGCCGGCGACAGGCAACAAAAAAGCCCGCCTAGGCGGGCTTTTTTGCGATCGCAGGAAACAGGAACGCCCGCGTGAGCGGGCGCACCGGATTTACGCTGCTGCCTGCAGACCCTTGACGGCTGCGGCCAGGCGGCTCTTGCTGCGAGCGGCCTTGTTCTTGTGAACGATCTTCTTGTCGGCGATCGTGTCGATCGTCTTCACGGCAGCCTTGAACAGCTCGGCAGCCTTTGCCTGGTCGCCGGCTTCAACAGCCTTGCGAACCGACTTGATCGCGGTACGGAATTTCGAGCGCAGCGCCGAGTTGTGCGAGTTTGCCTTCGCGGCCTGGCGGGCGCGCTTGCGTGCTTGTGCGGAGTTAGCCATGACGGTTCCTTATCCTGTCCTGTTTCCAGAGCTTGGAGCCTGACGGCCAAGCGCTGCTTTTCGATCCGTCCCCTGAGAACGATTGCCCAGGGGCGCATAAAAAAACGGTGATTTTAACCGGGGCAGGGACATGAAAACGGCAGTTGCCGTGCATGTACGAGCCCAGAAACCGGCGATTATAGCAACAAAATCAAGCGCGTGGCAAGTTCAACGTGACACCCGCCGAGGACGGCGCCGAACGCGTGCGCGCTTTTCGGCATCGGCCGCTGGCCGGGCCACGCAACGTCCGTATAATAAGCGCCCCATGAATCTATTCCGAGCCCTGCTGACGGTCAGCGGCTTCACGCTGCTGTCGCGCGTGACCGGACTGGCCCGCGAGACGCTGATCGCCCGTGCGTTCGGCGCCAGTCAATACACCGACGCGTTCTACGTCGCCTTCCGTATCCCGAACCTGCTGCGCCGCCTGTCTGCCGAAGGCGCGTTCTCGCAGGCGTTCGTGCCGATCCTCGCCGAGTTCAAGAACCAGCAGGGGCATGACGCGACGAAAGCGCTCGTCGACGCGATGTCCACCGTGCTGGCGTGGGCGCTTGCCGTGCTGTCGGTGGCCGGGATCGCCGGCGCATCGTGGGTCGTGTTCGCCGTCGCGTCCGGCCTGCACACCGACGGGCAGGCGTTCCCGCTCGCGGTCACGATGACGCGGATCATGTTCCCGTACATCGTGTTCATCTCGCTGACGACGCTCGCCTCCGGCGTGCTGAACACGTACAAGAGCTTCTCGCTGCCCGCGTTCGCGCCGGTGCTGCTCAACGTCGCGTTCATCGCCGCGGCCGTGTTCGTCGCGCCGCACCTGAAGGTGCCGGTGTTCGCGCTCGCGTGGGCCGTCATCGTCGGCGGGGTGCTGCAGTTCCTCGTGCAGCTGCCGGGCCTGAAGAAGATCGACATGGTGCCGCTGATCGGCCTCAACCCGCTGCGCGCGCTGCGCCACCCGGGCGTGAAGCGCGTGCTCGCGAAGATGGTGCCCGCGACGTTCGCGGTGTCGGTCGCGCAACTGTCGCTGATCATCAACACCAACATCGCGTCGCGGCTCGGGCAGGGCGCCGTGTCGTGGATCAACTACGCCGACCGCCTGATGGAATTCCCGACGGCGCTGCTCGGCGTCGCGCTCGGCACGATCCTGCTGCCGAGCCTGTCGAAGGCGCACGTCGATGCCGATTCGCACGAGTATTCGGCGCTGCTCGACTGGGGCCTGCGCGTCACGTTCCTGCTCGCGGCGCCGAGTGCGCTCGCGCTGTTCTTCTTCGCGACGCCGCTCACCGCGACCCTCTTCAACTACGGCAAGTTCGACGCGCACACCGTCACGATGGTCGCGCGCGCGCTGGCGACCTACGGGATCGGCCTCGTCGGCATCATCCTGATCAAGATCCTCGCGCCGGGCTTCTATGCGAAGCAGGACATCAAGACGCCCGTGAAGATCGCGATCGGCGTGCTGATCGTCACGCAGATCTCGAACTACGTGTTCGTGCCGCTGATCGGCCACGCGGGCCTGACGCTGAGCATCGGCGTCGGCGCGTGCCTGAACTCGCTGCTGCTGTTCATCGGGCTGCGCAAGCGCGGCATCTACCAGCCGTCGCCGGGCTGGCTGCGCTTCTTCGTGCAGCTGATCGGCGCGGCGCTCGTGCTCGCCGGCCTGATGCACTGGCTGTCGATCAGCTTCGACTGGACCGGGATGCGTGCGCAGCCGCTCGACCGCATTGCGCTGATGGCCGCGTGCCTCGTGCTGTTCGCTGCACTATATTTCGGTATGTTGTGGGTGATGGGCTTCAAATACGCTTATTTCAAAAGGCGCGCCAAGTGACGACCGCAATGACCCGCGTCCTCGACTACTTCAGCACGCTCGTGGCAGACGACGACAGCCTGCCCGTCACGGAAGCGGCGCTGTCGCTGGCGCAGGACGCGTATCCCGACCTCGACCTGCAGGGCACGCTGGCCGAACTCGACATGCTGGCGGCGCGGTTGCGCCGGCGGCTCACGGACGATGCGGACCTGAAGGGCCGCGTCGTCGCGCTGAACGATTTCTTCTTCCGCGAGCTCGGTTTCGCGTGCAATCACAACGACTACTACGACCCCGATAACAGCCACCTGAACGCCGTGCTGAAGCGGCGGCGCGGGATCCCGATCTCGCTGTCGGTGCTGTACCTGGAACTTGCCGAGCAGATCGGCGTGCCGGCGCGCGGCGTGTCGTTCCCCGGCCATTTCCTGCTGCGCGTCACGCTGCCGGACGGCGACCTGATCATCGATCCGGCCAACGGCCATTCGCTGTCCGAAGCCGAGATGGTCGAGATGCTCGAGCCGTACGTCGCGCGAGCGGCCGGCGCGGTCGATAGCGCATTGCGCGCGCTGCTGCAGCCGGCGACGAGCCGCGAGATCATCGCGCGGATGCTGCGCAACCTGAAGACGATCTATCTCCAGACGGAACGCTGGCAGCGCCTGCTCGCGGTGCAGCAGCGGCTCGTGATCCTGTTGCCCGAGCACCTCGACGAAGTCCGCGACCGCGGTTTCGCGTATGCGCGGCTCGATTACCTGCGGCCCGCGCTCGAGGATCTCGAACTGTATCTCGGCGAGCGGCCGGACGCGGACGACGCGACCGTCGTCGAGTCCCAGGTGACCGAATTGCGGCAGCGGATGCAGCGCGACGGCGAGGACTGAGCCGCCGCCACGCTGCCGGAACCCTGAATGAAACGACGCCCGCATCGCGGGCGTTTTTTCGTGCCTATTTCGGCTGCATCCGGATCGCGCCGTCGAGGCGGATCACTTCGCCGTTGAGCATCGGATTCTCGACGATCTGGCGCACCAGCAGCGCGTACTCGGCCGGTTTGCCGAGCCGCGGCGGGAACGGCACCATCGCGCCGAGCGCGTCCTGCACGTCCTGCGGCATGCCGAGCAGCATCGGCGTCTCGAACAGGCCGGGCGCGATCGTCATCACGCGGATGCCGCTGCGCGACAAGTCGCGCGCGATCGGCAGCGTCATGCCCGCGACACCGGCCTTCGACGCCGCATACGCGGCCTGGCCGATCTGCCCGTCGAACGCGGCAACCGACGCGGTGCCGACGATCACGCCGCGCTCGCCGTCCGCGGTCGGCGCGGTGGCCGCCATCGCGGCGGCCGCGAGCCGGATCATGTTGAACGTGCCCACGAGGTTCACGTTGATCGTCTTCGCGAACACGTCGAGCGGATGCGCGCCGTCCTTGCCGACGGTCTTCGCGGCGGGCGCGATGCCCGCGCAGTTCACGAGGCCGCGCAGCGTGCCGGCTTGCGTTGCCGCGCTGACGGCCGCCTGCGCGTCGGCTTCGCTCGACACGTCGCAGTGCACAAAAATGCCGCCCAGTTCGGTCGCGAGCGCGGCGCCCGCCGCGTCGTTCAGGTCGGCGAGCACGACCGTGCCGCCTGCCTGCGCGAGCATCCGCGCGGTGCCGGCGCCGAGGCCCGATGCGCCGCCCGTGACCAGAAACACGTTGCCGCGAATTTCCATGACTGTCTCCGTTGTTGAGCGCCCGTGGCGCTTCAGCGCTCAGGGCACGGCCGTCTCCAAGATGGTCACCGCTATCGGCGCTTCGGCGCGGGTTGCGGTTCCGCGCAAAGCGATTGCCTGGTTCAATGCCGCGCGATGGGTTGAAATGCCGGCGCCCGGGTAGCGCGCGCCCGCACCCGACCGATTGTACGGGGCACGCTCGCGCGACGGCGGGACCAGAACGGTCGTGCCAATTCCGGCCGGGCAAAAAAAAGCCGCCCGGAAAGGGCGGCTTGCGGGTGCGCGATGCGCTGCTTACTTCAGTGCGCCAAACGCGCGCTCGCGGATTTCCTCGACGCTGCCGAGGCCCGAGATCTTGCGATACTGCGGTGCCTTCAGGCCGTTTTCCTCGCCGCGCTGCGCCCAGTCGCCGTAGTACGTGATCAGCGGCTTGGTCTGCGCTTCGTACACTTCGAGACGCTTCTTGACGGTTTCTTCCTTGTCGTCGTCGCGCTGGATCAGCGGCTCGCCCGTCACGTCGTCATGGCCTTCGACCTTCGGCGGGTTGAACTTGACGTGGTACGTGCGGCCCGATGCCGAGTGCGTGCGGCGGCCGCTCATGCGCTCGATGATTTCCGAGAACGGCACGTCGATCTCGAGCACGTAGTCGATCGCGACGCCGGCTTCCTTCATGGCGTCAGCCTGCGCGATCGTGCGTGGGAAACCGTCGAACAGATAGCCGTTCGCGCAGTCGGATTCCTTCAGGCGCTCCTTGACGAGGCCGATGATCAGCGCGTCCGGGACGAGCTTGCCGGCGTCCATGTAGCCCTTCGCCTCGACGCCGAGCGGCGTGCCGGCCTTCACGGCCGCGCGCAGCATGTCGCCCGTCGAGATTTGCGGGATGCCGAATTTTTCCTTGATGAAGTTTGCCTGGGTGCCCTTTCCCGCGCCGGGCGCGCCCAACAGGATCAAACGCATGGTGATATCTCCAGTATGTAGATTCGTGTGGCGAGACGAAAAAAGCGCCGGCGACGGTGTGCGCGGGGCTTGCCTGGCGCGTGGCGGACCGGTCTGATGCGGCGCGTCGGGTTGGGCGACGCGCGGCTGCCGGCAGGGCCGCGGGCGGGGTCAAGCGAGGACGCGCTGGTCGCGGACGGCTCGCACAATCGCCTGATTATGCCACGGGTTATTTTGATGACGGCCGAAAAAGGGCCTGCACGCGTGCGAGATCGGCCGGCGTGTCGATGCCGGCTTCCGGCGCGGACTCGGTGATCAGCACTGCGATGCGCTCGCCGTGCCAGAGCGCGCGCAGCTGTTCGAGCTGCTCGGCCTGTTCGATCGGCGCCTGCGCCAACGTCGGATAGGTGCGCAGGAAACGCGCGCGATACGCATAGAGGCCGATGTGCCGATAGACCGGGAAGGCCGGTGCAGGCATGGCCGCGACGTCGGGCCAGTGCGGCTGGTACGCGTCCCGGCTCCACGGAATCGGCGCGCGCGAGAAGTACAGCGCGACGCTTTGCGCGTCGAGCGCGACCTTCACCACGTTCGGGTTGAACACGTCGGCCGCGTCGTGGATCGGGTGGGCGGCCGTCGCAATCGCGCAGGCCGGATGCGCGGCGAGGTGCGACGCTACGTCGCGCACGAGCACCGGGTCGATCAGCGGCTCGTCGCCCTGTACGTTGACGACGACGGTGTCGTCGCTCCACCCGAACGTCGCCGCGACTTCCGCGAGCCGGTCGGTGCCGGACGGATGGTCGGCGCGTGTCAGCACCGCTTCGAAGCCGTGATCGCGGGCCGCATCGAGCACGCTCTGCGCGTCGGACGCGACCAGCACCTGCTGCGCGCCCGCTTCGCGCGCGCGCTCGGCGACGCGCACGACCATCGGCTTGCCGCCGAGATCGGCGAGCGGCTTGTTCGGGAGCCGCGTCGACGCGAGCCGGGCGGGAATGACGGCGATGAAGGGTTGAGTCATCGGGGAGGACGGTGAGGAAAGCGGAGCGGGCGGCGCGTCGGGTGCGGGCCGCCCGGCGGGTTCTCGGCGCCCTTGCCGCGGACACGCCGCGGCAAGGGCCGGGTCGGGCGGCTTAGCGGCCGGCCGGGTCGACCGGCGTGCCTTCGACGGTCTGGCGCGCTTCGTCGACCAGCATCACGGGGATGCCGTCGCGGATCGGGTAGGCGAGCTTGTCCGCGTTGCAGATCAGCTCCTGCGCGGCACGGTCATAGTGGAGCGGGCCTTTGCAGATAGGGCACACAAGGATTTCAAGCAGGCGAGCGTCCACGGAGTTTCTCCACAACGAGGGCAATGAGGCGAGGGTCGAGCGCGGCTTCGACGGGGACCACCCACAGTCGGGCGTCGCGCCAGGAAGCGCCCAATTTTACTGCATCCTTCTCGGTGATCAGGATCGCATCGACGGCGTCGTCGACGAACGGATTGTCGGCGAACGCGTAGTGGTCGGGCAGCGCGCGCGTCGCGGGCGCGAGACCGGCCGCGCGCAGCGTCGCGAAGAAGCGTTCCGGCGCGCCGATGCCGGCCGCGGCGAGCACGCGCTCGTTCGCGAATTGCGACAGCGGGCGGCGCAGCGCGGGCTGGTCGAGGTGCCACGCGGCGCCCGGCGTGAGCGCGAGCGAATAGGTGTCGGGCCACGGCGGCAGCGCGCCGCTGTACGGATCGTTGACGAGCGTGGCGTCGCGGTGCCGCGACAGCGGCTCGCGCAACGGCCCGGCCGGCAGCAGGAAGCCGTTGCCGCCGAGCCGGTGGTCGAACACGACGAGCTCGACCGTGCGTGCGAGGCGGTAGTGCTGCAGGCCGTCGTCGCTGACGATCACGTCGACGTCCGGATGCGCGGCGCGCAGCGCCTGTGCGGCCGCGACGCGATCCGGGCAGACCCAGACGGGCGCACCGGTGCGGCGGGCGATCAGGAGCGGTTCGTCGCCGCCCACGCTGGCGCGCGACGCGGGCGTGACGGCGGTCGGCGCCTTCACGTTCGCGCCGTAGCCGCGCGACACGATGCCGGGCGTGAAGCCGGCCGCGCGCAACGCGTCGACGAGTGCGATCACGGTCGGCGTCTTGCCGGTGCCGCCGACGGTCACGTTGCCGACCACGACGACGGGCACGCCGACGTCGACCGGCTTCTTCCAGCCTTGCGCGTAGGCGGTGCGCCGCAATGCCGCGCACAGGCCGAACACGCACGCGAACGGCGTGAGCGCCCACGCGAGCGCGCCGCGGCGCTGCCATTCGCGCGTCAGGCGGGCTTCGAGCCGGGCGAGCGGGCCGTCCGGCGCGCTCATCGGGCCGGGCGCGGCAGGTCGTGCGCCGCGGCGTGGGACGGATTCGTCAAGGCGGATTCTCCGTTGGGCGGCGCATGCCGCGGGGTCTGCGGAAGGCGGCACTCTAGCGCGCCGCGCCCGGGCGCGGCAAGCGCGACCGGCCGCCGCGGCCTGCGGGGCCGGATCGCGGCGGCTTGTGGATAACTCTGTGAAGAACTCCCTGCTCGATGGCGTCAAACGCCCGCCGGGTGGGCTTCGAATCGGATGAGAATCATTCAGAAAGATTTAAAAATATATAAATATCAATGGGTTAGGGGGAATCGTCTGGATTTTTCAGCGGTTTTCGCGCGTTTCAGGCCGATGATTGCCAAAGTGTGGACACCTTCCGAACGTCACGGCGCATGCGCCCGGCGCTGGACGTCGCGTGCGTGTCGGACTATCGTGTCGCCGCCAGCATTCATTCGACCGTCCATGCCTTCCGACTCTCCATTTGCCGCACCGGGCGCGACCCGCGGCGGCGACGAAGTGATTCCCGTTTCGGCGCTCAATCGCGCGATTTCGACGATGCTCGAGCGCTCGTTTCCGCTGCTGTGGATTTCGGGCGAAGTGTCGAATTTCACGCGCGCCGCGAGCGGCCACTGGTATTTCTCGATCAAGGACCAGCAGGCGCAGATGCGCTGCGTGATGTTCCGCGGTCGCGCGCAGTACGCGGAGTTCACGCCGCGCGAAGGTGACCGGATCGAGGTGCGCGCGGTCGTCACGATGTACGAGCCGCGCGGCGAAGTGCAGCTCAACGTCGAGGCGGTGCGGCGCACCGGGCAGGGGCGCCTGTACGAGGCGTTCCTGCGGCTGAAGGCGCAGCTCGAGAGCGAGGGACTGTTCGCGCCCGAGCGCAAGCGGCCGCTGCCGGCCCATCCGCGCGCGATCGGTATCGTCACGTCGCTGCAGGCGGCAGCGCTGCGCGACGTGCTGACCACGCTCGCGCGCCGTGCGCCGCACGTTCCGGTGATCGTCTATCCGGCACCCGTGCAGGGCGCCGGGTCCGCCGAAAAGCTCGTCGCGGCCGTCGAGACCGCGAATGCGCGCCGCGAGGTCGACGTGCTGCTGGTCTGTCGCGGCGGCGGCTCGATCGAGGATCTGTGGTCGTTCAACGACGAGGCGCTGGCGCGTGCGATCGCGGCGAGCGAACTGCCGGTCGTCAGCGGCGTCGGGCACGAAACCGATTTCACGATCGCGGACTTCGCGGCCGACGTGCGCGCGCCGACGCCGACTGGCGCGGCCGAACTCGCGAGCCCGCAGCGCGCGCTGCTGCTGCGCGAGGTCGGCGAGCGCCAGCGCGCGCTCGCGCGCGGCATGGAGCGCCGGCTGGAGCAGCGCGCGCAGCAGCTCGACTGGCTCGCGCGCCGGCTGGTGAGCCCGGCGGAGCGGCTGCAGCGGCAGCGCACGCACGTCGAGCAGCTCGCGGTGCGGCTCGCGTCGGCGGCGTCGCGGCCGGTGCGCGACGCGCGCGCGCGGTTCGCGCTCGCGCAGCTGCGCTGGCAGCGCGCACGGCCTGATCCGTCGCAGGCGCGCCAGGCGCTCGCGGGGCTGTCGCAGCGTCTTGCGCTGGCCTTGCAGCGCCGTCACGAACGCGACACGGCTCGCGTGTCAGCCTGTGCGGCACGGCTCGAGGTGCTGAGCCCGCAGCGCACGCTCGAGCGCGGCTATGCAGCGCTGATCGATGCGCAGACGGGCCGTGCGGTGCGCACGCCGAACGCGCTGAAGCCGCAGCGCCGCCTGACCGTGCATCTCGCGGAAGGCTCGGCCGACGTGTCGATCGCCGACGTGCAGCCGCGGCTGACCGATACGATCTGACGTAACGGGGGCAAGCGGCGCGAAGGTTGTTGCAACGGACGCATCGTGCACGGGAACGGATGCTGCTCATCGTCGGGTTCGTCCTGCCGGACGTTGCGCAAACATCGCTTTTCCGCATACCGCGGATAAATGGCCCGTGAGTTTGCGGGGTTATTCGTCCTCGCCTACAATCGGACGCTCGGCAGCATCCAACACAGCCTCCCTACATACTCAACGAAGGAATCGCCATGGCTCATACGCTCCCGCCGCTCCCGTACGCTGAAGACGCACTCGCGCCGACCATCTCGAAAGAGACGATCGAGTACCACTACGGCAAGCACCATCAGGCTTATGTGACGAACCTGAACAATCTGATCCCGGGCACGGAATTCGAAAACCTGTCGCTGGAAGAGATCGTGAAGAAGTCGTCGGGCGGCATCTTCAACAACGCCGCGCAAATCTGGAACCACACGTTCTTCTGGAACAGCCTGTCGCCGAACGGCGGCGGCGCACCGACGGGCGCGCTGGGCGACGCGATCAACGCCAAGTGGGGTTCGTACGACGCATTCAAGGAAGCGTTCACGAAGGCCGCAGTCGGCACGTTCGGCTCGGGCTGGGCATGGCTCGTGAAGAAGGCTGACGGTTCGCTCGACATCGTGTCGACGAGCAACGCAGCAACGCCGCTGACGACCGCCGACAAGGCACTGCTGACGATCGACGTGTGGGAACACGCGTACTACATCGACTACCGCAACGCACGTCCGAAGTTCGTCGAAGCGTTCTGGAACATCGTGAACTGGGACTTCGCAGCGAAGAACTTCGCGTAAGGTCCGGCACCTGCGCGCCGCTACGGCGCGCGGCATCCAGCAAAAAGCCCTCGAAACGAGGGCTTTTTGTTTTTGACGCGGTGGAACGTGCCGCGCGTACCGGGTCAGGCCAGAAGGCCGAGCCCCCAGCCGAGCGCGGCGCTCGCGATCACGACGGCCCACGGCGGTACACGCCAGAACACCAGTGCGACGAATGCGACGAGCGCGGCGGCCAGATCGCGCGGCGCCACGATCGTGTCGGTCCAGACCGGGTGATAGAGCGCGGCGACCAGCAGCCCGACGACGGCTGCGTTCACGCCCGCGAGCGCGGCCTGCATGCGCGTGCTGCGGCGCAGGCGTTCCCAGAACGGCGCGGTGCCGGCCACTAGCAGGAACGACGGCGCGAAGATCGACACCAGCGCGATCGTGCCGCCGAGCCAGCCGTTCGGCGCGTTGTGCAGCGACGCGCCGAGGAATGCCGAGAACGTGAACAGCGGCCCCGGCACGGCCTGCGCGACGCCATATCCGGCCAGGAACGCCGCATCGCCGACCCAGCCGGGCGCGACCACGGCCGCCTGCAGCAGCGGCAGCACCACGTGCCCGCCGCCGAACACGAGCGCGCCCGTGCGGAAGAACGCATCGACGACGGCAAGCGTATCGGAGCGCAGCGTACGGGCCGCGAACGGCAGGGCGACGAGAAGCACCGCGAACAGCGCGAGCCACAGCACGCCTGCGCGAGGCGACACGTGCAGCGGCAGTGGATCATGCGCGCCACGCGACGGTTGCGGCAGCAGCACGAGGCCGGCCAACCCGGCCGCGACGATCACCGCAACCTGGGTCCACGCGGCCGGTGCGAGCAACGCGACGCAGGCGGCCGCGGCCATCAGCGTGACGCGGCGGGCATCCGGGCACAGCGTGCGCGCCATGCCCCACACGGCTTGCGCGATCACGGCGACCGACACGATGCGCAGCCCGTGCAGCGCGCCGGCTTCGATCGGCGCGCCTGTTGCATGCACGCCGAGCGCGAACAGCATCATCAGCAGCGCCGATGGCAGCGTGAAGCCGAGCCACGCGGCGAACATGCCCGCGTAGCCGGCGCGCGCGAGGCCGATCGCCATCCCGACCTGGCTGCTCGCGGGCCCCGGCAGGAACTGGCACAGCCCGACGAGATCCGCATACGTGCGCTCGGTGAGCCAGCCGCGCCGCGTGACGAATTCGGTGCGGAAGTAGCCGAGATGCGCGACCGGGCCGCCGAACGACGTGAGGCCGAGCCGCAGGAACGCGATGAACACAGGCCACGGATGGCGGGAGGGAGCGGAGACGGTTGACGTGCTCAAGGCGGTGCGGGCGGATGAACGGACGAGCCGCCACGATAGCGCAACGCGGTGACGGCGGGGAGGTCGCGTGGCGGCGGTGCCGAACCTCAGCGCAGGCCGTCGGGCAACCCGCTCGCGCGCCGCAGCGCATCGACGTCGACGAGCTCGATCTCGCCGACGTGCAGCCGCACGACGCCGTCGGCCTGCAGCGCCTTCAGCAACTGGTTGGTGGTCTGCCGCGTCAGCGACAGCATCGCCGCGAGCTTTTCCTGCGACAGCCGGATGCGGGTGCGGCCGGCGCTGATCCCGCCGTAGCCGTCGGCGATCATCAGCAGCCGGGCGGCGAGCCGCTGCGCGGCCGGCATCACGCTCATCGATTCGACGGTCAGGAAGCTCAGGCGCAGTTTCTGCGCCATCAGCAGCGCGAAGTGCCGCCAGTATTGCGGCGTCGTATCTAGGATCGCGAGCAGCGCGGCCTGCGGGACGTGCAGCAGCAGCGCGTCGTCGAGCGCGATCGCGTCGTGCGTGCGCGGCTGGCCGTCGAACAGCGCGATTTCGCCGAACCAGGTGACGGGCTCGGCCACCGTCAGCAGCGCTTCCTTGCCCTGCGGGTCGACCGCACCTATCGTGAGTGAACCGGCCAGTACCGCGTACAGCCCGCACGGCGGGTCGCCGCGCCGGAACAGCGCATGGCCGGCCGGCAGCCGGCGCAGCGCCGCGCGGGCGAGCAGGTCCGCGCGCAACGCGGGCGGCAGCGCGGCGAACCACGGGTTCGCTTCGATCTGCGGCAGGTACGGGGCGAGCGAAGAGGGCATGGGCACGCGATGTCGGGTAGCTGACAGAGGTTCTCGGGCGTGACGCGCATCATAGCGGTCAACCATGGACCAGGAGACGCGATGAAGACACTCGAAGACCATCTTGCCCAGTATGCGGCCTACCACCGCGACGCGCGCAACATCGCGACGCATCTGGTCGGCATTCCGATGATCGTGTTCGCGGTCGAGGTGCTGCTGTCGCGGCCGGCGCTCGGGATGCTGGCCGGCATCGCGCTGTCGCCGGCGCTGCTGCTGGCCGTCGCGTTCGCGGTGTTCTACCTGCGTCTCGACCTGCGGTTCGGGATCGTGATGACCGCGCTGTTCGCGCTCGGCCTGTGGGCCGCACAGGCCCTCGCGTTGCTGCCGACCGCGCAATGGCTCGCGATCGGCATCGGTGCGTTCGTCGTCGGCTGGATCGTGCAGTTCGTCGGACACTGGTTCGAGGGGCGCAAGCCCGCATTCGTCGACGATCTGGTCGGCCTGATGGTCGGGCCGCTGTTCGTCGTTGCCGAGGTCGCGTTCTTCGCGGGGCTGCGCGGCGACGTGCGCCGCGAAGTCGAGCGGCGGGCCGGCCCCGTGCACGGCGGCGCGCATTCGCATGTCTGACGCACCGGCGTGCGTGGTCGGCGCGGGCGCTGTCGGTTGCTATCTCGGTGGACGGCTGGCGGCGGCCGGCGCGAACGTGACGCTCGTCGGCCGCGCGCGGATCGGTGACGCGATTCATCGGCACGGGCTGACGCTGACCGACCGGCGTGGCTACCGCGCGACGCTCGCGCCGGCCGATGTCGTGTTCGAGACCGATCCGGCGGCTGCGGCCGCCGCGCGGCTCGTGCTCGTGGCGGTGAAAGCGGCCGCGACGCGCGAGGCCGCGGCGCAGCTTGCCGGCGTGCTGCGGCCCGGCACGGTCGTGATCAGTTTCCAGAACGGCCTGCACAACGCCGACGTGCTGCGCGAAGCGCTACCGCAAGCCACCGTGCTGGCCGGCATGGTGCCGTTCAACGTGATCGAGCGCACGCCCGGTGCGTTTCACCAGGGTTCGGCCGGCGCGCTGGCGGCCGAAGCCTCCCCCACGCTGACGCCGTTCGCCGATGCATTCGCGCGTGCCGGGCTGCCGCTCGCGCTGCACCGCGACATGCGGGCCGTGCAATGGGCAAAGCTGCTGCTCAACCTGAACAACGCGGTCAACGCGCTCGCGAACCTGCCGCTGCGCGACGAACTCGCGCAACGCGCGTACCGGCGCTGTGTTGCGCTTGCGCAGCGCGAAGCACTGCACTGGCTGGCGCGGGCCGCGATCCGGCCCGCGCGGCTGACACCGTTGCCGGCCGGGTGGCTCCCGGCCGTGCTCGACTTGCCCGATCCGGCGTTTCGCGTGCTTGGCGGCCGGATGCTCGCGATCGACCCGCTCGCGCGTTCGTCGATGTCCGACGATCTCGCGGCGGGGCGGGCGACCGAAGTCGAGTGGATCAACGGCGAGGTCGTGCGGCTGGCCGCGCACTTCGGCGGGCAGGCGCCCGTCAATGCGCGACTGTGCGCGCTCGTGCACGACGCGGAACGCGCGGCGGCGCGCCCGGCCTGGCGCGGCGATGCGCTGTGGACCGAGCTGACCGTGCAAGCGCCGCGCGCGGGCGACGTGCGAGCTGCGTAGGGGTTGCACGACTCGCCGCATGGGCGTGCGTGACGCCGCACGGCGTGTGCAACGGCTAAGATGCGGAGTGCGTCATACGACGCCTATGCGGAGCCGTCACCATGGTGGATCGTCCGACTCTCGATGCCTACGACGCCCATGCCGCGCAATACGCGCAGGACTGGCTCGACCAGGCTGCGCCCGACGACATGTACGCGCTGCTGGAGCAGCATTTCTCGCCGGGGCTGACCGCGGACGTCGGCTGCGGGGCCGGGCGCGATACGGCCTGGCTCGCGTCGCGCGGCTTCGACGTGCGCGGCTATGACGCGAGCGCCGCGCTGCTCGACGAGGCGCGGCGTCGCCACCCGGATCTCACCTTCGAGCAGGCCGCGCTGCCGGCGCTGGCCGGCGTGCCGTCCGGCGCGTTTCGCAACGTACTGTGCGAAACGGTCGTCATGCATCTCGAACAGGCGGAGGCGGCCGCTGCCGCCGCGCGGCTGGCCGAGTTGCTGATGCCCGGCGGCACGTTGTACATGAGCTGGCGGGTGGCCGGAAACGGCGCGTTGCGCGACGAGCGCGGCCGCCTCTATACGCCGCTCGATTCGGCGCGGATGCGGGCGGCGCTCGGCGCCGGCACGCAAGTGATCGACGAGCACGAGGTCGTCAGCGCCTCGTCCGGCAAGCGCGTGCACCGGCTGATCGTACGCAAGGCTGCCGCGGCCGCCTGAGCGCGGCGCGGGGCACGCTCATTCGCGGTTGAGTGCCGCTTCCCAGTTGATGTCGACGCAGAGCACCTGCATGCCGGTCGCGACCGGCGCGGCGATCGACGCGGTCACGCACAGGTGCGCCTCGTTGATCGACAGGTAGGGCGCCGTCAGGTGCACGCGTCCCGGCGCGCGCATTGCGTCGATGAAGTACGGGCGGCGTTCCCAGCTTGCCCCTTCGGAATGCAGCAGCGGCCGGAAGCGCTTCGCGCGCTGCGAGACGCTGCCGCGCGCGAGCACGTTGTCGCCGATCTGGCGCCCCGATGCGTCGAGCAGGAAGCAGCGTGCGGTCTCGGGCAGCCCGAGCACGGCTGCGGCCGCGTCGGTCAGCGTTTCTCCCGCGACGAGCTTCCGGCTCGCTTCCTCGAGCGCCGCGACGTACGGCGCGAGCCGTTCCGCCTGCGTGCGCTCGCGTTTCGCGACGCGTAGCCGCAACGCGGCCGACAGCGTATCCATGCAGCCCGCGGCGGCCTGCGGCTGCACCGGTTCGACGCTCGGCCCCGCGAAGTACTGACCCTGCACGAAATCGACGTCGCACTCCAGTGCGATCAGCGCGTCGCGTTCGGTCGCGAGCCCGCCCATCAGCACGAGCTGACCGGATTCGTGCAGCAACGACACCAGCCCCGGCAGCACGCGTTCGAGATGTGAGTGCTCGCTCGCCTGCGCGAGGATGCCGCGGTCGAGCGTGACGATGTCGGGATGCAGGTGCCACACGCGGTCGATATTCGAATGCTTCGCGCCGAACCCGACGAGCGCGATCAGGAAGCCGGCCTTGCGCAGCCCGTCGACGATCGCCGCGTAGCGCGGCGTCTCGCCGCCCGCCTGTTCGGGCACCTCGAGCACGACGCGATGCGGCGGCAGCCCGAGCGCCTTCAGGTTCGCGAGCATTGCGTCGCTGTAGACGGTGTCCATCAGCGCGGCCGGGTGCAGGCTCAGGAAGAGCCATTCGTCGTGGCTGTCGAAGGCGTGGAAGTTGCCGAGATGCAGCGATTCGGCGAGCC
The DNA here is from genome assembly GCF_002223205.1 of Burkholderia sp. AU27893. NCBI lineage: Bacteria > Pseudomonadati > Pseudomonadota > Betaproteobacteria > Burkholderiales > Burkholderiaceae > Burkholderia > Burkholderia sp. AU27893. Next base: position 326,617 of record NZ_NKFD01000002.1, on the reverse strand, counting down.
GGCCGAGCTCAAGCAGGTCACCGCGCCGCGCCGCCTGCGTGAACACCTCGTGCGACGCCACCTGGCGGCTTTCCTCGTCGTGCGCACGCAACGACGCGTGATAGCCGATCGCGCGGCGGTGCGACACCGAGAAAACGGGCTGGAACACGCTGAACACGGTGTAGCCGCCGTACAGCACGGTGCGCCGGTTCCCGTCGTCGCCCGCGACGGGGCGGGGCGGCTGAAAGCCGGGGGGATCGATTTCGATCATGCTCATGATGTCGGCCGAAGGAGGACTGCCAGTTTACCTAGAGAATAGGCGAGCAAGAAGCGTGCACGGCATCGTACCCCGTGCGGCGGCGCGTCGCGGCCAAGCTCCGCGGGGCATTACCGGTGTTTCAGATGCGCCTCGCAGGGCCGCGCTGCACCGTGATGGTGCGCGCCGACCCGGTTCGGCGCGCACCCCGCATCACGCGCGCTCGGACGGGTCGGTCTTGCGCGCGGTGCTGCGGATCTCGGGCGCGAGCTGCGCGAAGATCCACGCGGAAGCCGCCGTGATGATCCCGACGCAGATGAACGTCGCATGGAACGCCGGCAGCGTGTTGCTCGGCGTCACGGTGCGCAGCATGCCCGTGAACGTGGCGAGCAGCGCGCCTGCGACCGTGACGCCGAGGCTCATCGACAGCATCTGCACGAGCGAGAACAGGCTGTTGCCGCTGCTCGCGCCGCCCGTGCCGAGATCCTTCAGCGTCAGCGTGTTCATCGCGGTGAACTGCATCGAGTTGAAGCCGCCGAACAGCGCGAGATGCACGACCTTCACCCAGACGGGCACCGTGTCGCGCATCAGCGCGAAGCTCGCCATCATCACGCCGACCATGATCGTGTTCGCGAGCAGCACCTTGCGGTAGCCGTGCCGCGTGATCAGGCGCGTGATGATCCGCTTCGAGAACATCCCGGCGGCGGCCACCGGCAGCATCATCAGCCCGGCCTCGAACGCCGAGTAGCCGAGACTCACCTGCAGCAGCAGCGGGATCAGGTACGGCATCGCGCCACTGCCGATTCGCGCGAACAGGTTGCCGAGCAGCCCGACGCTGAAGGTATGGATCCGGAACAGCTCCAATGAAAAGATCGGGTGCGGCGCGCGCACCGCATACAGCCCGTACGCGACGAAGCACGCGAGGCTCAGGATCAGCAGCACGAGCACGGCCGCGTGCTGCATCCCGAGATCGGCGAGCCCGTCGAGCGACAGCGAGATCGCGACCATGCCGATCGTCAGCAGCAGGTAGCCCTTCAGGTCGAAGCGGCCGACGGCCGGGTTGCGCGAGTCGGGCATCGAATAGAAGGTCGCGATGCAGCCCGCGACGCCGACCGGCACGTTGATCAGGAAGATCCAGTGCCACGACGCGATCTTCACGAGCCAGCCGCCGAGCGTCGGCCCGATCAGCGGGCCGATCAGGCCGGGAATCGCGACGAACGACAGCGCGGCCAGGTAGCGCTCGGCCGGAAAGGTACGCAGCACCGCGAGCCGTCCGACCGGCAGCAGCATCGCGCCGCCGACCCCCTGCACGACGCGGAACGCGACGAGCTGAGTCAGCGTATGCGCATTCGCGCACAGCAGCGAGCCGAGCGAGAACACCAGGATCGCGCTGAAGAACACGCGCCGCGTGCCGAAGGTATCGGCGAGCCAGCCCGAGACCGGGATCATCACCGCCATCGTCAGCGAGTACGCGATCACGACCGACTGCATCCGCAGCGGCGATTCGCCGAGGCTCGCGGCCATCGACGGCAGCGCCGTGTTCACGATGGTCGCATCGAGCGTCTGCATGAAGAAGCCCGTTGCGACGAGCCAGAGCATCACGGTGAGATTCTTTTCGCCGGGGGCGGCGGCAGGCGGACGCTGGAACATGGGGGCGGGAGGGTGGCGCGGGACAGCCGACATTGTAGGGAAAGCCGTCGCGTCGTGCCGGTTCGGCGCAAGGACGGCGCGAAGTCCGCCGACAGGCGCCTCCCGTCCCTGTCGATCGGCCAGTACAGTTCGGCCAAAAGTGTCTGCAGCCGTATCTGTCCGTGTGCTGCCACTGTCCGAAATACTGATGCCATCGGATCCGTGCGACCAGGAGGCTGCCATGCGCGAACTGCGACTTTATGTGATCGATGGCGACGAGCCGGCCGGTCGGTGGCGGATCGTCGATCGCACCTCGCTGGAGGTGGCCGACGGCGAGGTCTGGGTGACGATCGAGGGCTTGCCCGATGATCACTGGCTTGGCGCCGGGGCTGCGCTGATGCTGACGCCCGGCATGCGCGTATGGGTCAGCGCGGGGTCGCAGGGTGCGACGTTCGCGTTCGGTCCGCTCGAAGTGCCGGCAAGGCGAGCCGCGCAGGCGTGGTGGAGGCCGCTCGTCGCGTGGCGAGGCGGCCGGCGCCATGCGGCCGTATCGCTGCCGACTTAACGCGCCCGGCGCGGGATCAGCGTTCGGTCCGGGCAGTGTTCGAGCGCATGCGTGATCCAGCCGGCCGTGTGGTCATGCGACGATCTGCGATCTGCATGATCCGCGAGTCCGGCTCTGGTACGTCCCGGTCGAGCGAGCATTCGCCGCTCGCGCGGGAGCGTTTCGCGTCGGCACGGCAGCATGCGGGCAGCCGCACTCGATTCGCGTGAGGGTCGCGGTACCCGGTTGCGCGATCCGGTAGTGAGCGCAGCAGGTCGCGGTTCACACATGCAGGGGTTCACGCCGGTATCGAGGATACCGGCAGGTTTCCTGCGCACTGGAAGGTGTGAGGTCGGCCGTTTCCGCCGGAACGCAGGGAATACGACCGTGCGTGATGTGCGGATTCACGCAATCAGGATTGCTCGCGACTGCCGCCGATCCTAGACTCGATGTTGTCTTCTTCACCGCCCATTCCGCCATGACCCCCGAACTTGCTTTGGCGTATCTGTGGCGGCTCGCACACGGCGACCCCGGCGCGCTCGCCCGCGCGACCGTAACGGGGCAGGACCCGACGTTGCCTTCGACCTTCCGGGTCGGCACGCTGGCCGCGGCGACGATCGCGGCAGCCGGGCTCGCGGCGGCCGAATGCCACCGGCTTCGCACGGGCGTCGCGCAATCCGTCGACGTATCGGTGCGCGATGCACTCATCGCCTTCCGCAGCGAACGCTACCTGCGCGTGGACGAGGGTCCGCCGCCGGAGTTGCGTCATCCGGTGACGGGCTTCTTCGAGACGGGCGACGGACGCTGGATCCAGCTGCACGCTAACTTCCCGCATCACCTGAGCGGCATTCTCGACGTACTCGGCTGCGGCGCGCAGCGGGACGATGTCGCCGCGGCGATCCGCACGTGGGACGGTGCGGCACTCGATACCGCGCTGGCCGACGCCGGGCTGTGCGCCGCATTGATCAGAACACCTGACGAGTGGGCGTCGCTCGAGCAAGCGCGCGCGATCGCGTCGCTGCCGCTGTTCGAGATCGAGCGGATCGGCGATGCGCCGCTCGAGCGGATCGGTCGCGGCGAAGCCGGCCAGCCGCTCACGGGTGTGCGCGTGCTCGATCTCACGCGCATCATCGCGGGGCCGGTCGCGGGCCGCACGCTGGCGTCACATGGCGCGCAGACGCTGCTCGTCAACGGCCCGCACCTGCCGAACATCGCGCCGCTCGTGATCGACAACGGGCGCGGCAAGCGTTCGACGTGGATCGACCTGCGCGATGCGGCCGGTGTCGATACGCTGCACGCGCTCGTGCGCGATGCGGACGTGTTCCTGCAGTCGTACCGCCCCGGCGCGCTCGCGGCCCGCGGATTCGCGCTGCACGCGTTGGCGGAGCGGAGGCCCGGCATCGTGTACGTGTCGATCTCGGCGTACGGACATGCGGGGCCGTGGGCGCAGCGGCGCGGCTTCGATAGCCTCGTGCAGTCGGCGAGCGGGATCGCGTGGCAGGAGCAGCAGGCCGCGCACGCGGACGCGCCGCGCCACCTGCCGTGCCAGGCGCTCGATCACGCAACGGGGTATCTCGCGGCGTTCGGTGCGATGATCGCGCTCGCGCGGCGGGCGAGCGAAGGCGGAAGCTGGCACGTGCGGCTGTCGCTCGCGCAGACGGGACGCTGGCTGCAGTCGTTCGGCAACGTGCCGGATGGCCTGCGTGCGCCCGATCTCGCGGCCGCCGACGTGCGCGACCGGCTCGACCGCGTCGCATCGCCGTTCGGCATGCTCGATACCGTGCGACCGGCCGAGCGCCTGTCGGCCACGCCGCCGGCGTTCGAGCGGCCGCCCGTGCCGCCCGGCACCGACGTCGCGCGCTGGCTGTAAGCGGTAAGCGGTGGCCGCGCGGTCGGCGTTACTTGCGCAGCTCGACGACGAAGTCGTAGTAATCGTTGCGGCAGTAGGTATCGGTCAGTTCGATCGCGCGCTGGTCCGACGTATAGCCGATCCGCGTGATCAGCAGCAGCGCGTCGTGCGGCGCGATGCCCATCTGTTCGGCGATTTCGTCGGTCGCATTGACCGCGCGGAAATGCTGCAGCGCGCGCACGATCGGCGTGCCGCGCGCTTCGAGATAGCTGTACAGCGAACCGCCGATCGCCTGCGGATCGGGAATCAGCGTCGCGGGGAACGTCGAGTTCTCGACGGCCATCACGATGCCGTCGGCGAGGCGCAGGCGTTTCAGGCGTGTAACGGATGCAGCCGGCGACAGTCCGAGCTGGATCACTTCGTCGCGGTTCGCCGGCTGAATTTCGCGTGCGAGCCATTGCGAACTCGGCTTGAAGCCGCGGCGCTCGAGCATTTCGCTGAAGCTCGACAGTCGCGACAGCGGATCCTCGTAGCGCGGCTGGATGAAGTTGCCGGCGCCCTGCGTGCGGCGAATCAGGCCCTGCTCGACGAGCAGCGCGATCGCCTTGCGTGCGGTGATGCGCGACACGCCGAGCGCATCGGACAGCACGCGCTCGGAGGGCAATGCCTCGCCGGCTGTCCAGCGGTTGTCGTGGATCGCGTCGCCGAGCTTGCGGGCGAGCTGCAGGTACAGCGGCGTGTCGTTGTCCGGGTCGGGGCGCAGGTCCTGCCACCGGTCGTCCGTGGGTGCCTTCATGGAATGGGTATCGATCAGGTTGCGGCCATTCTAAGTCATCATGCGGTGCCGTTATAGCCGGTTTTTGCCGTGCAATAGGCCGTCGTCCTGCCGATTGACTACACTGACACGTCGTATTCCATGCTTCGGCCGCGCTGCGCGGCCACGAACCCGCAACGAGGAACGCATGACAGACACGATCGCCACGGTCGTCCTGCCGGACGGCGAGACGATTCCGAAGCTCGGTCAGGGCACCTGGGAAATGGGTGAGCGGCCGGCCCGCCGAGCGGACGAGATCGCCGCGCTGCGCGAAGGCATCGAACTCGGGATGACGCTGGTCGATACGGCCGAGATGTACGGCGACGGCGCGACCGAGGAGCTGGTCGGCGAAGCACTCGCGGGTTTGCGCGACGACGTGTTCCTCGTCAGCAAGGTCTATCCGCACCATGCGAGCCGGCGCGGCGTCGTTGCCGCGTGCGATGCGAGCCTCAAGCGCCTGCGCACCGATCGTCTCGATCTGTACCTGCTGCACTGGCGCGGCTCGGTGCCGCTCGAGGAGACGGTCGAGGGCTTCGAGGCGCTGCAGCGCGCCGGCAAGATTCGTCGCTGGGGCGTGAGCAACTTCGATACGGCCGATATGGAGGAACTCGTCGACGACGCGGGCGGCGGTGCCTGCGCGACCAACCAGATCCTCTACAACATCGCGCGGCGCGGCCCGGAATTCGACCTGCTGCCCTGGCTCGCCGATCACCGGATGCCGGCGATGGCGTACAGCCCGGTCGACCATGGGCGGCTGTCGAAACGTTCGCCGCTCGACGAGATCGCGCGGCTGCGCGGCGTGTCGGTGATGCGCGTCGCGCTGGCATGGGTGCTCGCGCAGCCGGGTGTATTCGCGATCCCGAAGGCATCGAGGATCGAGCACGTGCGCGACAATCGCGCCGCGCTCGATTTCGTCTTCAGCGATGACGAGCGCGCGCAGCTTGACGCGTATTTCCGTCCGCCGCGCAGCAAGCGCGCGCTCGAGATGCTCTGACGGCATCCGGTCAGGCAACGTGTCCGGTCAGTGGTTGCCGCCGGACGAGCCGCCGTTGCCGTGACCGCCGCCATTGCCGTTGCCGGTACCGTGGCCATTGCCGACACCGTTGGGCCCGCCATTGCCGGCGCCACCGCTGCCGTTGCCATTGCCGTTGCCGCCGCCATCGCCGTGGCCACCGTTGCCTTCGCCGTTGCCCGAGCCGCCGTTGCCACCGCCATTGCCTTGACCACCGTTGCCATGGCCGCCACTGTCGCCGTGGCCACCGCCGTTGCCGTGGCCACCGCCGTCGCCATGGCCGCCACCGTCGCCGTGGCCACCACCGTCGCCGTGACCACCGCCGTCGCCGTGGCCACCACCGTTGCCGTGGCCACCGCCGTCGCCGTGACCACCACCGTCGCCGTGACCACCGCCGTTGCCGTGGCCACCGCCGTCGCCATGGCCGCCACCGTCGCCGTGGCCACCACCGTCGCCGTGACCACCGCCGTCGCCATGACCGCCGCCGTCGCCGCCACCACCGTTGCCATGGCCACCACCGTCGCCGTGGCCACCGCCGTCGCCGTGGCCACCGCCGTCGCCATGGCCACCACCGTTGCCGTGGCCGCCACCGTCGCCGTGACCACCGCCGTCGCCGTGACCGCCACCGTTGCCATGGCCGCCACCGTCGCCGTGACCTCCACCATCGCCATGGCCACCACCGTCGCCGTGACCACCACCGTTGCCATGGCCACCACCGTCGCCGTGACCACCACCGTCGCCGTGACCACCACCGTCGCCGTGACCACCACCGTCGCCGTGACCACCGCCGTTGCCGTGGCCACCGCCGTCGCCATGGCCGCCACCGTCGCCGTGGCCACCGCCGTCGCCGTGACCACCGCCGTCGCCATGGCCGCCACCATCGCCGTGACCTCCACCGTCGCCATGGCCACCGCCGTCGCCGTGGCCACCACCATCGCCGTGACCACCGCCGTCACCATCGCCACCGCCTCCGTGTCCGCCATGGCCTCCGCCGCCGGAAGTGCCGCCGCCCGAAGTGCCGCCACCCGAAGTACCGCCACCCGAAGTACCACCACCCGAAGTACCACCACCCGAAGTACCACCACCCGAAGTACCACCACCCGAAGTGCCGCCACCACCGGAACTACCGTTACCACCGTTGCCGGACGAGTTGCCTCCGCGACCCGTGCCGCTCGTCCCGCCGGACGTTCCGCCTGTCGTTCCACCGACACCTGCAGGTCCGACGGCACCGTTGCCGTTATTTCCCCCGCCACCGTTGCCGCTGCCACTACCGTTGGCCGGCCCAGGGCTGCCGCTACCATTGCTGCTCGGGCCGGCCCCGTTCCCGCCGATACCATGACCGGCATAGACCTGCACCGCACACCCAGCCGGATTGGCTGCGCATGACGTAGCGTCCGCGACCAGCGTCATGATGGTGTCCGCGCCGGCGTTCGCGCCGGGCGCGGAATCAGGCGTGGTGGTTTGTGCGACGGCATACGAGCAGCAGCACGCAAACGCGGCCGCGGCCAGCAAGGTCGCACGAGGGCACCGTCCCGCCGGACGGGACGGTTGTTTCGTCTTATGCATGATGGCCTCCCCTTGCGCGCGACGCCTCGTTGCCGCGCGGCTAGCTACGTGTAGTGCAGGGAGCCATAAAAGATTCGTTATCCTATCGGTGACCGATTGCCTTGGGGCCGGCGCTTGACGCCAGCCGCGAACGCGGATCGGCACGCGGGCCCGCCGTGCGAATCCCTATGTGCGAGATTCGTGCCATCGGCCGCTTGTGCCCGTCGCGCAAGGCGCGTGCGGACACGCGACGCACGCACGCAGCGTCGTCGGGGGGATTTTGTTTCCGGAATGAAACGTCCGGGCGTTCGCGCGTGGCTCAGCGGGCCGGCGCATCGGCCGCGCGCTGCCAGCGGTGGAACAGGATCGACGCGATCCAGCACACGAGGAACAGCGCGACGATGCCGTAGCCGATCGAGCCGAAGCGTTCGCCGAGCGCATCGAGCGTGTCGCGCACGGGGCCCGTCAGCGCCAGCTTGTCGGCCAGCAGGCCGGCTGCCTCGATTCCGCCGATCGCTAGTGCGACGGCCGCCGACACGAACGTGATGCTCGCGTTGTAGAGCAGCTTGCGCTGCGGATCGTCCATCGCCCAGCCGTACGCATGAATCATCAGCACGTTGTCGGTCGAGTCGATCAGCGTCATGCCGGCGGTGAAAAGCGCGGGAAACAGCATGACCGTATAGACCGGCAGCCCCTGGCTTGCCTGCGCGGCGGCGATCGCGAGCAGGCCGATTTCGGTTGCAGTATCGAAACCGAGCCCGAACAGCACGCCGACCGGATACATGTGCCAGCTCTTCGACACGAACCGGAACAGCGGACGCAGCAGCCGGGACACGAGCCCGGCAGGGCGGTGCACATGCGCGGCATCGTGTGCATGCCCGTGCGTGCCGCGATAACGCCGCCACACGTCGCGCAGGATCATCAGGTTCACGCACGCGAGCACGAGCAGGAAGGTGGCCGACACCGCCGTGCCGATCGTGCCGCCGATCTCGCGGAATGCGTCGAACCGGTCGCGCAGCGCGAACGCGGTCAGCGCGATGCCGAGCGTCGCGGCGATCACGATCGTCGAATGGCCGAGCGAGAAGAACAGGCCGACGCTCACCGGACGCTGGCCGTCCTGCATCAGCTTGCGCGTGGCAACGTCGATCGCGGCGATGTGATCGGCGTCGACTGCATGGCGCAGCCCGAGCCCGTACGCGATCGCCGCGGTGCCGAGTAGCAGCGGATGGTCGCGCAGCACCGCGAGCGCCCACAGCCACACGGCGACGTTCGCGGCGATCAGGCCGGCGTAGAGCATCAGCAGGCGGCGCAGGGCAGGGGTGGGCGGCATCGGGCGGGTTCCATCTGACGAATCGCGGTCCATTGTGGCATGTGAAAAAAATGCCGGCGATCAAAAAGCCGCAATCGCGGCAGCGAGCGCCGAATGAAAAAAGGCCCGTCCGGAACCGGACGGGCCTTGCCTGCAAGCAGCAGCGCTTGAGCGCGCCGCGCTTACTTCACTTTCGCGCTGATCACGCCTTCCGACACGTTGGCCGGCGTTTCCGCGTAGTGCTTGAACTCCATCGTGTACGTCGCGCGGCCCTGCGTGGCCGAACGCAGCGACGTCGAATAGCCGAACATCTCCGCGAGCGGCACTTCGGCGCGCACGAGCTTGCCGCCGCCGCCCGCGATGTCCTCCATCCCCTGCACGATGCCACGCCGGCTCGACAGGTCGCCCATCACGTTGCCCATGAAATCCTCGGGCGTCTCGACCTCGACGGCCATCATCGGCTCGAGCAGCACGGGCTTCGCGCGGCGCATCGCTTCCTTGAACGCCATCGAGCCGGCCATCCGGAACGCGTTTTCGTTCGAGTCGACGTCGTGGTACGAGCCGAACGTCAGGTGAACCTTCACGTCGACGACCGGGTAGCCCGCGAGCACGCCGCTCTTCAGCGTCTCGGTGATGCCCTTGTCGACGGCCGGGATGAATTCGCGCGGAATCACGCCGCCCTTGATCTCGTCGAGGAACTCGTAGCCCTTGCCGGGGTTCGGCTCGAGCGTGATCACCGCGTGGCCGTACTGGCCGCGACCACCCGACTGCTTGACGAACTTGCCCTCGACGTCGGACGCCGTCGTGCGCACCGTCTCGCGATACGCGACCTGCGGCTTGCCGACCGTCGCCTCGACGCCGAATTCGCGCTTCATCCGGTCGACCAGGATTTCGAGGTGAAGCTCGCCCATCCCCGAGATGATCGTCTGGCCGGATTCTTCGTCGGTCTGCACGCGGAACGACGGATCTTCCTGCGCGAGGCGGTTCAGCGCCAGGCCCATCTTTTCCTGGTCGGCCTTCGTCTTCGGCTCGACGGCCTGCGAGATCACCGGCTCCGGGAATTCCATCTTCTCGAGGATGATCGGCTTCGCCGGATCGCACAGCGTGTCGCCGGTGGTCGCTTCCTTCAGGCCGACGGCCGCCGCGATGTCGCCTGCGCGCACTTCCTTGATTTCCTTGCGCTCGTTCGCGTGCATCTGCAGGATCCGGCCGAGCCGTTCCTTCTTGTCCTTGGTCGCGTTGAGCACGGTGTCGCCCGATTCGACCACACCCGAATACACGCGGAAGAAGATCAGCTGGCCGACGAACGGGTCGGTCATGATCTTGAACGCGAGCGACGAGAACGGCTCGTCATCGCTCGGATGGCGTTCCGCCGGCTTTTCCGGATCGGCGAAGTCGTGGCCGAGGATGGCCGGCACGTCGACCGGCGACGGCAGGTAGTCGATCACCGCGTCGAGCATCGCCTGCACGCCCTTGTTCTTGAACGCGCTGCCGCACAGCATCGGCACGATCTCGTTCGCGATCGTGCGCTTGCGCAGCGCGGCCTTGATCTCGTCCTCGGTCAGCGATTCATGGTCGTGCAGGTACTTCTCGAGCAGTTCCTCGCTCGCTTCCGCCGCGGCCTCGACCATCTTTTCGCGCCATTCGTGCGCGAGCTCGACGAGGTTTGCCGGGATGTCCTCGTACGAGAACTTCACGCCCTGGCTTTCGTCGTCCCACACGATCGCCTTCATCTTCACGAGATCGACGACGCCCTGGAAATGATCTTCCGCGCCGATCGGAATCTGGATCGGCACGGCGACGCCTTTCAGGCGCTCGCCGATCTGCTTCTGCACGCGGAAGAAATCGGCGCCGATGCGGTCCATCTTGTTGACGAACGCGATGCGCGGCACCTTGTACTTGTTGGCCTGGCGCCAGACGGTCTCGGACTGCGGCTGCACGCCGCCGACCGAGTCGTAGACCATGCACGCGCCGTCGAGCACGCGCATCGAGCGCTCGACTTCAATAGTGAAGTCGACGTGGCCCGGGGTGTCGATGATGTTGATCCGGTGCTCGGGATAGTTGCCGGCCATGCCCTTCCAGAAGGCCGTGGTCGCGGCCGACGTGATCGTGATGCCGCGTTCCTGCTCCTGCTCCATCCAGTCCATCGTGGCCGCGCCGTCGTGCACTTCACCGATCTTGTGGCTCACGCCGGTGTAAAACAGGATGCGCTCGGTCGTCGTGGTTTTGCCGGCATCGATGTGAGCGCTGATCCCGATATTGCGATAGCGCTCGATGGGGGTTTTGCGGGGCACGTGAACCTCCTTAGGTTCGGATGTAAGCGGGCCGACAGTGGCGGCCCGGGCTGGTCAAGCGAGACTTAAAGCATAGCGCTTGCGCGTGGCTTTTGCAGATGCGGCCGGCAGCGGCGGAATCAAGCCGGGCGCCACCGCCGGCGGGCGAAAAAAAAGCCGGCGCGCAACGGGCGGCCGGCTTCGGTCGGTGCGCGGCACGGCGCCGCGGCAACGGCCGTTACGGGGCCTTCGGCAGGCCTTCGAGCTTCATGCCGGGCTTGATGCCCTTCGCCGCGAACCAGCCCTTGCTCATTTCGAGCGCATAGACGCCGTTGTTGCGCGGGCAGTGGTTGTCGGTCGTCTCGGCCTTCATCTCGTCGATGTCGGTGATCGTGCCGTCCGCGCGGATGAACGCGATCGACAGCGGGATCAGCGTGTTCTTCATCCAGAAGCAATGCACTGCGTTCTCGTTGAACACGAACAGCATGCCTTCGTTCGGCGCGAGCTGCGAACGGTACATCAGCCCCTGTTCGCGGTCGGGGTCGTTCGCGGCGACGGCCGCGTCGATCACGTACATGCCGGCGCGCAGCTTCACGCGCGGGAATTCGCTCGGCTGCTTGGCGCCGGGCGGCACTTGCGCGCTGGCGGCCTGCATGCCGAACGCCATGACGGCGAGCGCGGCGGGAAACACGGCGGCGCGCGCAAGGCGGCCGAGCGACGAGCGCAGGGAGAATTGCACAGCAAGGCTCCTATCTGGAAAACGAGACCCGCATGGTACGCGATGCGTGTCGTCGGGCACAAAAAGAAAAAGGCAGATCGCCTTGCGGTGATCTGCCTTTCAACGCCGTAAGAACGGCAAGACTGCGTGTTCTTGACTGCGTTATTTATTACAGCAAGCTTACTTAGTTCGAAGCAGCTGCCGGTGCTGCTGCGTCGCTCGCTGCAGCCTTCTTCGATGCCTTGTGGTGCTTCTTGGCTGCGTGGTGCTTCTTGGCAGCGTGCTTAGCCGGTGCCGAAGCAGCTTCAGCAGCAGCCGGAGCAGCTTCCGGAGCCGATGCTTGTGCGAAAGCAGCCGTTGCGAAGAGACCAGCGACCAGAGCAGCGATCAGTTTGTTCATGTTGTGTTCCTCAGCTTTAGTTAATTAACCAAATGACCCGGCAATAGGAGTCATGTCGTCTAACGGTGCCATCCACCTTTCGGTTGACAGACGCTTCGAGAAATTTCTCATTGCGCTGCGGGCGCCGAATCGTATTCGATAAAAACGTCGCTTTCGTGACGCAAACACGGGTTCGGCTGCCAATGCCGGATAGCTAAGGTTGGCATCTGCGTGATTTAACGCGCGATCTTCGCAGCCGGTTGACGAAAAAGATGACGAAAAATTCGCCCGTCCCGAATTCGTCATCCGGCGGGCGCGAAACCCTCCCACGGTGCGCGCGGCGGCAGGGCGATTGTTTCTCCCGGTGCAATGCCGAGCGCGAATATATCCAGTGCGCCGATGCCGACGCGCACCAGGCGCAACGTCGGGAAGCCGACGGCCGCCGTCATCCTGCGTACCTGCCGGTTCTTGCCCTCGGTGATCGCAAGCTCGATCCACGTCGTCGGGATCGCGGCACGGTAGCGGATCGGCGGATTGCGCGGCCACAGCGTGTCGGGCGGTTCGATGAACTCGGCGCGGCACGGGCGCGTCACGTAGTCGCCGAGGTCGACGCCGCGCGCGAGCGCCTTCAGGTCGGCGGGGCCGGGCGCGCCCTCGACCTGCGCCCAGTAGCGCTTGACGAGCTTGTGGCGCGGCTCGGCGATGCGCGCCTGCAGCGCGCCGTCGTCGGTGAGCAGCAGCAGCCCCTCGCTGTCCGCGTCCAGCCGGCCGGCCGCGTAGACGCCGGGCGTTTTGACCCAGTCGCCGAGCGACGGGCGCGTCTCGTGCGCGGAAAACTGGCAAATCGTGCCGAACGGCTTGTTGAGGGCGATCAGGTTCATGGCGGGGCGTCCGCCCGGCGCGCCGCGGGAAGCGGGGGCGGGCGGTCTATGGCAAATGGCGGAATCTTAATGCATAATACGGAACGGCAAGTCCTCTGTCTTATATAAGACATAAGTGGGGTCTTGATACGCAGTGCCGCGCTTCATGCCGAAGTGCCCGGTTGGGGCGCTAGAATAGCGGCTCGCTGTTGCCGTCACGGGGTGGCCATGCCGCGCCCCCGCCGCGCGCGCAGCTTCGACCAGCATTACCTGCTCAGCCACGTCACTGGAGTCGATCATGCCGTATCAGCACATCAAGGTTCCGGAAGGCGGTGACAAGATCACCGTCAACAAGGACTTCTCGCTCAACGTTTCCGATCAGCCGATCATTCCCTATATCGAAGGCGACGGTACGGGCTTCGATATCACGCCGGTCATGATCAAGGTTGTCGACGCGGCGGTCGCGCATGCGTACAAGGGCAAGCGCAAGATCCACTGGATGGAGATTTTCGCGGGCGAGAAGGCGACGAAGGTGTACGGCCCGGACGTGTGGCTCCCGGACGAAACGCTGCAGGTGCTGAAGGAATACGTGGTATCGATCAAGGGGCCGCTCACGACCCCGGTCGGCGGCGGCATCCGTTCGCTGAACGTCGCGCTGCGCCAGGAACTCGACCTGTACGTGTGCCTGCGCCCGGTGCAGTACTTCAAGGGCGTGCCGTCGCCGGTGCGCGAGCCGCAAAAGATCGACATGGTGATCTTCCGCGAGAACTCGGAAGACATCTACGCGGGCATCGAATGGGCCGCGGGCTCCGAGCAGGCGAAGAAGGTGATCAAGTTCCTGCAGGACGAGATGGGCGTGAAGAAGATCCGCTTCCCGGAAACCTCGGGGATCGGCGTCAAGCCCGTGTCGACCGAAGGCACCGAGCGTCTCGTGCGCAAGGCAATCCAGTATGCGATCGACAACGATCGCAAGTCGGTCACGCTGGTGCACAAGGGCAACATCATGAAGTTCACGGAAGGCCTGTTCCGTGACGCCGGCTACGCGCTCGCGCAGAAGGAATTCGGCGGCGAGCTGATCGACGGCGGCCCGTGGATGCGCGTGAAGAACCCGAAGACGGGCAACGAGATCGTGATCAAGGATTCGATCGCCGATGCGTTCCTGCAGCAGATCCTGCTGCGTCCGGCCGAATACGACGTGATCGCCACGCTGAACCTGAACGGCGACTACATCTCCGACGCGCTGGCCGCGCAGGTCGGCGGCATCGGGATCGCGCCGGGCGCGAACCTGTCTGATTCGGTCGCGATGTTCGAAGCGACGCACGGCACCGCACCGAAGTACGCAGGCAAGGATTACGTGAACCCCGGCTCCGAGATCCTGTCGGCGGAAATGATGCTGCGCCACCTCGGCTGGACGGAAGCGGCCGACACGATCATCGCCGCGATGGAGAAGTCGATCCTGCAGAAGCGCGTCACGTACGACTTCGCGCGCCTGATGGAAGGTGCGACGCAGGTGTCGTGCTCGGGCTTCGGCGAAGTGCTGATCGAGAACATGTAAGACCCCTTCCGGGGTGGGCCGGCAGGTTGCCGGCCGCCCCGGCGCCTACTGCCGGCGCCGGAGCGTTTCGTGGATGGCAGGTTTGTTGGCAGGGCGGTCCGGCATGCGGGCCGCGGCGCCGCGATGCGGCCCGGAGCCCCTGCAAGGTAGAACATGACGGCCCTCGCAACACCACCGCCCGGCTGAGCCGGCGCGCCCCTTTCGCGACCGACCCGGTCGCTCCCCGCCGGTTACCCGCCGGCGCTCCCTGTTCAACAATCACGTAGCAATGCTTTGACCACCATGTCCACTTCGCCCAAGATCATCTACACCCTCACCGACGAAGCGCCCGCGCTCGCGACCTATTCGCTGCTGCCGATCGTCAAGGCCTTCACGCGCTCGTCCGGCGTCGCCGTCGAAACGCGCGACATCTCGCTCGCCGGCCGCATCATCGCCGCATTCGCGGACGTCCTGCCGCCCGAGCAGAAGGGTTCCGACGATCTGGCCGAACTGGGCCAGCTCACGCTGAAGCCGGAAGCGAACATCATCAAGCTGCCGAACATCAGCGCATCGGTGCCGCAGCTGAAGGCCGCGATCGCCGAACTGCAGGCGCAGGGCTACAAGCTGCCGGCCTACCCGGAAGATCCGTCGACGGACGAAGAGAAGGCGGTCAAGGCCCGCTACGACAAGATCAAGGGCAGCGCGGTGAACCCGGTGCTGCGCGAAGGCAACTCCGACCGTCGCGCGCCGCTGTCGGTCAAGAACTACGCACGCAAGCATCCGCACAAGATGGGTGCGTGGAAGGCCACGTCGAAGGCCCACGTCGCGCACATGACCGAAGGCGACTTCTACGGCAGCGAGAAGTCGGCGCTGATCGCCGATGCCGGCAGCGTGAAGATCGAACTCACGACGACCGACGGCGCGAAGAAGGCGCTGAAGGAAAAGACGGCCGTGAAGGCCGGTGAAGTCATCGACGCATCGGTGATGAGCCGCAATGCGCTGCGCAGCTTCATCGAAGCGCAGATCGCCGACGCCAAGGCGCAGGACGTGCTGTTCTCGGTGCATCTGAAAGCGACCATGATGAAGGTCTCCGACCCGATCCTGTTCGGCCACTTCGTGTCGGTGTTCTACCGCGACGCGCTCGCGAAGCACGCGGACGTGCTGGCGCAGGTCGGCTTCAACCCGAACAACGGCATCGGCGACCTGTACGCGCGCCTGAAGGACCTGCCGGCCGACACGCGCGAAGCGATCGAAGCCGACGTCAAGGCCGAATACGCAGTGCGTCCGCGCCTGGCGATGGTCAACTCGGACAAGGGCATCACGAACCTGCACGTGCCGAGCGACGTGATCGTCGACGCATCGATGCCGGCGATGATCCGCGATTCGGGCGGCATGTGGGGCCCGGACGGCCAGCTGTACGACGCGAAGGCCGTGATTCCGGACCGCTGCTACGCCGGTGTCTACCAGGCCGTGATCGAGGACTGCAAGCAGCATGGCGCGTTCGATCCGGTCACGATGGGCAGCGTGCCGAACGTCGGCCTGATGGCGCAGGCGGCTGAAGAATACGGTTCGCACGACAAGACGTTCCAGATCCCGGCGGACGGCGTCGTGCGCGTCACCGACGAAGCGGGCAACGTGCTGCTCGAGCATGCCGTGGAAGCGGGCGACATCTGGCGCATGTGCCAGACGAAGGACGCACCGGTGCAGGACTGGGTCAAGCTCGCGGTCAACCGCGCACGCGCGACCGGCGCACCGGCCGTGTTCTGGCTCGATCCGGCTCGCGCACACGACGCGCAGATCATCGCGAAGGTCGAGCGTTACCTGAAGGATCACGACACGAACGGCCTCGACATCCGCATCATGACGCCGGTCGAAGCCACGCGTTTCTCGCTCGAGCGCATCCGCGCGGGCAAGGACACGATCTCGGTCACCGGCAACGTGCTGCGCGACTACCTGACCGACCTGTTCCCGATCATGGAACTCGGCACCAGCGCGAAGATGCTGTCGATCGTGCCGCTGATGGCCGGCGGCGGGATGTTCGAAACGGGTGCGGGCGGTTCCGCGCCGAAGCACGTGCAGCAGTTCGTCGAGGAAGGCTTCCTGCGCTGGGATTCGCTCGGCGAATTCCTCGCGCTGGCCGCGTCGCTCGAACACCTCGGCAACGCGTACCAGAACCCGAAGGCGCTCGTGCTCGCGAAGACGCTCGACCAGGCGACCGGCAAGTTCCTGGACGAGAACAAGTCGCCGGCGCGCAAGGTCGGCGGCCTCGACAACCGCGGCAGCCACTTCTACCTGTGCCTGTACTGGGCGCAGGCGCTGGCCGAGCAGACCGAGGACGCGGCGCTGAAGGCACAGTTCGAAGGCGTGGCGAAGGCGCTGTCCGACAGCGAAGCGCGCATCCTGGAAGAACTGGCGGCCGCGCAGGGCAAGGCGCAGGCCATCGGCGGCTACTACCGTCCGAACGTCGACCTGACGAGCCAGGCCATGCGCCCGAGCGCGACGCTGAACGGCATCGTCGACGCGGTCGCCTGACGCAGGCCGCGCGATCGCGCGGGCCGATGCGCATGCCGGCGTGGCGGGCATTGCTGCCTGCCACCGGCTACAAAAGAAAAACGCCCCGGACGCCCGGGGCGTTTTTCGTTGCTGGCGTGTCATTCAGACGTGAACGATTTCCCATTCGGCGATTTCGTGCGGCACTTCGAGCGTTGCCGTGTCCAGCTCGGACAGTTGCTCGCAGTCGCCGCGGGAGATGTGGTCGGCTGCCACTTCGGGGCACGAGAATGCGCCGAGCAGGGCGTTGCCGAACGTCGCTTCCCAGCCGCCGTTACCCGGCAGGATGTAGAACGACCCGAGCGCTGAACCAAAGCGAAATCCCTTCATTTCCGTTCTCCCTTTCTGATCACAAGCGATTCTGGTGTGCCGCCTGCCGGCTTGACCGGCTGTGGCCCGACTGGCTGCTTGCGCCCGGTTCCGTATCGAACGTCGTGGCGAAGCGTCAGTGCATGGAACAAAGTCTACGTCCGCGGCCCGCTCGGATGGTGCATGTAGAACGGCTTCACTAAACAAAATTTCTCTTTTAAAAACAAGTAATTATTTTCATCATTTTGTATTGCGGAACGTTTTTCGCCATCGCGAAACGGGGATTTTGTGCCCTGCACCACGAATTTTTATAACGCAGAGACTTGTTCCGCATCGTGAAATATTGGCGGGTGTGCGGATCGGCGAAGTGGCCGGCGCCGTGGTGGGGCCGAACGGCAGGGGGCGAGGCGACCGCCGGGGAACTGCCAGAGCCAGGGTTGAAGGGCGCTTCGGCCGTGAGCGAAGCGCCGTGCATCGTCGATCGATGATGCGGGCCGATGCGTGCCATTCGGGTGCGGCGTGGTCGAACCCTGCGGCGTATCGCCGCCCGGCCGGCTGCGGCGCGTCTCGATTTGGCCCTACGGTTATGATGACGCGGGCATCAGGATTTGCGTCGCGCATCGGCGCTTCGGCCGGCCGGCGCGGGCGTCGCGGCGGCCGCGCGACCCAGCATGGATAACGAGGAACAATTGATGATACGGAGAACCTTCCTGTCGCGCGCCGTCGGTGTCGCAGCCGCGTCGCTGTTCGCGCGCGCCGCGTGGGCGCAGCATGCAGGTCACGCCGGCATGGCCGGCATGGACTCGATGGACGACATGTCGGGCATGTCGGGCATGTCAGGGATGGCGGAGCACGGGCAGCACGGCAAGTCCGCACCGGCTGCGCTCGCAGCCGCCGACGCGCTGCCGGCCGGCGCGCCGCTCGCGGCGCTGCGCACGCTCGCGAACGAAAGTCGCGAGCCCGGCATGTTCCGGGCCACGCTGGTGGCGCAGCCCGTGGCGCGCTCGATGCTGCACGGTGCACGGCCGACCACGTTCTGGCAGTTCGGGGCGGGCACGCAGGGCCCCGTCGTCGGTCCGCTGATCGACGTGCGCGAGGGCGACACGGTCGAGATCAAGTTCGTGAACAAGCTGCCGCAGCCGTCGACCATCCACTGGCACGGCCTGCCGGTGCCGCCCGACCAGGACGGCAATCCTTCCGATCCGGTCGCGCCCGGCGCGTCGCGCGTGTACCGCTTCACGTTGCCGAAGGGGAGTGCCGGCACCTACTGGTACCACCCGCATCCGCACATGATGACGGCCGAACAGGTCTTCCGCGGGCTCGCCGGTCCGTTCGTCGTGCGCGCCGTGGACGATCCGCTGGCGGGCTGGCCCGAGCGCAACCTGTTCGTGTCGGACCTGAAGCTTGCGCGCGACGGCACGATTGCACCAAACGACATGATGGACTGGATGAACGGTCGCGAGGGCCAGTTCGTGCTGGTCAATGGCGCGCGCCGGCCGCGGATCGATGTCGCGGGCGACGAGCGCTGGCGCGTGTGGAACGCGTGCAGCGCGCGCTATTTGCGCGTCGCGTTCGACGACGGCCGCGCGTTCGAGCATGCAGGCACCGACGGCGGCCTGTTCGACGCGCCGCGCCGCGTCACGTCGCTGTTGATCGCGCCGGGCGAACGGGCGGAGCTGCTGGTCCGCGCCGGCGACCGGGCGTCGCGCGCCGTGCTGCAGGCGGCCGAATACGACCGCCGCAAGATGTCGATGTCGCACGATGACGGGCACGGCAGCCTGCCGCCCGATCCGGCGCTGGCGCTGGCCGACGTCGCATTCGCGCCGGCCGCCGCACGCGCGCTGCCGGCGACCCTGCGCGCGGTGCCGTCGCTCGGCGAACCGGTCGCGCACAAGACGGTCGCGTTCGGCGAGGAGATGGACATGGACGCGATGATGAAGGGGGCCGCGCACGGCCGTCCGGCGGGCATGCGCTTCACGATCAACGGCGACACCTACGCGCCGCATCGCGCGACGCTGACGAGCCGCCGTGGCGACGTCGAGCGCTGGACGATCCGCAACGGCACCGACATGGATCACCCGTTCCACCTGCATGGCACGCAGTTCCAGGTAATCGAGCGCGAGTCGGGCGGTTCGCGCACGAGCGAACCGTTCCGTGCATGGCGCGATACGGTGAACGTGCGCAGCGGCGAAACCGTGACGATTCTCGTCACGCAAGACATGCCCGGTGAGCGCATGTTTCATTGTCACATTCTCGAACACGAGGATCTCGGCATGATGGGCACGCTGAAGGTCGTGTAACGAGGTGGTGATTATGTTTCACGCGCCGGATGAGTATCGGATCTGCGCGCGTGACAAGACAATGTGTGTTCAATTATCGGGATTGAACGAAAAGGCCGGCCAATCGATTATCGATTGGCCGGCCTCAAATAAAGAAACCCGGCGCAAACCATGCGCCGGGTTTCTTCGTCTGATATCCGGTGCCTTATGCGGCCTGGATGTTCGACGCTTGCTTGCCCTTCGGTCCTTGAACGACGTCAAAGCTCACCTTCTGGCCTTCCTTCAGCGTCTTGAAGCCATTCATGGTGATAGCCGAGAAGTGCGCAAACAGATCCTCACCGCCCTCGTCGGGAGTGATGAAACCGAAGCCCTTCGCGTCGTTGAACCACTTAACGATACCAGTTGCCATTTCCTACTTCCCCTGTCACACAGTCGCTGCTACTTACCACGAGCACGCTCGAAAAGCTAAACGACCGGAAAACACAGCCGTTCCCCCCTCACAAGCTCACCTTCGGCCTCTTTCATTTTGCCAACCGGCAAATTGAAAAAAGTGCCAGCTTGATTGTTGGCGCTCTTTATTGGAGTGTCAAGTGGAATTTTTAGACGTTTAGAGGGACGTTGTAAAGAACCCATTTTCAGGGTTTTTCCGGCTTTGCTTAGCAGCACGCGGCCAAGCGCGCGGTCTTGAAAAGCCGCATAATCGGCTCATATACCAGGCTCGAGTGACACGCGTTCGAGTCGTCCCGGCTTGTGGGATACTGGATGCGGACACGACGTTCCGGTGCGGTTCCCCTGACGGTTCGTGTTCCGCGCCACGCGTGAAAGCCGGCACCGCAGCCGGCTTTCGTATGGCACGAAGAAGATCGCGTGTTCCGGGATTCCGGGGAGGGCGCCGGCCGGTCGGTCGGGTAATGGCAGGATTGCGGGCCTGTCCGAGTTGTTTAGAATGGGTGTATGGCGATTATCCCGGACAAGCAGGACAGCACCGTCCTGGAACGCAAGCAGCAGAAGCTCAAGCCGCCTTCGATGTACAAGGTGGTGCTGCTGAACGACGACTTCACGCCGATGGAATTCGTCGTGATGGTGGTCCAGGAGTATTTCAAGAAGGATCGCGAGACGGCCACTCAGATCATGCTGAAGGTCCATCGTGAAGGGCGAGGGGTTTGTGGGGTCTATACGCGGGACATCGCGTCGACCAAGGTTGAGCAAGTCGTTACCCATGCGCGGCAGGCCGGGCATCCGCTGCAGTGCGTGATGGAGGAAGCATGATTGCCCAGGAATTGGAAGTCAGCCTGCACATGGCGTTCATGGAAGCACGCCAGGCGCGCCATGAGTTCATCACGGTCGAGCATTTGCTGCTGGCCCTGCTGGATAATCCGACGGCAGCCGAGGTGTTGCGCGCGTGCGCGGCAAACATTGAGGACTTGCGGCAGAACCTGCGCAATTTCATCCACGACAACACACCTACCGTCCCGGGTACCGACGATGTCGATACCCAGCCGACGCTCGGTTTCCAGCGCGTGATCCAGCGCGCGATCATGCACGTCCAGTCGACGTCGAACGGCAAGAAGGAAGTAACCGGCGCGAACGTGCTGGTCGCGATCTTCGGCGAGAAGGATTCGCATGCCGTGTACTACCTGCAGCAGCAGGGCGTCACGCGCCTCGACGTCGTGAACTTCATTTCGCACGGCATCGCGAAGACGAACAGCGGCGAAGCCGCGAAGTCGTCCGACGCGAATGCGGAAAGCGAAGACGCGAATGCGCAGAAGGAAACGCCGCTCGCGCAATTCACGCAGAACCTGAACCAGATGGCGAAGGACGGCCGCATCGATCCGCTGATCGGTCGCGAGCCCGAGGTCGAGCGCGTGGTCCAGGTGCTGTGCCGCCGCCGCAAGAACAATCCGCTGCTCGTCGGCGAGGCCGGCGTCGGCAAGACCGCGATCGCGGAAGGGCTCGCCTATCGCATCACGCGCGGCGAAGTGCCGGACATCCTCGCGAACGCGCAGGTCTACTCGCTCGACATGGGCGCGTTGCTCGCGGGCACCAAGTACCGCGGCGACTTCGAGCAACGGCTGAAGACGGTGCTGAAGGAACTGAAGGAGCGTCCGCACGCGATCCTCTTCATCGACGAGATCCACACGCTGATCGGCGCGGGCGCCGCGTCGGGCGGCACGCTCGATGCGTCGAACCTGCTGAAGCCGGCGCTGTCGTCGGGCGTGCTCAAGTGCATCGGCGCGACCACGTTCACCGAATATCGCGGCATCTTCGAGAAGGACGCGGCGCTGTCGCGGCGCTTCCAGAAGGTCGACGTGACGGAGCCGAGCGTCGAGCAGACGGTCGCGATCCTGCGTGGGCTGAAGTCGCGCTTCGAGGAGCATCACGGCGTCAAGTATTCGTCGGGTGCGCTGTCGGCCGCGGCCGAACTGTCGGCGCGCTTCATCACCGACCGTCACCTGCCGGACAAGGCGATCGACGTGATCGACGAAGCGGGCGCGGCCCAGCGCATCCTGCCGAAGTCGAAGCAGAAGAAGACGATCGGCAAGAGCGAGATCGAGGAAATCATCTCGAAGATCGCGCGCGTGCCGCCGCAGAGCGTGTCGCAGGACGATCGCAGCAAGCTGCAGACGCTCGACCGCGACCTGAAGAGCGTCGTGTTCGGCCAGGATCCGGCGATCGACGCACTGGCTGCCTCGATCAAGATGGCGCGCGCGGGCCTCGGCAAGATGGACAAACCGATCGGCGCGTTCCTGTTCTCCGGCCCGACGGGCGTCGGCAAGACCGAAGTGGCGCGCCAGCTCGCGTTCACGCTCGGTATCGAGCTGATCCGCTTCGACATGTCGGAATACATGGAGCGTCACGCGGTGAGCCGCCTGATCGGCGCGCCGCCGGGCTATGTCGGGTTCGACCAGGGCGGCCTGCTGACCGAAGCCGTCACGAAGAAGCCGCACTGCGTGCTGCTGCTCGACGAAATCGAGAAGGCGCATCCGGACATCTTCAACGTGCTGCTGCAGGTGATGGACCACGGCACGCTGACGGACAACAACGGCCGCAAGGCGGATTTCCGCAACGTCATCATCATCATGACGACCAACGCGGGCGCCGAGTCGATGCAGAAGGCGACCATCGGCTTCACGACGCGCCGTGAAACGGGCGACGAGATGACCGACATCAAGCGTCTGTTCACGCCGGAGTTCCGCAACCGCCTGGATGCGATCATCAGCTTCCGCTCGCTCGATGAGGAAATCATCATGCGCGTGGTCGACAAGTTCCTGATCCAGCTCGAGGAACAGCTGCACGAGAAGAAGGTCGACGCGCTCTTCACCGACGCGTTGCGCAAGCATCTCGCGAAGCACGGCTTCGACCCGCTGATGGGCGCGCGGCCGATGCAGCGGCTGATCCAGGACACGATCCGCCGTGCGCTGGCCGACGAACTGCTGTTCGGCAAGCTGCTGAACGGCGGTCACGTGACGGTCGACGTCGACGAAGGCGACAAGGTGCAGTTGTCGTTCGACAAGCTCGGGAACCCGCCGCACAAGCCGAACGAAGAGGCGGTCGAAGTCGAGTAAGCGATAATCGGGTAGTTCATGCGAACGGCGCGGGATGTTTTCCGCGCCGTTTCGTTTTATCTGGCGCCGGCGGCGCGATGGTGGTGCAGGGGAGTGGCAACGCAGTGACACAACAACAACGGACGTTCGACGACATCGTCGCGCGCGAACAGGGTTTGCGCCATGCGCTGACGTCTGGGCAGATGGCGATGATCGCGATCGGCGGCGCGATCGGCACGGGGCTGTTCCTCGGCAGCGGGTTCGCGATCGGGCTCGCCGGCCCGAGCGTGCTGGTCTCGTATGCGATCGGCGCGCTGATCGCGCTGCTGCTGATGGGCGCGCTCGCGGAAATGACGGTCGCCCACCCGACGGCCGGCTCGTTCGGCGCATATGCCGAGCACTATGTCGGCCCGCTGGCGGGTTTCCTGGTGCGCTATGCGTACTGGTTCGCGGTCGTGTTCGCGATCGGCACCGAGATCAGCGCGATCGCCGTGTTCATGAAGTACTGGTTCCCGGCCGTGCCCGGCTGGTACTGGGTGATCGGCTTCTCCGCGCTGCTGATCGCCGTGAACCTCGCGAGCGTCACGCTGTACGGCACGGTCGAATACGCGTTCTCGCTGCTGAAGATCGCGGCGATCGTCGTGTTCATCGTGCTCGGCGCCTATCTCGTGTGGTCGGCGCCGGCCGCATCGGGCGTCGGTTTCGCGAACTACACCGCGCACGGCGGCTTCATGCCGAAGGGGCCGTGGGGCACCTGGGTCGCGGTGATCGTCGCGATCTTCAGCTATATGAGCATCGAAGCCGTCGCCATCGCGGCCGGCGAGGCGCGCGATCCGCAGCACGCAGTCACGCGCGCGTTCCGCTCGACCGTGTTCCGGCTCGTGCTGTTCTACCTGCTGACGCTGTCGCTGATGCTCGCGATCGTCCCATGGACGCAGGCCGGCACCGACGAAAGCCCGTTCGTGAAGGTGATGGCCGCGACTCATGTGCCGTACGCGGCAGGCGTGATCAACTTCGTGTTGTTGATCGCGGCGCTGTCGGCGATGAATAGCCAGCTTTACGTGACGACGCGGATGATGTTCAGCCTGTCGCGCGCGCGGCTCGCGCCCGCGGTGTTCGGCCGGCTCGGTACGAACAGCGTGCCGCGCGCGGCGTTGTGGATCTCGACGAGCGGCGTCGCGGTAGCGGCCGTGCTGGTCGCGCTGGCGCCCGACACCGCGTTCACCGTGATGATGGCGATCGCGATGTTCGGCGCCCTGTTCACGTGGCTGATGATCTTCGTCACGCACCTGCGCTTCCGTTCGCAGTATCGAGGCCCCGCGCTCGCGTTCCGGATGTGGGGGCACCCGTTCGGCAGCCTGCTCGGCGCGGGGCTCGTCGCGGCAATCCTGTTCACGACCGCGTTCACGCGCGAATTCCGGATGACGATGGTGGTCGGTGTCGTGTTCGTCGTGCTGCTCACGCTCGCGTATGCGCTGCATTACC
Organism: Burkholderia sp. AU27893; assembly: GCF_002223205.1. NCBI lineage: Bacteria > Pseudomonadati > Pseudomonadota > Betaproteobacteria > Burkholderiales > Burkholderiaceae > Burkholderia > Burkholderia sp. AU27893. The sequence goes on along the minus strand of NZ_NKFD01000002.1, from coordinate 301,748 downwards.
GCCACCAGCACGCGCGTTGAGGGGCGCGGCGCGGCCCGCACACGCCGATTTCCTGTTCGCTAAGGTTGCGTTAAGCCCGCGGCGATTAAATTCGATCCTGTCTGCAAGGCCGGCCGGCATGCGCCGGCTTGCCGCTTTCCTGCAAAAAGGGGTTCGAATGAATAAACTTCCCGAAATCACGCTCGCGTTCTGGATCATGAAGATCTGCGCGACGACGCTCGGCGAAACCGGTGGCGACCTGCTGTCGATGACGCTGAACGTCGGCTACGCGGTGAGCTCCATCCTGCTGTTCGGCTTCTTTCTCGTGACGCTGGGCGCGCAGCTCAGGACGACCCGCTATCGCCCGGCGATCTACTGGGCCGTGATCGTTGCGACGAGCACGGCCGGCACGACGATGTCCGACTTCATGGACCGCACGCTCGGCCTCGGCTATGCGGCCGGCTCGTCGATCCTGGTCGCGATCCTGCTGGCGATCTTCGCCGTGTGGCGCCTGAGCGGCGAATCGCTGTCGGTCGACCTGATCCGCACGCGCAAGGTCGAGCTGCTGTACTGGATCGCGATTTTGTTCTCGAACACGCTCGGCACGGCGCTCGGCGACTTTCTCGCGGACAGCTCGGGGCTCGGTTTCGGTGGCGGCGCGCTGCTGATCGGCGGGCTGCTCGCGGTGATCGTGCTGGCGCACTATTTCACGCGGATCTCCGGCGTGCTGCTGTTCTGGGCCGCGTTCGTGCTCACGCGCCCGTTCGGCGCGACGGTCGGCGACCTGTTGACGAAGCCGGTGGCGAAGGGCGGCCTCGCGCTGGGCACGATCGGCTCGTCGGCCGTGCTGCTCGGCGTGCTGGTCGCGATGGTGATCTACGCGATCGTGGCTCAATCGCGGCAGCGCGACCTGGCGCCCGCGCGGATCGCGCAAGCCGTCGAGGAATGACGGCGAAGGAATGGAAAAAGGGGCCGCGAGGCCCCTTTTTTCGCTGCGTCGTTCAGTGACGGCCGGTGCTGCCGAAGCCGCCCTCGCCACGATCGCTTTGCGCGAAGTCGTCGACGATGTTGAACTGCGCCTGCACGACCGGCACGATCACGAGCTGGGCGAGCCGCTCGAACGGATTCAGCACGAACTCGGTCTGGCCGCGGTTCCACGTCGAGACCATCAGCTGGCCCTGGTAGTCGGAATCGATCAGGCCGACGAGGTTGCCGAGCACGATGCCGTGCTTGTGGCCGAGGCCCGAGCGCGGCAGGATCAGCGCCGCGTAGCCGGGATCGGCGAGATGGATCGCGAGGCCGGTCGGCACGAGCGTCGTCTCGCCCGGCTGCAGCGTGACCGGTGCATCGAGGCACGCACGCAGGTCGAGGCCCGCGCTGCCGGTGGTTGCGTAGGCGGGCAGGTAGTCGCGCATGCGCGCGTCGAGGATCTTCAGGTCGAGGTTCATGCGGTCGTCGGATGAGTCGGGAAGGGCGCGGCGGTAATGGCCGCCGCGCGGGAGATCAGATCAGGCGGTTGTCGGGCAGGCGCTTCGCGATTTCCGCGACGAGCGTGTGCGCGAGTTCGTCCTTCGGTGCGCGCGGCAGGCGCGTGAGACCGGCGGCCTCGAACAGCACGACTTCGTTGTCGTCGCGACCGAACGTGAGCGGGCCGAGGTTGCCGACCAGCAGCGGCACGTTCTTGCGCTTGCGCTTCTCGTCGCCGTGCACGTCGAGGTCGCCGCTTTCGGCCGCGAAGCCGACGCAGAACGGCGGATCGGGCAGCGCCGCGACCGACGCGAGGATGTCCGGGTTCTCGACGAACGCGAGCGCGGGCACCTTGTGGTCGGCCGTCTTCTTCATCTTGTGCTCGGCCGGCTGGGCAACGCGCCAGTCGGCGACTGCAGCCACCGCGATGAAGATGTCGGCATCCGCAACGGCATGCATGACCGCGTCGTACATCTGCTGCGCCGTCTGCACGTCCTGGCGATAGACGCCCCACGGCGTGTCGAGCGCCACCGGCCCCGCGACGAGATGCACGTCGGCGCCGGCCTGCTGCGCGGCGCGCGCGAGCGCGAAGCCCATCTTGCCGCTCGAGCGGTTCGTGAGGCCGCGCACCGGGTCGAGCGGTTCGAACGTCGGGCCGGCCGTGATCAGCACGCGCCGGTGCGCGAGCACCTTCGCCGCGAAGTGCGCGACGATCGCTTCATAGATCGCTTCGGGCTCGAGCATGCGGCCGTCGCCGACTTCGCCGCACGCCTGCGCGCCCGAATCCGGGCCGAGTACCGACACGCCGTCTGCGCGCAGCTGCGCGGCGTTGCGCTGCGTGGCCGGGTTTTGCCACATCTGGCGGTTCATCGCGGGAACGACGAGCAGCGGGCAATCGCGCGCGACGCACAGCGTCGACAGCAGATCGTCCGCGAATCCGTGCGCGAGCTTCGCGAGGAAGTCCGTCGACGCGGGCGCGATCACGATCGCATCGGCTTCGCGCGACAGGTCGATGTGCGCCATGTTGTTGTCGACGCGCGAGTCCCACTGGCTCGTGTAGACGGGCCGGCCCGACAGCGCCTGCATCGTGACGGGCGTGATGAACTGGGTGGCGGCTTCGGTCATCGCGACCTGCACGGTCGCGCCGGCCTTCACGAGCAGCCGCGTAAGCTCGGCGATCTTGTAGCAGGCGATGCCGCCGGTCAGGCCGAGAACGAGGTGTTTTCCTGCGAGTTCTGCGTGTGCCAACTCAGGCCTCCAAGGGTCAAACGGAACGGCCGGCGCGAAGCCGGCCGTCGACGCCGAGTATGCGCGCTTAGCGCGAGCCGCGCACGCGACGCAGTTCGTCGTAGATCAGCAGCACCGCGCCGACCGTGATCGCGGAATCGGCGAGGTTGAACGCAGGGAAGTGCCAGGCGCCGAGATGGAAATCGAGGAAGTCGATCACGTGGCCGTAGACGAGCCGGTCGATCACGTTGCCGAGTGCACCGCCGAGGATCATCGCGAGCGACAGGCTGAACAGCCGCTGCTGGCCGTGACGCTTCAGCAGGAAGCAGATCACGAGCGTCGCGCCGATGCCGAGCGCGGTGAACGCCCAGCGCTGCCAGCCGCCCGCGGTCGACAGGAAGCCGAACGCGGCGCCGCGGTTGTACACCAGCACGAGGTTGAAGAACGACGTTAGCTCGTGCTGCGCGCCGTACGCGAACGTCTTCAGGATCGCGATCTTCGACAGCTGGTCGAACAGGATCACGATCAGCGAAATGCCGAGCCAGGGCGCAAGCGCGCCGCTGGCCGGTTTCGACAGGGTCTTCGCCATGGTTAAGCAGCGCTCCGGATTTCGCCGTTTTCGAACAGGTTGGAGAAGCAGCGGCCGCACAGCGTCGGATGATCGGCATGCGCGCCGACATCTTCACGGTAGTGCCAGCAGCGCTCGCACTTCTGGTACGTCGACGCAGCCACGTCGACGCTTTCCAGTGCTTCGTCGTCGACCTTGACGACCGTCGCCGCCGACGTGATCAGCACGAACTTCAGATCGTCACCGAGGCTCGTGAGCGCGTCGTAGCGTGCGCCGCTCGCGTGCACCGCGACTTCGGCCTGCAGCGACGAACCGATGCGGTTCGCGGTGCGTGCCTCCTCGAGCGCCTTCGTCACGTTGCCGCGCACCTCGCGCAGCAGCGCCCACTTCTCGATCAGCGCGGCCGAGCCGTCGACTTCCGGATACGCGTAGTAGGTTTCCGTGAAGATCGTGTCGCTGGCCGGCTGGAACACCTTCCACGCTTCTTCCGCCGTGAACGACAGGAACGGTGCGAGCACGCGCAGCAGGCCGTGCGTCAGGTGGTACAGCGCCGTCTGCGCCGAGCGGCGAGCACGCGAGTCGGCCGCGCTCGTGTACAGGCGGTCCTTCAGCACGTCGAGGTAGAAGCCGCCGAGATCTTCCGAGCAGTACGTCTGCAGCTTCGCGACGACCGGGTGGAATTCGTACTTCTCGTAGTGGCCGAGCAGCTCAGTCTGAAGCTGCTGCGAGAACGCGACCGCATAGCGGTCGATCTCGAGCCATTCGTCGACCGGCACGGCATGCTGCGCGAAGTCGAAGTCCGACAGGTTCGCGAGCAGGAAGCGCAGCGTGTTGCGGATGCGGCGATAGCCTTCGGTCACGCGCTTCAGGATTTCCTCGGAGATCGCGAGCTCGCCCGAGTAGTCGGTCGACGCGATCCACAGGCGGATGATTTCCGCGCCGAGACGGTTCGCGACTTCGTGCGGGTCGATGCCGTTGCCGAGCGACTTGCTCATCTTGCGGCCTTCGCCGTCGACCGTGAAGCCGTGCGTGAGCAGGCCCTTGTACGGCGCGCGGCCGTCGATCATCGACGCCGTGAGCAGCGACGAGTGGAACCAGCCGCGGTGCTGGTCCGAGCCTTCGAGGTAGAGGTCGGCCGGGAACTGCAGCTGATCCTTGTGCGAGCCGCGCAGCACGTGCCAGTGCGTCGTGCCCGAATCGAACCACACGTCGAGCGTGTCGCGGTTCTTTTCGTACAGGTTGGCGTCGTCGCCGATCAGCTCGCGCGGGTCGAGCGTCTGCCACGCCTCGATACCCGACTGCTCGACGCGTTTCGCGACTTCCTCGAGCAGTTCGAGCGTGCGCGGATGCAGCTCGCCGGTTTCCTTGTGCACGAAGAACGCCATCGGCACGCCCCACTGGCGCTGGCGCGACAGCGTCCAGTCAGGACGGTTCGCGATCATGCTGAACAGGCGCTGCTTGCCCCACGACGGGTAGAACGCGGTCGCGTCGATGCCTTCGAGCGCGGTTTCGCGCAGCGTCTTGCCGCCGTCGCGCGGCGTCACGTCCATGCCGGCGAACCACTGCGACGTCGCGCGGTAGATGATCGCCGTCTTGTGGCGCCAGCAGTGCATGTAGCTGTGCTTGTAGTGCTCGCTGCGCAGCAGCGAGCCGGCCGCGTTCAGCGCGTCGACGACCTTCGGGTTTGCGTCCCAGATCGACAGGCCGCCGAACAGCGGCAGCGATTCGATGTAGCGGCCGTCGCCCATCACCGGGTTGATGATGTCCGAGTCGGTCATCCCGTGCGCCTTGCAGGACACGAAGTCCTCGATACCGTACGCGGGCGACGAGTGCACGACGCCGGTACCCGTGTCGGTCGTCACGTAGTCGCCGAGGTACACGGGTGCGGTGCGCTTGTAGCCGGGGTGAGCCGACGCGAGCGGGTGGTGGAAGCGCAGGCCCGCGAGCTTCACGCCCGGCGCGGTCGCCACGACGCGGCCCGTCAGCTTGAAGTCGGTCATGCAGGCTTCGACGCGCTCTTGCGCGATGATCAGCAGCCCTCGCTCGGTGTCGACCAGTGCGTAGACGATTTCCGGATGGAGGTTCAGCGCCTGGTTCGCGGGGATCGTCCACGGCGTGGTGGTCCAGATCACGATGCCGCCTTCGGCGCGCGGCAGCGCCGGCAGGCCGAACGCCTGCGCGGTCTTTTCCGGTTCCGCGAACGCGAACATCACGTCGATCGTCGGATCAGTGCGGTCCTTGTACTCGACTTCCGCTTCCGCGAGCGCCGAGCCGCAGTCGAAGCACCAGTTCACCGGCTTCAGCCCGCGATACACGTAGCCCTTCTCGATGATCTTGCCGAGCGCGCGGAGCTCTTCCGCCTCGTTCACGAAGTTCATCGTCTTGTACGGGTTGGCCCAATCACCGAGCACGCCCAGACGCTTGAAGCCGACCTTCTGCTTCTCGATCTGCTCGGTCGCGTACGTGCGCGCCTTGCTCATCACTTCGGCCGCCGGCAGCGACTTGCCGAACTGCTTCTCGATCTGGATTTCGATCGGCATCCCGTGGCAATCCCAGCCCGGCACGTACGGCGCGTCGAAGCCGGCCATGTTGCGCGACTTGACGACGATGTCCTTCAGGATCTTGTTGACGGCGTGGCCGAGGTGGATGTCGCCGTTCGCATACGGCGGGCCGTCGTGCAGGATGAACTTCGGCCGGCCGGCGCTGGCCGCGCGGATCTTCTCGTAGATGCCGCGCTCTTCCCATTCCTTGACCCACTGCGGCTCGCGCTTGGGCAGGTCGCCGCGCATCGGGAACGGCGTGTCGAGCAGGTTGACCGGATACTTGGCCTGCGGTTTCGAATCGGCTTTCTTGTTGCTCATGATGGAATCGCTATCTCAATCTCGGGGGACGCGCGAGCGTCGTGAATCGGGGATGCGCGCGACTGGGCGGCGCGAGGGTGCGGCGCGGGGCGCCGCCGTCCGGATCAGCTAATTCGGTCGGTGGCCGACGTCGCGAAGCCCGTGGCGCGGCTGCCCGGCGCACGGTCGCGCTCGATGAAGTACGCACGCGCATTCGCGACGTCGAGTGCGATCGCGCGCGACAGCGTCTCGAGATCGTCGAATTTCGCCTCGTCGCGCAGCTTCTTCAGGAATTCGACGCGGATGAGCTTGCCATAGGCATCGCCGTGCCAGTCGAGCAGGTGAACTTCGAGCAGCACGCGGCCCGAATCGTCGACGGTCGGGCGCAGGCCGAGGCTCGCGACGCCCGGCAGCGGGGCGGGACCGAGGCCGTGCACCTGCACGACGAAGATGCCCGCGAGCGCCGGCCGCTTGTGTGCGATCGGCAGGTTCAGCGTCGGGAAGCCGAGGTCGCGGCCGAGCTTCAGCCCGTGCGCGACGTGGCCGCTGATCGCATAGCCATGGCCGAGCGCCTGCGCGGCCGCATCGAGATCGCCGGCCGTGAGCGCGGCGCGCACGCCCGAACTCGAGATGCGCGTGCCGTCGCTGCCGGCCACCGTACCCATCTGCTCGACCTCGAAGCCGTACTGCGCACCGGCTGCCTGCAGCGTGTCGAAGGTGCCCGCGCGTTTCGCGCCGTAGCAGAAATCGTCGCCGACCATCATCCAGCGCGTGTGCAGCCCGTTCACCAGCGTGCGTTCGACGAACGCCTGCGGCGACTGGCTCGCGAACGTGTGGTTGAAATGCTCGACGACCACGCGGTCGACGCCGTGATCGCGCAGCGCCTCGAGCTTGTCGCGCAGCATCGCGATGCGCGGCGGTGCGCCGGCCGGGTTGAAGAATTCGCGCGGGTGCGGTTCGAACGTCATCACGCACACGGGCAGGCCGCGCGCGTCCGCTGCCGCGCGCACGCGCGCGAGCAGGGCCTGGTGGCCGCGATGGACACCGTCGAAGTTGCCGATCGTCAGCGCGCACGGGGCGCGGCTCTCGGCGTTGGGCAGGCCGCGGAAGACTTTCACGATAGCGGATGCAGCGTCGGGGAATGGGCGGTGGGATGCCGCAAAGCAAAAGATTATAAACGTTCGGGCGCGCGGGCGGCCGAGAAGGGGGGAAACGCGGGGGCGAATGGTAAAATTCGCGGATGAAAAAACTCGTGATCCTGATTTCCGGTCGCGGCAGCAACATGGAGGCCATCGTCCGCGCGTGCGCGCAGGAACGCTGGCCGGCCGAGATTGCGGCCGTGATCGCCAACCGGCCCGACGCGGCCGGCCTGGCATTTGCCGCGTCGCACGGGGTGGCGACGGCGGTGGTCGACCACCGGTCGTTCGACGGCCGCGACAGCTTCGATGCGGCGCTCGCCGCCGAGATCGACCGATTCGCGCCCGATCTCGTGGTCCTCGCCGGCTTCATGCGCATTCTCACGCCCACATTCGTCAGACGATACGAAGGCCGGCTGCTGAACATCCATCCGTCACTGCTGCCGAGCTTCAAGGGCATCCACACGCACCAGCAGGCGCTCGACGCGGGGGTCGCGCTGCATGGCGCGAGCGTGCATTTCGTGATTCCCGAGCTCGACAGCGGCGCGATCGTCGCGCAGGGCGCGGTGCCCGTGCGCGCGGGCGACGACGCGGCCGCGCTCGCGCAGCGTGTGCTGACGGTCGAGCATGTGCTGTATCCGCGCGCGGTGCGCTGGTTCATCGAGGGGCGTCTGCGCCTCGAGAACGGCCGTGCAGTGGTGGCGCCGGAAGAGGCGCGCTGGATTTTCGCGGATCAACCGCATACCGAAACGAGTGAGGGCGTATGAAACTGCACGGATTCCTGATCGGCCAGACCGAGACTTTGTTGGCCGAGGTGCTGAAGTTCGCCGGCCCCGCCGACGCGACGACGAGCCGGTTCTTCCGCGCGCATCCGAAGCTCGGGCATGCCGAGCGCGGCGTGATCGCCGAGGCCGTGTTCGCGGTGCTGCGCCGCAAGATGGAGTTTTCGCATCTCGCCGAGAGCGGCACGGGCACGCCCGCGCGGCGCCTCACGCTGCTCGGCCTGATGCAGACGGCCGGCCGCAATGCGCTGAAGCCGTTCCTGTCCGACACCGAGGCCGCATGGCTCGAGCACGTGTCGAAGATCGATCCGGCGAGCCTGCCGGTGCGCATCCGCACGAACCTGCCCGACTGGATCCACCAGGCCTTGTCGGCCCGGTTCGACGCCGACGAGCTCGCGCAGCTCGCGGCCGCGTTGAACTACCCGGCGCCGCTCGACCTGCGCGCCAACGTGCAGAAGGCCACCCGTGACCAGGTCATCGACGGGCTGCGCGCGGAAGGCATCGATGCGGGCGCGACGCCGTTTTCCCCGTTCGGCGTGCGCGTGGTCGGCAAGCCGGCGCTGACGCGCCTGAGGCTGTTCGAGGAAGGCGCGATCGAGGTGCAGGACGAAGGCAGCCAACTGCTGTGTTCGCTGGTCGCGCCGCGCCGCGGCGAGATGGTCGTCGATTTCTGCGCGGGGGCGGGCGGCAAGACGCTCGCGCTGGGCGCGATGATGCGCTCGACCGGGCGCCTCTACGCGTTCGACGTGTCGGAGAAGCGCCTGGCGAAGCTGAAGCCGCGCCTCGCGCGCAGCGGGCTGTCGAACGTGAACCCCGTGCTGATCGACAGCGAACACGATGCGAAGATCAAGCGGCTCGCCGGCAAGATCGACCGCGTGCTGGTCGATGCGCCGTGCAGCGGCCTCGGCACGCTGCGCCGCAACCCGGACCTGAAGTGGCGCCAGACGCGCACAGCGATCGACGAGCTGACGCCGAAGCAGGCGTCGATCCTCGCGAGCGCCGCGCGCCTGGTGAAGAAGGGCGGCCGGCTCGTCTACGCGACCTGCAGCGTGCTCGACGCCGAGAACGAACGCATCGTCGAACAGTTCCTGGCCGACCATCCCGACTTCGTGCTGGTACCGGCGCAGAAGGTGCTGGACGACCAGCGCATCGAGCTCGAGACGGGCGACTACCTGTCGCTGTGGCCGCATCGCCACGCGACCGACGGCTTCTTCGCCGCGGTGCTCGAACGGCGCGCGGCGCAGTAACGGCGGGCTGGACGGACGATGGAGAATCTGCAGAGCCGCCTGCTGTCGCACCGGCTGGCATTGGTCATCCGCGATTTCCACCAGCCGGTGATGATCTGGCAGGCGGCGATCCTCATCGGCGCGCTGTGCTTCGCATGGGTGGCTGCGCGCTTCGTGCACGGCCGGATCGACGCGCGCCGCCGGGCGGCCGGACGTGCGCCCGGCGCGGGTGCGCAAAGCCTGAAGCGCGCGTTGTTCCCGCTGTTCGGCAGCGTATTCGTGGGCGGTGCGCAGCTCGCGTTCGACCCGTTCATGTCGACGTCGCTGCTGTCGCTCGCGCTCGTGCCGTTGTTCGGCATCGGGCTGATCTACGTGCTGTTCTTCTTTGCGCGGCGCGTGTTCGCGCGCGACGGCCACACGCATGCATGGCTGTCGATCGTCGAGAAGATCGTGTCGACCGTCGTGTGGGCCGCGATGGTGTTGACCGTGCTCGGCATCCAGCGTGACGTGCTCGGCTGGCTCGACAGCGTGCAGTTCCGGGTCGCCAATGCACATCTCACGCTGCTGTCGGTGATCTCCGGCGCGCTGTGGGTGTGCGTGACGCTGATGGTCGCGATGTGGCTCGGCTCGGTGCTCGAGGATCGCCTCACGCGCGCGAGCACGCTCGACGCGAACCTGAAGGTCGTGCTGTCGCGGATCGGCCGCGCGCTGCTCGTGTTCGCGGCGATCCTGATCGGGCTGTCGCTGGTCGGCATCGACGTGACCGTGCTCGGCGTGTTCGGCGGCGCGGTGGGTGTCGGCCTCGGTTTCGGGCTGCAGAAGATCGCCAGCAACTACGTGTCGGGCTTCATCATCCTGCTCGACCGCTCGCTGCGGCTCGGCGACGCGATCAGCGTCGGCGGCTTGCAGGGCGTGGTCACGCAGATCCGCACGCGCTACACGGTCGTGCGCGGCCTCGACGGCAACGAGACGCTGATCCCGAACGAAAAGCTGATCACCGACGTCGTGCAGAACCAGTCGTCGTACCTGACGCGCGGCTACGCGAAGGTCGCCGTGCAGGTCGCATACACGAGCGACGTCGAGCACGCGCTCACGCTGCTCGCCGAGGCGGCCAAGGGTGTGCCGCGCGTGCTGGTGGAGCCTGCTCCGACCCCGTATCTGGTGAGTTTCGGGGCGGACGGGATCGACCTGGAGCTCGGTTTCTGGATCGAGGATTCGGCGAAAGGCACGTCCGGCGTGCGTTCGAGCGTGAACCGGAACATCTGGCGCCTGTTCAGCGAGCACGGGATTTCGATTCCGTTCCCGCAGCGCGAAGTGCGCGTCGTCGGGGTGCCCGACGCCTTTTCCGCCACGGGCGTGACGGCCGGCAACGGCGCCGTGGACGGGCACGCACCGGCGGCATGACGGGCGCCGGTCTGCAATCGTATCGACCCCGCGGCCGGAACCGGATCGCGGGCCTTTCCCAGTCCGCCCATGGACTGGGTTTGTTGCGTCATGGCAAGAAAATGTTCATTTTTTACAAAGACTTGGAACGGTTGAAGTAAAATTCTGGTCTACACGCGGTATGCTTTCATTTTTCTGACGCTCGGCGCGTGCCGACGTCGCTCTCATCACAGGTAACTGCCTTGTTGAATTCCCTGCTCGATTTTCTTTCCCACGGGCTCCTGCATTTTTCGTGGTGGCAGGTCGCGCTGTTCGCGCTCGCCGTCACGCACGTCACGATCATCGGCGTGACGGTCTACCTGCACCGCTGCCAGGCGCACCGCGCGCTTGAGCTGCATCCGATCGCGAGCCACTTCTTCCGCCTCTGGCTGTGGATGACGACCGGCATGCTGACCGGCCAGTGGGCCGCGATTCACCGCAAGCACCACGCGAAGTGCGAGACCGAGGAAGATCCGCACAGCCCGCAGACGCGCGGCATCTGGAAGGTGTTCCTCGAAGGCGCCGAGCTGTATCGCGCGGAAGCGAAGAACGAAGAGACGATGCGCAAGTTCGGTCACGGCACGCCGAGCGACTGGGTCGAGCGCAATGTCTATTCGAAGTACCCGATTCTCGGCATCAGCCTGATGATGGTGATCGACGTCGCGCTGTTCGGCGTGATCGGCCTGACCGTGTGGGCCGTGCAGATGGTCTGGATTCCGTTCTGGGCGGCTGGCGTCGTCAACGGCTTCGGTCACTTCTGGGGCTATCGCAACTTCAACTCGGCCGACGCGAGCACGAACCTGTTCCCGTGGGGCATCGTGATCGGCGGCGAAGAACTGCACAACAACCACCACACGTTCGCGACGTCGGCGAAGCTGTCGAACAAGTGGTACGAGTTCGACATCGGCTGGATGTACATCCGCATCATGTCGGCGTTCGGTCTCGCGAAGGTGAAGAAGGTCGCGCCCACGCCGCGCCTGAACAAGCCGAAGACGGTGCTCGACCAGGAGACGCTGCAGGCCGTGCTGTCGAACCGCTACGAAGTGATGGCGCGCTACGGCAAGGCCGTGAAGCGTGCGTACCGCCAGGAGCTTGCGCACCTGAAGGAAATCGGCGGCGAGAAGTACCAAATGATGCGCGGCGCGCGCAAGTGGTTCCACAAGGACGCCGACGGCCTCGACGAGCCGCAGAAGAAGCTGCTGCCGGAAATCTTCGCGAACAGCCAGAAGCTGCAAACGTACTTCCAGCTGCGCCAGGATCTTGCCGCGATCTGGGATCGTTCGACGGCATCGCGCGAACAGCTTCTCGCGCAATTGCAGGATTGGTGCCATCGCGCAGAACAAAGCGGCATCAAGGCGCTGCAGGAATTTGCGACGCGCCTGCGCCGCTACGCCTGATTCGAAATCGATTAGAATCTAAGGACGTCAAAAACCCCGCGTTGGCGGGGTTTTTTATTTGGTCCGCCGGTTTTTGAATGGTGATTGGCAGGGCCGGATTGGTATGAGGCTTGGGGCAACGGGGAAGTGTTGCTCCGGGGCGAACGCAGGGGATGGGATCGGAGTGGGCGCTAAGGCACTAACTCTGATCGACCGCGAAGCATGGGATCAGAGTAAGCGCTAAAGCGCTAACGCTGGTCGACAGGAGATATGGAGATGCAATCGACGATCAAACCCGTCGAGTACGACCGGCCCGTTGCAGCAGGGACCGTATGCGGCGTGGGGCAGGCCTGGGCCAAGGTGCCCGATGCACCGTCCGCCGAAGAGCGGGCCGCGCTGAAAGCGCGCATCAAGGCATTGCTCGTGCGCGAAAAGGCCGTGCTGGTCGCGCACTACTACGTCGACGCCGAGTTGCAGGAACTCGCCGACGAAACCGGCGGCTGTGTCGCCGATTCGCTCGAAATGGCCCGCTTCGGCCGTGACCACGACGCGCAGACGCTGGTCGTCGCCGGCGTGCGCTTCATGGGCGAAACCGCGAAGATCCTGAGCCCGAACAAACGCATCCTGATGCCCGATCTCGACGCGACTTGCTCGCTCGACCTCGGCTGCCCCGTCGACGAATTCTCGGCGTTCTGCGATGCGCATCCCGACCGCACCGTCGTCGTCTACGCGAATACCAGCGCCGCCGTGAAGGCGCGCGCGGACTGGATGGTCACGTCGTCGATCGGCCTTGAGATCGTGGCTGACCTGCACGCACGTGGCGAGAAGATCATCTGGGCGCCGGATCGCCATCTCGGCAGCTACATCCAGAAGAAAACCGGCGCGGACATGCTGCTGTGGCAAGGCTCGTGCCTCGTTCACGACGAATTCAAGGGTATCGAGCTCGACCTGCTGCGCGCCGAGTATCCGGACGCGAAGGTGCTCGTCCACCCGGAATCGCCGGAAAACGTCGTCGCGCAGGCCGATGTGGTCGGCTCGACCACGCAACTGATCGACGCGGCGGTCAAGCTCGACGCAACGCACTTCATCGTCGCGACCGATCTCGGCATCCTGCACAAGATGCAGCTTGCGGCGCCCGGCAAGACCTTCATCGCCGCACCGACGGCCGGCAACAGCGCCACCTGCAAGAGCTGCGCGCACTGCCCGTGGATGGCGATGAACGGCCTCGCGAACCTCGCCGACGTGCTCGAACGCGGCCACAACGAGATCTTCGTCGATCCCGCGATCGGCGAGCGCGCACGCCTGCCGATCGACCGGATGCTCGATTTCGCAGCCGCGCACAAGAAGCGCGTGCAGGCGAGCGGCGATCTGCAGCGCGATCAGCAATTGTTTGCGAACGTGGGGGCTGCGTAATGAATAGCCCCCACGCTCACATTCGTTCGCTGGCCCCCGAGGGGGCGGCCACCTTCCTTGGGGGCGGCCCGGCGGAAGGCGGCGCGAACTCCGCAGTATCCCCGCTGTTCAACATCGTCCGCGAGCAGTACGGCGCGGCATTCGACGATGCGATCGCGCGCAACGTGGCCGATGCGATCGCGGAAGACGTCGGCACCGGCGACCAGACCGGGCGGCTCGTACCGGCCGGCGGACGTCGCCGTGCACGCATCATCGTGCGCGAGGAAGCCGTGCTGTGCGGCGTGCCGTGGTTCGAGGCCGTGATTGCCCAGATCGATCCGGCGATCGTCGTGCAGTGGCGTTATCGCGAAGGCGATCGTATGTCGCCCGATTCGACCGTCTGCGAACTCGAAGGGCCGGCGCGCGCGCTGCTGACGGCGGAGCGCAACGGGCTGAACTTCCTGCAATTGCTGTCGGGCGTCGCGACCGCGACGCGTCGTTACGTCGATCGCGTCGAAGGCACGCGCGCGAAGATCCTCGATACGCGCAAGACGCTGCCGGGCCTGCGGCTCGCGCAAAAGTATGCGGTGCGCGTCGGCGGCGGCGAGAACCAGCGTCTCGCGCTGTATGACGGCATCCTGATCAAGGAAAACCACATCGCGGCGGCAGGCGGTGTCGGCGAGGCGCTCGACGCGGCGTTCGCGCTGGACTCGGGCGTGCCCGTGCAGGTCGAAGTCGAGACGCTTGCACAACTCGATACGGCGCTCGCACATCGCGCGCAGTCGGTGCTGCTCGACAACTTCACGCTCGACATGATGCGTGAAGCGGTGCGCGTGGCGAACGGCAAGGCCGTGCTCGAAGTGTCGGGCGGCGTCAATTTCGATACGGTGCGTGCGTTTGCGGAAACGGGGGTCGACCGTATCTCCATCGGCGCGCTGACGAAGGACGTGCGCGCGACGGACTATTCGATGCGGATCGTCGACTGACCGAACGCGTTCGATCAGACAAAAAAGCCGTTGGCGCGCAAACGCCAACGGCTTTTTTCCTGTGCGGCCGCAGCCGGGAAGGGCGTACCGCTCAGCGACGTGCGCGCGGCGTGAGCACGCTCGGCAGCGCCTTCGGCAGCGAGTTCGGCCAGTCGCGGCTGTAGTGCAGCCCGCGGCTTTCGCGGCGCGAGTGCGCGCTCTTCACGATCAGCGTCGCCACGTCGACGAGGTTGCGCAGTTCGAGCAGGTCGCGCGTCACGCGGAAGTTCGCGTAGTACTCCTGGATCTCGTCGCGCAGCAGCGACAGCCGGTGCTTCGCGCGTTCGAGGCGCTTGTCGGTGCGCACGATGCCGACGTAGTTCCACATCAGGCGGCGCAGCTCGTCCCAGTTGTGCGCAACGACGACTTCCTCGTCCGCATCCGACACGCGGCTTTCGTCCCACGCGGGCAGCGCGGCCGGCGTTTCGGCATCGAAGCCCGCAGCTTCGATCGCCTCGGCCGCCGCGCGGCCGATCACGAGGCATTCGAGCAGCGAGTTGCTCGCGAGCCGGTTCGCGCCGTGAAGCCCCGTGTACGACGTTTCGCCGACCGCATACAGGCCCGCGAGATCGGTGCGCCCGGCGAGGTCGGTGACGACGCCGCCGCACGTGTAGTGCGCGGCCGGCACGACCGGAATCGGCTCTTTCGCGATGTCGATGCCGAATTCGAGGCAGCGCGCGTGGATCGTCGGGAAGTGTTCGCGCAGGAACGCTTCCGGCTGGTGGCTGATGTCGAGATACACGCAGTCGATCCCGCGCTTCTTGATCTCGAAGTCGATCGCGCGCGCGACGATGTCGCGTGGCGCGAGTTCCGCGCGCGGATCGTGCGCGGGCATGAAGCGCGTGCCGTCGGGCAGCTTCAGCAGGCCGCCTTCGCCGCGTACGGCTTCGGAAATCAGGAACGATTTCGCATACGGATGGAACAGGCAGGTCGGGTGGAACTGGATGAATTCCATGTTCGACACGCGGCAACCTGCGCGCCACGCCATCGCGATGCCGTCGCCGGTCGCGGTGTCGGGGTTCGTCGTGTACAGGTAGACCTTGCCGGCGCCGCCCGTGGCGAGCACCGTATGCGGCGCCTCGATCGTGATCGTGCGGTCGTTGTCGACGTCGAGCGCGTACAGGCCGTGACAGCGGCGGCCGGGCAGGCCGAGCCGATCCGACGTGATCAGGTCGATCGCGTGGTGGTTTTCGAAGAACGTGATGTTCGGATGCTGACGTGCACGCGCCGACAGCGTGGCGAGCACCGCATGGCCGGTCGCGTCGGCCGCGTGGATGATCCGGCGGTGGCTATGGCCGCCTTCACGCGTGAGGTGGAAGCCGAGCTCGGCCGCGTCGTCCTTCGTGAACGGCACGCCCTGCGAGATCAGCCATTCGATCGCTTCGCGGCCGTGTTCGACGATATAGCGCGTCGCGCCTTCGTCGCACAAGCCGCCACCGGCAACCAGCGTGTCGTCGACGTGGTTCTCGATGCTGTCCGCCGAATCGAGGACTGCGGCGATGCCGCCTTGCGCGTTATCGCTCGCGCCCTCCATCATCGACCGTTTCGCGATCAGCGCGACACGTCGCGTGCTGGCCAGGTTGAGTGCGACCGACAGCCCTGCCAGGCCGCTGCCGACGATCGCCACGTCGAATTTCATGCTGCATCTCCATCGTTACGCTTTTGATCTTGTGCGTTCCGGCAGCCGTGGCCGCGGAAAGGGGAGAGCATACCGCGTCGCGCCGGAGCGTGCGCGCAAAACAAAAAGCCCCGCATGTGCGGGGCTTTTCGGTCGCCGTCAGGCTAGCAGAAACCGGAGATTACTTGATCTTGGTTTCTTTGTATTCCACATGCTTGCGGACGACGGGATCGAACTTCTTGATCGCCATCTTTTCCGGCATGTTGCGCTTGTTCTTCGTGGTCGTGTAGAAGTGACCCGTACCAGCGGTCGACTCAAGCTTGATCTTGTCGCGTGCGCCTTTTGCCATGATTGTGCTCCTTGGGCTTAGGCTTCGCCGCGTGCGCGCAGGTCAGCGAGCACGGAATCGATGCCGTTCTTGTCGATCAGGCGCAGGCCGGCGTTCGAGACGCGCAGGCGCACCCAGCGGTTTTCGCTCTCTACCCAGAACCGGCGGTTTTGCAGGTTCGGCAGGAAGCGGCGCTTCGTCTTGTTGTTGGCGTGGGAAACGTTGTTGCCGCTCATCGGCGCTTTCCCAGTTACTTGGCATACGCGTGCCATGAGAGCACTCCTAATACGCTAAATTCGGGGTTCGATCGCCGATGAAGGTTCCATCGTACCGCCACGTGATCCATGGCTGCACTCAGAACGCCGAAGCCCTTACAGACAAGGCCCTTCGATGGCTAGAACTGGTTGGAAAAAAGACAGACGGCGATTCTAGCAGAAAAAGTTCAGAAAAATCAAACCTAATTTCGCATCGCCGTTGCGGCGCCGTTGGGCGGGCCGCAACCGCACAGTCTACATCCAACCGGCCCGCGCGAACGAAAAAGTATCACCCGTGCCGATCACGACGTGATCGAGCAGCCTGACATCGACGAGCGCGAGCGCGTCGTGCAGCACGCGGGTCAGGCGGCGATCTTCCGCGCTCGGCTGCACGGCGCCCGACGGATGGTTGTGGGCGACGATCAGTGCCGCGGCGTTGTATGCCATCGCGCGGCGCACGATCTCGCGCGGGTAGACCGCCATGCGCGTCAGCGAGCCGCGCGTGATTTCCTCCATGTCGATCAGGCCGTGGCGCGCGTCGAGGTAGACCGCGGCGAACACTTCGTACGGACGCGCGCCGATCTTCAGCCGCAGATAGTCCTCGACCGCGCGGGGTGAGTCGATCGGCATCTTCTCGTGCGCTTTCTCCTTGAGCATGCGACGCGCGATCTCGATGACAGCAACCAGCCGCGCGGCGCGCGCGGGGCCGATGCCGGGGTGCGCCTCGAAATCGCCGGTGGTTGCCTCGAGCAGTCCGTGCAACGACTTGAACTGCTTGACCAGTGCGCGGGCGGTGGTGAACACATCGTGCCCGGGCTTGCCCGTGCCGAGCAGCAGGGCGACCAGTTCGTCGTCGGTGAGCGCCGCCGGCCCGCGCTCCAGCAATCGCTCGCGTGGCCGCTCGGGCCGCCAGCCGCGCAGGCGGTGCTTGCGCCGGTGGATCGGGATGACGCGGCCGGGCGGATCGGCCGGCAGATCGGCGCTGTCGCGGCATTCGGCGGGCGGCAAGGCTGGGCAGGGTGACAGCATGCTTGAAACTCCATTGGCGGCGGGGCAGTGTGCGCGACGTCGTCGCACTTTCCGCCTTGCGCGCTCAGGTGACTTACAATATTGGTTTTGCGCCGGGCCTTTCGGCCGTATCGGGCGCCGACTGAACGAGTAATTCATGAGCCTCATCGATCTATCCGAAGTGAAGCCCGGTTCCCACGTCACACTGCATTACCGGCTGGCACTCGCCGACGGCGCCGATATCGTCAACACCTTCACCGACAAGCCGGCCACGCTGCTGCTCGGCGCGGGGCAACTGGCGCCGTCGCTGGAACAGATTCTGATCGGCCTCAGGGTCGGCGACCACTCGACTTTTCAGCTAGCCCCCGAACAGGGGTTCGGTCCCCGGAATCCCGACATGCTCCAGCGCGTGACGCTGTCGACGCTGCGCGAGAACGGGATGGTCGGCGACGATTTCACGCCGGGCGAACTGATCGAGTTCAACGCGCCGGACGGCGGCCGATACGCCGGGGTGCTGAAGGAAGTCAGCGAAACCTCGGCACTGTTCGACTTCAATCATCCGCTCGCGGGCCAAGCGCTCACGTTCGAAGTGAAAATCATCGGAATCCTGTAATCATGAGCACCACCGATACGCTGTCCGGGCAGACCGTCGCCGCCGATGCCGAAATCCTGCTGGCCCAGCCGCGCGGTTTCTGCGCGGGCGTCGATCGCGCGATCGAGATCGTCGAGCGCGCCATCGCGATGCACGGTGCGCCGATCTACGTCCGTCACGAGATCGTCCACAACAAGTACGTGGTCGAGGATCTGAAGAAGAAAGGCGCGATCTTCGTCGAGGAACTCGAGGAAGTGCCGGCCGGCAATACCGTGATCTTCAGCGCGCACGGCGTGTCGAAGGCCGTGCGCGACGAGGCCGACGTGCGCGGGTTGCGCATTTACGACGCAACCTGCCCGCTCGTCACGAAGGTGCACGTCGAAGTGGCGAAGATGCGCCAGGACGGCGTCGACATCGTCATGATCGGGCACAAGGGCCATCCGGAAGTCGAAGGCACGATGGGGCAGGTCGAGCGCGGCATGCATCTCGTCGAGAGCGTCGAGGACGTGCAGAAGCTCGAGCTCGCCGATCCCGAACGCATCGCGCTCGTCACGCAGACGACGCTGTCCGTCGACGACGCGGCCGAGATCATCGGCGCGCTGAAGGCGAAGTATCCGAAGATCCGCGAGCCGAAGAAGCAGGACATCTGCTACGCGACGCAGAACCGCCAGGATGCCGTGAAGTTCATGGCGCCGCAGTGCGATGTCGTGATCGTCGTCGGCAGCCCGAACAGCTCGAATTCGAGCCGCCTGCGTGAAGTGGCCGAGAAGCGCGGCGTGGCCGCCTACATGGTCGATGCGCCCGACCAGATCGATCCGGCATGGGTCGCGGGCAAGCGCCGCATCGGCGTGACGGCCGGCGCGTCGGCCCCCGAAGTGCTCGCCCAGGCCGTGATCGCACGGCTGCGCGAACTCGGTGTGCGCAATGTGCGCGCGCTCGACGGCATCGAGGAAAACGTGTCGTTTCCGCTGCCGCGCGGGTTGAACCTGCCGCCCGCCGCCTGATTGCCGCATTGCACCCGCGGAACACCGAAGCGCGCCTGACGGCGCGCTTTTTTTTGCCTGTCGAATTCGCAATCGCAACCAATATTCGGATCAATGGTGCAACCGGGTTGCTCTGCGTGCTTTCAAGCGTCTCTCAAAATTGGTTGCAATGCAGGAAAACCCCATCGAATCAGGATTATTGGCGTCCTATAAATGGAGTTACAATGCGCCCGTTTTCAGGCCTGAATGGCTTTGAAATCGGATTTTGGCAAGGCGCGGGAGACCACTCAATGCATGTGAAGTTGGCTTACGCCATGTCCGTCGCCGCACCGGTTGCAATGCTTGCCGGCTGCAGCAAAAAGAGCGACGACGAGGCGGGGAGGGAGGCTGCGGTGTTCGCGGCACCGCCGGCCAGCGGCGTGCGCGTCGCCGGAACCGGTCGTGCGGCACCCTTTGCGGGCCGCATCGCGCAATTGGGCAAGGACAAGGAAAACGGGGCACGTTTGGCGATCGAGGAAATCAACGCGCTTGGCCTGGCGAACGGCCAGGCAGCGGGCACGCAGGGTGCAGCACAGCAGGCCGCCGGTCGTGGCGTGACAGCGACCGTGCGCGCCGATCGACGCAGGCCGGCCCGGGTGCCCGGCGATGCGGGCAGCGTGCCGATGTCGCCGGTCCCCTTTCATTTCGATTCGACGAAACAGCGCGTTGCCGCGAGCAATGATGTCGCGGCGCGCGGTCTGGTTCGTACGATGGATTCCGACGTAGTCCTGACGAATGTCGGGCGCGGCGTTCGCGGTGCCTTGCGAGGCAGCGCGGCACGGAATCCGATCCGCCCGGGTGCGGGGCTCGCCTCGCACCGGACGGGAAAAGGCACGGATGCCGGGCAACCGGACGATGGCCGTCTCGGCATGCTGCCCTACGACTTCAAGGAGGCCACGAACACCGTCCTCGATGTCGTGACGATTTAGCGACGGGACTCATGACGGCACCGGAACAGTGCGGTGCCGTTTTTGTATCCGCTCCGGCGGCAGGTCCGGCCGTACAGGCCGGGCGGCGCGCGCCGGGACGATCCACCCTTACCGGTATCGACTAGTACCCGCAGTGTCGCCGAGAAGGCGCGATTCCTCGCTTACCCGCGGGGCGCAACGTCCTCCGGCAGCACGGGCCAAGGAGCTTTAAATGGATATTTTCGTCCAGCAGGTTCTCAACGGGCTGGTGCTCGGCAGTGTCTACGCCATCATCGCGTTGGGCTACACGATGGTGTACGGCATTCTCGGCATCATCAACTTCGCGCACGGCGACGTGCTGATGATCGGCGCGATGGTCGCCCTGTCGGCCATCACCGTGCTGCAGAACCATTTCCCCGGACTCGGCAACGTCGCGACGCTGACGATCGGCCTGGGCATCGCCGCAGTCGTCTGTGCATTCGTCGGCTTCACGATCGAACGGGTCGCCTACCGGCCGCTGCGTCGCGCACCGCGCCTCGCCCCGCTGATCACCGCGATCGGCGTGTCGATCCTGCTGCAGACCGCCGCGATGATCATCTGGTCGCGCAACCCGCTGCCGTTCCCGCAATTGCTGCCGACCGATCCGATCAACGTGATCAAGGCCACCGACACGACGCCCGGCGCCGTGATCTCGGTGACTGAAATCGTGATCATCGCGGTGGCGTTCATCGTAATGGGCGGCCTGCTGCTGCTCGTGCACAAGACCAAGCTCGGCCGCGCGATGCGCGCGATCGCCGAAAGCCCGAACACCGCGAGCCTGATGGGCGTGAACCCAAACTTCGTGATCTCCGCGACGTTCATGATCGGCTCCGCGCTCGCCGCGCTGGCCGGCGTGATGATCGCATCCGAATACGGCAACGTGCACTTCTACATGGGCTTCATCCCCGGCATGAAGGCATTCACGGCCGCGGTGCTGGGCGGGATCGGCAACCTCGGCGGTGCGATGGTCGGCGGCGTGCTGCTCGGCCTGATCGAGCAGCTCGGGGCCGGCTACATCGGCAACCTCACGGGCGGCGTATTCGGCAGTAACTACCAGGACGTGTTCGCCTTCATCGTGCTGATCATCGTGCTGGTGTTCCGTCCGTCCGGCCTGCTGGGCGAACGTGTCGCGGATCGCGCGTAACGGAAGGGAGCAAACAACATGACATCCATTCAACCGATCGAATCCTCGACGTCGCTCGTCGAAGAGCGCAACACCACCAAGACGGTCATCATCGGCCTCCTGACCGCGGTCTTCGTGATCGCGGCGCCGATCATCATCGGCTCGGCCGGCGGCAACTACTGGGTCCGCGTGCTCGACTTCGCGATGCTGTACGTGATGCTCGCGCTGGGCCTGAACGTGGTGGTCGGCTTCGCCGGCCTGCTCGACCTGGGTTACATCGCGTTCTACGCGGTGGGTGCGTACACGGCGGCATTGTTGAGCTCGCCGCACCTGAGCTCGCAATTCGAGTGGATCGCGGCGCTCGCGCCGAACGGGCTGCACATCCCGTTCCTGATCATCGTGCCGATCGCGATGGCGCTGGCGGCGACCTTCGGGATCCTGCTCGGCGCGCCGACGCTGCGCCTGCGCGGCGACTACCTGGCGATCGTGACGCTCGGCTTCGGTGAAATCGTCCGGATCTTCATGAACAACCTCGACCGTCCGGTGAACATCACCAACGGCCCGAAGGGGATCACGGGCATCGATCCGGTGCACATCGGCGACTTCAGCCTCGCGCAGACGCACTCGCTGTTCGGGATCCAGCTGCCGTCGGTCTACATGTACTACTACCTGTTCGTGCTCTGCTCGCTGCTGGTGATCTGGGTGTGTACGCGCCTGCAGCACTCGCGTATCGGCCGCGCATGGGCGGCGATCCGCGAAGACGAGATCGCGGCGAAGGCGATGGGCATCAACACCCGCAACGTGAAGCTGCTCGCGTTCGCGATGGGTGCGTCGTTCGGCGGCCTGTCGGGTGCGATGTTCGGTTCGTTCCAGGGCTTCGTGTCGCCGGAATCGTTCACGTTCTGGGAATCGATCGTCGTGCTGGCCTGCGTGGTGCTCGGCGGCATGGGCCACATCCCGGGCGTGATCCTGGGCGCGGTGCTGCTCGCGATCTTCCCGGAATTCCTGCGCTCGACGATGAGCCCGCTGCAGCACGCGCTGTTCGGCCACGACGTCGTCGATACGGAAGTGATCCGTCAGGCGCTGTACGGCCTCGCGATGGTGGTCATCATGCTGTATCGCTCGGAAGGCCTGTGGCCCGCGCCGAAGCATGAGGACAAGATCGCGAAACTGGCGAAGCGCAACAGCAAGAAGCCGGTTCGTGCTTAATCGACGGACACTGGGGATATACACATGAGCGACAAACAAATCCGACTGTCCGTCAAAGGCGTGAACAAGCGCTTCGGTGGCCTGCAGGCGCTGTCCGACGTCGGCCTCGAAATCAAGGAAGGCGAGATCTACGGCCTGATCGGCCCGAACGGCGCCGGCAAGACGACGTTCTTCAACGTGATCACGGGCCTCTACACGCCGGACTCCGGCGAGTTCAAGCTCGACGGCTCGGAATACAAGCCGACCGCGGTGCATCAGGTCGCGAAGACGGGCATCGCGCGCACGTTCCAGAACATCCGCCTGTTCGGCGGGATGACGGCGCTCGAGAACGTGATGGTGGGCCGCCACGTGCGCACCAAGCACGGGCTGCTCGGCGCGGTGTTCCAGACGCCGGCCGAACGCCAGGAAGAGCGCGAGATCAAGGAACGCGCGATCGAGCTGCTCGAATACGTCGGCGTGCTGCAGTACGCGGACTACACGTCGCGCAACCTGTCGTACGGCCACCAGCGCCGTCTCGAGATCGCGCGCGCACTGGCCACCGACCCGAAGCTGCTCGCGCTCGACGAGCCGGCGGCCGGGATGAACGCGACCGAGAAGGTCGAACTCACGCGCCTGCTCGACAAGATCCGCTCGGACGGCCGCACGATTCTCCTGATCGAGCACGACGTGAAGCTCGTGATGGGGCTGTGCAACCGGATGACGGTGCTCGATTACGGCAAGGTGATCGCCGAGGGTCTGCCGCAGGACGTGCAGAAGAATCCGAAGGTGATTGAGGCATATCTCGGCGCAGGGGTGCACTGATGGCAGCGGCAATGTTGAAAATCAAGGGCTTGCAGGTCAACTACGGCGGCATCCAGGCCGTCAAGGGCGTTGACATGGAAGTCCGTCAGGGCGAGCTCGTGACGCTGATCGGCGCGAACGGCGCGGGCAAGACCACGACGATGAAGGCGATCACGGGTCTGAAGGCGTATTCGGCCGGCGACATCGAGTACGAGGGCAAGTCGATCAAGGGCATCCCGACGCACGAGCTGCTCAAGCGCGGCCTCGCGATGGTGCCGGAAGGCCGCGGGATCTTCGCGCGGATGTCGATCGTCGAGAACATGCAGATGGGCGCGTACCTGCGCAACGACGGCGAGCAGATCAAGAAGGACGTCGACCGCATGTTCGGCTTCTTCCCGCGCCTGAAGGAGCGTGCGACGCAGCTCGCGGGCACGCTGTCGGGCGGCGAGCAGCAGATGCTGGCGATGTCGCGCGCGATCCTGTCGAAGCCGAAGCTGCTGCTGCTCGACGAGCCGTCGATGGGCCTGTCGCCGATCATGGTCGAGAAGATCTTCGAAGTGGTGCGTGAAATCTCGAAGGAGGGCATCACGGTGCTGCTGGTCGAGCAGAACGCGCGCCTCGCGCTGCAGGCGGCCGACCGTGGTTACGTGATGGATTCGGGCACGGTCACGATGGAAGGCGATGCGAAGCAGATGCTCGACGACCCGAAGGTGCGGGCTGCGTACCTGGGTGAATGAGTGAGTGAATGAGCGGGCCCGGTGGCGCGCGACGGCAGATGCCGGCCGCGTCGCACACGGGCTTTCGAAAGGCTGTCACGGGATGCCGTGACAGCCTTTTTTTTCGTGTCATGCGATTCCGGTCGAACTTGTGTGGGCGGGCGCGACTCCATTCGACTGTTGCGCCGCGCACGCGGCGCGGGAACGATGGGGGCGGCCGCTCGTTGCCGGTCGCCTGCAAACCGACACATGGGCCGTGTAGCATCGGCGGCCCGTCGGCACACGGAGAGCGCGCATGAGTCTGGACTACGGTTTCGTGAAGGCGAAGGTGACATCGGTGGCGAAGCTGAAGGGCTCGCCGCATGGCAGCGAGATCCAGTACCACATCCACCTGACGCTGGCGTTGCCCGGCGGCGACTGGGACGTCGCGATCAACGTCGGCACCAACGACGCGGACGACCTGCTGAACTACAAGCTCGTCTACGATTTCCACCACCCGATCACGCAGACGCTCGCGGCCGCGGCCGAAGGCTATACGGACCTGACGGGGCAGGCAGCGTTGCCCGCGCTCGACTACCTGCGCAGCGACATCCTGAACGAAACGGGCGCATGGCGCCCGAGCGCCGTGATGGACGGCACGGAGAATCAGGAGCCGATCCCGTCGCTGCTGCGGCTGGTGAACGCCGCGCAGTCGCAGGGGCTCGACGTCGTCGTGTTCGGCCGCACGTATTCGCAAGGCAACGGCATCCACGACACGCACATGAACCAGGGGTCGACCGGCTCGAACTACCTGCACCGCGCGGGCGACGACCACAACGATCACAACGACATCTGGCAGGACGGCGCGCTGATCGTGCGCGTGAGCGAGTCGCAGTGGGCCGCGTATTTCGCCGCGTTCGAGCAGCAGGCCGTGCCGACCGACGCGCTCGGCAATCCGCTGCCGGGCGCGGGGCCGATCACGCGTTGACGTAGCGGGCTGCCGGCCTCTGCTTCACGCGGCCGGCAGTGTCTTGCCGAACGAGATGCGTTCCTCGACACGATAGCCGAGCGCCGCGTAGAAGCGGCATGCATCGTCGTTGCCGGGCAGCACCTGCAGGTTGATCTTCAGGCAGCCGCGCGCGGCGAGCGCGCGTTCCGCGTGCGCGATCAGTGCGCGGCCGATGCCGAGCCGGCGTGCGTCGTTCGATACGCCGAACGAGTAGAGCCAGCCGCGATGCCCGTCGAAACCCGCCATCAGCGTGCCGACCACGCGTGCGCGGCTGATCGCGACGAAGAACAGTTCCGGCTGCGTCGCGAGCTTCAGCTCGATCGATCGCAGCGGATCGCGGTGCGGCGGCGCATCCGCGTCTTCGTACTGCGGGAACGCGTCGCGCCATACCGCGAGCACGGCATCGGTGTCGGCGCGTTCGAACGGGCGGACTGCGACAGCATCGGCGGCGGCATCCATCGCGGTGGTCTCCTTAGAGCGTGTCGAGGACCGACCGCAGCATCGCCATCATCTGGTCGATTTCCTCGGTCGTCACGTTCAGTGCGGGCATGAAGCGCAGCAGGTTCGGCCGCGCGGCGTTCAGCAGCAGGCCGTCGGGCTGCATGTCGCGCGCCTTCTCGACGATCTGCGGGCCGATGTCCTTGCCGAGCAGCAGCGCGCGCAGCAGGCCTTCGCCGCGTTCGCCTTCGAAGCCGCGCTCTTCCGACAGCTCGAGCAGCTTGCGCTTCAGGTATTCGCTGCGCGCGCGCACACCTTCGAGGAAGCCCGGTGCGACGAGCTGCGAGATCACCGAATAGCCGACCGCCGTCATCAGCGGGTTGCCGTTGTACGTGCCGCCCTGGTCGCCGGCCTCGAACACCGCGAACTCGGCCTTCGACAGCAGCGCGCCGAGCGGGGCGCCGCCGCCGATGCCTTTCGCGAGCGTCATGACGTCCGGCTCGATGCCGGACAGCTCGTACGCGAACAGCGTGCCTGCGCGGCCGCAGCCGCTTTGCACTTCGTCGACGATCAGCAGCAGGTCGTGCTGCTTCGTCAGCGCGCGCAGCGCCTGCATGAATTCACGCGTGGCCGGAATCACGCCGCCTTCGCCCTGGATCGGCTCGAGCATCACGGCGACGGTCTTGTCGGTGATCAGCTTCTCGACCGAGTTGATGTCGTTCAGCTCGGCCTTCGGGAAGCCCGGCACTTGCGGCGCGTAGATCGTGTCCCAGCCCGGCTTGCCGCTGGCCGACATCGTCGCGAGCGTGCGGCCGTGGAAGCTGTGGTCGAACGTGATGATCTCGTACGCGCCGTTCTTGAACTTGCGGCCCCACTTGCGCGCGAGCTTGATCGCGCCTTCGTTCGCTTCCGCGCCGCTGTTCGTGAAGAACACCTTGTCGAACACGCTGTGCTGCGTGAGCAGGCCCGCGAGCTTCGCCATCGGTTCGTTGTAGAACGCGGGCGACGGGTTCAGCAGCTTTTCCGCCTGCGTCTTCAGCGCGTCGACGATGCCTTCGTTGCAATGGCCGAGGCTGTTGACGGCCCAGCCCTGGATGAAGTCCAGATAGCGCTTGCCCGTGTGATCGTAGAGCCACGAACCCTTGCCGTGCGTAAACACGATGTCGGGGCGGTTCGTGATGTACATCAGCGAGTCGATCGGATAATCGTTCAGGGGCATGGCAGCAGACTCCAGCGGACGTTGAAAGGGAAACAGGCAATAAAAAAGCCACGGAAGGCCGTGGCTGGTGGGTCGAACAGCTTGTGCGTAACCGGTGAAGCAGTGTGGGGGGTTACGCGCGAGTCCGTGACGAGCCTGCGGCATCCGGGCGGAGCGGCGAGCGGCGACGTCGAAGGGCGGACAGGAAGCAGTTCATGTGCGCAAGCATAAGGCATCCCGCGCGTCACTGTAAACCGCCGCGATGCCACGGATGTGACATCGCGGCGCGCAGTGCCGCACGCGGGTGCGCGGGCCTCAGACCGGATGCGCGAGATCGGCGGCGCTCGTGAACGAGTCCGCGTAGAACTCCTCGGCCGGCAGCGCGTGGTGCTGCGTGAAGTCGCGCTGCGCGGATTCGACCATCACCGGCGCGCCGCATGCGTACACCTGGTAGCCCGACAGGTCGGGCAGATCCTCGATCACCGCGCGATGGACGAAGCCGGTGCGGCCCGTCCACTGATCGCCGGCGTCCGGCTCGGAGAGCACCGGCACGTACTTGAAGTTCGGGATCTCGCGTGCCCACTGCTCGGCCAGTTCGCCGAGGTAGATGTCCTTCTTGCGGCGTGCGCCCCAGTAGAGCGTCATCGGGCGCGTGATGCCCGTGTGCTTCACGTGCTCGATGATCGCCTTGATCGGCGCGAAGCCGGTGCCCGATGCGAGCAGCACGATCGGCTTGTCGGAATCCTCGCGCAGGAAGAACGTGCCGAGCGGGCCTTCGAAGCGCAGGATGTCGCGCTCCTTCATCGCGCCGAACACGTGGTCGGTGAACTTGCCGCCCGGCATGTGGCGGATGTGCAGCTCGACCGGGCCTTCCTCGTGCGGTGCGCTCGCCATCGAGTAGCTGCGGCGCGAGCCGTCCTTCAGGATGAACTCGACGTACTGGCCCGCGAGATACTGCAGGCGTTCGTTGGCGGGGAGCTGCAGCTTCACGACCATCACGTCGTCGGCCTTGCGCTCGAGCGCGGCGATCCGGCACGGCAGCTTCTTGACCTGCACGCCGTCGACGCCGGCGATTTCACGCACGTCGATTTCGAGATCGCACTGCGCCTTCGAGCAGCACAGCAGCGCGAGGCCGCGGGTGCGCTCGTCGTTGGACAGTGCCGATGCGGCGTGCGGGCCCTGTTCGATCTGGCCCGACACGATCTGGCCCTTGCAGGAGCCGCACGCGCCGTTCTTGCAGCCGTACGGCAGATGGACGTTCTGGCGCAGCGCGGCCGCCAGCACGGTTTCATCCGACTCGACCTGGAATTGCCGGCCGCTTTGCTTGAGAGTGACGTTGAATGCCATAGAACCAAACTAGAACAAAATGGGGGGACCGTGCATGTCGGGCACGGCAGCTACAATGCAAACCCGTTGCGCGTCGCGCAACGGTGGCTACTGATTTCGCAACCAACATGATCGCGACTCGAATCCTGCGCCGGCCGCGCGCACTGATCGTCGGCTGCGGCGACGTCGGCATGCGCTGCGTCGCGCAATGGCGCGACACGCGCCGCAACCTGCGGATCTTCGCGCTGACGAGCCATCCGGCCCGTCGCGACGAACTGCGCGCCGCGGGCGCAACACCGATCGTCGGCGACCTCGATCGCCGGGCGACGCTTGGCCGCCTCGCGGGTCTTGCCCGCACGATCCTGCATCTCGCACCGCCGCAGTCCGATGGCCGCGACGACCGGCGCACGCGTGCGCTGATCGCCGCAACGACCGTGCCTGCGCGACGGCCGCCGGTGCCGCCGGCCTCGGCGGTCGGCCGGCTCCGAACGCTGCGCACCGCGGCCCGACAGGCCGGCGCGCCCGTTCGGGCAGCGCGTATTGTACCCGACGGCCTTCGTGCGCCGAGGCTCGTCTACGCCAGTACGACGGGCGTTTACGGCGATTGCGGCGGCGCACGTATCGACGAGACGCAGCCGCTGCGCCCCGCGAATCCGCGCGCATTTCGCCGCGTGTCGGCCGAGCGGCAGTTGCGTGCGGCGACGGTGCGCGGCGTGCTGTCCGCGCGCGTCGTGCGGATTCCCGGGATCTACGCGGCCAACCGTCTGCCGGTCGCGCGGCTCGAGCGCGGCACGCCGGCGCTCGAACCGGCCGACGACGTCTACACGAACCACATCCACGCGGACGATCTCGCGGCGATCCTGCGCCGCGCGGCCGAACGCGGCAAGCCGGCGCGCGCTGTACACGCGTCGGACGACAGCGAACTGCGGATGGGGGAGTATTTCGACCGGGTCGCGCAGGCGCTCGGCCTGCCGAGGCCGCCACGCGTCAGCCGCGCGGACGCCGAGCGTCAGCTCGAACCGACACTGCTGTCGTTCATGCGCGAGTCGCGGCGCCTGTCCAACGCACGGCTCAAGGCCGAATTGTGCGTGACGTTGCGCTATCCGACCGTAGACGATTTCCTTCAAACGCTCGCGCCGGGCAGCGCGTCAGGTGAGCGCCGGTAACGCCTCGATCAGCAGGAAGCACAGCAACGCGCCGATCAGCGCGCCAATCAGGTTCGGATGATATTTGTGCTTCATGTGCATCGCGGCCAGCAGCCCGCCGATCACGATGACACCGATGACCGCGAACGCGATCATCACGTACGACAGTTCGAAAGTATGGTTGTTCATGACGTCTCCCCTGCATCGCTGCTCGTACAGCTTGTGATTTCAGTATAGCGGGGGAACACGCGGCAGAGATGCGGTCGGACGTCGAACGGTCGTGCGGATTTTCCCTTACAGGGTTTTGACGGTATTGCGCAGCGCCGCAAGGTCGGCGTCGTCGAGCCAGCGCCACGCGCCGGGCGCGAGGTCGCCCGGCAGCGTGAAGCCGCCGATGCTTTCGCGATGCAGCGCTTCGACGCGATTGCTCGCCGCCGCGACCATCCGTTTGACCTGGTGATACTTGCCTTCCAGAACGGTCAGCGCCAGTGCGTGCGGGGCGCGCGCGTCGGCGGCGACCGCCGCGATCGGCTTCGGCTCGCCGTGCAACTGCACGCCGGTGCGCAGCGTGTCGAGCTGCGTGTCGTCGAGCGGGTGGCGCACGGTCGCCACGTAGGTCTTCGGTACCTTGCGTTTCGGCGACGTGTACGCGTGCACGAACTGGCCGTCGTCGGACAGCAGCAGCAGGCCCGTCGTGTCCTGGTCGAGACGCCCGACGCACTGCACGCCGCGCGCGACGAGCGGCGCAGGCAGCAGGCTGAATACGCTCGCGTGGTGTTGCGGGTCGCGCGAACACTCGTAGCCGGCCGGCTTGTTGAGTGCGAGATAGGCGCGTGCGTGGAACGGCCACGCCGTATCGTCGACCGAGAACACGAGGCCGTCGGTATCGAACGCGGCGTCGGGGTCGGTCGCGCGGGCCCCCGCCACGGTGACGCGGCCCGCTTCGATCAGGCCGCGGCACTGGCGGCGCGAGCCGAAGCCCTGGGTGTAGAGAATGCTTTCGAGATCCATAGCGCGCGCATTCTATCAAGCGATGGCGCGCGACCGGCATGAACGCGCATGCGCTGGTAAGCTGCCGGTACGCCGCGCGGGGCGCGGCGCCCGTTCATTTTTCACGGAAAGCACATGCCTTTTGCTTCGTTCCCGTTCGGCCGCTACGCCGCGGCCGTCATCGTTGCCGCGACCGTCTCGTCGGCCGCGTTCGCGCACGCGCACCTCGCGAAGAGCGATCCGGCGGCGGGCGCGTCGGTGGCTGCCGCACCGGCCGCCGTCACGATCGACTTCACCGAGCCGCTGGAGCCGGCGTTCAGCTCGATCGTCGTCGTCGACGGCGACGGCAAGACGGTGTCGGACGGCCGTGCGCGCATCGACGCGTCGAATCGCAAGCGGATGTCGGTGCCGCTCACGGCGGTCGGCACCGGCGCCTATACGGTGAAATGGGTGGCCGTCGCGACCGACGGGCACCGCACGCAGGGCGCGTACGGCTTCAGCGTGAAGTGACGCAACGGCGACGGCAGGCCCGTGCCAGGGTTGCCGTCGCGCCTATCCGACAGGGAGTCCCGCATGAATCCGACGACGCTCGACGCACTCGCCGATTTCCCCCGTCAGCTCGAAGCGCATTTCGCGGCCGTGCCCGACGGCTACGCGCGCTGGACGCCCGATGACTGGGCCGGGATCCCGAGCGAGCATTTCTCGCCGCTCGGGCAGCTCTGCCACGTACGCGACATCGAGATCGACGGCTATCACGTGCGGCTGCGGCGGATGCTCGACGAAGACCGGCCGCTGCTCGTGTCGATCGACGGCGACGCGCTCGCGATCGAGCGCCGCTACAACGACGCGTACGCGTCCGACGTGCTCGCGGCGATCCGCGAAGCGCGGCGCGAGACGCTGGACCTCGTGTCGCGTCTCACGCCCGAACAGCTCGCGCGCACCGGGGAATTCGAAGGCTACGGGTCGCTGACCGTGCGCGGACTCGTCCACTACCTGTGCAGCCACGACCAGCAGCACCTGGCCGGCATGCAGTGGCTGCTCGGCAAGATCGACGCGGCGTTGTACGCGCGTTGAGCGGGCGCCGGGACGGGCGCCACTCGATCGAGGACAGATTCAGGCGCGGTTGTCGGTGCGGCAGGCTGCACTGCCGCGCTTCGATTGGATCGTTTTTCTGGATAATCCATCCAGCCGTGCCCGGCTGACCGGTGCGTCGCGCATGCCTACACTCCTAGCTTCGTTCAACGAAAAAAGGAGTCAGCCGTGGCAACTCATACGCTCGCAGACAAGGTCGTCCTGATCGCAGGTGGCGCAAAGAATCTCGGCGGTCTGATCGCGCGGGATCTGGCGAGCCACGGCGCGAAGGCCGTGGCGATTCACTACAACAGCGCCGCGTCGCAGGCGCAGGCCGAGGAGACGGCCGCCGCGGTGCGTGCGGCCGGCGCGGAAGCGGCCACGTTCCAGGGCGACCTGACGACGGCCGC
The DNA here is from genome assembly GCF_002223205.1 of Burkholderia sp. AU27893. Taxonomy (NCBI): domain Bacteria; kingdom Pseudomonadati; phylum Pseudomonadota; class Betaproteobacteria; order Burkholderiales; family Burkholderiaceae; genus Burkholderia; species Burkholderia sp. AU27893. The sequence continues at coordinate 270,145 of NZ_NKFD01000002.1, read as the reverse complement.
CGCGGTCGAGAAGCTGTTCGACGACGCGAAGCAGCGCTTCGGCAAGATCGACATCGCGATCAACACGGTCGGCAAGGTGCTGAAGAAGCCGTTCACCGAGATCAGCGAGGCCGAGTACGACGAGATGTTCGCGGTCAACAGCAAGTCGGCGTTCTTCTTCATCAAGGAAGCGGGGCGGCACCTCGAGGATCACGGCAAGCTCGTCACGCTCGTGACGTCGCTGCTCGGCGCGTTCACGCCGTTCTATGCGGCGTACGAAGGATCGAAGGCGCCGGTCGAGCATTTCACGCGCGCGGCATCGAAGGAGTACGGTGCGCGCGGGATCTCGGTGACGGCCGTCGGGCCGGGCCCGATGGACACGCCGTTCTTCTACCCGGCCGAGGGCGCCGATGCGGTCGCGTACCACAAGACGGCGGCCGCGCTGTCGCCGTTCAGCAAGACGGGCCTGACCGACATCGAGGACGTCGTGCCGTTCATCCGCCATCTCGTCACCGACGGCTGGTGGATCACGGGCCAGACGATCCTGATCAACGGCGGCTACACGACCAAGTAACCGGCCCGGCAACGGGCCGCGCGGCGCACCGCAATGGCGCGTTTGCGTGGACAATGGACGGGCGCGCAGCCTCGTGGCTGCGTGCCCGTTTTCTCTGTGCCGCCGGACCCGGCCGCGATGCGCGACGGCTGGCGGTGGCGTTCGTCCGAACCTACGTTCCCTGCCGATGGACAAGCTGGATCAGGTCAGAATCTTCCTGCAGGTTGCCGAGATGGGCAGCTTCATCAAGGCCGCGCATGCGCTCGACGTGCCGCGCGCGACCGTGTCGGCGGCCGTCCAGCAACTGGAGACGGCGCTCGGCACGCGCCTCTTGCACCGCACGACACGCCAGGTGCAGCTGACCGCCGACGGCGCGCTGCTGCTCGAACGCGGCCGGCGCCTGCTCGCGGAGGCCGACGAACTCGACCGCCTGTTCCGCCGCCGCGACCGCGACGTGATCGGCCGGCTGAACGTCGACGTGCCGAGCCGGATCGCGCGCCGCATGGTGGCGCCCGCGCTGCCGTCGCTGTTTCACCGTTATCCGAAGCTGCAACTGTCGCTCGGCTCGACCGATCGTTCGATCGACCTGGTGCAGGAGGGCGTCGACTGCGCGATTCGCGTCGGGCGGCTTGCCGACAGCAGCCTCGTCGTGCGGCCGCTCGGACAGTTCACGCTGATCAACTGCGCGAGTCCCGACTACCTGCGCGAATGCGGCGTGCCCGAGCATCCGGATGCGCTCGCGCACGGACACTGGGCGATCGGCTATGCGTCGCCGACGACCGGGCGCGAACTCGACTGGGAATACTGCACGGACGGCCAGCGATACACACGCATGCTGCCGAGCCGGGTGATCGTCAACAATGCCGAAACCTATATCGCCAGCTGCATCGCCGGGATGGGGCTGATCCAGATTCCGCGCTTCGACGTCCAGCATCTGCTCGACAGCGGCGCACTCGTCGACGTGATGCCCGGCCACCGCGCCGCACCGATGGACGTGTCGGCCGTGTACCCGCACCGGCGCCATCGTTCGCGCCGGCTCAACGCCTTCATCGAATGGTTCGGGGAACTGATGGAGAGCGCGCTGACGCATGGCAGGGAGGGGGCGGAGGGCGACTGACCGGCACGGCCGGTTGTGCTGCGTGCCGTCGTGCCTGTTTCAGCCGGGCAGCGCCGCGAACTGCCGGTTGCGCCCGGTTTCCCGCACAGCGTCGATCAACGCCGCACCGGCGCCGTCCGGTTTCGCCGCGAACGCGTAGAAACGCGCGGCCGGGAGCGCCGGCAGGCCGTCCTGCGGGCCGCATTCGCGCAGGCCGTCGCGCAACTGGCTGCGCGCCAGCGCGGTGACCGCGAAGCCCGCGAGCGCGGCCGACACGCAGCCGGCCATGCTGCTGCTCTCGAACAGCACGCGGAACGGCCGCAGCGCAGCGGCGAGTGCCGCGACGGCGGCTTCGCGATAGACGCATGGCTGCGGAAACAGCGCGAGCGGCACGTCGCCGCCGGCGTCGAGCGTGCGATCCGACGCGAACGCCCACACGAGCGGTTCTTCCCACAGCAGTTCGCCCGGCGTGTCGACCTGCCGGCATTGCTTGCCGAACACGACGTCGAGCCGGCCGAGTGTTTGCTCGCGCAGCAGCGACGCGGTGATCCCGACCCTCAGCTCGATCGACGTGCGCGGGTGGCGGTCGCGAAACGTGCGCAGCACGTGCGGCAGCCACGCACCAGCAAAATCCTCCGATGCGCCGACCCGCAGCGGCCCGTGCGCCGGCGCGCCGCGCAGCCTCGCGCGCACTTCGCGCTCCATGTCGACGATGTTGCGTGCATAGGCGTACAGCGTGTCGCCGGCCGGCGTGAGCGCGATGCGACGGGTGGTGCGCGCGAGCAGCACCGTGCCGGCTGCCTGTTCGAGCCGCTTGATGTGGCCGCTGACGGCGGACGGCGTCAACGCGAGCCGCTCCGCGGCCGGCGCGAACCCGCGGCTGTCGACGACTTCGAGGAAGGTGCGCAGCAGCGTGATGTCGAGCGACGTCGACGCGGGATCGGTCAGCGGTTCCATGGATCAATTCAACGTGATACTCGAAGAATGAATCATGATACTCCGTGAATCGTGATGAAATGCCGGCCTACCATCGTGCACTCGGATCGACCCAACGGAGTGCACGATGACGACCTATGCGCATGCGACGACCGCGTCGCTCGACGTTGCCTACCTCGAATGGAATCCGCGCGGCGAGCGCGTGGTCGTGCTGCTGCACGGCTGGCCGGACAGCCCGGTCGGCTGGGAGGCGGTTGCGGCGAGGCTCGCCGCGCACGGCTGCCGCGTGCTCGCGCCCGCGCTGCGCGGTTTTGCCCCGACCCGCTTTCGCGATGCATCCGTGCCGCGCAGCGGCCAGCTCGCGGCGCTCGGGCGCGACCTGCTCGACTTCGTCGATGCGCTCGGCCTCGAGCGGCCCGTGCTGGTCGGGCACGACTGGGGTGCGCGGGCGGCCGCGAACGCGTGCGGGCTGCGTGAAGGTGCCGCATCGCATCTCGTGATGCTGTCGGTCGGGTACGGCACCAACGATCCCGGGCAGCCGCTGTCGCTGCAGCAGGCGCGCAACTACTGGTATCACTGGTTCATGGCGACGCCGCGTGGCGAGCAGGCGTTGCGCGATGATCGCCGCGCGTTTGCCCGCCTGATGTGGGACACGTGGTCGCCGCCGGGCTGGTATCGCGACAGCGATTTCGACGCGGCCGCCGCCGCGTTCGACGGGCCCGACTGGATCGACGTCGTCCTGCATTCGTACCGGAATCGATGGGGATTCGCACCGGGCACGCCGGCCTATGCCGACGACGATGCGCGGCTGAATCCCGCACCGGTGCTGGCGCTGCCGACGCTCGTACTGCACGGCGGCGCGGACACCTGCAATCATCCGGACAGCTCGGCCGGCCGCGAGCGGTTCTTTGCAGGGCGCTACGCGCGCCAGGTGCTGGACGGTGTCGGCCACTTTCCGCAGCGCGAGGCGCCAGCGGCGGTCGCCGATGCGATCCTCGGCTTCTGCGAGCCAGGCCGAGGCGCGCCGGCGTGACCGGCGCGCGGTGGATCAGCCGCCGACGCGGGCCGCGAGCAGGTCAGCGAGGCCGATGTTCCTGAACATCTCGCGGCGAATGCGATCGCCGACGCGGAACCCTTCCTCCGCACCGTCCTGCGACGGATCGACGAACACGCGGTACGGGCGCTTGCCGGCCGGGGCGGCGACGCGTACGGTATGGCCGGCGCGGGCGAGCGCCTGGGCCGTCAGCAGGCCGAAGCAGCTGGACGCGCCCGTGACGAGAATGACTTCCTTCATGATCGCTCTCCGCTAAGCGGTGGGCGTGGCAGGCGGCCGGTCAGCACATGCCGCCGTTGGCGCGCAGGACCTGGCCGTTGACCCACGCGCCGTCGGGGCCGGCGAGGAAGGCGACGACACGCGCGATGTCGTCGGGCTGGCCGAGCCGCTCGAGCGGATTCAGCTTCGCGAGCCGATCGACGAGTTCGGCGCTCTTGCCCTGCAGGAACAACTCGGTCGCGACCGGTCCCGGCGCGACGGCGTTCACGCTGATGCCGCGGCCGCGCATCTCCTGCGCGAGCACCTGCGTCAGGCTTTCGACCGCCGCCTTGCTGGCGACGTACACACCGTAAGTCGGCATGCGCATGCCGATCACGCTGGTCGACAGGTTGATGATGCGTCCGCCGTCGCGCACCCGCCTGGCCGCTTCGCGGCAGACGTTGAACGTGCCTTTCACGTTGATGGTGATCGTTTCGTCGAAGAGCGCATCGTCGCAGTCGGCGATGGTCGCCAGCTTCATCACGCCCGCGGAGTTGACCACCACATCCAGACCGCCGAATGCTTGTTGTGCGGCGTCGAACAGCGCGGCCACGGCCGCCGGATCGGCGACGTTCGCCTGCACCGCGATAGCATGGCCGCCGCCGGCGACGATCGCGTCGACCACTTCCTGCGCGGGGCCGGCGCCGCCCGCATAGTTCACGACGACCCTGAAACCGTCGCGGGCGAGACGGCGGGCGATTTCCGCACCGATGCCGCGCGACGAGCCCGTGACGAGGGCGACCTGTTCCGATGTGCTCATGTCCTGCTCCTTGGTTCGTGAGTGCCGTGCGATCCGGCGACAGGACTAATGTAGGCTTCCTCGATTAATAAAAATAATGAATAATGATCAGATCAAGAATGACTAAAAGTATGTCTCATGACATTCGACAGCAGGCTGTTGAGCGGGATCGGCGTGCTCTCGGCGGTGATCGAGGCCGGCACCTTCGCGCGCGCCGGCGAGGCGATGGGGTTGACGCAGCCGGCGGTGAGCCGTGCCGTCGCCCGGCTGGAGGAGCGCGTCGGCATCCGGATCTTCAACCGCACGGCCCGTGCGATCACGCTGACCGACGAAGGGCGGCGCTTCTATGAAGCGGTCGCGCCGCTGCTGGCCGGCATCGAGGACGCGGCGATCGACGCCGGCCAGTCGAAGGCGCGTGTCAGGGGGCGGCTGCGCGTCAACGTCGACGCGACGTTCGGCCACTACGTGCTGGCGCCGAAGATGGCCGAGTTTCTCGACCGCTTTCCCGACCTGTCCGTCGAAATCAGCGTGCGTGACCGGATGGGCGACCTCGTCGCCGACGGTTTCGACGTGGCGGTGCGGTTCGGCATTCCCGAGCCTTCGTCATACCGTGCGCGGCTGCTGCTGGAAACGCGCGTGCTGACCTGCGCGTCGGCGGCCTATGTCGCGCGTCACGGCGAACCGCGGCACCCGCGGGATCTCGCGAACGGGCATCGCTGCGTGCTGATCCGCGATCCGGTGACGGGGCGGCCGTTCGAATGGGCGTTTCATCGCGGCAAGGAGGTGGTGCCGTTCGATGCCGCCGGCCGGCTGATGGTCAACGATACGGGCATGCTGCTCGGCGCGTGCCTGGGCGGCGCGGGAATTGCCCAACTGCTGGAACTCTATGCGCGCGACATCCTTGCCGACGGGCGGCTGGTGCTGCTGCTGCCGGAATGGGCGGACGAGACGTTTCCGCTCTACGCATATCACCACGCGTCCAATCTCGTTTCCGCGAAGGTGCGCGTGTTTCTCGACTTCGTGCGGGCGTTGATGGCCTGAGCCTGAACTCGGCTCGACGTGCCGACGATGGCCTTCCCGTCGATTCATTCGGTGCGATGCGGAATGCTGTCCGGGAACGGATAGGGCGCGTGCGGGCCCGGCCAGTCGGGCACCGGCGGCGCGGTCAGGATGTCGCAGCCGGCCAGCATGATCGACAGCACCAGGGCGAGCGCGCGGCGGCAGAGCGGAGATGAAATCGGGCGCATGGACATGGCGAGCCTCCGTGCCGCGCATCCTCATGACGCTTGGACTGTTGCACGGGGGCACGCGTTGCGGTGCGCGACAAAAACAAAAAACCCGCGAAGCGGCGAGCTTGCGCGGGTTTCGGAAGGCGCAGCGCTTCACGCTGCGAGAATGCTGGTGCCCAGGGCCGGAATCGAACCGGCACGCCTTGCGGCGGGGGATTTTGAGTCCCCTGCGTCTACCAATTTCACCACCTGGGCTTGATCCTGGCCGCGCATGCGATGGTGCGCGGCGAAACGCGGATTATGTCCGAAATCCTGCCGTCGGGCAAGCTGCCCGGTTGCGGGCCGCCCAAGTCACTGACTCAGGTAGACGAACCGGCCCTGCTTGACGATCCCCATCACGCTCGCACGCTGGTCGAGTCCCACATGGTCCTTGTCGCTCGTGTTGACGACCCCGTTCGGCACGACCAGCTCGTGCGCGTGTTCCAGCTCGCGCCGCAGCGCCGCGCGGAACGCGGGCGTGCCGGGCTGCGCGGCCTTCAGCGCGCGGCCGACCGCGTCGGCGAGGCGCGGGTAGACGCCCGCCGCGTCGCCCGCGAACTGTGTGACCGTGCCGGCGCCGTACTTCGCTTCGTACGCGTCGACGAACGCGAGCGCGGCCTTGCGGGCCGGATGATCGGCCGGCAGCGTGCGCGCGACGACCACCGGCTGGGTCGGGAACAGCGTCCCGTCGACGTCCTTGCCGCCCAGCTTGATGAATTCCGGTGTCGCGATCCCGTGTGTTTGGTAGACCGGGCCCTTGTAGCCGCGCTCGATCAGCGTGCGCTGCGGCAGCACGGCCGGCGTGCCCGAGCCCGCGATCAGGATCGCGTCGGGTTTCGCCGCGATCAGCTTCAGCGCCTGGCCCGTGACGCTCGCGTCGGTACGGTTGAAGCGCTCGGTCGCGACCACGCGGATCTTGCGCAGGTCCGCGAAGCGTGTGAACTCGTTCAGCCAGCTGTCGCCGTAGCTGTCCGCGAAGCCGATGAAGCCGACCGTCTTCACGCCGTGGTTCGCCATATAGCGCGTCATCACGTCGGCCATCGCGCGGTCGCTCTGCGCCATCTTGAACGCCCAGGTCCGCGCGCCTTCCTGCGGCTCGACGATCGCGCCGGAGCCGACCAGCGTGATCATCGGCGTCTGCCCGGCGGCCACCGCATCGAGCGCCGCGAGCGCGGCCGGCGTGATGTTCGGCCCGACCACGACGTCGACATGATCCTCGTCGACCAGCTTGCGGATGTTGCGCACCGCGGTGCCCGGGTCGGACGCATCGTCGAGCACCGTCACCTGCACGGGCTGCCCTGCGATCGTCTTCGGCCACATCAGGATCGCGTTCTTGCTCGTGATGCCGATCGCGGCGGCCGGGCCGGTCGACGACAGGTCGACGCCGACCTTCAGGTCTGCATGCGCGGCGGCGCAGGCCAGTACGAGGGCGCCGGCAGTGGCGCGGCGCAACAGGGCGGGAAGCGTCATGCGGAATTCTCCGTCGGACAGCAAAAAGGGGCGCGATGTGCGCCCCCGTGTTTATACACGCCGCTCAGAGTTCGTACGATTCGGATTCGCCCTTGAGCGCCTGCTCGATCAGCTTGCGGTTCAGCGTCGGCGACAGCAGTTCGACCAGCGTATACACATAGCTGCGCAGGTAGGCGCCCTGCTTGAGCGCGACGCGCGTCACGTTGCTGCCGAACAGGTGGCCGACCGGGATCAGCCGCAGGCCGCGGTCGCGCTCGGGATTGAACGCGATGTCGGCCATGATGCCGACGCCGAGGCCGAGCTCGACGTAGGTCTTGATCACGTCGGCGTCGATCGCCTCGAGCACGATGTCCGGCGACAGCCCGCGCAGCGCGAACGCATGGTTGATCTTCTTGCGGCCCGCGAACGCGTCGTCGTACGTGATCAGCGGGTACTGCGCGAGATCGTCGAGCGTGACCGGCTTGCGCTCGAGCAGCGGATGGTCGGCCGGCACGACGGCCGCGTGGTGCCACTGGAAGCAGGGCAGCGACACGAGTTCCTTGTAGTCGGAGATCGCCTCGGTCGCGATCGCGAGATCGGCCTGGTCGTGGATCACCATCTCGGCCACCTGCGTCGGGCTGCCCTGCAGGATTGACAGGTGGACCTTCGGGAAGCGCTTCTTGAACTCGGCGATCGCGGCCGGCAACGAGTAGCGGGCCTGCGTGTGGGTCGCGGCGATGGTCAGGTTGCCCTGATCCTGCGCGGCATAATCCTTCCCGACCCTTTTGAGGCTTTCAACCTCCTGGAGAATCCGCTCGACCGACGCGAGGATGATCCGGCCCGGCTCGGTGAGCGAGCGCACGCGCTTGCCGTGCCGCGTGAAGATCTCGACGCCCAGCTCGTCCTCGAGCTCGATGATCGCCTTCGATACCCCCGGTTGCGACGTGTAGAGCGCCTTGGCGGCCTCGGTGAGGTTGAAATTCTGCCGGACGGCCTCGCGCACGAAGCGAAATTGGTGCAGGTTCATTTATAACCCTTCCGCATATCAACAGAATTTTTTAGTCGTTTGAAATATAAGGCGAGTTTATTACGATTCACCGGAGTTTTTCAAATATGGATATCTGTTTTCGTCATTAGCAATCCAGCCGGGCAGCGGAAGGCCGGCGATAGCGGCGGAACGGAGATTCGGGCGCGACGTGGCTAGGACGTCGCGCGGTCACCACGAAAACCCTGGGGTCCCCGAATGTATCAGTACGACCAATACGACCAGACGATCGTCGACGAGCGTGTCGCGCAGTACCGCGATCAGGTGCGCCGCCGGCTGTCGGGCGAGTTGAGCGAAGACGAGTTCCGTCCGCTGCGCCTGCAGAACGGCCTGTACATGCAGCGCCACGCGTACATGCACCGCATCGCGATTCCGTACGGCAACCTGCGCAGCGACCAACTCCGGATGCTGGCGCGCATTGCCCGCGAACACGACCGCGGCTACGGTCACTTCTCGACCCGCTCGAACATCCAGTTCAACTGGATCAAGCTGGAAGAAACGCCCGAGATCCTCGCGAAGCTCGCGTCGGTGCAGATGCACGGCATCCAGACGTCGGGCAACTGCATCCGTAACATCACGGCCGACCAGTTCGCCGGCGTCGCGCAGGACGAAGAAATCGATCCGCGTCCGTGGTCGGAAATCCTGCGTCAGTGGTCGACGTTCCATCCCGAATTCGCCTGGCTGCCGCGCAAGTTCAAGATCGCGGTGTCGGGCTCGAAGGACGACCGTGCGGCCGTGCAGATCCACGACCTCGGCGTGTACCTGAAGAAGAACGCGCAGGGCGAAGTGGTCGCGAGCATCCTCGCGGGCGGCGGCCTCGGCCGTACGCCGATCGTCGGCGCGGTGATCAAGGAAGACCTGCCGTGGCAGCACCTGCTCACCTATTGCGAAGCCGTGCTGCGCGTGTACAACCGTTACGGCCGCCGCGACAACCTGTACAAGGCGCGCATCAAGATCCTCGTGAAGGCGTTGTCGCCCGCGAAGTTCGCGCAGCAGGTCGAGGAAGAGTGGCAGCACCTGAAGGATGGCCCGTCGACGCTCACGCAGGCGGAAGTCGACCGCGTGTCGCAGTACTTCCAGCCGCCCGTCTACGAGAAGCTGCCCGATACCGACGCATCGTTCGAACAGCACCTGCTCGAGAACAAGGCGTTCGCGCGCTGGGTCGAGCGTAACGTCGCCCTGCACAAGGTGGCCGGGTATGCCGCCGTCACGCTGTCGCTGAAGGATCACCGTGTCGCGCCGGGTGACGCGACCGACCAGCAGATGGAGCTGGTGGCCGACTGGGCCGACGCGTACTCGTTCGGCGAGCTGCGCGTGTCGCACGAGCAGAACCTGATTCTCGCGAACGTGAAGAAGCGCGACCTGTTCGCCCTGTGGGAAAAGGCGAAGGCAGCCGGTTTCGCGACGCCGAACATCGGCCTGCTGACCGACATCATCGCGTGCCCGGGCGGCGACTTCTGCTCGCTCGCGAACGCGAAGTCGATCCCGATCGCGCTGGCGATCCAGCAGCGCTTCGACGATCTCGACTATGTGTACGACCTCGGCGACCTGTCGCTGAACATTTCCGGTTGCATGAACTCGTGCGGTCACCACCACGTCGGCAACATCGGCATCCTCGGCGTCGACAAGGACGGCGCCGAGTGGTACCAGGTGTCGCTCGGCGGCGAGCAGGGCACGGGCCGGAACGGCGCGCGCCTCGGCCGCGTGATCGGGCCGTCGTTCTCGGCGGAAGAAGTGCCCGACGTGATCGCGAAGCTGATCGACACGTTCGTCGAATCGCGCGTCGACGGCGAGCGCTTCGTCGACACGTACGACCGCATCGGCATCGCGCCGTTCAAGGAGCGCGTGTATGCGGCGCGCCAGGCAGTGAACGCGTAACCAACCGGGTAGAAGGAATTAGCAGATGGCTTCGATTATCAAGAACCGCGCAGTGATCGACGATGCATGGCAGGTCGTGCGCGCGGCGGAAGACGGTGCACTGCCCGCGGTCGACGCGTTGCCGGCCGGCAAGGTGCTGGTGCCGTTCGCGTTGTGGCAGGCCGAGCGCGCGGCGCTCGTCGCCGCGAAGACGAAGGACGAGCTCGGCGTGTGGCTCGCACCGGACGGCGAGCCGGCCGATCTCGTGGCCGATTTCGGCGCGATTTCGCTGATCGCGGTCGATTTCCCGCGCTTCGCGGACGGTCGCGGCTACAGCATCGCGCGCCTGCTTCGCGAGCGCCACGGCTGGACGGGTGAACTGCGCGCGATCGGCGACGTGCTGCGCGACCAGTTGCTGTACATGTCGCGTTGCGGCTTCGACGCCTACGCGGTGCGTGCCGACAAGGACATCCACGACGCGCTGAATGCGTTCACGGAATTCACGCAGCGTTACCAGGGCGCGTTCGACCAGCCCGAACCGCTGTTCCGCCGCCGCGCCGCGGCGGCACAAGCGAAGGTGAACGCATGAGCACCGCGACCGCCACCGCGCTGACGCCGGAACTCGCCGCGAAGGTCGAGCGCCTCGATGCGCTGCTCGCGCAGATCGGTGCCCGTCACGAGAAGGTGAAGTTCGCGAGCAGCCTCGCGGCGGAAGACATGCTGCTGACGCATGCGATCCTGTCGAAGGGCGTGCGGATCGGCATCTTCTCGCTGAACACGGGCCGCCTGCACGCGGAAACGCTCGGCATGATCGACCGTGTGCGCGAGCGCTACGGCTACGAGATCGAGCAGTTCCATCCGCAGCAGGACGCGGTCGACCAGTATGTCGCGGAGCACGGCCTGAATGCGTTCTACGAGAGCGTCGAGCTGCGCAAGTCGTGCTGCCACATCCGCAAGGTCGAGCCGTTGAATCGCGCGCTCGCCGACGTCGACGCATGGGTCACCGGCCAGCGTCGCGAGCAGTCGGTCACGCGTGCCGAGCTGCACGAGGAAGAACAGGACGAAGCGCGCGGGATCGCGAAGTACAACCCGCTCGCCGACTGGACGGAAAGCGACGTGTGGGCGTACCTTAACGCGTTTGACGTGCCGGTGAATCCGCTGCATGCACGCGGCTACCCGAGCATCGGCTGCGAGCCGTGTACGCGGGCGATCCGTCCCGGCGAGGACAGCCGCGCGGGCCGTTGGTGGTGGGAGTCGCGCGATACGAAGGAATGCGGCTTGCACATCACGACGATCACGCCGATTCCCGCGGACGCCGCTGCCGGCGCCACGCACTGAAAGCCTGACAAGAAACTGAATATTGCGCCGCCTGCGACAGCGGGCGGCACGAACCCAGAAGAGAAGGACTGAAATCATGAGCACGACGCTCGAGCAATCCGCCTTTGCCCCGCCCACCGGTGCCGACAGCCGCATGGGCCACCTCGACTGGCTCGAAGCCGAGTCGATCCACATCCTGCGCGAACTGGTCGCCGAATGCAGCAAGCCGGCGCTGTTGTTCTCGGGCGGCAAGGATTCGGTCGTCGTGCTGCATCTGGCGCTGAAGGCATTCGGCCTCGGCGCGAACCGCAAGACGACGCTGCCGTTCCCGCTCGTGCACATCGATACGGGCCACAACTACGAAGAAGTGATCGACTTCCGCGATCGCCGCGCGCAAGAGCTCGGCGCCGAGCTGGTCGTCGGCCACGTCGAGGATTCGATCAAGCGCGGCACGGTCGTGCTGCGCCGCGAAACCGATTCGCGCAATGCCGCGCAGGCCGTCACGCTGCTCGAGACGATCGAGCAGCATGGCTATACGGCGCTGATCGGCGGCGCGCGCCGCGACGAAGAGAAGGCGCGTGCGAAGGAGCGCATCTTCTCGTTCCGCGACGAATTCGGCCAATGGGATCCGAAGGCGCAGCGCCCGGAACTGTGGAGCCTGTACAACGCCCGCCTGCACAAGGGCGAGCACCTGCGCGTGTTCCCGATCTCGAACTGGACCGAGCTCGACGTGTGGCAGTACATCGCGCGCGAGAACCTCGAACTGCCGTCGATCTATTACGCGCACCAGCGCGAGATCGTGCGCCGCAACGGGCTGCTCGTGCCCGTCACGCCGCTCACGCCGATGCGTGACGGCGAGACGAGCGAGCTCGCGCAGGTGCGCTTCCGCACCGTCGGCGACATCTCCTGCACGTGCCCGGTCGAGAGCGACGCGGACGACGTCGAGAAGATCATCGCCGAGACGGCGGTGACCGAGATCACCGAGCGCGGCGCGACCCGGATGGACGACCAGGCCTCCGAAGCCGCGATGGAACAGCGCAAGAAGCAAGGTTATTTCTGAAGCACACGAGGACATTCACATCATGAGCATCATCGAGAACACCGAAGACCTCGGCGTGCTGCGCTTCATTACCGCAGGCAGCGTCGACGACGGCAAGAGCACGCTGATCGGCCGCCTGCTGTACGACAGCAAGGCCGTGCTGTCCGACCAGCTGTCCGCGCTGTCGCGTGCGAAGAACAAGCGCACGGTCGGCGACGAGCTCGACCTCGCGCTGCTGACCGACGGCCTCGAAGCCGAGCGCGAGCAGGGCATCACGATCGACGTCGCGTACCGCTACTTCGCGACCGCGAAGCGCAAGTTCATCATCGCCGATACGCCGGGCCACGAGCAGTACACGCGCAACATGGTGACGGGCGCATCGACCGCGCACGCGGCGATCGTGTTGATCGACGCGACGCGCATCACGGTCGAGAACGGTGTCGTGCAACTCCTGCCGCAGACCAAGCGCCACAGCGCGATCGTCAAGCTGCTCGGGCTGCAGCACGTGATCGTCGCGATCAACAAGATGGACCTGGTCGACTACAGCGAAGCGCGCTTCAACGAGATCCGCGACGCATACGTCACGCTCGCGAAGCAGCTCGGCCTGAACGACGTGCGCTTCGTGCCGGTGTCGGCGCTGAAGGGCGACAACATCGTCGGCGCGAGCGAGCGCATGCCGTGGTACGCGGGCGAACCGCTGCTCGACGTGCTCGAATCGCTGCCGGTCGAGACGCAGGCGCATGACGCGCTGCGCTTCCCGGTGCAGTGGGTCGCGCGCCAGGACGGCAGCTCGGCGGACGATTTCCGCGGCTACATGGGCCGGATCGAGTCGGGCGAAGTGAAGGTCGGCGACGAGATCGTCGTGCTGCCGTCGAACCGCACGGCGACGGTCGCCGAGATCGTCGCGCCGGTGCCGGGCGGCACCGCGTCCGTGCCGCACGCATTCGCGGGCCAGACCGTGACGATCCGCCTCGCGGAAGACGTCGACGTGTCGCGCGGCGACATGTTCGTCACGTCCGGCGAGCCGGTCGAGCCGGCGAAGAAGCTCGAAGCCGATCTGTGCTGGTTCGACGAGACGCCGCTGTCGCCGCAGCGCAAATACCTGCTGAAGCAGACCACCAGCACTGTGTTCGCGAAGATCGGCGGCGTCAAGCAGGTGCTCGACGTGCACACGCTGTCGCACGCGACCGACCGTCACGATCTGAAGATGAACGACATCGGCCGCGTCGCGCTGACGCTGCAGAAGCCGATCGTATGCGACACGTACGACGCGCATCCGGGTACCGGTGCGTTCGTGCTGATCGACGAGGCGACGCATCACACGGTCGCCGCAGGGATGATCCGGGCGTTCTCGGCATGACCGGGCAACCGCGCCGCTTCGCGGCGGCGCGGGCCGGAGCCGACGCCCGCTGGAAGGCGAAGCGACAAACATGGGCAAGGTGTATCTGATCGGAGCAGGGCCGGGCGCGGCCGACCTCATCACGGTGCGCGGCGCGCGGCTGCTCGAGCAGGCGGACGTCGTGCTGCACGACGCGCTCGTCGAGCCCGCGATGCTCGACTACGCGCCGAATGCGCGCCGGATCGCCGTCGGCAAGCGCTGCGGGCAGCGCTCGACCGCGCAGCACTTCATCAACAAGCAGATCGTCGATGCGGCACGCGAGCACGCGTGCGTCGTGCGGCTGAAGGGCGGCGACCCGATGCTGTTCGGTCGCGCCGAAGAGGAGATGCGCGCGCTGGAAGCGGCCGGCATCGACTACGAGGTCGTGCCGGGCATCACCGCGGCGCTGGCCGGCGCGGCGACGCTGAAGCGTTCGCTGACGTTGCGCGGCGTGTCGCGCAGCGTCGCGTTTGCGACGCACAGCCGCGCGCCGGGCAGCGACGAGATTCGCGAAGCCGCGCGCGCCGATTCGATCGTCTATTACATGGGCCGCGACAGCGCGCCCGGCATCGCGCAGGAACTGATCGACGCGGGCCGTGCGCCGGCGACGCCGGTGGCGATCGTCGAGGCGTGCAGCACCGCGCGCGAACGCACGCTGACGCTGACGCTCGGGCAGATGGCGGCGGGCGACGCGCAGGCGTGGCTCGATCCCGCGGAACCGAGCCTGCTGATGATCGGCGATGCGTTTGCCGAGCGCGCCGGGCAGGCGAAAGCGGGCGATGCGCTGCGAAATGCGGCCTGAGCGGAATCCGGCTGGAGTCCCAAATGAAAAAAGCGCTGGCGGAAGCCGGCGCTTTTTCTTTGCGGGCCGTGACGGCGTGATTTACGCGTCGTCGCCGATCTGGCCGATGCAGTAGCGCGCGATCGCGTCGAGCACGCCGTCGTCTTCGCCGACGGCCGTCGCGCAGCGGATCTCGACACCCGGATGCACGGCGCGGCACGCGTCGACGAGTTGCGGCAGGTCGCGGCGGACATGGCCGCCCTGGCCGAAGAACACGGGCACCACGGTGATGTGCGTGCAGCCGGCCGCGACCTGCTCGGCGACCGCGTCACCGAGCGACGGCGTCATCAGTTCGAGGAACGCGAGCGACACATGCGCGGCGGGGGAGGGGGCGCCGCGCAGCCGCGCGGCGAGCCGTTCGAACGGCTCGGCCCAGCGCGGGTCACGCGCGCCGTGGCCGAACAGGATGATGCCGTGCGAACTCATGTCGAACCCTCCATCGTGACGCGGCGCTCAGTGCCGGTCGACCCACTTGAGCGCGAACAGGCCGAGCGCGAGATAGATCAGGCCCGGCGTCGCCGCGGTGAGCGGCGCGGGCCACGTGTTCAGCGTGCCGATGTGCGAGAACAGCGTGTTGAGGAGCTGGAAGCTCATGCCGAGCATGATGCCGCCGAACACCTTCACGCCGACCACGCCCGCACGCGTGTGCAGGTACGCGAACGGCAGCGACAGCACGAGCATCACGAACACCGCGAATGGATACAGCAGCTTGCGCCACAGGGCGATGTCGTAGCGCTGCGTGTCCTGCTGGTTCTCGCGCAAATGCTGGATGTAGCGGAACAGGTTGATGATCGACATGCGATCCGGCGACACGAGCAGCACCGACAGGATCTGCGGCGTCAGGTCCGAGCGCAACCGGTATTCGGGCAGCGATACCTGCTGCGACCGGTACACGGGGTTCAGCGCGTCGGCCGGCTGGCCCGCGATCGGCTTGATCGGCGTCAGCTCGGTTTCGTTGACGCCCTTCAGCAGCCAGTGGCCGGGCGGTTCGTAGCGGCCCGTCTGCGCGATCCGCACGTTGCGCAGCTGGAATTTAGAATCGAATTCGTAGATGCGCACGTTGCTGATCGTCGAGTCGGGCGACAGGCTGCCGACGTTGACGAAACGCGTGACCTGCTCGCCGTTCTCACGGGCCGCGAGCGTGTCCTTCACCCACACGCCCGACTGGAAGTTCGACGACACCGATGCACCGAGCGCCTGCAGCCGCACGCGTTCGGACAGCTGGTCGGCGTACGGGCCGACGAATTCGCCGATCAGGTAGGTGACGATCACGAGCGGCACGCCGATCTTCAGCAGCGAGCGCAGCGCCTGGTTGGTCGCGAGGCCCGACACGCGGAAGATCGTGAATTCCGAGTTCGCGGCCATCTGCGCGAACACGTAGATCGCGCTGATCAGCGCGGCGACCGGGATGATTTCGTAGAAGCGCGACGGGGTCTGCAGCGCGACGCGCAGCACTGCGTAGCCGAACTTGTAGTTGCCGTGCCCGACCGAGTTCAGTTCGCTGATCAGGTCGAAGAAGAAGAACAGGCCCGAGAACGCGAACAGGATGAAGACGAACGTGACGTAGATCTGTCGCGCGAAGTACTTTTCATAGAGCCGCATCGATCATGCTCCCGAGCGGCCGAACAGCGCGCGTGTAAACAGCGGACGATTGCGCACGCGCAACCAGAAGATGAACGCGACGATCGCCGCGACGACCAGATGCAGGCCGACGAGACCGACGCCGAACGACATCTTCCCCTGCTCGATCTGCGACTGCACCACGTTCAGCAGGTTCGAGTACGTGAGGTAGATCAGCACGGCCATCACGAGGTTGATCGTGCGGCTGCGGCGCGGGTTCTGGTACGACAGCGGAATGCCGAGCACCATCAGGTTGATCGCGATCAGCGGCAGCCCGGCGCGCCACGCGAATTCCGCGAGGTTGTCGTTCGTCGGGTTGCGCAGCAGGTCCGGGGTCGGCGTGCTGTTGGTGGTCTGCACGTTGGTGACCGGGGTGCTCGTGATCTTCACGCCGTAGCGCTCGAACTCCATGATCTTGAAGTTCGGCTGGCCGGGCGTGCCGTCGTAGCGGCGGCCGTCCTCCAGGACGACGAAGCGGCTGCCGTCTCGCGTTTCCGTGTGCCCCGTCTGCGACACGACCACGTTGACCTTGCCGTTCTCGGTCGAGGTCACGAACACGTTCTGCACCTTGCTCTGGTCGGGCGTCATCTTCTCGATGAAGAACACGCGGTGGTTCGACGCCGATTCGCGGAACTGGCCCGGCGCGAGCAGCGAGATCTCGTCGCGCTGCTGGAAGCGCGCCTTGATCATCTTGCTTTGCTGGTTCGACCACGGCCAGCCGACGAACGCGAAGAAGGCGATCAGCAGGATGATCGGCGTGGCGAACACGCCGATCGGCTTGATGAGGCGCGTGAGGCTCACGCCGGACGCGAGCCACACGACCATTTCGGAGTCCCGGTACCACCGGGTCAGCACGAACAGGATCGACACGAACAGCGTGACGACGAGCATCACGGCGAGGTAGCCGATCACGGTGAGGCCGATCAGCACGAGGACGTCCCGCGGATCGATTTCACCGGACGCGGCGTAGCCGACGATGCGGATCATCATCGTCGTGAGCATGATCGTGAGCAGCACCATGAACACGGCGCCAGCCGTATACGCAAGCTCGCGCTGGAGGGAGCGTTCGAAGATCATTCTTGATGAGAAGAGGGCGGGAGGCTGCGCACGCGTGGTGGAGCGCTCGCGCCGCCACGGGAAAAATAGCGGATAATTGCGGCTTTCATCCTTAGCCCAGATTTTATCCGAGGACAAGCGCGATGGACTTTAGCATAAAAGGCTGTGATTGGAGCAAAGGCGAGGCGAAGGGGTTCCTGACCGGGAAGTCCGACTGCATCGTGCTCGGCATCTTCGAGGCGCAGACCCTGTCGGGCGCGGCGCTCGATATCGACACGGCCACCAAGGGGCTGATTTCGCGCGTGATCAAGGCCGGCGACATGGACGGCAAGCGCGGCAAGACGCTGTTCCTGCACGAAGTGTCGGGCATCGGCGCGTCGCGCGTGCTGCTCGTCGGCCTCGGCAAGCAGGATGCTTTCAATCAGAAAGCCTATAACGATGCCGTGACGGCCGCATGGCGCGCGCTGCTGGCGACCAAGGTCGTCCAGGTCACGTTCACGCTCGCGCAACTGCCGGTCGACGAGCGCAGCTCCGACTGGGGCGTGCGCGCGGCAATCCTCGCGCTGCGCAACGAGACCTACCGCTTCACGCAGATGAAGAGCAAGCCGGAGCCGGCGTCGCACACGCTCAAGCGTGTCGTGTTCAGCGTCGATCCGTCCGACGAAAAGGCCGCGAAGGTCGCGGTCAAGCAGGCCGTCGCGCTCGCGAACGGGATGGATCTCACCCGCGACCTCGGCAACCTGCCGGGCAACGTCTGCACGCCGACCTACCTCGGCAACACCGCGAAGAAGATCGCGAAGGATTGGGGCCTGAAGGCGGAAGTGCTCGGCCTCAAGCAGATCCAGGCGCTGAAGATGGGCTCGTTCCTGTCGGTCGCGCGCGCGTCGGTCGAGCCGCCGCAGTTCATCGTGCTGCACTACCAGGGCGCCGCCGCGAAGGCCGCGCCGGTCGTGCTGGTCGGCAAGGGCATCACGTTCGACACGGGCGGCATCTCGCTGAAGCCGGGCGAGGGCATGGACGAGATGAAGTACGACATGTGCGGCGCGGGTTCCGTGCTGGGCACGATGCGTGCGGTCGCCGAGATGGGCCTGAAGATCAACGTCGTCGCGATCGTGCCGACCTGCGAGAACATGCCGGGCGGCAACGCGACGAAGCCGGGCGACATCGTCACCAGCATGAAGGGCCTGACGATCGAGGTGCTGAACACGGACGCCGAAGGCCGTCTGATCCTGTGCGACGCGCTCACGTATGCCGAGCGCTTCAAGCCGGCTGCGGTGATCGACGTTGCCACGCTGACGGGCGCGTGCGTGATCGCGCTGGGCGGCCACAACAGCGGCCTGTTCTCGACGAACGACGCGCTCGCGGGCGAGCTGCTCGACGCATCGCGCGAAGCGAACGACCCGGCATGGCGCATGCCGCTCGACGACGAGTACCAGGATCAGCTGAAGTCGAACTTCGCGGATCTCGCGAACATCGGCGGGCGCCCGGCCGGCGCCGTGACGGCCGCGTGCTTCCTGTCGCGCTTCACCGAGAGCTATCCGTGGGCCCACCTCGACATCGCGGGCACCGCATGGAAGGGGGGTGCGGCGAAGGGTGCGACGGGCCGTCCGGTGCCGCTGCTCGCGCAGTTCCTGATCGACCGCGCCGGCCAGTGATGGCGGTGTTGACGACGCTGCGGGTACGCGGGCAATGACGCGGATCGATTTCCACTCGAACGTCGGCGATTCGCTCGCGTACGCGTGCCGGCTGCTGCGCAAGGCCTACCTGGCCGGGCAGCCGGTCGTCGTGCTCGCCGAGCCCGCGCGCCTGCGCGCGCTCGACGAGCGGCTCTGGACGTTCTCGCCGCTCGATTTCATCCCGCATTGCGGCGTCGACAGCGAGCACGCAGCCGGCACGCCGATCGTGCTGGCCGCGGATCTCGACCGTGCGCCGCATCATCACGTGCTGCTGAACCTCGGCGCGGCCGTGCCCGCGCAGTTCGCCCGCTTCGAGCGCCTGCTCGAAGTGGTCGGCAATGCGCCGGACGAGCTGGCCGCAGGCCGCGACCGCTACCGGTTCTACCGCGACCGCGGCTACGCGCTGAACAACTACAAGCAGGGCGGCTAGCCGCAACCGTCAACGGAGTGTTCCCGTGACCGAAGCCGATTCATCCTCGATCCCGACGCTGACCGACGTGCTGGTGCCGGGCAAGCCGGTGCCGGCGCGCTCGCCCGCGCCCGACGCGCCGCAGCCGGCCGCCCGCACGGCGATTCCGGTGCTCACCGACGTGGTCGCGCCGCCCGCCGCAGATGCGGCGCCGGCCGATTCCATCCAAAGTGAACGTGACCCCGATTCCGTCGTGGTCGAACGCGTGCCGACGCCGCACGTGCCGGCGGTCGAACTGCCGGGCGACGTGGCGACGGCTGCCGCGGCAGCGATGGGCGAGACCGATGCGCCGGCCGAACCCGGCGCCGCGGAGCACGTGGTCGCCGAAGATTCGGCGGCCATGCGTGCGCCGCTGCAATCGTCGCTGGCCGATAGCGATGCGCCGCAACATGCGTTCGCTGCGGTGGCGCATGAGTCAGTGGGGCACGCCCGTGAAGCCCACATGCCGGAGGCCGTCGTACCAGTCGCTGCGCTGCAGCCTGAAGTGCCGGCTGCCGCAGCCGGGCTGACGCCGGAAGATGCGCAGCACATCGCCGAGCGCCTGCGCAATCGCCTGACGAACTATCTGACCGGGGAAGGGCGCGACGCGATCGAAGCCCGCTGTCGCGATGCGCTGCATGAGCACTCGGCCTGGCTGGTCGGCCAGATCACGCGCGAAGTGGCGCTGGCGCTGGAAACCGAGGTGATGGGCTGGGTCCGCGACGCGGTCGACGAAGAGATCGCACGACGCCGCGCCGGTCATTCCGGCTAAACAACGGGCGTTTCGCTGAAAAGCGGGGTGCGATTCCAGTAAAGGCCGGTGGAGCTACCTGTGGGTTACTTCACGGGTGAGTCGGGCATGTCCGCCAGTCGGCGGAATCCGGCAGGTTGGCTAGTCGGCCCGGGCGTCCGGGTCAGCGCACCGACAGCACCCATTGCGCGAGCGTGTGGGCTTCGCTGTTCGTCAGTTGCGTATTGGCGGGCATCGGCACGCCGCCCCATACGCCGACGCTGCCTTTCACGATCGACTGGGCAAGGTAATCGACCGCGTCGCCGCGCGGCGCATACTTGCCGGCGATGTCGTGGAACGACGGGCCCATCAGCGGCTTGCCGATCGCGTGGCAGGCCATGCAGTTCTTGCGCTGAGCGAGCGCGAGCCCGTCGGCCTGGTCGGCGCGCGCCGCTGCCCCGCTGCCGATCAGCAGTGTGGCGAGCAGGACGCGCAATATCGAGTGTTTCATGCGGTTCTCCGCCGGCGGGGACGGCCGGCTACATGGTCCGCGCATTATAGAAGCAAAGGGAAAGCGCGTTTTGCGCGTTCCCCCGGCGGCCATGTTTATCGGGGTCGCATGTCTCGACGTGCCCGGATCAACCCGTGACGGCGCCCTGGTTCGCCGGGCGGGCGAGCGCCGCGAATTTCGCGAGCACGCCGCGCGTGTAGCGGGGCGCCGGCTGTTGCCATGCGGCGCGACGGCGCGCGAGTTCCGCGTCGTCGACGTTCAGTTGCAGCAGCAGTTGGTGCGCGTCGATCGTGATCGAGTCGCCTTCTTGCACGAGCGCGATCGTGCCGCCGACGAACGCCTCGGGCGCGACGTGGCCGACCACCATCCCCCAGGTCCCGCCCGAGAAGCGGCCGTCGGTGATGAAGCCGACCGATTCGCCGAGCCCCTTGCCGATGATCGCCGACGTCGGCGCGAGCATTTCCGGCATGCCGGGGCCGCCCTTCGGGCCGAGGTAGCGCAGCACGAGGATGTCGCCGGCGCGAATCCGGTCGCCGAGAATCGCATCCATCGCGCTCTGCTCGTCGTCGAACACGCGTGCCGGGCCCGTGATCACCGGGTTCTTCAGGCCGGTGATCTTCGCGACCGCGCCGTCTTCCGCGAGATTGCCCTTCAGGATGGCGAGATGGCCTTCCTTGTACAGCGCGCGGTTGATCGGGAAGATCACGTCCTGGTCCGCGCGCGGCACGCTCGGCACGTCCTTCAGTTCGTCGGCGAGCGTGCGGCCGGTGATCGTCGTGCAGTCGCCGTGCAGCAGCCCCGCGTCGAGCAGGATCTTCAGCACCTGCGGAATCCCGCCGGCCCGGTGCAGGTCGGTCGCGACGTACTTCCCCGACGGCTTCAGGTCGCAGATCACGGGCACGCGCTTGCGGATGCGCTCGAAGTCCTCGATCGTCCAGTCGACCTCGGCCGCATGCGCGATCGCGAGGTAGTGCAGCACCGCATTGGTCGAGCCGCCCGTCGCCATGATCACCGACACCGCGTTCTCGATCGACGCCTTCGTGATGATGTCGCGCGGCTTCAGGTCGCGCTTCACGGCTTCGACGAGCACACGCGCCGATTCGGCAGCCGAATCGACCTTCTCCTGGTCGGGGTTCGCCATCGTCGACGAGTACAGCAGCGACATCCCGAGCGCCTCGAACGACGAGCTCATCGTGTTCGCGGTGTACATTCCGCCGCACGACCCCGACGTCGGGCAGGCGTTCTGCTCGACGCCTTCGAAATCCTCCTGCGACATCCGGCCCGCGGTGAACTCGCCGACCGCCTCGAACGACGACACGATCGTCAGGTCCCGGCCTTTCCAGTTGCCGGGGCGGATCGTGCCGCCATACACGTAGATGCCCGGCACGTTCAGGCGCGCGAGCGCGATCATCCCGCCCGGCATGTTCTTGTCGCACCCGCCGACGACCACCACGCCGTCCATCCATTGCCCCTGCACGCAGGTCTCGATGCAGTCGGCGATCACCTCGCGCGACACGAGCGAGTACTTCATGCCTTCGGTGCCCATCGACATGCCGTCCGAAATCGTCGGCGTGCCGAAGATCTGCGGGTTCGCATCGGCCGCCTTCACGGCCGCGACGGCCGCGTCCGACAGGCGCTGCAGGCCGGAATTGCACGGCGTGATCGTCGAATGGCCGTTCGCGATGCCGATCATTGGCTTGTCGAAATCGTCCTTCTGGTAGCCGAGTGCGTAATACATCGAGCGGTTCGGCGAGCGGGCCACGCCTTGCGTGATGTGCTTCGAGCGACGGTTGTAAGCCATGGGGGACTCCATCGTTGTCGGGGCAACGCCGTCGAGCGGCGCGCCGGTTCGGATCAATCAAGCATGGAGTGTCCGGATTGGGATGTCCAATATATTATTTGTCGCTTATTAAGTCGTTCTTCGAATGAGAAAGCCATGGCCGATCCGACTCCCGACCTGCGCCAGTGGCGCTATTTCGTGACCGTCGCCGACGAGCGCCATTTCGGCCGCGCGGCCGAACGCCTGTCGATGACGCAGCCGCCGCTGTCGCAGGCGATCCGTGCGCTCGAGGATGCGCTCGGCGTCGCGCTGTTCGCGCGCACCAAGCGCTCGGTCGCGCTGACGGCGGTCGGGGCGGCGCTGCTGCCGGACGTGCGCCGGCTGCTTGCAGCGGCCGATGCGTTGCCGCCGCTGGCGCGACGGCTCGCGCGCGGCGAGGCCGGCTCGCTGTCGCTCGCGTTCGTGTCGACCGCCGATTACGGGCTGCTGCCCGCGCTGCTGCGGGCGTTCGGCGCGCGCTATCCACAGGTGCGGCTGCAACTCACTGAGGCGACGAGCGACGTGCAGATCGACGAGCTCGTCGCGGGCCGCATCGACGCGGGGCTCGTCATTCCGCCCGTGCCGCCGCGCCACGCGGCCGGGCTGTCGTACCTGCCCGTCATGCGCGAGCCGCTGGTGGTGGCGATGCCGGCCGCGGCGAGCGAGGCGCCGGAAGACGGGCCCGTTCGTCTCGCCGAGGTTGCCGCGTTGCCGCTCGTGATCTTTCCGCGTCGTCTGGCGCCCGGCTTTTATGACATCATTACGGGCTGCTACGGCGCGGCGGGGGCAACGCCGCACATCGGCCAGGAGGCGATCCAGATGCAGACGATCGTCAGCCTCGTGTCGGCCGGCATGGGCGTCGCACTGGTGCCGCAATCGCTGCGTAACCTGCGGCGCACCGGCGTGGTCTACCGGCCGCTTGCCGATCACGCGCCGGTCGTCGAGACCGGCCTCGTGTGGCGCACCGGTGACGTGAGCCCCGTGCTGGCCGGCTTCATCGACGTCGTGCGCGCGC
The DNA here is from genome assembly GCF_002223205.1 of Burkholderia sp. AU27893. Lineage (NCBI taxonomy): Bacteria > Pseudomonadati > Pseudomonadota > Betaproteobacteria > Burkholderiales > Burkholderiaceae > Burkholderia > Burkholderia sp. AU27893. The sequence goes on along the minus strand of NZ_NKFD01000002.1, from coordinate 246,461 downwards.
AGGGCCTCGCCACCTGACGTGAACGATGACGCGCCGGTGCCGTCCAACGCGCGGTGCGGCGCGTTTGCGACGGCCGTACCGCATTCGAAAACTTCTTCGCTAACCCATGATCATTCACCCGAATTTCGACCCCGTTGCGATCCATCTCGGGCCGCTGGCCGTGCGCTGGTACGGGCTCATGTATCTCGTCGGCTTCATCGCGGCGATCGTCGTCGGCCGGATCCGGCTGAAGCTGCCGCACGTCGCGGCGCAGGGCTGGACCGCGAAGGACATCGACGACATGATGTTCTACGGCGTGCTCGGCACCGTGCTCGGCGGCCGGCTCGGCTATGTGCTGTTCTACAAGGCCGATTTCTACTTCTCGCATCCGCTCGACGTATTCAAGGTGTGGGAAGGCGGCATGTCGTTTCACGGCGGCTTCCTCGGCGTGACGCTCGCGATGATGCTGTTCGCGTGGCAGCGCAAGCGCCACTGGCTGCAGGTCACCGACTTCGTCGCGCCGATGGTGCCGACGGGGCTTGCGGCCGGCCGGCTCGGCAACTTCATCAACGGTGAGCTGTGGGGCCGCGTGACCGATCCTTCGGCACCGTGGGCGATGCTGTTCCCGGGCGCGATGCGCGACGATGCGGCATGGTTGCCGAAGCATCCGGAGCTCGTCGAGAAGTGGCATCTTGCCGACGTGTTCATGCAATACCAGATGCTGCCGCGCCATCCTTCGCAGCTCTATGAAATCGCGCTCGAAGGCATCGCGCTGTTCTTCGCGCTGTTCTTCTTCGCGCGCAAGTCGCGGCCGATGGGCGCCGTGTCCGCGCTGTTCCTGATCGGCTACGGCCTCGCGCGCTTCACGGTCGAGTTCGCGCGCGAGCCCGACGACTTCCTCGGCCTGCTCGCGCTCGGCCTGTCGATGGGGCAGTGGCTGTCGTTGCCGATGATCCTTGCGGGCGTCGCGCTGATGGTCTGGGCGTATCGCCGCCGCGCGGCAAATGCCGCTGCGTGATGCGATGCCGATGCACGTGCGATCGGCGCGTGCATCGATACCCTGCAGGTCAACGCAAAACGCCGGCCCTCGGGCCGGCGTTTTTCATTTCGGACTGCCGTGCGCTGCGCGTTACTTCATCTGCACGGAGCCGTTGACGGTGACCGACACGGTGGCCTTGCCGCCTTCGACTGCGATCGGTGCGCTCATCTTCGCGCTGTCCATCGGCGCCGCGGCCATCGCCATCATGCGCGGGTACGGCTGTACGTTGCGGCCGCCGCCGACGTTCACGTCGCGGATCGTGTAGCTGCCGTAACCGAATGCCTTCGCGGCTTCGTCGGCGCGGGCGCGGAACGACTTGATCGCTTCGGTCGTCAGCTTCTGCTCAGCCGCGCGCTGCGCTTCGGGCGACAGCGAGAACTCGACGTTCGCGACCTGCATCAGGTTCGACAACTGGCCTGCAAGCTTCGACGCGGCAGCGAAATCGCGCGATTCGAGCGCGACTTCAGTACGACCGCGCCATGCGGAGATCTTGCCGTCACGATCGGTGCTCGGGTACACGGAGAAGGCGCCTGTGTGGGCGGTGACGCCCGATACGCCCTTCGCCTGCGACAGCGCCGCATCGGCGCGCTGGTTCAATTGCGCGGTGAGGCTGCCCGGGTCCTTCGCTTGCTGCTCGTAGAACAGCGTGATGTGGATGATGTCCTGCGGCACGTCCGCGCTGGCCTGCGACGACAGCGACAGCACGCCTGCCGGCTCCGGAAAGTGCGGGTTCGCGGTTTGCGCGTGCGCGGCGGTCGACGCGAGCGTCAGCGCGGCGGGAACGGCGGCGGCAAGGGCGAGCGACAGCGCGAGTGCGGATTTCTTGGTCATTGTTGGACTCCTGGTGCGAGGGCGTGCACGCGGGTTGCGCGTGCACGACGCGGGCGTACCGCGCGACGAAAAAAACGACAGCCGGCCGGATCGGCCGACAGCGGTTGCTTAGGCCGCGCGAAAGTGCCGCGAGTTCCTTTGCGGCAGTGCATCCTGACCAGATTTGACCTTTGGCGTGCGCCTACTTCATCAGCTTTTCGGTGATGAAGCGCCATTCGGCGCGCGTGACCGGCGTGATCGACAGCCGGTTGCCGCGCGCGAGCACGCGCATGTCGGCGAGTTCGTCGTGTTCGCGCAGCGCCGCGAGCGGCACGAGCGGCGATTTTTTCACGAAGCGCACGTCGACGAGCAGCCAGCGCGGTGCTTCCTGAGTCGACTTCGGGTCGTAATAGGGGCTTTTCGGATCGAACTGCGTGGGGTCGGGGTAGGGCGTCGAGGATACTTCGGCGAGGCCCGCGATGCCCGGCTCGGGGCAGCTCGAGTGATAGAACAGCACGCCGTCGCCGATCTTCATCGTGTCGCGCATGAAATTGCGCGCCTGATAATTGCGCACGCCGGTCCACGGCAGCGAGCGCTGCGGTGCGTTGGCGAGATCGTCGATGCTTGCCTCGTCCGGTTCGGACTTCATCAGCCAGTATTGCATGGATCGTGATCGACGCAGAAAGAGGCTGCTACAAAAGAAAACGGCACCGGGCTTCGCCCGATGCCGTTGGATAGGCCCCCGCCTTGGCCGCTAGGCCGGCATCCTGAACCTGAGGTTCAGAATTGGTCGCAGTTAGCAGCACTTCGGGTACATCAGACAGAGTGACGCGCGCGCCCGTGCTACAAATTTCCGCAACCGTGCACATGGCATTGGTTCAAGGAATATATGACCTTGGCGAACCAGGCAGGGAAGCTGACTGAGCTGTGATTCGATGCGCCAATTTGACCACCGTTGATCGCCGAGATCAAGGGGAATCGACGCATCGGTTAAAACGTTACTGCGTCTCGTGCTGTGCGAGCACCGCGCCGAGCTGTTCGTTCATCTGGTGCATTGTACGACGGATTTCCTCCGCGGGAAATGCTTCACCGTGCCGCACGCTCGTTTGCAGCCGCAGCAATTCGGATGCGAGCGACAGCGCCGCCATCACGGCAATGCGATCGGTGCCGCGTACCGAGCTGTTCGAGCGGATTTTCGACATTTCGGCGTCGACGCGCGCGACCGCTTCGAGCAGCGCCGCTTCGGTCTCGGCCGAGCAGGCGAGCCGATAGGCCTGACCGAGAATCGAGACTTCGATCTGCTTGGTGCTCATGCATGTTCTCCATGGCTGGCCGCGTCATCGCCATCCGTACGCGCCTGCGCATCCAGCAGGTCGAGCTGGTTGTCGGCTTGCTCCGCATTTTTCGAGCGCGGCAGCTTTTCGAGAATCGCGTTCAGTTTCACCTGGGCGTCGTCGATCTTTGCCGACAGCGTGTCACGCTCGGCCGCAAGTGCATTGCGTTCATCGCGCAGTTGCGCGAGTTCCGCGCGGACAGCGTCCGCATCCGCGCGCAATTGCGCGACCTGCTCCTCGAGCGCGAGCCGTTCCGAGTGATAGCGCTTGTTCAGCGAAATCAGACGGCCAATATTTTGAGATAAGGTTTCGAGTTCGTTGAGCATTTGCTGCGTCCTCTAAAGACCCAGCATTTTAGCGCGGAATAACGCGCAATCCGACATCTGTAACGTTTCCAGTCGTAACACCCCTGCTTCTTGCCTCGAATCAGCGCGTCCCGTGTGTGTCCGGACGCTTCCTTGACGCTCGCGCGACCCGCTCCTAAACTGGCGCCGCCTCGGTGCTCGCGCGTGGAACGCGCGGTTAAACGGGAAGCAGGGCGCGGGCGCCGGAAGCCCGCCAACCTGCGCTGCCCCCGCAACGGTAAGCGGCCGCGTCTCGTGACGCAGGCCGGCTCGGGCGCGTTTCGCGTGCAGCTCCTGCATGCGGACGCGGGCCACTGCGCGTCATCGCGCGGGAAGGCGAGCCGGACCGCCGCCAGCCCGGATACCGGCCGAGACGGGGAGCCCGCACGGGCTTCGTGACGCGCGGCCTGCGGGGAAGCGGGGCGCGCAATGCTTCACGGAATCTTCTTCGATGCTGACCCCAATCGTCCGCGCGGCGCTCACGTCACGACCGGCCCGCTGCCGCCAGCGGATGCGCCGCACGTCGTGTGCGGCGCCGTGCGCGGCATGAGCGCCGCGCGCGCCAGCGCGATCTGGGCCGCGCTGGCCGCGGCGGTCGCGCTGCTGTTCGTCGCATCGCTGTCGATCGGCAGCGTGCCGATGTCGCCATGGCAGGCGCTCGCGTCGCTCGTGCCGCATGGCGGCGACGCGCTGTTCGCCGATATCGTCCGCACGCTGCGCCTGCCGCGCGCGCTCGCCGGCTTCGCATGCGGCGCGCTGCTCGCGCTGGCCGGTGCACTGCTGCAGGTGCTGTTGCGCAATCCGCTCGCGGAGCCGTACGTGCTCGGCGTGTCGGGTGGCGCGGCCGGCTTCGCGCTCGTCGCGATGATCGCGGGCGGCGCGTGGTGGCTCGTCGATGCGTCGGCGTTCGCCGGCTCGCTCGTGTCGGTCGCGCTCGTGCTTGGTCTCGCGCGCCGCGAGCTGGGGCGCGGCGATTCGCGCGACGCGTCACCGCGTTTGCTGCTCACGGGCGTCGTGATCGCGGCCGGGTGGGGCGCGCTCGTCACGCTGCTGCTGTCGCTCGCACCCGATGCCCGGCTGCGCGGGATCATCTTCTGGCTGACCGGCGACCTGAACGGCGTGACCGCGCCGTGGTTCGCGTGGGGGGCGCTGTTACTGGCCGCCTGCGTCGCGTTGCCGGCCGCGCCGCAACTGAACGTGCTGCTGCGCGGCGACGCGACCGCGCTCGCACTCGGCGTGCCCGTTGCGCGCCTGCGCGTGCGGATCTATCTCGTCGCGTCGCTGGCCGCCGCGGCTGCCGTGACGACGGCCGGCACGATCGGCTTCGTCGGCCTCGTCGTGCCGCATGCGCTGCGGCTCGCCTTCGGCAACGACCAGCGCATGCTGCTGCCCGCCGCGATGCTCGCGGGCGGCGGCGGCGTGATGGCGGCCGACCTGCTCGCCCGCACAGTGATCGCGCCTGCGCAACTGCCGGTCGGCGTGATGACCGCGCTGATCGGCGTGCCGGTGTTCCTGTGGATGTTGTTGAGGAGGCCGATGCGATGACGGGGGCCGCACTGCACGCCACGGCCGGCGACATGAACTACGCGGCCGTTGGCCTGACGCTGAAGGCCGGCGCGCGTACGCTGCTCGACGGCTTCACCCAGGTGTTTCGTCCCGGCGAGATCTGGTGCGTCGCCGGACCGAACGGCGCGGGCAAGACGACGCTGCTCGCGACCCTCGCGGGGCTGCAGCTGCCGGCCGGCGGACACGTCGAGATCGACGGCCGGCCGCTCGTCGCATGGCGACCCGAGCAGCTCGCGCAGCGCCGCGCGCTGATGCCGCAGCAACTGCACGACGCATTCAGCGCGACCGTGTTCGACACGGTGCTGCTCAACCGCTTTCCGTATCTCGGCGGCTGGGGCTGGGAGCGCGATGGCGACCACGCGGCTGCGCGCGACGCGCTGGCGACGTTCGATCTCACGGCGCTCGCGTCGCGTGACGTGCTGTCGCTGTCGGGGGGCGAGCGGCAGCGCGTCGCGCTGGCCGCGACGTTGTGCCAGGATGCGCCGTCGATGCTGCTCGACGAGCCGCTCGCGCATCTCGACCTGCATCACCAGATCGATTGCCTGACCGCGCTGGCCGCATGGCTCGACGCGGGCCCGCGCACGGTGCTGTTCTCGTGCCATGATCTGAATCTCGCGCGGCGTTTCGCGACACATGCGCTGTTGCTCGACGGCCGCGGCCACGCGTGGGCCGGCCCCGTACACGACGTGCTGACGCCCGAGCGCGCGAGCGACGCGTTCGGTTATCCGCTCGTGCTGATCCGCGAGAACCGCCGCGATGCGCTGCTGCCGGCGTGGCCCGAGCGACAATGACCTTTTCTTTTCCGATGCGCGGCGCACACCGCGCCAACGACACGGCTTTTCGATGACGACCCCGACCCCCTTCCCGCCTGCGATCGCGCCGCTCGACGAGGTGCTGCGCAAGCGCCTGCAGCACGTGATCGACCACAAGACCAAGCCGCCCGGCAGCCTCGGCCAGCTCGAGGCGATCGCGCTGCAGATCGGCCTGATCCAGCACACCGAGCGGCCGGTCGTGCAGCGCCCCGTGATGATCGTATTTGCCGGCGATCACGGGATTGCCGCCGAGGGCGTGAGTCCTTATCCGCAAGCAGTGACCGCGCAGATGGTCGCGAACTTCCTCGCCGGCGGCGCGGCGATCAACGCGTTCTCGGGCGTGGCGCAAAGCACGCTCGAGATCGTCGATGCGGGGGTTGCGTCGCCGCTGCCGCTGTCCGACCGGCTCGTGTCGCTGCCGGTCGCGCGCGGGACGCGCAACTTCGCGGCAGAGCCGGCGATGACGCGCGACGAGGCGATGACGGCGCTCGCGGCCGGCGCGGCGCGCGTGCGCCTGCATGCGTCGCTCGGCACGAACGTGATCGGCTTCGGCGAGATGGGGATCGCGAACACGTCGTCGGCCGCGTGCCTGATGAGCCGCCTGCTCGGCGTGCCGATCGACGCGTGCGTCGGGCGCGGCACGGGCCTCGACGACCAGGGCCTCGCGCACAAGCGCGCGGTGCTCGGCCGTGCGCTCGTCAAGCACTCGCACGCGATCGCGCCGCTCGACGTGCTCGCGACGTTCGGCGGCTTCGAGATCGCGATGATGACGGGCGCGTATCTCGCGGCCGCGAGCGCGCGGATGACGATCCTCGTCGACGGCTTCATCGCGACGGCCGCGCTGCTCGTCGCCGAGCGCATCGCGCCCGGCGTGCGCGACTACTGCGTGTTCTCGCATACGTCGCACGAGGCCGGGCACCGGCGCATGCTCGAGCATTTCGGCGCGAAGCCGCTGCTCGCGCTGGACCTGCGGCTCGGCGAAGGCACGGGCGCCGCACTCGCGCTGCCGCTCGTGCGGGCGGCGGCCGCCTTCCTCACGGAGATGGCGAGCTTCGAGTCCGCCGGCGTCGACAATCGTGACGCCTGATCGCGCGCGCGGCCTGCGGGCCGAACTGCGCTACTTCTTCGTCGCGCTCGGCTATTTCACGCGCGTGCCCGTGCCGCGCGCGATCGGCTACGCGGCCGGCGATCTCGACCAGGCCGCGCGCTATTTCCCGCTCGTCGGCGCATGTGTCGGCGCGTGGGGTGCGCTCGTCTATCTCGCCGCGCTGCGCGTGCTGCCGCCGTCGATCGCGGTCGGGTTGTCGATGGCCGCAACGCTGCTCGCCACGGGCGCCTTTCACGAGGACGGCCTGGCCGACAGCTGCGATGCGTTCGGCGGCGGCTACACGCGCGACGACGTGCTGCGCATCATGCACGACTCGCGGATCGGCACGTTCGGCGCGGTCGCGCTCGTGATCTCGCTCGGCGTGAAATGGCAGGCGCTTGCGTCCATGCTGCCGTTGCGTGCCGCGTGGACGATGATCGCCGCGCACGCGGCGAGCCGCGCGGCGGCGGTGAGCCTGCTGATGACGCTCGATTACGTGCGGCCCGAAGGCAAGGCGAAGCCGGTCGCGCAACGGATGGGTGCACGCGCGGCGTGCGTCGCGGCGCTGTTCGGATTGCCCTGGCTGTTCTGGCCGGACTGGCGCATGGGTGTCGCCGCATGCGTCGCGCTCGTGCTCGTGCGCGCGTGGGCCGCCCGCTATTTCGTGAAGCGGATCGGCGGCTATACGGGCGACTGTCTCGGCTTCACGCAGCAACTGTGCGAACTGGCGATCTATCTCGTGGTGCTCGGATGGACGTCGTCCTGATCCGTCATCCGGCCGTCGGCATCGAGCCGGGCATCTGCTACGGACGCAGCGACGTGCCGCTCGCCACGCCGGCCGAGGCCGGGGCGACGGCGGTGCGTACGCATCTGTCTGCTATCGGCGCGCCGCTTCCCGAACAGGTCTGGACGAGCCCGCTGATGCGCTGCGCGTCGGTTGCCGAACGGCTCGCGCAGGCATGCGACGTGCCGCTGCGGCGCGACGCGGACTGGCAGGAAATGGATTTCGGCGCGTGGGAAATGCGGCGCTGGGACGATATCGATCGCGCGGCGCTCGATGCGTGGGCGGCCGACCTGATGCATGCGTGCGCGCATGGCGGCGAAAGCGTTGCACGGTTTGCCGCGCGGGTCGCGCGACGCGCCGACGCGGTGGCGCAGTTCGACCGGCCGCAGTGGGTCGTCACGCATGCGGGCGTGATCCGTGCGTTTGCATCGCATGTATTGCGCGTGCCGCTCGACACATTGCTGTCGCGACCCGTACCGACAGGGGGTGTCGTCTGGCTGCGCGCGGATGCTGCCGCGCGAACGTGGGACGTGATGCACTGGGACGAATAGCCACGCTGGCCACTGCGTGTGAACGACGCAGCGCGCGGTCAATTCGTCTCAGGCATCTGGCACGCGATGAACGCGCAAGTCACCGGAAATCAGCGTGCCGCCCGCCGCGCACGCGCGGCATCGAGATCCTCGCACAGTGCGGCCGCGCCCTGCGCGATCCGCGGCGACGGCCGCGTCAGCAGATCGCCGTCGATCGCGAACAGGTTGTTGCGTGCCACAGCCGTCAGTGCGGGCCACGTGCGCCAGCGTGCCAGGCTCGGCAGCGGTTCGTCGGAGCGCGTCGTACCCGTGCTGGTCGTCGCGATCGCCTCTGGATTCGCCGCGAGCACGGCCTCGTCGGTGACGGTCGGCACGAGCGGCTTGAGTGACGCGAACACGTTGCGGCCGCCGCACAGTTCGATCACGTCGTTGATCAGGTGCGTACCATTGAGCGTCATCAGCGGCCGATCCCAGACCTGGAAGAACATCGTGACGGGCGCTCGTGCCGAGTAACGCGTGCGCAGTGCCGCGATGTCGCGCGTATAGGCGGCCGCGGCCGCATCGGCAGCCGGTTGCGTACCGAGCAGCGTGCCGAGCCGGCGCAGCGACGACGCTACGTCGTCGAGATGCTTCGGTTCGCTGAAGAACAGCGGGATGTGCAGCGCGCGCAGCGCGTCGGTCTGCCGCTCGGCATTGCCGTGCCGCCAGACGACGATCAGGTCGGGCTTCAGCGCGGCGATCCGCTCGAGATCGAGTGCCTTGTTGTCGCCGACGCGAGGTATCGCTTGCGCGGCGGGCGGATAGTCGCTGTACGTGACGGTGCCGACGAGCTTCGCGCCGCCGCCGGCCGCGTAGACGAGTTCGGTCGCATGCGGCGCGAGACTGATCACGCGCTGCGCGGGTGCCGGCAGCGTGACGGTATTGCCGGCGTCGTCGCGTGTCGTGACATCGGCGTGGACGCGTGGCGCGTAAGCGAATGCAGCCAATAGCGCGATTGGCGCGAGCCGCTGAAACATGCGTGAATTCATGCGGATTCCCGTTGCAGCGTCGGCACGCAGTGCGCGAGCGCGTCGCCGAGGCGCTGCCATTCCGTTTCGCTGCCCGGCAAGCCGACGCGTACGCTCGACGGGGACGGGAAGTGCCGCGTCCAGACCCCGCGTGCGGCGAGTGCCGCATGCAGTGCCCCGGCGCGCGGGTCGTCGGTCCAGCTGAAGAGCGGCGTCGCCCGAACCGCGAAGCCATGCGCGCGCAGCAACGCGGCCAGCCGCTCGCCGTCGGCCGCGAGCCGTTCGCGTGCGGCGGCCTGCCATGCGCGGTCGGCGAACGCCGCGGCGACCGCGTGGCGGGCGGGGCCGCTGACCGTCCATGCGCCGAGCAGGTCGCGCAGCGCGACGATCCGGTCAGGACAGGCGAGCACGAAGCCTGCGCGGATGCCGGCGAGCCCGAAGAACTTGCCGACCGAACGCAGCACGATGAGCCCGGGACGATCGACGTGCGGCGCGAGCGAGCGCGTCGCGCCCGTATCGGCGAATGCCTCGTCGACGATCAGCGTGCCGCCGCGCGCGGCCAGTTGCGCGTGCCAATCGAGCAGGCGCTCGGCCGGCACGAACTCGGCGGTCGGATTGTTCGGATTCCCGACGATGACGTGACGCAACGTCGCAGGCAGCGTATCCGTGTCGATGTCGAGCGCGACGACGCGATGGCCGTGGCGCGCGAAGGCGGGCGCGTATTCGCCGTACGCGAGCGCCGCGACGCCGGCGTCGCCGGCCGGCAGCAACGCGGGCAATGCGCGGATCGCGGCCTGGCTGCCGGCAACCGGCAGCACGTGTGCGGGATCGGGCGCGTGGTAGTACGGCGCGGCGCAGGCAGCGAGGCCGTCGCCGTCGTCGGGCAGCCGGCGCCACGCGTCGGCCGGGACGGGCGGCACCGGGTAGCCGACCGGATTGATGCCGGTCGACAGGTCGAGCCACACGTCGTACGGAATGCCATGGCGGCGCGCGGCTTCGTGCAGGTTGCCGCCGTGTGCGATGCGGGTGTCAGACATGATGGGTGGCCATGGCGAGTGCGCCGCTCGCGACCAGCAGCGCGAGCCACAGGGCGAGCGTGCGCGTGACGAGCGACAGCGCGGCGACGATGTGGGCGGCGGTCGCCGTTGCGCCGGTGCCGAGCGCGGGACGGTCTTCGATCTCGCCGTGATAGACGGCCGGGCCGCCGAGCTGCACGTTCAGGCTGCCGGCGCCGGCAGCCATCACCGGTCCCGCGTTCGGGCTGTCCCAGTGGCGCGCCTGCGTGCGCCAGCAGCGCCATGCGGCGGCCGTGTCGCCGAGCAGTGCGTAGCTCGCGGCCGTGAGGCGAGCGGGAATCCAGTTCAGCGCGTCGTCGAGGCGCGCGGCGGCCCAGCCGAAGGTCAGGAAGCGCGGCGTGCGGTAGCCCCACATCGCGTCGAGCGTGTTCGCGAGCCGGAACAGCAGCGCGCCGGGGCCGCCTGCGACGACGAACCAGAACAGCGCGCCGAAGATCGCGTCGTTGCCGTTCTCGAGCGCGGATTCGACGGCCGCGCGCGACAGCGCGCCTTCGTCCGCGTCGCTCGTGTCGCGCGACACGATGCGCGCGGTCAGCGCGCGGGCGGCGCCGAGATCATGCCGCAGCAACGCGGCAGCGATCGGCGCGACGTGGTCGGCGAGGCTTTTCGCGCCGAGCGCGAACCACAGCAGCGCGATATGCAGCGCGGCCGCGAGCGGCCACGGCAGCACGGTCGTGAGCCAGGCGGCGATGGCGACCGGCGGCACGACCGCCGCGGCCCACGCGGCGACGCCGACCACGCGGCCGCGCCGGCCCGTGTTCAGCGCGCCTTCGATGCGCGCGGCGAGGCGGCCGAACGCGACGAGCGGGTGCCAGCCGGCCGGTTCGCCGATCGCGCGGTCGACGATCGCGGCCGCGACCGCGAACATCGCGACGACGGGCAGCGACAGCATCAGCATGACGGTGCTCCCGTCTTGAGGTCGAGCGGCAGCCCGGCGACGAGCAGCGTCACGCGTGTCGCGAGCGCGGCGACGCGCTGGTTCAGGCGCCCGAGTTCGTCGACGTAGCGGCGCGTGACCGATCCGAGCGGCACGACGCCGAGCCCGATTTCGTTACTGACGACGATCACCTTCGCGCGCGCGCCGCACAACGCGTGCTCGAGCCGCTCGACCTGCGTCGCGTACTGCGCATCGTCGAGCGGTTCACCTTCGGCGGGACACAGCAGGTTCGTAAGCCACAGCGTCAGGCAGTCGACGAGCAGGCACGCGTGCGGATCGTCGAGCCGTGCGAGCGTGCCGGCGAGATCGACGGGCGCGTCGGCGAAACCCCAGTCGGCCGGCCGGCGCGCGCGATGGTGCGCGATGCGCTCCGCGAACTCGGCATCGGCGGCGGTCGCGGTCGCGATGTAGGTGACGGGGAGGCCGCTGTCGGCGGCGAGCCGCTCGGCATGCGCGCTCTTGCCCGAGCGCGCGCCGCCGAGGACGAAGGTGAGGTCGTGCGGAATCATCGCGTGATTGTAACGGCGCGGGCAGGGCGGCGCGGGGGATAATGCGGCCTTTGCTTCGCGACGACCTTTACACGATGAATGCACCCGAGCCGCGGCCGCGCGGCACGCTGATGATCCAGGGCACGACGTCCGACGCGGGCAAGAGCACGCTGGTTGCCGGCCTGTGCCGGCTCGCACGCCGCGCCGGCACGCGCGTGGCGCCCTTCAAGCCGCAGAACATGGCGCTCAACAGCGCGGTGACGGCCGACGGTGGCGAGATCGGCCGCGCGCAGGCGCTACAGGCGCTGGCCGCGGGTGTCGCGCCGCATACGGATTTCAATCCCGTGCTGCTGAAGCCGACGAGCGATCGCGGCGCCCAGGTGATCATTCACGGCAAGGCACGCACGAACCTCAATGCGCGTGCGTATCACGACTACAAGCCGGTCGCGTTCGACGCGGTGCTCGAGTCGTACGCGCGCCTGCGCGCCGGCTACGACACGGTGATCGTCGAAGGCGCGGGCAGCCCGGCCGAGATCAACCTGCGCGACGGCGACATCGCGAACATGGGTTTCGCCGAACGTGTCGACTGCCCGGTCGTGCTGGTCGCCGACATCGACCGCGGCGGCGTGTTCGCGCATCTGGTCGGCACGCTTGCGTGCCTGTCGGACAGCGAGCGTGCGCGCGTGCGCGGCTTCGTGATCAACCGCTTCCGCGGCGATTTCAAGCTGCTCGAACCGGGGCTCGACTGGCTGCGCGCGCAGACGGGCAAGCCCGTGTTCGGCGTGCTGCCGTACCTGCACGGGCTGCTGCTCGACGCCGAGGACATGCTGCCCGCCCAGGCGCGCAGCGCCGCCGCACGGGGCGGCGCCGGCGTGCTGCGCGTCGTCGTGCCGGCGCTGCCGCGGATCAGCAACCATACCGATTTCGATCCGCTGCGCGCGCATCCTCAGGTCGAATTCACGTACTGGAAGAGCGGCCCCGTACCGGACGCCGACCTGTTGATCCTGCCCGGTTCGAAGAGCGTGCAGCGCGATCTCGCGTGGCTGCGCGACGCGGGCTGGGACGCGCTGATCCGTCGCCACCTGCGCTACGGCGGCAAGGTGATCGGCATCTGCGGCGGGATGCAGATGCTCGGCCGCACGCTCGACGATCCGCTCGGCCTCGAAGGCGTGCCGGGCAGCGTGCCGGGGCTCGGGCTGCTCGATTTCGACACGACGCTGCAGCCCGACAAGACACTGAAGAACGTGACGGGACATCTCGCGCTGCCGGGCGCAGCCGCGGTGCGCGGCTACGAGATCCACATGGGCGATACGCACGGGCCCGCGCTCGCGTCGCCCGCGCTGGCGCTGGCGCTGGCCGCCGACGCCGCGCGGGACGGCACGCGCCCCGACGGCGCGGTGTCCGACGACGACCAGATCCTCGCGACCTACGTGCACGGGCTGTTCGATTCGCCTGACGCCTGCACGGCGCTGCTCGCGTGGGCCGGGCTCGACGGCGCGGAGCGCATCGACTATCCGGCGCTGCGCGAGGCATCGCTCGAACGGCTGGCCGACACGTTCGCGAACCATCTCGACCTCGACGCGCTGTACGCCGAGTTTCGTTGATGCGAGGCCCGCCCGTGCTCGCTTTTTGCGCCGGATCGCGTACAACACAGAAGGGCGGAGGTCCGCCTGGAGGAGTGCGACGATGAAGGCTCGATGGTGGTGGAGCGCGCTGCTCGCGGCGCTGCTGGGCGCGTCGGCGGTGGCGCACGCGTGCGATTCGTCCGCACCGGGCGGCAGCCAGTCCGGTTCCGGCGACGCCACACAAGGCAAGAGCGGTTACTGAAGCAGGGTTGCGGGGCATGATCGGTCATGCCCCTTTTTATGTCCCGATTAACTCCATATAGGAATCAATTAAAGCGAATTGGCGTGTTTATCGGTTGAATTGATTCGAATAGAGTGCAGTCCATTCACACCACTCACGAAGGAATTCGCCATGAACCCCAATCGCCTCAACGATTTCGCCGCGACCCTGCTGCGCGTCGCGCTCGGCGTGCTCTACCTCGCACACGTCGCGCAGAAGGTGTTCGTCTTCACGCTGCCCGGCACCGCGCAGTTCTTTGCGTCGATCGGCCTGCCGGGCTGGCTCGCGTACCTGACGACGTTCGTCGAACTGGCCGGCGGCCTGGCGCTGCTCGCGGGTTTCCGTGTGCGCGTCGCCGCACTCGTGCTGCTGCCGTTCATGCTCGGCGCAACCGCGACGCATCTGCCGAACGGCTGGAGCTTCGCGTCACCGCACGGCGGCTGGGAATATCCGGCGTTCTGGGCCGTCACGCTCGCCGTACAGGCGTTGCTGGGCGGCGGCGCGTTCGCGCTCGGCGCACGGGAGGCCGCGGTTCAGCGTGGGTAACGGGTAAGTAATCCTGCCCGGGGCGGCGCAACCCGTTCCGGTGACACCCCGTTTGCCGATATCATCGCTCCCTGTATCCGCAATCGAGCGGCGCCTGCCAGGCGGCGGGCGCCGCGCGGCTTTTTCGGGGGAATTCATGACGGTGATCGTGGTGGCGAATCCGAAGGGCGGCGTGGGGAAGAGCACGCTGTCCACCAATCTTGCCGGCTATTTCGCGGCGCAGGGCGCGTGGGTCGCGCTCGCCGACCTGGACCGGCAGCAGTCCGCGCATGCGTGGCTCGACCTGCGGCCGGCCGGATTGCCGCCGATCGAGGCATGGGAACTCGACCCGGACGCGCCGACGAAGCCGCCGCGCGGCCTCGAATATGCGGTGATCGATACGCCGGCCGGCCTGCACGGCAACCGGCTCAACGTCGCGCTGCAACTGGCCGACAAGGTGATCGTGCCGCTGCAGCCGTCGATGTTCGATATCCTGGCCACGCAGCAGTTTCTGGAGCGCCTCGCCGGCGAGAAGGCCGTGCGCAAGGGTAGCGTCGAGGTCGGGATCGTCGGGATGCGGGTCGATGCGCGCACGCGCTCGTCCGACCAGCTTCACCGCTTCGTCGAAGGGCTCGGCCTGCCGGTGCTCGGCTACGTGCGCGACACGCAGAACTACGTGCAGATCGCCGCGCACGGCCTGACGCTGTGGGACGTCGCGAAGAGCCGCGTCGAGAAGGATCTCGAACAGTGGCGGCCGATCGTCGAATGGGCCGAACGCCGGGCGCCGAAGGCAGAGAAGCCGGAGAAGGCCGCCAAGGCGTCCTGATCGCGCGGCCGCCGGGGCGGCGCACGATGAAAAGAGAAAGGGCCGGATGCCGTCGAATACGGCATCCGGCCCTTCGACCACAAGCGGCACCGCCGTGCCCGCGCGCGACGGCACGCGTGCAGGTGGTCAGGTCCAGTTCTGCGTCGGCACGTGATCGCGGTGGCCCTTGATCTTGTTGCCGTCGTCCATGAACACGAGCTTCGGCTTCCAGCCGGCCTGCAGCTCGGCTTCGTCGACCATCGCGAAGGCCGCGATGATCACGAGGTCGCCGAGTTGCGCGCGACGCGCGGCCGAGCCGTTCAGCGAGATCATCCCGCTGCCGCGCTCACCCTTGATCGCGTAAGTCGAGAAACGCTCGCCGTTGTTGATGTTCCAGATGTCGATCCGTTCGTTCTCGATGATGCCCGATGCTTCGAGCAGGTCTTCGTCGATCGCGCACGAGCCTTCGTAGTGCAGCTCGCAGTGCGTGACGGCCGCACGGTGGATCTTCGATTTGAGCATGTGGCGCTGCATGGTGTCTCCGTGATGCGTGAGAGGCGCGGGCGGGGCGGCCCGTCAGATTTCCAGGTTGTCGATAAGGCGCGTTGCGCCGAGCTTCGCGGCGGCGACGACGACGAGCGGTTCGCCGGCTTCGAGCTGGGCTGCGTCCGGCGCGATCAGGTTCGCGCGGCGGCGGATCGAGATGTAGTCGGGCGCCCAGCCGCGGCCGGCCAGATGCGCGCGGGCCAGGTCCTCGAGCTTGCCGAGGTCGCGCTCGCCGCCGAGCACGCTTTCGCGGATGCGCTGCAGCGTCTTCGCGAGTTCGGGCGCTTCGCTGCGCTCGTCGGCCGACAGGTAGCGATTGCGCGACGACAGCGCGAGGCCGTCCTCGTCGCGTACGGTTTCGGCGGCGACGATGTCGACCGGCAGCGCGAGCTGTTGGCACATGCGGCGCACGATCATCAACTGCTGGTAGTCCTTCTTGCCGAACACGGCGACGCGCGGCTGCACGCAGGCCATCAGCTTCGCCACGACCGTGCACACGCCGGTGAAGAAGCCGGGCCGGAATTCCCCTTCGAGGATCCCGCCGAGATCGTCCGGCGGCAGCACGCGGTATTCCTGCGGTTCCGGGTACATGTCGCGCTCGGTCGGCGCGAACAGCACGTAGACGTTTTCCTTCTGCAGCTTCTCGATATCGTCCTGCAGCGTGCGCGGATACTTGTCGAAATCCTCGTTCGGGCCGAATTGCAGCCGGTTGACGAAGATGCTCGCCACGACCGGGTCGCCGTGCTGGCGCGCGAGGCGCATCAGCGACAGGTGCCCTTCGTGCAGGTTGCCCATCGTCGGCACGAACGCCGTGCGGTTCTGGCCGCGCAGCTGGTCGCGCAGTTCATGGATCGAGCTGATGACTTTCATGATCGGGTAGCGGGTTCCTCGCGCTGGCGCGCGTTGGCGCCGCAGCAGCGGCGTCGGGGTCGAAGCGGAGAACGCCGGCGCGCGGGCGGCGCATCAGGCGTCGGCGGATTGTAGAGGATTTGGCCGCCAAACGCATCGAAAAAAGAACGATCGTTCACTTTTTAGTCGGGCGTGCCGGCAACCGCTCGCGCGGCCGAGCCGGACTGCGGCGTAGCAGCGAGCGTGCGGGGATGAACCGGGAGAACGGGAGAGGCGGGCGCGGGGGTTACGCGGGCAGGTACGCGAGACGCACGTAGATCGGCGCGAACGGCTCGGCCTGCGTGATTTCGAGGAGCGATTCGCGCGCGAGTTCGAGCATCGCGATGAAATTCACGACGACGACCGGTACGCCGCGCGACGTGTCGAACAGCTCGGCGAACTCCATGAAGCGTGCGTTCTGCAGCCGGCGCAGGATCAGGCTCATGTGCTCGCGCACCGACAGCTCCTCGCGCGAGATCTTGTGGTGCTGGACGAGCTTCGCGCGCTTGAGCACGTCGGCCCATGCGGCGCGCAGGTCGTCCGAATTCACGTCGGGGAAGCGCGGCGTGACGCTCTGCTCGATGTAGACCTCGGCGCGCAGGAAGTCGCGGCCGAGCTGCGGCAACTGGTCGAGCCGCTGCGCGGCGAGCTTCATCTGCTCGTATTCGAGCAGGCGGCGCACGAGTTCGGCGCGCGGATCCTCGGCTTCCTCGCCGGTGTCGGCCTTCTTGACCGGCAGCAGCATCCGCGACTTGATCTCGATCAGCATCGCGGCCATCAGCAGGTACTCGGCCGCCAGCTCCAGGTTCGACGTGCGGATCTGGTCGACGTAGCCCAGGTATTGCGCGGTGACCTGCGCCATCGGGATGTCGAGCACGTTGAAGTTCTGCTTGCGGATCAGGTAGAGCAGCAGGTCGAGCGGGCCTTCGAAGGTCTCGAGGAAGACCTCGAGCGCATCGGGCGGGATGTAGAGATCCTGCGGCAGCTTGAAGAGCGGCTCGCCGTACAGGCGAGCGAATGCCGCGACACCGTCGACCGTGTCGGGCGTCGAATCGGCGCCCGCGGGCGCGGCGATCGCGTCGTCCTGGCGGGCGGCGCTGGCCTCGTCGGCGGCGCTCACGTCGTCAGAAGTTCTGGTAGTAGACGTACGGCGTTTGCTTCACGCGCGATTCCTGCTGCTCGGCACGCTCTTCGAGGTCGATCGGCTGCTTGTCCCACAGCAGGGAGCGGCCCTTGCGCTGCTCGTCCTCGAGCGTCGGCTTCTGCTGCTTGAGCTGGTTCAGGAACTGCGTGACATCGGACTGGTACGGCATGGCTGGGTTTTCCGTTTCGGGCGGCGCACGATGCGCCGGATTCACGATGGCGGGATTTTACCGCATCGCGGGAACGGCCGGCGTCAATCGCACGTCGAATCCGCTGGCCGGTACCGGCGGACATCGTGCGGCGGCCCTTGCGGTGCCTTGGCACTCTTTCACAATCGTTTGGCGGCGACGTCGGCGCCCTGTGGTCAAATACAGGGTTTTCCACGAAACCGTAACACTCCGAGACGGCGAGGTCATATTTGGCGGGGCAGTCGAACCAGCAAGCACATACGGCACATGACGCGGTCCCGCGCGGGGAACGCAATCGCGCCGGCGTCGCGGCCCGCGCCGCGCGGGCGGCCCTCGCGGGTTGCCTGGCCGCGTGCTTCGCGCTGCCGGCCCACGCGAAGTACGACGTCGACATCGACGCGCCGCGTTCGATCCGCAAGCTCCTGAAGACGCATCTCGATATCGCGCGCTTCGCGAAGCGCGACGACATCAGCGACGACCAGTTCGACTTCCTCGTGACCGCCACGCCGCAGCAGGTGCGCGACCTCACCGCGACGGCCGGCTATTTCTCGCCGGTCGTGCGCACCGATGTGCGCACGCGCGACGGCAAGCGCGACGTGCGCATCGCGGTCGATCCCGGCAAGCAGACGATCGTGTCGAGCGTCGACCTGACGTTCAAGGGGCCCATCGACACCGAGGATCCGAAGCAGGAAGCCGCGACCCGTTTCGCGTTCTCGCTGAAGCCGGGCGATCCGTTCACGCAGTCCGACTGGGACGGCGCGAAGGGCGCGGCGCTCAGGCAACTGCAGTCGCGCCGCTATCTCGGCGGGAAGATCGCGTCGTCCGAAGCGCGCATCGACCCGCGCACGCAGCGCGCGATGCTCGCGGTCACGTTCGACAGCGGCCCGACGTTCACGATCGGCAAGGTCGACGTCGACGGCGTGCGGCGCTATCCGGAAAGGATCGTCACGAACGTCAACCCGCTGTCGGAAGGCGAGATCTACGACGTGCAGCGGATCACCGAACTGCAGCGTCAGTTGCAGAACACGCCGTATTACGCGAGCGTCGCGATCGACGTCGGCGACGATACGGCGAAGCCCGAGCGCACGCCCGTGCACGTGAAGGTCAGCGAGTTTCCGTACAACAACATCCGCGGCGGCGTCGGCTTTGCCACCGATACCGGGCCGCACGTGCAGGGCTCCTATACGTATCTCGACACGTTCGGCGCCGCGTGGCCGCTGACCGTGTCGGGCCGGCTCGACCAGATCCAGCAATACGGGCAGGTCCAGCTGTCGATGCCGCCGGGCGAGAAGGGCTGGACCAACAGCGTGCTCGCGTCGTACACGAACACCAACGTGTCGGACACGCGCATCTACAGCGCGCGGGTCGGCGCGCAGCGCACGCGCACCGGCCAGTTCATCGATTATTCGTATTCGCTGATGTACTACCAGGACCGGCTCGACCAGAACGGCGCGGGTCCGACCACGAGCCGCGCGCTCGTGCCGCAATGGGCGTGGACGCGCCGCAACGTCGACGATCCGCTGTTTCCGCGCTCGGGCAACCTGATCCACGCGGAGGCCGGCTTTGCGGTCAAGGGCGTGCTGACCGACCAGTCCTTCATTCGCGGCTACGCGCGCGGCCAGCAGTACCTGCCGATCGGCAAGCGCGACCTGTTCGTGTTCCGCGCGGAACTCGGCGGCGTGTTCACGAGCGGCAGCTCGACCGGTGTGCCGGCGTCGCTGCTGTTCCGCGCGGGCGGTTCGAACTCGGTGCGCGGCTACGGCTACCAGAGCATCGGTAACAGCGTCGACGGTTCCGTGCTGCCGACCAAGTACCTGATGACGGGCACGGCCGAATACCAGCACTGGTTCAACCGCGACTGGGGCGCAGCGACGTTCTTCGACATCGGCACCGCCACCGATGCGTGGGGCGAGCGCGTGTTCTATCCGGGTGTCGGCATCGGCGCGCGCTGGCGCAGCCCCGTCGGCCCGATCAACGTCGACGTCGCGTACGGGTTGCGCAACCATAGCGTGCGCCCGTACCTGACGCTCGGCATCGCTTTCTGACCGTACTGCTTCACCGACGACGAACCGCATGACGAAGGACCCGAACGACACGCCGCCGCCTCACGATCCGGACTCGCCCGACGGCGCGCCCGACACGCCGCCGCGCGCGCCGCGCCGCGGCCGGGCGGTGCGCGTCGTCGCATGGACGCTCGCGACGGTCGTGCTGCTCGTCGTGCTGGCGGTGGGGCTCGTGGTGGGCGCGGTGACGACCGAACGCGGCACGCGGCTTGCGTGGCAACTGGCCGGTCACGTGCTCGGCACGCGGCTCGCGGGCACGCTCGACGGTGGCTCGCTCGCGACCGGCGTGCGGCTGCGCGGCTTCGCGTGGACCAGCCCCGACGGTTCGGGCACCGAGGTCCGCATCGACCGGCTCGACGGCCGCTGGGCCCTGACCCGCGCGCCGTGGCGGCTGTCCATCGCGTACCTTCGCGCCGGCACGATCGACGTGCGGATCGCGCCGGGGCCGTCGACGCCGAGTACGATGCCGCAGGACCTGAGCCTGCCGCTGCAGTTGCGGATCGACGACCTGCGCGTCGATCACCTCGCGATCCACGACGGCGGCTCGACGACGCAGCTCGACCATATCGCGCTGAACGGCCGCAGCGACGGCCGTCACCATGAACTCGTGCTCGACGGCATCGATACGCCGTACGGCACGCTGACCGCACGCGCGAAGCTCGACGGCGTGAAGCCGTTCGCGCTGACGGGTGACGCCACGTATGCCGGCAAGCTGTCCGACGAGCCGGTCGACGCGCGTGCGCGCGTGTCGGGCTCGCTCGAGGCGCTCGTCGCCGAAGTCGACGCAAGCGGGATGAAGCTGAACGGGCGCGCGCACGTCGAGGCCGCACCGTTCGGCGCGGTGCCGCTCACGCGCGCATCGCTCGCGTTCGATCACGTGAACCCGCAGGCGCTCGCGCCCGGCGCGCCGGCCGCCGATCTCGCGGTGCGCGCGGAACTCGCGCCGGTGACCGCGCCGGCCGGGGCGGAGCCCGCGAAGGGTTTCGCGGTGACGGGCCCGGTGTCGATCGTCAACGCGAAGCCCGGCACGCTCGGCGACCACCTGCTGCCGGTGATCGACGCGCACGCGAACGTGCATCTCGACGCGCACGCGCAGCGGATCGACGATCTCGCACTGAAGCTGATCCGCGACGGCAGCGTGACGGGCAACGGCACGCTGACGGGCGGCAAGGGCCGTTTCGACCTGAAGGTCGCGAATCTCGACCTGAACGCATTCGTCGCCGAGCTGCGGCCGATGCGCCTCGCCGGCCCGCTCGGCGTGACGCTCGCGGGCGATGTCACGACCGTCGACTTCAACCTGAACGACCCGAAGCTCGCGCTCGGCGCACGCGCGAAGGTCGCGTTGACGCCGCAGCAAACCGTGCTGACCGACGCGCGCGTGACGGCGGGCAAGGGCCGGATCGACCTGACCGGTGTGTTCCGCCACGATGCGCATTCGAGCTACGACGCGAAGGCGACGCTGACCGCATTCGATCCGCTGCTGCTCGCCGCGATGAGCGCGCCGAAGGCAGGTGGCGGCAAGGCGCCCGCCAAGGCGGCGAAGGCGCCGGCCCAGCGCGGCGAGACGCGCGTGTCGGGCACGCTCACGGCGTCCGGCGCATTCGCGCCGCAGGTATCGACGAAGGCGACCTTCAAGCTCGGCGACAGCCTGTACGACGGCGTGCCGCTGACCGGCGCCGGCGTCGTGCAGCTGGCCGGCTCGCGCATCTTGCCGAGCAACGCAAACCTGTCGATCGCGGGCAACCACGTCGACCTGCGCGGCAGCTTCGGCGCGCCCGGCGACCGGCTGCGCTTCGTCGTCGACGCGCCGCAGCTTGACCGGCTCGGCTTCGGCGTGGAAGGGCTCGTGCAGGCGCAGGGCGACCTGACCGGCAGCTTCGCGCACCCGAACGTGACGGCCACCTACAAGGCCGAGCACGTCGTCGTCGGCTCGAACCGGATCGGTGCCGCACAGGGCCGGGCGGACATCCGCGACGGCGCGCACGGCGCGCTCGTGTTCACGGCCGACGCGTCCGACCTCGCGCTCGGCTCGTTGAAGCTGAAATCGCTGCGCGCGAACCTCGACGGCACGCGCGCGAAGCACACGCTCGACGCATCGGCGCTCGGGATTGCCGATGGTCGCGTGATCGACGTGACGCTCGCGGCGAATGGCGGCGTGGTCGAGAACCGCGACGGGATGCGCTGGGACGGCACCGTCACGCGTCTTGCGAACCGCGGCACGCCGGCCATCGCGCTGCAGTCGCCGCTGACCGTGTCGGCCGGCGCCGGCCGCGTGACGCTCGGCGCGACGCGGCTCACGCTCGAAGGCGCGGCGATCGACTTGAAATCGTTTGTGTTCGATCACGGCCAGATGCGCTCGGCGGGCTCGGTGACCGGTGCGTCGGTCGCGCGTTTCCTGGAGGTCCGCCAGGCGCTGACGGGCCAGCGGCCGCCGGTGCGCACCGACGTCGTGCTCGATGCCGACTGGGATTTCTCGCTCGGCGCGAACGCGACGGGCTACGTGCAGGTGAAGCGCCGCGGCGGCGACGTGACGATCGAGAGCGGGCGCGGCATCGCCTCGCTGGGGCTGACCGACCTGTCCGCGCGCGCGAGCTTCACGCCCGGCAACCGGCTCAACGTGACGGCGCTCGCGAAGGCGAACCGGATCGGCACGCTCGACGCGAACGTCACCGTGCCGTTCGCGCTGCACGACGGCATGTTCGGCGTGGTCAACGACGGCCCGCTGTCGGGCCGCATCGACGCCGACATCCCGGCGCTGAAGACGACCGGCAACCTGTTCGGGCCGAGCTACCTGCTTGGCGGCCGCGCGGCGCTGAAGCTGACCGTCGCGGGCACGCCGGCGAAGCCGAACCTGTCGGGGACGCTGACGGGTGACGACCTGTCCGCGACGCTCATCGACCAGGGCGTGCAGCTGAAGGACGGCATCGTGCGCGTGAAGCTGTCGGAAAACCTCGTCGAATTCCAGCAGGTCGAATTCCACGGCGGCGACGGTACGCTGCGCATGCTCGGCCGCGTGCGCCTCGACGGCGAGGCGCCCGACCTGACCGCGAGCATCGTCGCGGACAAGCTCGAGCTGTTCGCGGCGCCGGACCGCAAGCTGTCGCTGTCGGGCAAGGCGACGGTCGCGAACGACGGGCCGCGCGGCGCGCTGTCGATCGACGGCAAGTTCGTCGTCGACCGCGCATTGTTCGACCTGCCCGAGGAATCGGCGCCGCACCTGTCGGACGATGTGGTGATCATGCAGCCGGGCGGCACGGTGCGCGGCGAGACGCCGACCGGTTCCGCGGTCGCGAAGCCGAAGCCGGTCGAGGACAAGCCGGCGCCGTCGCTCGCGCCGCGCGCGAATGTCGACATCGGCCTCGGCAACAACTTCCGCTTCAAGGGCCATGGCGCGGATCTCGGATTGCGCGGCACGATCACCGTGATGAGCGCGCCGGGCGTGCCGCTGCGCGCGGTCGGCAACGTGCGCGTGACCGAAGGATCGACGTACACGTCGTTCGGCCGCAAGCTCGCGATCGAGAATGGCTTCTTCACGTTCAACGGCCCCGTGTCGAACCCGGGCGTCAACATCCTCGCGATGCGGCGCAACCAGGAAGTCGAGGCCGGCGTGCAGGTGACGGGCACGATCCAGTCGCTGACGGTCAAGCTCGTGTCGGAGCCGAACGTCACGGACAACGAAAAGCTGTCGTGGCTGCTGTTCGGGCACGGCACGGACCAGGGCAACAACGTCGGCCAGCAGGGTGCGATGACGGCGGCGCTCGGGCTGCTCGGCAGCGTGACCGGCAAGCGCGTCGCGCAGACCTTCGGTCTCGACGAGGTTTCGGTCGGCCGCAGTGAAGTCGGCCTGACCGATCCGCAGGTCGTGCTGGTGTCGAAGGCGATCAACGAGCGCTTCGTGCTCGGCTTCGAGCAAGGGCTGCAATCGGCGGCCAACGCGTTCAAGGCGACGATCAACCTGACGCGTTTCTGGTCGGTATCCGCGTACGGCGGCACGTTCCAGGGCGTCGACCTGAACTACACGCGGCGCTTTGATCGCTGGTTCAGCAGCGACGGCGGGCGCGGGCGGCGCGCCGAGCAGCCATGAAAAAAGCCCCGCACATCGTGCGGGGCTTCCTTTTTGCGCAAGCGGCAGCGCGTTCGGCTTACTTCACGCGCATGCCGGGCTTCGCGCCGCTGTGCGGCTCGAGGATGTAGAGGCCCGGCTCGGCCTTCTCGTCGGTGGCCGACGCAGCGAGCACCATCCCTTCGGACAGGCCGAACTTCATCTTGCGCGGCGCGAGGTTCGCGACCATCACGGTCAGCTTGCCGACGAGCTGCTCGGGCTGGTACGCGGACTTGATGCCCGAGAACACGTTGCGGGTCTTTTCCTCGCCGACGTCGAGCGTGAGCTGCAGCAGCTTGTCCGAGCCCTCGACGGCCTGGCACGCGACGATCTTCGCGATGCGCAAGTCGATCTTCGCGAAATCATCGATCGAGATCGGTGCGTCGTCCGCGCCGTTCACGGCGGCCTGCTTCGCGTTCGCCTTCGCGTTGTTCTTCGCATCCTTCGCGTTCGCGCTCGCGGCAGCCGCGCCGGTGGCTTCGGCCTGCAGCGAGTCGCGGTTCGCGGCGAGCAGCGCTTCGATCTGCTTCGGATCGACGCGCGTCATCAGGTGCTGGTACGCCTTGATCGGCTGCTCCGACGACAGCGGCTTTGCGGCATCGGCCCAGGCGAGCGGCGCGATCCCGAAGAACGACTCGACGGCTTCGGCCACGCGCGGCATTACCGGCTTCAGCGCGAGCGACAGCAGGCGGAACGACTCGAGGCTCACGCTGCAGGTTTCGTGCAGCGCGACCGCGTTGGCCGGATCCTTCGCGAGATCCCACGGCTTCGCGCCGTCGACGTACGCGTTCACTTCGTCCGCGAGCTCCATCGTGTGGCGCAGCGCGCGGCCGTATTCACGTGCTTCGTAGTGCGCGGCGATCTGCGGGATCGCCTCGCGCAGCTTCGCGACGAGCGGATGGTTCATCGCGCTGTCCTGCACGCGGCCGTCGAAGCGCTTGATCAGGAAGCCTGCCGCGCGGCTCGCGATGTTCACGTACTTGCCGACGAGGTCGCTGTTCACGCGCGCCTGGAAGTCGTCGAGGTTCAGGTCGATGTCTTCCATCGTCGCGTTCAGCTTCGCGGCGAAGTAGTAGCGCAGCCATTCGGGGTTCAGGCCCGTGTCGATGTAGCTCTGCGCGGTGATGAACGTGCCGCGCGACTTCGACATCTTCGCGCCGTCGACCGTCAGGAACCCGTGCGCGAACACGTTGGTCGGCGTGCGGTGGCCCGAGAACTCGAGCATCGCGGGCCAGAACAGCGTGTGGAAGTACAGGATGTCCTTGCCGATGAAGTGGTACTGCTCGGTGGTCGAGCCCGGGCGGACCCACGCATCGAAGTCGATGCCGTTGCGCTCGCACAGGTTCTTGAAGCTCGCGTAGTAGCCGACGGGCGCGTCGAGCCACACGTAGAAATACTTGCCGGGCGCGCCCGGGATCTCGAAGCCGAAATACGGCGCGTCACGCGAGATGTCCCAGTCGGCGAGCTTGGCCTCGCCGGCGTCGCCGAGCCATTCGCGCATCTTGTTGGTCGCTTCGGGCTGCGCGAGGCCGCTCACCCATTCGCGCAGGAACGTTTCGCAGCGCGGATCGGACAGGCGGAAGAAGTAGTGCTTCGAGGTCTTGCGCACCGGCGTCGCGCCCGACACGACCGAATACGGGTTCAGCAGTTCGGTCGGCAGGTAGGTCGAGCCGCACACTTCGCAGTTGTCGCCGTACTGGTCCTTCGCGTGGCACTTCGGGCACTCGCCCTTGATGAAGCGATCCGGCAGGAACATTTCCTTGACGGGATCGTACGCCTGCTCGATCTCGCGCTCGGCGATGAAGCCGGCGTCCTGCAGCGCGACGTAGATCTTCTCGCTCAGCACGCGGTTCTCGTCCGAATCGGTCGAGTAGAAGTTGTCGAACGACACGCCGAAGCTGTCGAAGTCGCGCTTGTGTTCGGTCCACACACGGTCGATCAGCTGCTTCGGGGTCAGGCCTTCCTTCTCCGCGCGCAGCATGATCGGCGTGCCGTGCGTGTCGTCGGCGCCGATGTAGTAGACCTCATGGCCATGCATTCGCAGCGTCCGCACCCAGATGTCGGTCTGGATGTACTCGACCAGGTGGCCGATGTGGATCTGCCCGTTGGCATAGGGCAGTGCGGACGTAACGAGGATCTGGCGGCCACCTTGCGGCGCCGCAGCCTGCACGGGAGTGAGGTCGGATGCGGACATAGGGTCTGTAGAGGAACAGCGGAAAAACGACGGGAAACTGCGATTCTAGCAGGGGTGCGCAACAGCGACGCGGGCGGGCGCCCCAGGACCGGGCGCCGAAACGGGCGGGGCCGCGCATGCGGCGTGCCCGACGGTGCGGTGCTGCGATGCAGCACGAATTCTGCGGGCAAAAAAAACCGGGGCGGATACGGCCCCGGAGCAACAACGACAAGAGGAGAATGGTGACGCGCCGGCAACACCAGCCGCGTACCGTAAATACTGACCACGGCCTGCGATAGAAGTTCGAAAATTTTTTCGATTTGTTACCGGCGCCGCCGGAAGCCTTGTCCGGCGGGGCTGCGCGGGCGGCGGGCCCGCGCGTTCTCCTCGTCGCGCGCTTACTGCGCCTGCGCTGCGCGCAGGTAGATTTCGACGCGGCGGTTCTGTGCGCGGCCGGCTTCGGTCGCGTTGTCCGCGATCGGGTTCGATGCGCCCATGCCTTGCGCCGACAGGCGGCCGGCGTTCACGCCGCGCTGCGCCAGTGCGTTCACGACGCTTTGCGCGCGGTTCTGCGACAGCGTCTGGTTCAGCTGGGCCGAGCCCGTGCTGTCCGTGTAGCCGACGATCGATGCCGTCACTTGCGGGTTCTGGTTCAGCGTCGTCGCCAGGTCGTTCAGCAGCGGCGTGAAGGCCGGTGTGATCGCGTACTGGTTCGTCGCGAACGTCACCGAGCTCGGCACGTTCAGCTTCAGGGAGCCGTCCGGCTGCTCGGTCACTTGCGTACCCGTTTGCGCCGCCGACGGCGCGAGCTTGTTCTTGATCGCCTGCCAGTTGTAACCCGTCACGCCGCCGACCAGTGCGCCGACGCCTGCGCCGATCGCCGCGCCCTTGCCGCCGCCCGCCAGTGCGCCGATGCCTGCGCCCAGCGCCGCACCCGTGCCGGTACCGACGGCCGTATTGTTGCCTTGCTGCGTGGCGCAGCCTGCCAGCAGGGCGCCGGCCAATGCGAAGACGGACAAGCGGGTCGCGATTTTCATGTTCATCTTGGATTCCTCTCTTGGTTGAACGAGTCGACAACGACGACAACAACAGTTACGGCTCCCTGCGCGGGCCGCCCGAAAAAGGAGGGCAGCCCGTGCCCGCGGCAGCCGCCGAGGTGGCTGCATGCCCTGTCCGTCAGCGTGGCTGTTGGGACAGTGCGACGCGTCAGCCTCTACAATATAGGCGGTAAGTGGCCGATTTGGCCCCATAGCATGCCGCACGCGAAGAGTGCGCCGGGTCGCGCGTTCGCGCAATGGCGTGCAACAGATTCTTTCACTTTTCCCGATTTTCGCGCCGTAATTTGATATTTTTTGACGTTTGCGCGCGAGAAAAACGTTTTCACGGAGTTTCGATGAGCATTGACCGGGCACAAGTCGACGCCGCTTTGGCGGCTGTCGTCGACCCCAATACCGGCCGTCCGTATGCGGCGAATAAGGGCGTGCGCAACGTCGCGATCGACGGCGACGTCGTGGCGCTCGACGTGGTGCTCGGTTATCCCGCGCGCAGCCAGCACGACGACGTGCGCGCCCGCATCACGGCGGCGCTCCAGGCCGTGGCCGGCGTGCGCGACGCGCGCGTCGCGGTCTCGCAGGAGATCGTCGCGCACACGGTGCAGCGTGGCGTGAAACTGCTGCCGAACGTGAAGAACATCGTCGCGGTCGCGTCGGGCAAGGGCGGTGTCGGCAAGAGCACGACGGCCGTCAACCTCGCGCTCGCGCTTGCCGCGGAAGGCGCGTCGGTCGGTATCCTCGACGCCGACATCTACGGTCCGTCGCTGCCGACGATGCTGGGCATCCATGGCCAACGCCCCGAGTCGCCCGACAACCAGTCGATGAACCCGCTCGTCGGCCACGGGCTGCAGGCAAACTCGATCGGCTTCCTGATCGAGGAAGACAACCCGATGGTGTGGCGCGGCCCGATGGCGACTTCCGCGCTCGAGCAGCTGCTGCGCCAGACCAACTGGCGCGAGCTCGACTACCTGATCGTCGACATGCCGCCCGGCACGGGCGACATCCAGCTGACGCTCGCGCAGCGCGTGCCCGTCACCGGCGCGGTGATCGTCACGACGCCGCAGGACATCGCGCTGCTCGACGCGAAGAAGGGCCTGAAGATGTTCGAGAAGGTCGGGATTCCGATCCTCGGCATCGTCGAGAACATGAGCATCCACACCTGCTCGAACTGCGGCCACGAGGAGCACATCTTCGGCGCCGGCGGGGCCGAGCGGATGGCGAAGGAATACGGCGTGAACGTGCTCGGCAGCCTGCCGCTCGACATCGCGATCCGTGAGCGGGCCGACAGCGGCACGCCGACGGTCGTGGCCGATGCCGACGGCGCGCTGGCGCGTCGCTATCGCGAAATCGCGCGCGGGGTGGCGCTGGCGATTGCCGAGCGATCGCGCGACATGACGTCGAAGTTCCCGTCGATCGTTGTTCAAAATACGTAAAACCCTTGCGGGGCGGGGCCTCACGCTGTTTACGGCGCCGCGAGGCGCGGTATCATGGCGACTTTTCCCGGGTCCCTTTACCCGCCCGGCGCGGCCGTCGTGTCAAACGGCCGTCAGCCGGCATGAGGATCGAATGAAACAACGACATCACGGCGTGTACGCCGGCCGCGTGCGGTGCGCGCTGCTGGCCGCCGCCGCGCTGGGCCTGCTGGCCGGCTGCACCTCCTTTTCCTCGTCGCACGAAAAACGGGCCGACGCACAGCTGCAGCCGACGGTCGGCTCGCAGGCGCGCGGCGCGGTGACGTTCGTCGAGCGTCCGGACGGCGTGCAGGTTACCTACAACCTGGCCGGGCTGCCGCCGAACAGCGATCACGCCTTACAGGTACACGAACGCGGCGACTGCAACGCGGGCGACGGCTCGAGCGCCGGCCAGGTGTTCGCGCCCGCGGCCGACCGGCTGCGCGCGGGTGCCCGCGTCGCCGGCGATCTCGGCAACATCCACGCGGACGCGAACGGCGTCGCGGCCGGCTTCATCGTCGCGCCCGATCTGGCCCTCGATGGCGTGCGCTCGGCGATGAACCGCGCGGCGCTGGTACACCGCGACTCGAGCGATCCCGCGTTTCCGCAGCATGGCGCGGGGCCCGCGCTCGCCTGTGGCGTGATCCGTTGACGGCCGCCGCGTACGCGGGCCGATGATCGCGTAAAATGTCGGCCTTTCCCTGGCCGCCGTCCTGAATGGCGGCCTTCGTTTCCCGTCACGCAGCGTTTCCAGGCGCCCCGATATGAGCATCAAGTCCGACAAATGGATTCGGCGCATGGCCGAAGAGCACAAGATGATCGAGCCGTTCGTGCCCGATCAGGTCCGCGCGTCCGAGGACGGCCGCCGGATTGTCAGCTACGGCACGTCGAGCTACGGCTACGACATCCGCTGCGCGGACGAATTCAAGATCTTCACGAACATCAACTCGACGATCGTCGATCCGAAGAACTTCGACGAGGGTTCGTTTGTCGATTTCAAGGGCGACGTGTGCATCATCCCGCCGAACTCGTTCGCGCTGGCCCGCACCGTCGAATATTTCCGCATCCCGCGCACCGTGCTCACGGTCTGCCTCGGCAAGTCGACCTATGCGCGCTGCGGGATCATCGTCAACGTGACGCCGTTCGAACCCGAGTGGGAAGGCTACGTCACGCTGGAATTCTCGAACACCACGCCGCTGCCCGCGAAGATCTACGCGAACGAAGGCGTCGCCCAGGTGCTCTTCTTCGAGAGCGACGAAGTGTGCGACGTGTCGTACGCGGATCGCGGCGGCAAGTATCAGGGGCAGCGTGGTGTCACGCTGCCGAAAACCTGATCTGGTTGCATAACGTCTCACCAGTTTCCGGGTGACCGCTGCGCGTGACGCGCCGCGGTCGTTCTTTTTGGAGAATCGCCCATGAAGTTTCGTTTCCCCGTCGTCATCATCGACGAAGATTTCCGCTCCGAGAACATCTCGGGCTCCGGCATCCGGGCGTTGGCCGAAGCGATCGAGAAGGAGGGCGTCGAAGTCCTCGGCCTCACGAGCTACGGCGATCTGACGTCGTTCGCGCAGCAGTCGAGCCGCGCGTCGTGCTTCATCCTGTCGATCGACGACGACGAACTCATGCTCGGCGAGACCGGCCAGGACGGCGAGCTGCCCGAACTCGCGACCGCGATCATCGAGCTGCGCGCGTTCGTCACCGAAGTGCGCCGCCGCAACGCGGACATCCCGATCTTCCTGTACGGCGAGACGCGCACGTCGCGCCACCTGCCGAACGACATCCTGCGCGAGCTGCACGGCTTCATCCACATGTTCGAGGACACGCCGGAGTTCGTCGCACGCCACATCATCCGCGAGGCGAAGGTCTATCTCGACTCGCTCGCGCCGCCGTTCTTCAAGGAACTCGTCAAGTACGCGGACGAAGGCTCGTACTCGTGGCACTGCCCGGGCCACTCGGGCGGCGTCGCATTCCTGAAGAACCCGCTCGGCCAGATGTTCCACCAGTTCTTCGGCGAGAACATGCTGCGCGCGGACGTCTGCAACGCCGTGGACGAACTCGGCCAGCTGCTCGACCACACGGGCCCCGTCGCGGCGTCCGAGCGCAACGCGGCGCGCATCTTCAGCGCGGACCACCTGTTCTTCGTGACCAACGGCACGTCGACGTCGAACAAGATCGTCTGGCACGCGACGGTCGCCCCGGGCGATATCGTGCTGGTCGACCGCAACTGCCACAAGTCGATCCTGCACGCGATCACGATGACGGGCGCGATTCCCGTGTTCCTCACGCCGACGCGCAACCATTTCGGCATCATCGGGCCGATCCCGCGCGACGAATTCAAGCCGGAGAACATCCGCAAGAAGATCGAGGCGAACCCGTTCGCGCGCGAAGCGATGCGCGAGAACCCGGACATGAAGCCGCGCATCCTGACGATCACGCAGAGCACGTACGACGGCGTCGTCTACAACGTCGAGATGATCAAGGACCTGCTCGGCGACCTGCTCGACACGCTGCACTTCGACGAAGCGTGGCTGCCGCACGCAACCTTCCACGATTTCTACCGCGACATGCACGCGATCGGCGACGGCCGTCCGCGCACCGGCGCGCTCGTGTTCGCGACGCACTCGACGCACAAGCTGCTCGCGGGCATCTCGCAGGCCTCGCAGATCGTCGTGCAGGATTCGGAGAACCGCACTTTCGACAAGCACCGCTTCAACGAGGCGTACCTGATGCACACGTCGACGAGCCCGCAGTACGCGATCATCGCGTCGTGCGACGTCGCGGCCGCGATGATGGAGCCCCCGGGCGGCACCGCGCTCGTCGAGGAATCGATCGCCGAGGCGATCGACTTCCGCCGCGCGATGCGCAAGGTCGACGCCGAATACGGCGACGACTGGTTCTTCAGCGTGTGGGGCCCGGACAACCTGTCGGAAGAAGGCATCGGTTCGCGCGAGGACTGGATGCTGAAGCCGAACGACCACTGGCACGGCTTCGGCCCGCTGGCGGAAGGCTTCAACATGCTCGACCCGATCAAGGCGACGATCATCACGCCGGGGCTCGACGTCGACGGCGAGTTCGGCGAGACCGGCATTCCGGCCGCGATCGTCACGAAGTACCTGGCCGAGCACGGGATCATCGTCGAGAAGACCGGCCTGTACTCGTTCTTCATCATGTTCACGATCGGCATCACGAAGGGCCGCTGGAACTCGATGGTGACCGAGCTGCAGCAGTTCAAGGACGACTACGACAACAACCAGCCGCTGTGGCGCGTGCTGCCGGAATTCGTCGCGCAGCATCCGCGCTACGAGCGTGTCGGCCTGCGCGACCTGTGCACGCAGATCCACGACGTGTACCGCGCGAACGACATCGCCCGCCTGACGACGGAGATGTACCTGTCGGACATGGAACCGGCGATGAAGCCGTCGGACGCGTTCGCGAAGCTCGCGCACCGCAAGATCGACCGCGTGCCGCTCGACGAGCTCGAAGGCCGCGTGACGAGCATCCTGCTCACGCCGTACCCGCCGGGCATTCCGCTGCTGATCCCGGGCGAGCGCTTCAACAAGACGATCGTGAACTACCTGCGGTTCGCGCGCGACTTCAACGAACGCTTCCCGGGCTTCCACACCGACATCCACGGCCTCGTCGCGGAAGAGGTGAACGGCCGCGTCGAGTACTTCGTCGACTGCGTGCGCGACTGATGGCGGCGCACGGACGAATCCAGGCGATGCGTGCGGCGCTGGCCGCGCTCGTCGTCTGGGCGGCAGGGTCGGCAGGGCTGGCGGGCGTCGGGGTCGTGCACGCGGAAGTCGCGGCGGCCGACCCGATCGACGTCGCGATGCGGCAGTGTCTCGCGCGGCGCGACCGGTCTTCGCCGGCCGGCCAGATCCAGTGCATGGGCGAAGCGCAGCAGCAGTGGCAGGCCGTGATGGACGGCGCGTACCAGCGCCTGTTGAAGGATGCGCCGGCCGATGCGAAGCGCGGCTGGCAGGACAGCCAGCGCCATTGGCTCACGTGGCGCAAGGACGAAGTGCTTCTGCTGAAGGCCGTGTACGACACCACGCGCGGGACGTCGTACGCGATGTCGAGTGCCGACCTGCAACTGCAGCCGGTGCGCGATCGCGCGCTGGCGCTGCGCGCAGCGGCCGATCGTTATGCACCGCCGCCCGGCGCCGTGCCGGTCGCGGCTACGAGCGGTGCGCAGGGTAGCGCGGGTGATGCGCCGAGCGCGGCCAAGCCGAACGCCAAGCCGAACGCCAAGCCGAACGCCAAGCCGGCGAACGCGCCGCGCGATCCGGCCGTGCGCCGCGTGCGGCCGTGCGAACAGGACGCCGCGTGCGAGCATGCGCTGTTCGACCTGAACCGCTATTACCAGAAGCTGCGCCGCAAGATGCCCGCGCATTCGGCCGCGACGCTCGTCCGCGCGCAGCGCGCGTGGGTCGGGTTCCGCGATGCGACGGCACCGCTCGTCGGCGAGGACGGCCGCGTCGACCTGATCGGCGCGCGCATCGCGACGATGAAGCGGCTGTCGGAGACGGCCGGCAACAAGTAAGTGCGATGGCGACGCCGATTCGGCGAGACAGCCAAAAGCAAAACGGGCACCCGAAAAGGTGCCCGTTTTTCATTTGGCGGCCGTGAGTCAGGCGGGCCGTTGCGTCTCGAGCCCGCCGAACCACGACGGCACGAGCGCGACCGCATCGTCGAGCGACGCGAGCACGTGCAGGCTCAGCGCGACGATTTCGGGCGTCGGCGCCTTCAGGTCGGGCACGGTGATGACCGATGCACCTGCGCCGGCGGCCGATTGCGCGCCGAAGTCGCTGTCCTCGAACGCGACGCAGGCGTGGGCCGGCACGCCGAGGCGTTCGGCCGCGAGCCGGTAGACGGCCGGATCGGGCTTGCCGCGCGCGACTTCGTCGCCGCCCGCGATCGCGCGGAAGAACGGCAGCACGCCGACCGCGTCGAGTCGCGCGCGGATGACCTCGCACGCGGACGACGACGCGACCGCGCACGGAATGCCGGCTTGCGCGAGCGCGTCGAGCAGCGCGAACGCGCCGGGCTTCAGCGGAAACTTCGGATGCGGTTCGGGCGCCGCGAGCTGTTCGCGCACGCGGATGCGCACCGCGTCGAACGTATCGGGGTTACCGATCAGCCGTGCCAGGATGACCTGGCCTTCGGCGAACGAGCGGCCGACGATCTGCAGGTAGTCGGTTGTGGTCAGCGTGACGCCGTGCGCATTCGACACGTCGATCCACGTATTCATGATGGTCCGCTCGGAATCGACGAGCAGGCCGTCCATGTCGAAGAGCGCGGCGGAAAAGGTCATCGGCGGCATTCGGGAAGCAGGGAAGGCGATGGGCGGCGCGACGGCCGCCCGAATGAAAAACGGACGCCGAGGGCGTCCGTCCGGAACAGCAGGCTTACTGGCCGAGCGCGGCGCGCGCTGCCTTGACCGCCGCACGCACCTGGTCGGGCGCGGTGCCGCCGGGGTGGTTGCGGCTCGCGACCGAGCCCTCGAGCGTCAGGTAGCCGAACACGTCTTCGCCGATCAGGTGCGCGACGTTCGGCAGCTCCTGCTTCATCTCGTCGAGCGTCAGGTCGGCCAGGTCGATCCCGCGGTCGTCGCAGATCTTCACGGCATGCGCGACGGCTTCGTGCGCATCGCGGAACGGCAGGCCGCGCTTGACCAGGTAGTCGGCGAGGTCGGTGGCGGTCGAGAAGCCCTGCAGTGCGGCCGCGCGCATCGCGTCCGGCTTCACGGTGATGCCGGCCACCATCTCGGCGAAGATCCGCAGCGTGTCGGCGACGGTGTCGACCGTGTCGAACAGCGGTTCCTTGTCTTCCTGGTTGTCCTTGTTGTACGCGAGCGGCTGGCCCTTCATCAGCGTCAGCAGCGCCATCAGGTGGCCGTTCACGCGGCCCGTCTTGCCGCGGGCGAGCTCGGGCACGTCGGGGTTCTTCTTCTGCGGCATGATCGAGCTGCCGGTGCAGAAGCGGTCGGCGATGTCGATGAAGCCGACGCGCGGGCTCATCCACAGCACGAGTTCCTCGGAGAAGCGCGACACGTGCGTCATCACGAGCGCGGAAGCCGCCGTGAATTCGATCGCGAAGTCGCGATCCGACACCGCGTCGAGCGAGTTCGCGCAGATGCCGTCGAAGCCGAGCGTCTTCGCCACCGCGTGACGATCGATCGGGTAGCTCGTACCGGCGAGCGCGGCCGCGCCGAGCGGCAGGCGGTTCACGCGGGTGCGGCAGTCGCGCATGCGCTCCGCGTCGCGCGAGAACATCTCGACGTATGCGAGCAGGTGGTGGCCGAACGTGACGGGCTGGGCAACCTGCAGGTGCGTGAAGCCCGGCATGATCGTGTCGGCGTTCTGTTCCGCGAGGTCGAGCAACGCGCCACGCAGGTCGTTCAGGAGGCCGCCGATGCGGTCGATCTCGCCGCGCAGCCACAGGCGGATGTCGGTCGCGACCTGGTCGTTACGCGAGCGGCCCGTGTGCAGGCGCTTGCCGGCGTCGCCGATCAGCGCGGTCAGGCGCGCCTCGATGTTCAGGTGGACGTCTTCCAGGTCGAGCTGCCATTCGAATTCGCCGCGCTCGATTTCGCCCTTGATCTGTGCCATCCCGCGTTCGATCGCGGCCAGGTCGTCGGCGCTGATGATCTTCTGCGCGGCGAGCATGTTCGCGTGCGCGAGCGAGCCGGCGATGTCGACGAGCGCGAGGCGCTTGTCGAAAAATACCGACGACGTGTAGCGCTTGACCAGCTCGGACATCGGTTCCGAGAAGCGGGCCGACCAGGCCTCGCCCTTTTTGTGCAGTTGGGACGTCATGGCGATTCTTCGAAGGGAGATTGAGCGGCGTGCGCCGCCGAGGAATCCCGCGATTCTAACATTCGCGGGCCTGCCCGCCGCGGCGCGCGGCCGTTCGCGGCGGCCTGCCGACCGTGCCCGGCGCGGGCCGGCCCGTTCAGTCGCGCACCAGCACGACCAGCTTCAGGTCCTCGCGGTGCGCGGGCTTCAGCGTGATCTGCTGGTACACGAGGCGGCCGTCGGCCGGATGGTCGAATTCGCGCAGGCCGCCTTCGCGTTCGAACACGTCCTGCGATGCCCAGTACTGCGCGAACGCGTCGCTGCCGGCGGTCAACGCGTCGATCAGTGCGCGCGTCGGCGCATCGGTCAGGTGACGGATCGAATCGGCGCGGAATTCGGCCGCGAGCCGCCGCGCGCGGGTTTCCCAGTCGACGATCAGCGTGCGCGCGGCCGGCGACATGAACGTGAAGCGCAGCAGGTTGCGATCGTGCGCGCCGTCGAGCCAGCCGGAAAAGAGCACGGCGGCCGGCGCGTTCCAAGCGAGGGCGTTCCATTGCCGGTCGAGCACGTACGCGGGCGTCGCGATGGCCGTGACGGTCGCGGCGAGCGTCGGCGGCAGGTCGCCGGCCGCGACGTCGGGCTCGGCCGGGTCGCGCTGCGCGGCCAGCTCGAACAGGTAGGCCCGCTCGGCTTTCGACAGTTGCAGCGCGACGGCGATCCGCGCGAGCGCGTCGGCGGACGCCGACACCGGGCGGCCCTGTTCGATCCACGTGTACCAGGTCGGGCTGACGCCGCACAGTTGCGCGACTTCCTCGCGCCGCAGCCCCGGCGTGCGGCGGCGCGGGCCGGGCGGCAGGCCGACGGCCTGCGGCGACAGCCGCTCGCGGTGGGCGCGGATGAATTCGCCGAGTGCGCGGGCGGGCGAGGCGTCGAGCGGCGGGACGGGAGCGGAGGACGGGTGGTTCATGCGGAAACGTCGAAATGGAAACGGAGGCGCGGCAACGGTCAGACAGGTGTATCGAATACCAGAATAACTGCTTAACTTGTACTGGTACAAGCGCAGGCCTATTGTAGCGGCTCGCACGCTGGCAGGGCAGCGAGCGTCCCACAAAACGCGTTGCATGGGGCCGGAGCAGGTGCTGAGGCGCCTGTCGCACCGGCAACGGTACAAAGGAGCGAACGATGAAACATCACGACCAGGTCGCCGACGCATTCGGCACGACGGCCGCCGCCTATCTGACGAGCACGGTCCACGCGACGGGCGCCGATCTGCAGACGCTCGCCGATGCGGTGCGCGCCACGCCCGACGCCGCGGTGCTCGATCTCGGCTGCGGCGCGGGCCATGCCAGCTTCGCCGTCGCGCCGCACGTGCGCGACGTGGTCGCCTACGATCTCGCCGCGCAGATGCTTGCGACCGTCGACGCCGCCGCGCGCGAACGCGGGCTCGCGAACATCCGTACGCAGCAGGGGCCGGCCGAGCGACTGCCGTTCGAGACGGCGACGTTCGACTGGGTCGTGAGCCGGATGAGCGCGCACCACTGGCACGACATGCGCGCGGCGCTTGCCGAGGTGCGCCGCGTGCTGAAACCGGGCGGCCGCGTGTTGATGATCGATATCGCCGGCAACGACCATCCGCTTCTCGATACGTACCTGCAGGCCGCGGAAGTGCTGCGCGACGCGTCGCACGTGCGCGACTACCGGGCGGACGAATGGCTCGCGATGTTCCGCGAAGCCGGCTTCGACGCGCACGTGCACAGCCGCTGGCGGCTGCCGATCGATTTCGATACGTGGGTCGCGCGCATCCGCACGCCGGCCGACAGCGTCACCGGCATTCGCGCGCTGTGGGCGCATGCGCCGGACGAAGTGCGCGGCTACTACGCGGTGCAGCCCGACGGTTCGTTCGAACACGACGCGTTGCTGATCGACGCGCACTGAGCGCGAGGTGTGCCGGCACGGCTTCGCCGGCGCATGAAAAAAGCCGCGATACGCATCATCGCGTATCGCGGCTTTCAAGACGTCAGTCGGCGCGGGAATCACACCGCGCCGCACGCGGATCAGCCCGTGTTGCGCAGGCCGGCCGCGATCCCGTTGATCGTCAGGTGAATCCCGCGGCGCAGCCGCGCGTTCGTGTCGCCGGCACGGTGGCGCTTGATCAGCTCGACCTGCAGGTGGTTCAGCGGATCGAGATACGGGAAGCGGTTCTTGATCGAGCGCGCGAGCAGCGGGTTAGTCGCGAGGCGGCCTTCGTGCCCGGTGATTTCCGCCAGCGCCTGCGACGTGCGCTCCCATTCCGCGACGATCCGCTCGAACACGTGCTTGCGCAGCTTGCGGTCGGAAACGAGCTGCGCGTAGCGCGACGCGACCGCGAGGTCGGTCTTCGCGAGCACCATGTCCATGTTCGACAGCAGGTTCGAGAAGAACGGCCAGGTCTTGTTCATCTTCTTCAGCAGCGCGACGCGCTTCGTGCGCTCGGCGTCGTCCGGCGCGCCGTCGAGATACGCGCTCACCGCGCTGCCGAAACCGTACCAGCCGGTCAGCAGCAGCCGGCACTGGCCCCACGAGAAGCCCCACGGAATCGCGCGCAGGTCCTCGATCTTGCGCTGCTTCGGATCCTGCAGCTTGCGCGACGCCGGGCGGCTGCCGATGTTCAGCTCGGCGATCTCGGTGATCGGCGTCGACGAGAAGAAGTAGTCGGTGAAGCCCGGGGTTTCGTAGACGAGCGCGCGGTACGCGGCCATCGCCGCATCGGACAGCGTCTGCATCGCGGCCTCGAACGCCGGCAACTGCGCGGGCGCGTTGTTCTGCGGCAGGAGCGTCGCCTCGAGCGTCGCCGCGACGACCGTCTCGAGGTTCCGGCGGCCGATCTCCGGGTTCGCGAACTTGCTCGCGATCACCTCGCCCTGCTCGGTCAGGCGGATCTGGCCGTTCACCGTGCCCGGCGGCTGCGACAGGATCGCCTGGTAGGTCGGGCCGCCGCCGCGGCCGACCGTGCCGCCGCGGCCGTGGAACAGCCGCAGCGTGATCTTGCGGTCGCGGAACAGGTCGACGAGCGCGAGCTCCGCGCGATACAGCTCCCAGTTCGACGTGAGGAAGCCGCCGTCCTTGTTGCTGTCCGAATAGCCGAGCATCACTTCCTGCTCGGCGCCCTGGTGTGCGATCAGCGCGTCGATACCCGGCAGTGCGAAGTACTCGCGCATGATGCGCGCGGCGTCGCGCAGGTCGGGAATCGTCTCGAACAGCGGGATCACCATCAGGCTGTTCTTCGCATCGCCGCCCGGGACGCCGAGCGCGCCTTCGAGCAGGCCCGTCTCTTTCTGCAGCAGCAGCACTTCGACGAGGTCGCTGACGGTTTCCGTATGCGAAATGATGTAGTTGCGTACCGCACGTGCGCCGAATTGCGCGCGGACTTCGCGCGCCTTCTCGAACACGCCGAGCTCGCTCTGCGCGAGCGCCGAGTATTCGAAATACGGCGAGCGCAGCGGACGCGGATCGGCGAGGGCGGCGAGCAGCACGCGCAGCTTGTCTTCCTCGGCGAGCGCCGCGTAGTCGGCCTCGACGCCCGCGCGGGCGAACAGTTCGGCGACCACGGCTTCGTGGATGTCGGAACTCTGGCGCAGGTCGATGCTCGCGAGATGGAAGCCGAACACTTCGGCCGCGCGCACGAGCGGCGCGAGGCGCGGCGCGGCGAGCGACGTGCCGTGGTGTTCGTCGAGCGATGCGGTCAGCACCTTCAGGTCGGCGACGAACGCTTCGGAATCCGCGTACGGGACCGCGCGCACGGGCGGCGCGCCGCGGCCCGCGCTGCGCACCGGCACCGTGCCTTCGCCGAGACGCACGCGCGCGCTGGCGGCAAGGCGCGTGTAGATGCCGATCAGCGCGCGGCGATACGGTTCGTCGACGCGGTGCGGCGACTGGTCGGGGGAGGCTGCCGCGAGCGCCTTCACCGCGTCGTTCGCACCGACGAGCAGGTTCGACACCGACAGCTCGGCGCCGAGCTTGTGCACCTGTTCCAGATAGTGCTCGAGGATCACCGCGGCCTGGCGGTTGATCGCTTCGTCGAGCGTCGGCGCGGTCACGTTCGGGTTGCCGTCGCGGTCGCCGCCGATCCAGCTGCCCATCTGGAAGAACGCGGGTACGCGCGCGGACAGGCCGTGCTCGGCGAGCGCGGCCTCGATGTCGCCGTACAGCGCGGGCAGTTCGTCGAGGAACGTCGCGCGATAGTACGACAGCGCGTTCTCGATCTCGTCGCCGACCGTCAGGCGCGAGTCGCGCAGCATGCGGGTCTGCCACAGCGCGGTGACGCGCGCGCGCAGCATCGCTTCGTTGTGCTGGCGCTCGCGGCTCGTCAGTTCCTGGTCGCGTTCGGCGAGCAGGCGCGCGATGTCGTGCTGCGCGTCGAGGATGCTCTTGCGCTGCACCTCGGTCGGGTGCGCGGTCAGCACCGGCACGATCAGCGCATCGTCGAAGAAGCGCTGCAGCAGGCGCTTCGACGCGTTGCCGGTCGTCTTCAGTTGTTCGAGCGCGTACGCGACCGTGCCGGGCTGCGACGCGGAGCCGGCCAGCGCATGGATGCGGCGGCGGCGGTTGTGGTGGCGGTCTTCCGCGATGTTCGCGAGATGCGAGAAATAGCTGAACGCGCGCACGACGCTCACCGTCTGCTCCGGCGTCAGCTTGCGCAGCTTCTTCTCGAGCGTCTGCGCGGCTTCGCTGTCGTCCTCGCGGCGGAACTTGACCGCGGTCTGGCGGATCGTCTCGACGACGTCGAACACGGTGTCGCCTTCCTGCTCGCGCACGACGTCGCCGAGCAGGCGGCCGAGGAAGCGGATGTCTTCGAACAGCGGGCCGTCCTTGTCGTCGCGCGTGCGCGTTCCGGACTTCGGTGCACCGGCCGTGCGGGCCGCGGTGCGGGCAGCCGGGCCGGCGGCTTTCGTCGCGCGTTTTGTCTGACGTATCGGGTCTTTCGGTTTCGTTGCCGTTTTCGCACGGCCGTTCGCGGCGGTGGCGACGGTGTCCGTCGAGGCGTCGGAGGAGGACAGGGCAGCATTGCGGCGCGCCGTACGCGCCGATCCGGAAGACTTCACGATGGGTTTCCTTGGGAAAGCTCGAGTCAAAAGGAACTGCGGAAACTGCGAAACTGCGGTCAAGCAACCAGCTACGTGCGGCACATCCGCGCATCGGCGCCGCGACCCGCTCGGCGGCAGGCCGGGCGCAGGCTCCAGGCCCGGGCGGGCAGGGGCGTGCGTGCTACCATTGTTCGATCTTCAATCCCGTCCTTCGATGTTCCAGCAATGAATTCCGAGACCCCCGCGGCCGGGCCGCAACAGGCACAGTCGCCCGCGACGTTGACGATTGCTTCGCGCGAAAGCCGCCTGGCGATGTGGCAAGCCGAACATGTGCGTGATGCGCTGCGCAAATTATATCCAGCTTGTGACGTGAAAATCCTCGGGATGACGACGCGCGGCGACCAGATTCTCGATCGCACGCTGTCGAAAGTCGGCGGCAAGGGCCTGTTCGTGAAGGAACTGGAGGCCGCGCTGGCCGACGGCCGCGCCGATCTCGCCGTGCATTCGCTGAAGGACGTGCCGATGGCGCTGCCCGACGGCTTCTCGCTCGCCGCGATCATGGAACGCGAAGATCCGCGCGATGCATTCGTGTCGAACGACTACGCGTCGCTCGACGCGCTGCCGGCCGGCGCCGTGGTCGGTACGTCGAGCCTGCGCCGCGAGGCGATGCTGCGCTCGCGCTACCCGCACCTGGACGTGCTGCCGCTGCGCGGCAACCTCGACACGCGCCTCGCGAAGCTCGATCGCGGCGACTACGCGGCGATCATTCTCGCGGCTGCGGGCCTGAAGCGCCTCGGCCTCGAAGCGCGGATCCGCGCGCTGCTCGACGTCGAGGCGAGCCCGCCCGCCGCGGGCCAGGGCGCGCTCGGCATCGAGATCGCATCGCACCGCGACGACGTCGCCGCATGGCTCGCACCGCTGCACGACCCGCAGACCGCGCTCGCGGTCGAGGCCGAGCGGATGGTGTCGCGCGCGCTCGGCGGCAGCTGCGAGGTGCCGCTCGCCGCGCACGCGGTGTGGCGCGCGGGCGAACTGTACCTGACGGGCCGCGTGTCGACGACCGACGGCAAGCGCGTGTTGACGGCCGAGGAATGCGGGGCCGTCGTGACCGTCGCCGATGCGCTCGCGCTCGGCCGCGCCGTGTCCGACGAGCTCGAGGCGCAAGGTGCGCTCGACATCGTCCGGGCGCTGCTCGCGGGCTCGCAGGCCGCCGGCAAGGGCGACGCCTGATGGCGGGCGGCACGCGCGCGTTCACCGCTGTCCTGACGCGCCCGGACGGCCAGTCCGGCGCGCTGGCGTCGCAACTGGCCGAGGCCGGCTGCGACGTGCTCGAATTTCCGTTGATCGACATTGCGCCAGTCGACGATCCCGCACCGCTCGACGCGGCATTCGCGGCGCTCGCCGACTACGCGCTGGTGATTTTCGTCTCGCCGAACGCGATCGACCGCGCGCTCGCGCAGTACGGCGCGATCTGGCCGAACGCGCTGCCGGTCGGCGTGGTCGGGCCCGGCAGCGTCGCGGCGCTCGAGCGTCACGGTATCGCGGCGCCCGCGCATCGCGTGATCGCGCCGCAGGCACCGGCCGACGGTGGCGTACCTCACTACGATTCGGAAAGCCTGTTCGCGTGCATCGAGGCCGCGTTCGGGGGCGCGCAGGCGCTGGCGGGCAAGCGCGTGCTGATCGTGCGCGGCGACGGCGGTCGCGAATGGCTCGCCGAACGATTGCGCGAGGCTGGCGCGGACGTCACGCTCGTCGCCGCCTATCGGCGCGTCGTGCCCGAGCCGCGCGTCGGCGCGTGGGAGCGCGTGCATGCGCTGCTTCACGGCGAACCGCATGCGTGGCTCGTCACGAGCTCGGAAGGCGTGCGCAACCTGCACGAACTCGCGCGCGCGCATCTGAACGATGCCGAGATCCACGCGCTGAAGCACGCGCCGCTCGTGACGCCGCATCCGCGGATCGAGCAGACCGCGCGTTCATTGGGTTTTGATAGGATTACGCTGACCGGCGCGGGCGATGAGCGCATCGTCCGCGCGTTTCGAACGATGGCCGAGGAGGCCGTCCAACCGGCGACAGCCGCACCGGTGACTAAACGCATGACAGATACCAACGATTCCAAAAGCGTCGCTTCCCAGCCGGCCGCTGCATCCGCACCGCCGTCACGCCCCGCCTACATGGGCGCCGAACCGCCCGCGCGCCGCGGCGGCAGCGCGGTGCTGTGGTTCGTCGTCGTCGTGCTCGGCTGCGCGGCGGGCGTCGGCGGCTACGCGCTGAACCGCAAGATCGACCGGCTCGACGGCACGTTCGTCACGCGCCAGAAGGCGCTCGATGCGCAGACGGCCGAGACGCGCATGAAGACCGAGCAGGCGCTCGCGAGCACGCACCAGGTCGACACGCAGCTCGCGCAGCTCGACGGCAAGCTCGCCGACGCGCAGAGCGCGCAGCAGGCGCTGCAGCAGCAATACCAGGACCTGTCGCGCAACCGCGATGCGTGGATGCTCGAGGAGGTCGACCAGATGCTGTCGAGCGCGAGCCAGCAGCTTCAGCTGACCGGCAACACGCAGCTCGCGCTGATCGCGCTGCAGAACGCCGACGCGCGCCTCGCGACGTCGCAGAGCGCGCAGGCGGTCACGGTCCGCAAGGCGCTCGCGCTGGACATCGAGAAGCTGAAGGCCGCACCGGCGGCCGACCTCACCGGCCTCGCGATCAAGCTCGACGATGCGATCGCGAAGATCGACGCGCTGCCGCTGTCCGGCGAGGCGATCGTCCCGCATGAGGCGCCGAAGGCAGTGCCGGCTGACGCCGCGTCGTCGGCCGTGGCCGGCGAGCCGCGCTGGAAGGTGTGGTGGCATGACTTCTCGGCCGGCCTCGGCCAGCAGTTGAAGGGGCTCGTGCAGGTGCGCCGCATCGACAACGCGGACGCGATGCTCGCGTCGCCCGACCAGGGCTACTTCGTGCGCGAGAACGTGAAGCTGCGCCTCTTGACCGCCCGCCTGTCGCTGCTCGCGCGCAACGACAGCGCGATGAAGGCCGACCTGCACGCCGCACAGGCGTCGCTCGGGAAGTATTTCGACCAGGCATCTAAGGACACGCAGACCGTCGAGGATCTGCTCAAGCAGGTTGACGGCGCATCGCTGACGGTTGCGGTGCCGAACCTGAACACGAGCCTGAACGCCGTTCAGCAGTTCAAGAGCCGGGGGT
The DNA here is from genome assembly GCF_002223205.1 of Burkholderia sp. AU27893. Classification (NCBI taxonomy): domain Bacteria; kingdom Pseudomonadati; phylum Pseudomonadota; class Betaproteobacteria; order Burkholderiales; family Burkholderiaceae; genus Burkholderia; species Burkholderia sp. AU27893. The sequence goes on along the minus strand of NZ_NKFD01000002.1, from coordinate 202,826 downwards.
AACGATGACGCTTCGAGGAATCGTCTGGCTCGCGGTCCTGTTCGCGATCGCCGCTGCGCTCGCCACCGTCGGCCGTTTCGACGCCGGGCAGGTGCTGCTCGTCTATCCGCCGTACCGGGTCGACGTGTCGCTGAACCTGTTCGTGATCGCCATCGTCGTGCTGTTCATCGTCGTGTATGCGCTGCTGCGCATCGTGCGCAACATCTGGCGCATGCCGCAGCGGGTCGCCGCGTATCGGGCGCGCTCGCGCAACGAGAAGGCACAGGCATCGCTGCGCGACGCGATCGCGAACCTGTATGCGGGCCGCTTCTCGCGTGCGGAGAAGGCCGCGCGTGAAGCGCTGTCGGTCGATGCGAACCTGGGCGCCGCGAGTCTCGTCGGGGCCACCGCCGCGCACCGGATGCACGAGTACACGCGCCGCGACGACTGGCTGTCGAAGGTCGACGCGCCGGAATGGCAGGATGCACGGCTGCTCGCCGCGGCCGACATGCGCGCGGATGCGCGTGATGCCGACGGCGCGCTTGCCGCGTTGGCCGACCTGCAGGCGGGCGGCAAGCGCATCCATGCGCAGCAGGTCGCGCTGCGCGCGCAGCAGCAGCTGAAGAACTGGGCCGAGGTGCTGAAGCTCGCGAAGGCGCTCGAGAAGCGCGAGGCGCTGCATCCGGCGGCGGCCGTGCGGCTGCGCCAGCAGGCCGCGGAAAACCTGCTGCGCGAACGCCGGCACGACCCGGACGCGCTGCTCGAGGTGTGGCAGTCGCTGTCGCCGGTCGAGCGCCAGTCGCCGCGTCTCGCCGATCTCGCCGCAGAGCTGCTCGTGCCGCTCGAGCGTCGCAACGAAGCGCGCCGCATCGTCGAGGACGCGCTCGCGCACAACTGGGATGCGCGTCTGCTGCGCCGTTATCCGGATACGGCCGGCGCCGATGCGCTGCCGTTGATCCAGAAGGCGGAAGGGTGGAAGAAGGATCACCCGGAGGATGCCGACCTGCTGTTCGCGCTCGGTCGCCTGTGCCAGCAGCAGCAGCTGTGGGGCAAGGCGCAGTCGTTCCTCGAATCGGCACTGAAGCTGGCCGACAACGAGGCGCTGAAGGTGCGTGCGCATCGCGCGCTTGCGCGCCTGTTCGAGCATCTCGGCGAAACCGACAAGGCGGCGAAGCATTACCGCGAAAGCGCGCTGGCGATTACCGTGGTCTGATGCCGGTCACTCGGGCCGCCTGCTGCAGGCGGCTCGCACCAACCCGTGCAAAAAAGCCCCGAAGGCCTTTCCGGCATTCGGGGCTTTTGTTCGTCCAGGGTGGGCCTGGATGACGCGTCACGCGCCGAGCTTGCGCAGTAGATCCGCCTCGTTCGAGACGAACCACACCGAGGTACCGCGATTGGACTCGCGAACGAGCGCGCGAAGCGCTTCGCTGCGCGCGAGCCAGTGGTCGATTTCACCGACCACGCCGAGCCGGACGCCGTAGTTGACGAGCTTCTGCAACACGGCGCCTGCGAGGCCACTTTCGAGCCGGTAGAAATCGTCGTGCAGCGCGTCGGCGGGGACCGCGATCCAGTCGGCTTCATGCTCGTGCGCGAGCGCAACGAGGTCGAGCGCATCGCTTTCGCGTTGTACCAGACCGGCGGCGGGATCGCGGACCAGCACACGGTGGCCGGCTGCCTGAACGATTCGGTGGTGCATGCGGGTTGGCTCCGTCGACATGAGAAATGCGAGCACGGTGTCGCGCTGCCCGCGGATGAAGTGGTATTGATCCGGAAGAAACAGGACCTGCGCGTGTGGCACGAGACGCGTCAGGCGATCGTGTGTCTCGCGCGAATCGAGCATGACGTCGCGACCGCCGACGATCGCCAGCACGGGCGTGGCCAGCGTGCGCAGCGCGCCGTCGCCGAACACCGGGACCGCTTCGAGGCGCGGCCGGAAGCCGCGATCCACGGCGCGCATGAGCGCGAACGTGTCGCGCTCGGCGGGCGTCGATGCGGGCGGCAGGCGGCCGAGCACGCGCCGTCGCACGCGCGCGCGCCCGACATCGCCGAGCAGTAACAGCGGCAGCGCCCACCACAGAAACGGTTTCTGCCGGCCGATGCCGGACGGGCAGAGCAACGCAAGCCGCGTGACGCGCGTTGGCCGCCGCAACGCGAAATCGAGCGCGGTTCGCGCACCGAGCGAGATGCCGACGAACGCGGCGCATGACACGCCCAGGCCGTCGAGTACGTCGTCGAGCCACTGCGCGTACGCGTCGCTCGCGAACGGTGGCCGCGACGGGGCGCTGGGTCCCGCTTCGCCGATTACGTCGATCGCGTAGAGCCGGAAATGCTTCGACCATTCGCCCGCGTAGTGCTGCCAGCTCGCCGCTGTCGTCTGCGCGCCGTGGATCAGTACGACCGGCGGCGCGTGCGCCGGACCGCAGGCAATCACATGCGTGGTGCCATGGCGCGTCTGCACGGTGATGCGCCGATGTCCAGCCGGCCAATGCGACAGCGCAGCCTCGTAAGCTGCGCGAATCGCGCGGGCGTGGCGTGGCGACCTGAAGATCGCGCTCATGTCCCGCTTTGCTGCAGCAGCGCCTCGACCGACGACATCAGCGCAGCCGTGTCGGCCGGCGTTGCGGCAACGATAATCTTGACCAGGCTGGCGGCGGGATCGAACGTGACGTCGATTCGCACCGGGTCGACATACGACGTGCGGCCGGATGCCATCGCATGCAGCGACCGCGACAGGTACTGGTGCAGCGACTGCGGCGCATCCGGAATGTCGACGATGCTGGTGACGCGCACCGCACGCGGGACGGGCGCGGCCGGCTTCGTTTGCGCGAACGCGGCAAGGTCGGCGTCGAGGATGCGGTACGCGCGGCCGACCCGCGCTGCATGCAGCTTGCCCTCGCGGATGAAGCGCAGGACGGTTTTTGGGTGGAGGCGCAGGCGGGCGGCGGATTCTTCGACGGTATGGAACATGATCGGCCAGTGGTGCTCAAGATATTCCCTATTGTTCCATGATAAATGGATTAATAGGGAATATTCTGGGCGGCGCTGAGTCATCGTTGACGGGATACCGAACCCGCATCTCTCGAGCGGTGCGTGCGTGGAAGCAGAAACGCCCCGCCGGCCGGAGCGGTTCCGGCCAGCAGGGCGTTTCGGGTGTCGGTCGGTTATCGGCCGGCGGGCGTCATGCGCCCGGCGTTACTTGTCGACGAGCCGCTTCGGTACCGACAGCGCCAGCAGCCCGCCGAGCACGAGGAACCCGGCGAGCATGTACATGCCCGAATCGTTGGCGCCCGTTGCCTGCTTGAGCCAGCCCATCATGTACGGGCTGAGGAAGCCGGCGAGGTTGCCGATCGAGTTGATCATCGCGATGCCGGCCGCGGCCGCCGTGCCGCCGAGGAAGGCGGTCGGCAGGCTCCAGAACAGCGGCAACGTCGTCAGGATGCCGATCGTCGCGAGCGTGAGGCCGAGCATCGCGAGCGCGGTCTGGTGCGCCCAGATCACCGACAGCACGAGCCCGAGCGCGCCGATCGCGGCCGGAATCGCGACGTGCCAGCGGCGTTCGCGGTGCCGGTCCGCGCTACGCGCGATCAGGATCATCGCGACCACGGCAGCTGCATACGGAATCGCCGACAGCAGGCCGATCATGAACGTGTCGGTCACGCCCGTCGCCTTGATGATGGTCGGCAGCCAGAAGCCGACGCCGTAGAGCCCCATCACGAACGAGAAGTAGATCAGCGCCATCAGCCACACGCGCGGGCTCGACATCACGGCGCCGAGCGGCAGGTCTTCCTTGGTGGCTTCTTCAGCATCGACGTTGCGCGTGAGCAGCGCCTTTTCGTCGTCGGTCAGCCAGTTCGCCTTCTCGATCCGCTCGTCCAGCTTGAGGAACACGACCACGCCGACCAGCACCGACGGGATGCCCTCGAGCAGGAACAGCCATTGCCAGCCGTGCCACCCGCTGATGCCGTCGAACGCCTTCAGGATGAAGCCCGAGAGCGGCCCGCCGATCACGCCGGACAGCGCGACGGCCGTCATGAAGAACGTCGTCATCCGGCCGCGCCGGTGTGCGGGATACCAGTAGGTGAGGTAGAGGATCACGCCGGGGAAGAAGCCGGCCTCGGCGACGCCGAGCAGGAAGCGCATCACGTAGAACATCGTGGGCGTCGTGACGAACATCGTCAGGATCGAGATCACGCCCCACGTCGCCATGATCCGCGCGATCCACACGCGCGCGCCGACCCTGTGCAGGATGATGTTGCTCGGCACTTCGAAGAGGAAATAACCGAAGAAGAAGATCCCGGCGCCGAGCCCGTAGACGGTGTCGCTGAGGTTCAGGTCGCTCGCCATCTGCAGCTTCGCGAACCCGACGTTCACGCGGTCGAGATACGCGACCACGTAGCACAGCAGCAGGAGCGGCACGAGCCGCCACGACACCTTGCGGTAGGTTGCTTCCTCGAATGCGCCGGACGAGCCCGGCAGCGACTGCGTCGATGTTGCCATGTTGTCTCCTGTCCTTATAGTTGGCCGGGGAAGGCGCTGCGGCACCCGATCCGGTTTCGTGCGAAGCAATGCGTGGATGTCGTGCCGGCCGGTGAACCCCGGCGCGGTGAGCGAACAGCCCGGTGCGGCTAGATGCAGCGTCCGCCGTCGACTTCGAGACAAACGCCCGTGATGAATTCAGCTTCGTCGGAGGCAAGGTAAAGCGCCGCGTTCGCGATGTCCTGCGGCGTCGAGAAGCGGCCGAGCGGGATCGTCGCGAGGAACCGGCTGCGGTTCTCGGGGGTATCCTCGCAGCCCATGAATTCGGTCATCAATGCCGTTTCGCCAAGCACGGGGTTGATGCAGTTCACGCGGATGCGGTCGGTGCCGAGTTCGGCCGCGAGCGACTTGCTCGCGGTGATCATCGCGCCCTTCGTGCTGTTGTACCAGACGAGGCCGGGTCGCGGCCGCACGCCGGCCGTTGACGCGACGTTCACGAACACGCCGCCGCCCTGTTCGCGAAAGTACGGCACGAAGGTCTGCACGCACCAGAACAGGCTCTTCATGTTGACCGCGTACACGCGGTCGAATTCGGCTTCCGTCACGTCGAGCACCGGCTTGTTGCGGTGCGTGGTGCCGGCGTTGTTCACGACGATCTGCACCGCATGGAAATCGTCGAGCGCGGCCTGCAGCAGCGCGTGCCAGTCGTCCTGCCTCGACACGTCGCCGGCCACCGCGATGGCTTTGCCGCCCGCGAGCGCGATCTCGCTCGAGACGCGCTCGGCTGCCGCGCCATTCAGGTCGTTGACGACGACGTTCGCGCCTTCGCGCGCATAGGTCTTCGCGATGCCTTCGCCGAATCCCGAGCCGCCGCCCGTGACGATTGCCGTCTTGCCGCTCAACCGCATGGTGTGTCTCCTGTGCTGGATATGAGTGTCGTCGTGCTTCGGCACGCGGCCGGGTGCTGCATGCGGCGCGGTCAGCCGTGCCGGATCGCGATCGTCTTCAGCGTGGTGAAGCCGTACAGTGCCTCGAAGCCTTTCTCGCGGCCATGCCCCGAGTGGCCGACGCCGCCGAACGGGAGCTCGACGCCGCCGCCCGCGCCGTAGTTGTTGATGAACACCTGGCCCGCCCGCAGGCGCCGCGCGAGCCGCATCTGGCGCGCGCCGTCGCGCGTCCAGATGCCCGCGACGAGGCCGTACGGCGTGCCGTTCGCCAGCGCGACGGCTTCGTCCTCGTCGACGAAACGCATCGCGGCGAGCACGGGGCCGAACACTTCCTCCTGCGCGAGCCGGTGCGACGGCGGCACGTCGCGCAGCAGCGCGGGCGCCTGGTAGAAGCCGCTTTCGGGCGCGTCGGCGACGACTTGCCCGTGCGCGGCCATCGGAATGCCGTCGTGCTGCGCGTCGGACAGGAAATCCCACACGCGCTGCTGCTGTTTCGCGTTGATCAGCGGGCCGCAGTCGAGGTCGGCGCGGCTCGGGCCGACGCGCAGCTCGTTGAACGCGGTGGCGAGCCGCTCGACGAGCGGCTCGTACACCGCGCGCTCGATCAGCACGCGGCTGCCAGCCGAGCAGGTCTGCCCGCCGTTCTGCACGATCGCGGACACGAGCACGGGCAGCGCCGCTTCGAGATCGGCGTCGGCGAACACGATCTGCGGCGACTTGCCGCCGAGTTCGAGCGTGACGGGGACGTGGTTCTCGGCCGCCATCTGCGTGACCAGCTTGCCGGTGGCCGGCGATCCCGTGAACGAGATGTGGTCGATGCCGGGATGGCGTGCGAGCGCGGCGCCGGCTTCATGGCCGTAGCCGGTGACGATGTTCAGCGCACCGGCCGGCAACCCGGCCTCGACGGCCAGCTCGGCGACGCGCAGCAACGACAGGCACGCATCCTCGGCCGGCTTGACGACACAGGCGTTGCCGGCCGCGAGCGCGGCGCCGACGCTGCGCCCGAAGATCTGCATCGGGTAGTTCCACGGCACGATATGGCCCGTGACGCCGTGCGGCTCGCGCACCGTCAGCACCGTGTAGCCGGCTTGATAGGGGAGGGTTTCGCCGTGCAGCTTGTCGGCGGCGCCTGCGTAGAACTCGAAGTAGCGCGCGAGCGCGGCTGCGTCGGCGCGTGCCTGTTTCAGCGGCTTGCCGGTGTCGCGCGCTTCGATCGCGGCGAGTTCCTCGATCGAGGCGGCGACACGTGCCGACAGGCGCATCAGCACGCGGCCGCGCTCGGCGGCGCTGGCGGCGCCCCACGGGCCCGCGAATGCGTCGCGGGCCGCGGCGACCGCGCGCTCGATGTCGGGCGCCGTGCCGCGGGCGATCGACGCGAATGGCTGGCCGTCGGAGGGATCGACGACCGCGATGGTTTCCAGTTGCGCGGGCAACGTCCATTCGCCCGCGATGAAGTGCTTCGCCTCTTCCATGCCAGCTCCTGTCGACCCGAGTTAGCGCTTTAGCGCTTACTCGGGTCCCATGCTTCGCGGTCGACCCCGAGTTAGCGCTTTAGCGCTCACCCGGGTCCCATGCTTCGCGGTCGACCCCGAGTTAGCGCTTTAGCGCTCACCCGGGCCCCATGCTTCGCGGTCGGCCCGAGTTGGCGCTTTAGCGCTCACCCGGGTCCCATGCTTCGCGGTCGCCCCGAGTTGGCGCTTTAGCACTCACCCAGGCCCCATGCTTCACGGTCGCCCCGAGTTGTCGCTTTAGCGCTCACCCGAGCCCCATGCTTCGCGTTCGACCGGCGACAGCGCCTCAACCACCGACACCGATTCCACGTACCACGGCCGATGATTCAACGGCCGGGCATCCGGAACGATTATCGGCCGATCGTCATCCGGACGCCACCGGTCGATTGGCTATAATGGCGCATTCCCTTGCGGGACGCCTGCGGCGATGCATCGGCCGCGGCGCCCTGTCCCGAATTCCCATCGACCTACAGAGAGTGCTCATGAGCTTCAATCATGTTCCGGCCGGCAAGGACCTGCCGCAAGATTTCAACGTGATCATCGAGATTCCCGCGCAAAGCGATCCGGTGAAGTACGAGGCGGACAAGGAACTGGGCCTTCTCGTCGTCGACCGCTTCATCGGCACGGGCATGCGCTATCCGGTGAACTACGGCTACATCCCGCAGACGCTGTCGGGCGACGGCGATCCGGTCGACGTGCTCGTGATCACGCCGTTCCCGTTGCTGGCAGGCTCGATCGTGCGCTCGCGCGTGCTCGGCATGCTGCAGATGACCGACGAGTCGGGCGTCGACGCGAAGCTGGTCGCCGTGCCGCACGACAAGATCTGCCCTATGACGGCAAACCTGAAGTCGATCGACGACGTGCCCGAGTACCTGAAGGACCAGATCAAGCACTTCTTCGAGCAATACAAGGCGCTCGAGAAGGGCAAGTGGGTGAAGGTCGAAGGCTGGGCCGGCATCGAAGCCGCGCACAAGGAAATCACCGACGGCGCAGCGAACTACAAGAAGTAAGCGGCGTACCGGCCGACGGCCGGTTCGTGCGAAACGCCAACCGCGCGTGTCTCCTCAGGAGGCCGCGCGGTTTTGTTTTGTGCGTTGGGGTCGCTTGCGTACGGCAGCGGGTACGGCCGCAGGCGACGGGGCGGTGGACGGCGCGTCCTTCGCGCGCTTCGCGCGGCGAGCGGTAGCGGGAGCCGCCGGCGCTTCGGCGGCTTGGGCAGCGGCCGCGCGGCGGCGACCCGATGCGGGCGCGGCATCTTCGCGTCCGTTCGTGCTGAGTTTGCCGCTGGCTGCAGGCGCCTTTGCTTTCGACGAAGCGGGTGCGGCCGGCTTGTCCTTTTTTACCAGTGTGTCGCGCGATGAAGTCTTTTTTGCGACGCCATCGCTTTCGGGCTTCTTGCGCTTTGCGACCGGGGCGGCTTTTGTCGCCGTGGGAGACTCGGGGGCTTTGGCTTCTGCAGGCTTGTCGACCTTTTCGGCTTTCCCGGCTTTTCCGGGCTTCTTCGGGCTTTTGCCCGTCTCGACCGACTGTTCCGCACGGTCGACGTTCTTCGCCTGCTTCCGCCCGCGCGCACCGGCCTTCAACCCGGTCGTATCACCGCTCGCGTCGACAGTCACGACGGCCGGCAGCACCGACTCCAGCGTCCGCAACCCGGCCGCCAGCTCCCGCTTCTGCGCCGCCGTGAGCTGCTTCACCCAGTACTCGGCGCGCGACGCGCTCGACCGGTCGGGCAGTGGAAACGACGCGAGCACCGCACGCGGCTTGCGCGAGCGCGTATAGCGCGCGCCCTTGCCGGATGCGTGCTCGTCGAAGCGTGCGGCAACGTCGGTCGTGATGCCCGTATAGACGCTGTCGTCGGCGCATTCGATCAGATACAGAAACCAGGACATGGCAGGGCGGCAGGATGCGAAGCCGCCAGTGTCTCAGAAAAAGCGCCCGTCAACGCCACCACTCGCCGTGCCCGTCGCGAAAGCGGCTCGGCGCCGCGCCGAGTTCGCGCGTGAAGAAGCGCGTGAACGCGCTCGTCGAACGGAAGCCGACCCGCGCGCCGATCTCGCCGATCGGCAGTTGCGTATTCAGCAGCAGGTCGCGCGCTTCACCGAGCCGCGCCTGCGCGACGAGCGCATGAAACCCGACCGCTTCGCGGTGCAGCCGCCGGCGCAGTGTCCAGCGCGACATCGCGAAGCGCGCGCAGATGTGCTCCATCAGCGTGTCGGACGGCACGTCGGCATCGTCGGACGTGCGCAGCCAGTCGCGCACGCATTGCTCGACCGACGCGCCGAACGTCGAGCGGGCACGCACGCGCTCGCGCGCGGCGTCGGCCGCATGACGCTGGATGTCCGCGAGCGGCGCGTTGTAGCACTCGAACGGCGTGTCGAAGCGCGCTGAGCGCAGCACGACGCGGTTGCATGCGGCATCGAACGAAACCGTCGCGCCGAGGAGATCGCGCAACGCGGCCGTCGGCGCGAACGCGCGGCCCGCGAACGCGGCTTCGTCGATCCGCACGTGCGGATCGTACAGGCGCGCGAGCGCGACGAGGATCGCGAAATTCGCGAACGCGCTGCTGGCGGGCCGGCCGTCACCCTCGTTCACGTATTCGAGTGCGATCGCGTCGCCGGTTTCATGCGCGAAAAGCCAGTCGACGTTGCCGATCAGTTCGCGGTAGCGCAGGTAGCCGTGCAGCGCGTCGCGCAGCGTCGCGGCGTTGCAGGTGATGCCCGCGAGCTCGGGGAACGGCGCGAGCCACGGCACGACCTGCGGCGGCGGCCGATGCCAGGACAACGGCCAGTCGCTCATCAGCCGCATCGCGGCGACGTGCCGATCACCGGGGATGCGCCGCGCGTCGTCGGCGAGATCGGCCGCGCCGATGCCGAGCGTCGCATACAGCGGCGCGATGTCGAAGCCGTTGCGGCGCATGTCGTCGAGCGCCTGTCGGTAGACCCGGACGGATACCGATTTCTGTCGTAACTCCATGTCTCTCTCCATGACCTTCGGGTTGCCCCCGCTGCGAGAGGTCAGGTACGGCTCCTGCCGGTCAAGCATGGTGACCGGTCGATTTTTTTGAACTGGGACGCTGGAGTGGGATGACAAGTACAACAGATCGATTCAGTCGGATCAATGAAAACTTCGCTGTTCCCGCGTTCGGCGATTGCGTCCGCGTCGGCGATCGAGGCGTGGCCGACGACGGTGACGCGCGTCGCGCACCGGGCCGAAGGCGCCGTGCGGCATGCGGCGAAGCCGGCCGTGACTTCGTCGCATGCCGGGGCCCTTGATGACGTTAAGCGCCGCTGCGCCGGAACGGATCGTGTTCGCGCAGTTCGTCGACGTACGCGTGGATATGCTCGGTCTCGCGTTCGAGAAAGTGTGCGACCGCGTCCGAGAACGCCGGGTGCGCGAGCCAGTGCGCGGAGTGCGTGACGGTCGGCAGGAAGCCGCGCGCGAGCTTGTGTTCGCCCTGTGCGCCGCCTTCGAACGTATCGAGTCCGGCCTCGATGCAGAATTCGAGCAACTGGTAGTAGGCCGTTTCGAAATGCAGGCAGGGCACGTGTTCGAGCGCGCCCCAATAGCGGCCATACAGCGTGCCGCCGCCGTTTTCGCCGCGCCGGTAGACGGCGAGCGCACTCGCGATCGGCCGGCCGTCGGCTTCCGCGATCACGAGCAGCAGGTTCTCGGGCATCGTCGCGCCGATCGTGCGGAAGAAGTCGAGATTCAGGTACGGGCTCGAATAGTGTTCGCGATAGGTCTGCCGGTAGCAGCGCGAGAAGAAGCGCCAGTCGGCGTCGGTGATCTGGTCGCCGGTGAGCCGCCGGAACGTCACGCCCGCGTCGTGCACCTTGCGCCGCTCCGCGCGGATGTTCTTGCGCTTCTTCTGCTCGAGCGTGCCGAGGAAATCGTCGAAGTGGCGGTAGCCGTCGTTGATCCAGTGGAACTGCACGCCTTCGCGCAGCATCATCCCCATCGATTCGAGCAGCGCCGCTTCGTCGCCGGTCGGGAACAACACGTGCAGCGACGACACGTCGCTCTGCTCGGCGAACGCGAGCAGCGTGGCCGCGAGTCGGCGGCGCGCGTCGTCGTCGGCCGCGAGCAGGCGCGTGCCCTGCACGGGCGTGAACGGCACCGCGCACAGCAGCTTCGGGTAGTAGGGCAGGTTGTTGCGCTGGTACGCATCGGCCCAGGCCCAGTCGAACACGTATTCGCCGTACGAATGCTGTTTCGCGTAGACGGGCGCGGCGGCCGCGAGGCGGCCGGTGCGCTCGTCGGTCAGCGTGACGAAGTGCGGCGACCAGCCGGTATCGTCGACCGCGCAGCGTGCGACGTGCAGCGCGTCGAGGAATTCGTGGCGCAGGAAGGGCGTCGGCTGCGCGTCGCGGGCGAGCAGCGCGTTCCATTCTGCGGCCGGCACCTCCGCGGGGGACGACAGGATGCCCGTGCGATAATCGATGCGTTCGTGTTTCAAGCGTGAATCCGTACCGTTCTGTGTCGCCGGATGCGCGGGCCTGCATGGCCTGCACCGGGACGATTTCGTCAGCCGTTCAGGGCGCGCCGCCGGGCTGCGCCGATCCCGCCATGAAGACCCGACTCGCTCTCGCCCAGATCAACGTCACCGTCGGCGACTTCGCCGGCAACGTCGCGCGAATCGTCGCGGCCGCCCGCGCCGCGCACAACGATGGTGCGCAGCTGATGGTCGCGCCGGAACTCGCGCTGTCCGGCTATCCGCCGGAAGACCTGCTGCTGCGGCCCGCGTTCTACGCGGCGGCGGCCTCGGCACTCGACGCGCTCGCCGACGCGCTGAAGGCATTCGACGGTCTCGCGGTGCTGGTCGGCCATCCGCTGCGCGGCGCGGGCAAAGGCGCGCATGCGTCAGCCGTCGATGGTAATGCAAACCGCCCGATCGAGCGCGGCGTGCCGCCCACCGATACCTACAACGCGGTTTCCCTGATCGTCGGCGGCGCGATCGTCGGCACCTACCGCAAGCAGGATCTGCCGAACGCCGAGGTGTTCGACGAGAAGCGCTACTTCGCGACCGACGCCGAGCCGCTCGTGTTCGAGCTGAACGGCGTGAAATACGGCGTGATCATCTGCGAGGATGCGTGGCACGCGTCGGCCGCGCAGATCGCGAAGGCGGCGGGCGCGCAGGTGCTGCTGATCCCGAACGGCTCGCCGTACCACATGAACAAGGAAGCGGTGCGCATCGACATCCTGCGCGCGCGGATCCGCGAAACCGGGCTGCCGATGGTGTACGTGAATCTCGTCGGCGGCCAGGACGAACTCGTGTTCGACGGCGGCTCGTTCGTGCTCGACGCGCAGGGCGCGCTCGTCGCGAAGATGCCGCAGTTCGTCGAAGGGCACGCGATCGTCGAATTCGACGGCGCGCGGCCGCTGCCGGGCGCGATCGCGCCCGAGCTGTCGACGCACGCGCAGGTGTATCGCGCGCTCGTGCTCGGCGTGCGCGACTACATCGGCAAGAACGGGTTTCCGGGCGTGCTGATCGGGCTGTCGGGCGGCGTCGATTCGGCGCTGGTGCTGGCCGTCGCCTGCGATGCGCTCGGGCCCGAGCGCGTGCGCGCGGTGATGATGCCGTCGCGCTTCACGGCCGACATCTCGACCACCGATGCAGCGGAGATGGCGCGGCGCGTCGGCGTGCGCTACGACGAGATCGCGATCGCGCCGATGTTCGATGCGTTCCGCGCATCGCTCGCGGGCGAGTTCGCGGGCCGCGCGGAAGACGCGACGGAGGAGAACATCCAGGCGCGCATTCGCGGTACGTTGCTGATGGCGCTGTCGAACAAGTTCGGCTCGATCGTGCTGACGACCGGCAACAAGAGCGAGATGGCGGTCGGCTACTGCACGCTGTACGGCGACATGGCCGGCGGGTTCGCGGTGATCAAGGACATCGCGAAGACGCTCGTGTACCGGCTGTGCCGCTATCGCAACGAAACGGCCGACTACCCGCTGCGCGACGTGATCCCCGAGCGGATCCTCACGCGCGCGCCGTCGGCCGAGCTGCGCGAGAACCAGACCGACCAGGACAGCCTGCCGCCGTACGACGTGCTCGACGCGATCATGCGGATGTACATGGAAGAGGACCGGCCGCTCGCCGAGATCGTCGCGGCCGGTTATGCGCAGGCCGACGTCGAACGCGTGACGCGGCTCATCAAGATCAACGAATACAAGCGCCGCCAGGCGCCGATCGGCATTCGCGTCACGCATCGCGCGTTCGGGCGCGACTGGCGCTACCCGATCACGTCACGGTTTACCGAACGTCTCGATTGAGCGGTGCTGGGCCGCGTGCGGCTCGCAGGCTTACAATCGGGGTCGCGATTTTGCATCCAAACGAGCATTGGGGGACAACCACCATGAAACGCATCACTGCCATCATCAAGCCGTTCAAGCTGGACGAAGTCCGCGAAGCGCTCGCCGAAGTAGGTCTCACGGGCCTGACCGTGACGGAAGTGAAGGGCTTCGGCCGCCAGAAGGGCCATACCGAGCTGTATCGCGGCGCCGAATACGTCGTCGACTTCCTGCCGAAGATGAAAATCGAGGTGGTCGTCGCGGAAGCGCAGGTCGACCAGGTGATCGACGCGGTGATCGGCGCGGCCCGCACCGGCAAGATCGGCGACGGCAAGATCTTCGTGTCGGACGTCGAGCGCGTGATCCGCATCCGCACCGGCGAAGAGAACGAAGCGGCCGTCTGAGCGCCGCGTCCGCGCCATTTGATCGCTTCCCGGCCGCTTCGGCCGATCGGGCCACGGGTCGCAAGAACCCGTCGCCCAAGAAAAAACGGTGCGGATACCCGGTTGGGTACCGCACCGATACGCGCCTCTCGCAGCAGCGTGGAAAACGTCGTTGAATCGATTCTTTGAGAACGGCGCCTGATCAGAACAGGTGCTGGATACCGGCGTAGACGCCGGTCTGGCTGCCGCCCGGATGCGGGTTGCCGGTCGACACGGCGGTGCCTGCACCGTTCGCGTTCAGACCGAAGTTGGCCGACGAGCTGTTGCGCACCGTCGCGGCCTGCAGGTCGAACAGCGTGCGCTTCGAGATGTTGTACGAACCGCCGATTGTGTAGATGTTCGCGTTGCCGCCGCCGTGGTTCGCGTTCACGTGATACACGGCCGCGATCAGCGCCGCTGCCGGCGTTGCCTGCCACGTCACGCCGCCCCAGACCTGCTGGGTGCCCGTCACACCGGCGTTCACTGCCGGGCCGCCGCTGCCGTCCGCGCGCGATGCCTGGTAGGCCGCTTGCACCTTGAACTGACCGAGGAACACGTTCACGCCCGCGAAGTATTCACGCGAGTAGTTGAACACGTCCGAGAAGCGGCCGTTGCTGTCGCGCGTTTCGTCGTAGATGCCGCGCAACTGGAACAGCGAGTTCGTGTAGGTGACCTGACCGCCCATTGCACGGCCCGGTTGGCCGGCCGTCGTGTTGCCGTTGAAGCTGGTCGAGTTCGAGAACGAGAACTGGCCGTAGAAGTCGAGGCCGTAGAGCGACGGCGACTGGTACGACACGTTGTTGCTGGTCTTGTTCCAGTTGCGGCCGCGCACCAGCGAGGCCGTCGACCAGGCCGACTGGCCGAACGGGTCAAAGTCCCACACGCCGTTGGCGATCGCGAGCTCGCGACCCAACAGCAGCGTACCGTAGCGGTCGTTCGAGATCCCGACGGTCGCGAAACGATCCCAGATCGAGCCGCTGAAGCCGCCCGTCATCGTGTTGAACGCGCCTTCGAGGTGGAACAGGACCTTGTTGCCGCCACCGATGTCCTCGGTGCCCTTCAAGCCCCAGAGGCTGGTGCCCCAGTCGCCGCTTTCCGCGCGCACTTGGTGGCCGTTTTGCAGGCCGTTCAGGTACTCGATGCCGGCATCCAGGCGGCCATACAGCGTGACGCTGCTCTGCGCGTGCGCCGTCACCACCCCAGCAGCCATCAGCGCGGCCGCGACCAAAGCTTTCTTCATCATCTCCTCCATACCCTGTCAAAAAGTCAACCCAGACTGCACGAGATGCCCGGAGCGCGAGCGCCGGGCAAAAGCGGGATAACCAGGGAGACCTCGTGCAGGGCCGGTAAGCGCGGCACGCGGGCAAGCGGACGGAAAACCGTTGAGCGTTCCCGCGCAGCCGGGTCGGCCTGCGGGGTCTCCTTGTAGTGTCGTGAAGCTAAACTACATTTCACGAACTTCGTTTTGCTACTTTGGTTACTAATTTAGCAAAAATACAATTTTGTGGCGATGGAAATCGTTGTTTGACTAACACGTGTCGCCAAATTGCCATGCAACACGGTGGGCAACAGGGGTGCCAAGGGTTTGCAATTAACGGAAAACCCTTGTCCCGCAAGGGAGACACGAGTTTTGCAAACGGGGGTCAAGGATTGCCACTATTGACGCTGCGGGGGCGCAGGCGTAAGCGTCAACGACGAGAAATTGGTAAGTATTTCGTAATGAATGGGCGGCTGCCGGACAGGGCCGCCGATTGCCTGAAACGCTTGTCCGGCAACGCGCAGCGCGGTGTACCGACATGCCTTGGTCAGGCAGCGGCGGGCCGCGCGCCGAGCAACTGCGCGCGAATCCAGCGGTGCGCATCGGTGCGCGCATGCTTCGCGTGCGAATAGACCTTCACGGTGTAGCGCGGAATCTCGAACGGCGCCGGAAAGAGGCGGATCGGCGCCGCGTGCCGCAGCGCCTGCGCGGCGCGGTTGGGCACGGTCATCAGCAGCGCCGATTCCGCGATCACGAACGGCGCGGCCAGCACCGTCGGCAACTGCACGGCGACCTGCCGCGCGAGGCCGAGCCGGTCGAGCACATGGTCGACGACGCCGCGCGACTCGTTCCACGGCGTGACGACCACGTGGCGTGCCGCCAGGTACTGGTCGAGCGTCAGCCGCCGGCGAATCTCCGGATGCGTGGCGCTCGCGATCACGACGTAGTCGTCGGAGAACCAGTCGAAATCCTCGATGCCCGGCGCGTCGGCCGTCGATTCCTCGTGGTAGCCGAGCGCGAAATCGATGCGTCCGGCCGCGAGTTCGTCGACGGAGATCTTCCGGTCGGAATGCACGACGCGGATCCGCAATTGCGGCGCGACATGCTGGATGCGGGCGAGAAACGCCGGCAGCACGGCGAATGCCGTGTAGTCGGTCGCCGCGAACACGAACGTGCGGTCGCTTTGCGCGGGATCGAAGCGGCGTGCGCGGGCGAGCCCCTTCGACATCGTGTCGAGCGCGTCGCCGGCCCAGGTGGCGATGTCGTCGGCGCGCACGGTCGGCTGCATCTCGTTACCGAGGCGCACGAACAGCGCGTCGCCGATCGTGTCGCGCAGCCGCGCGAGCGCGTGGCTCAATGCGGACGGGCTCAACGCGAGCTCGTGCGCGGCCGCGGCGACGGACCGATGGCGGTACAGCGCATCGAACACGAGCAGCAGGTTCAGGTCGAGGCGGCGCAGATCGGGATGCATCATGTTCAGGTCCGGATGAAGAAACTGCACTTCCTGCAGGGGCTGCATGAACGTAGCATGACGTTCTGATGGGTGCCAGCGCGGCTGCGCGGCATCGTTTCACGTTACCAGCCAGGGCCGGAGGAGGGCTCAACCCGTGCAAATCGACATCCGTTCCGCCACCGTCGCCGACGTGCCGCAGATCCTGCGTTTCATCACCGAGCTGGCCATCTACGAGAAGGCCGAACACGAAGTGATCGCGACGCCCGCGTCGCTCGAGCGCAGCCTGTTCGGCGAGGGATCGCCGGCGCGCGCGCTGATGTGCGAGGTCGACGGCGAGCCGGCCGGCTTCGCCGTCTATTTCTTCTCGTATTCGACGTGGCTGGCCCGGCAGGGGCTGTATCTCGAGGATCTGTACGTGTCGCCACGCTTTCGCGGCGCGGGCGCCGGGCTGCGGCTCCTGAAGGCGCTCGCGCGGATCGCGGTCGAGTCGGGCTGCGGGCGTTTCGAGTGGAGCGTGCTCGACTGGAACGAGCCGGCGATCCGCTTCTACGAAAGCGTCGGCGCGGCGCCGCAGAGCGAATGGGTGCGCTACCGGCTCGCGGGCGACGAACTGCGCGCGTTCGCCGACAGCGCGCCGGTGAGCGCCGCGTAAACGCAAAACGGGCGCCGCGCGGCGAACCGCGGGCGCCCGCTCATCCAGCGTGCGTTACTTGAGGCTGCCCGACAGGAACCCGCGCAGGCGTTCGCTCTTCGGGTTGGCGAACACCTCGGACGGCACGCCTTCTTCCTCGACGCGGCCCTGGTGCAGGAACATCACGTGGTTCGACACGTTGCGCGCAAAGCCCATCTCGTGCGTGACGACGATCATCGTGCGGCCTTCCTCGGCGAGCTTCTGCATCACCTTCAGCACTTCGCCCACCAGTTCCGGGTCGAGCGCCGACGTCGGCTCGTCGAACAGCATCACGTCCGGATGCATCGCGAGCGCGCGTGCAATCGCCACACGCTGCTGCTGGCCGCCCGACAGGTGCGACGGATACTGCTTCTCGACGCGCGGCGCGAGGCCGACTTTCTCGAGGTACTCGCGTGCGCGCTCCTCGGCTTCCTTCTTCGGGATGCCGAGCACGTTCACCGGCGCTTCCATCACGTTCTCGATCACGTTCATGTGCGACCAGAGGTTGAAGTGCTGGAACACCATCGACAGCTTGGTGCGCACGCGCTGCAGCTGCTTCGAATCGGCCGCGCGCAGCGCGCCCGTCTTGTCGAGCGCGGTGCGCACTTCCTCACCGTCGACGAAGATGCGGCCCGCATTCGGCTGCTCGAGGAAGTTGATGCAGCGGAGCATCGTGCTCTTGCCGGAGCCGGACGAGCCGATCACGCTGATCACGTCGCCCGAGTTCGCCTTCAGCGACACGCCCTTGAGCACCTCGTTGTCGCCGTACCGCTTGTGCAGATCGTCGACGAAAAGCTTCTGAGTCTGGGAATTCATCATAGTCCTGCGAAAACTTACTTGCCTTGCGGGCGCAGATACGCGAGCCAGCGGCGCTCGGCCTGGCGGAACAGCCAGACGAGCGTGAACGAGATCGCGAGATAGAGCAGGGCGGCGATGCCGAACGCATGGAACGACATGTAGGTCGCCGAGTTGACGTCGCGGGCGATCTTCAGGATGTCCGGCACGGTCGCGGTGAAGGCGACGGTGGTCGCGTGCAGCATCAGGATCACTTCGTTGCTGTACAGCGGCAGCGCGCGGCGCAGCGCCGACGGCAGGATCACGCGGCGGTACATCGTGAACGTCGACATCCCGTACGCGCGGGCGGCTTCGATCTCGCCGTACGACGTCGCCTTGATCGCGCCCGCGAAGATTTCGGTGGTGTACGCGCAGGTGTTCAGCGTGAACGCGAGCAGCGTGCAGTGCATCCCGTCGCGGAAGAACGCGTCGAGCATCGGCGTGCCGCGCACGGCCTGCAGGCTGTAGAGGCCCGTGTAGCAGAGCAGCAGCTGCACGTAGAGCGGCGTGCCGCGGAACACGTAGGTGTAGAGCCACACGGCGCCCGACAGCCACTTCTTCTTCGACACGCGCGCGACCGCGAGCGGTATCGACAGGCAGAAGCCGAGGCCGATCGACACGACCAGCAGCCACAACGTAATCGCGACACCGGTGATGCGATAGCCGTCGGTGTAGAGATAGTTGCGCCAGTATTCTTGGATGAGTTCGATCATAGGTCAGCCTTGCGGACGCCGGTCGAGTAGCGCTTTTCGAGCCACATCAGCACGAAGTTCGAGATCGTCGTGATCGCGAGGTAGACGGCACCCGCGATCAGCGTGAAGAAGAAGAACCGCAGCGTGCCCTTGCCGGCGTCCTGCGACGCCTTCACGACGTCGGCGAGGCCGATGATCGACACGAGCGCGGTCGACTTCACGAGCACCTGCCAGTTGTTGCCGATGCCGGGCAGCGCGAAGCGCATCATCTGCGGGAACATGATTCGCGTGAACACCTGCCAGTTCGTCATCCCGTAAGCGCTGCCGGCCTCGAGCTGGCCGCGCGGCACCGACAGGAACGCGCCGCGGAACGTCTCGGTGAAGTACGCGCCGTAGATGAAGCCGAGCACGAGCACGCCGGCGAGGAACGGGTCGATGTCGATCTGGTCCCAGCCGAGCGCGTCGGTCGCCATGTTCAGCCAGATCTGCAGGCTGTAGAACAGCAGCAGCATCAGCACGAGGTCGGGCACGCCGCGGATCAGCGTCGTGTAGACGGTGCCGACGCCGTTCGTGAAGCGGTTGCGCGACAGCTTCGCGCCCGCGCCGAGCAGGCCCAGCAGGAACGACAGCGCAAGCGAAAGCACCGCCAGTTTGACGGTTTGCCAGGTGCCAGCGAGGATCAGCGGGCCGTAACCTTGTAGAAACATTGAGTGGTCCCTGGTGTGGTCCCTTAGGGCGCACGCGGTGCGCCGCGAAAGACGCGTTCCGCCCAAGCTGCGCGGAACGCCCCGTGCGTATCATGACCGTCCGCCCCGGCAGCGGTGCCGGGCCGCCCGTCGCGGGAGCGGCGGGCAGGGGCGGGCGGCGCGTGGTTGACTGCCTGTACTGCCCGGATGCGGGGCGGCCCCGCATCCGTCGTCTCTTCTTTTCGTTACTCAGCGGGCCGAAGCCGAATAGACGCTGAACGCGAAATACTTGTGCGACAGCCGGTCGTACGTGCCGTCCTTGTGCATGTCGGCCAGCGCCTTGTTGATCTTGAGCTTCAGGTCCGTATCTTCCTTGCGCAGGCCGATCGCGGTGCCGTCGCCGATCGTCTTCGGATCCTTCACTTCCGGCCCGGCAAACGCGAAACCCTTGCCGCGCGGCGTGCGCAGGAAGCCGTAGTCGGCCTGCAACTCGTCCTGCAGCGTCGCGTCGAGACGGCCCGAGCCGAGATCGGTATAGACCTGGTCCTGGTTCTGGTAAGGAATGATCGTCACGCCCTGCGGCTCCCAGTACGCCTTCGCGTAGGTTTCCTGCGTCGAGCCCTGCTCGACGCCCACGCGCTTGCCCTTCAGCGACGCGACCGTCGGCAGCAGCGGCGAGCCGGTCTTCGCGATCATCCGCGCCGGCGCGTCATAGACCTTGTCGGAGAAGTCGATCTGTTCGCGGCGCTTGTCCGTGACGGTCAGCGACGACACGATGACGTCGTACTTCTTCGCCTTCAGCGCCGGGATGATCCCGTCGAGATCCTGCGCCACCCACACGCATTTCACGTTGATTCGCTTGCAGATTTCCTTGGTGAGATCGACGTC
The DNA here is from genome assembly GCF_002223205.1 of Burkholderia sp. AU27893. NCBI lineage: Bacteria > Pseudomonadati > Pseudomonadota > Betaproteobacteria > Burkholderiales > Burkholderiaceae > Burkholderia > Burkholderia sp. AU27893. The sequence goes on along the minus strand of NZ_NKFD01000002.1, from coordinate 182,719 downwards.
GAAACCGACGATCTCGCCGCTCGGCGCGGTCGACTCGAACGGCGGGTAGCTGGCGTCGACGCCGATCCGCACGGTCTTCCACTCCTTCGCGAAGGCGCTGCCCGCCATGAGGGCGAGGGCGGCGCACAGGGCGGCCTTCTTCATTTCCATCCTTCTGTTGCTGACTTTCCGGGAGCGCTCGCGGCCGGTTGGACCGGGCGCCGCGGCGTATTCTAGACGGCCAAAAATCGCCGAGCGGCGCTCTGGCAATGGCGGCCGCCGGAACGGCGAACGCCAAAAGGCCGGTATTTTACCCGAACGCGATACGCGGAAACCGGCAATCCGGGCCGACCGATCGATTCTTCGACGCATTGATCCGGCTGTTGCGATAATCGCTGCATTCGCAAGGGACATTGCATCGATTGCATCCGCAAGTGCAACGATGCGGTGCGCAGGCGGCGGATTGTGGCGCGATTGGCACACTCATACAGTGACGGCATGGCAGAACCCTGCATCCCACGGAGTGTCCGTTCCATGTTCCAGATCCGCCGCGCCGCCGATCGCGACCAGCGCAGCCATGGCTGGCACGAATTCCTTCACAGCTTTCCCGGGGCGTCCGGCCGGAGCGGGCCGACGGCGTTCGGCGCATTGCGCGAACTGAACGAGGAATGCATCGCGCCGACCCGCGGCTACGGGATGCGGCCGTACCGCGACGCGGAAATCGTCACCTACGTGCTCGACGGCGCGCTCGCGCATCGCGACAGCCTCGGCAACGGGGCGATCGTCCGTGCGGGCGGCGTGCAGCGCATGAGTGCCGGCACCGGCGTCATGCTGAGCGAAACCAACGCGTCGCGTGACGAGCCGTTGCGCCTGCTGCGGATCTGGCTCGCGCCGGCCGGGGCGGGCGGCCGGCCCGGCTACGGGCAGACGCACTTTGCCGATGACGAGAAACGCGGGCGGTTGCGGCTCGTCGCGGCACCGGACGGTGGCGACGGTGCGTTGCCGATCGGGGCGGACGCCCGCATCTTCGCGGGGCTGATCGACGGCGACGAGGCGGCGGCGTTCGACGTGCAGGCCGGGCGCCGCGCGTACGTGCACGTGGTGCGCGGCGACGTCGAGGTGAACGGCTACGCGCTGTCCGCGGGCGACGGCGCGCGGATCGGTGCCGTGGACGCGGTGGCGTTCGCGCGCGGCCGGGCGGCCGAGGTGCTGCTGTTCGACGTCGCCTGAAACGCAAAAAGGGGACGCGGGCCGGTGCCCGCGTCCCCTTCGATGCCGCTTCGCGGAGCGGCCCGCCGGCTTACTGCGCCGGCGCCGACGCGGCCTTGGCCGCGCGATGCTGCTCCCAACGCTCCTTCATCTTCTCGTGGCGCTGTTCCATCTTCGCGAACTGCTGCTTGAGCGCCGTGCTGACCATCGTCTTCTGCTGGTCGTTCAGCCCGTTGTAGAACGTGAGCCACGCGGCGGACGTCTGCTCGCGCAGTTGCGCGTTCTGCGCCTCGGCCTGCTGGCGTGCCGAGTGCATCGCGCTCAGGTCGAGGATCGGCTGGTTCTGCTGCGCCTTGAACTGGTCGCGCATCTGCTCGTGGCTCTTGCGCATCGCGTCACGGTTCTGCTTCATCGTGTTGACGGCTGCCTGCCACTGCTGTTCCTGCGACGCGTTGAGCTTCAGCTGGTCGTGCAGTTTCATGATCGCGCCGAACGGGCCGCCTTCATGCCCGTCGTGCATCTGATGGGCGCCGGGGCCGCCCGGAGGCGGCATGTCGTTGGGCTGCGCGGCATGCGCGGTGCCGAATGCGAGAGCGAGCACGGTGGCGGCCGCGATGGCCACGCGGGAAGTCTTCTTATACATTTCAGAAACTCCTTGTATCCAAAGGGTCCGGCGATGCGGGTCCGGGAAAACCGGGTGCCGCATCCGGTAAGACGCAGGTTAGCGATGCAGGCTGCGGCCGGTGTTACGCGGGGCGGTGGCCGGGTTACCGCGCATTACAGTTCCCTTGCGCGGTAACCCGCAGTAACCCTTTCGTCCCTTTGTTTCGTTCTTCGACTCCGCCCTCGCGCGGTAAACTTCGAGCCATGACTACCCAGATCCTCATCGTCGACGACGACCAAGAACTCCGAGACCTGCTGCGCGACTACCTCGTGCGCCAGGGGATGGAAGTGTCCGTGCTGCACGACGCGGCGACGCTCGAGAAGCGCCTCGAGCGCGAGCGGCCCGACCTGATCGTGCTGGACCTGATGATGCCGGGCGTCGACGGCCTGACCGCGCTGCGCCAGCTGCGTGCGGCCGGCGACGACATCCCCGTGATCATGCTGACCGCGCGTGCGGACGACGTCGACCGCATCGTCGGGCTCGAGCTCGGCGCGGACGACTACCTCGGCAAGCCGTTCAACCCGCGCGAGCTGCTCGCGCGCGTGCAGGCCGTGCTGCGCCGCCGCCGCGCGACGCCGTCGGCCGCGGCGCCCGAACAGCGCGAGCCGTTCGCGTTCGGCCGCTTCGTGCTCGACTTCCAGGCGCGCACGCTGTCGGTCGACGGCAAGCCGGCCACGCTGTCGAGCAGTGAATTCGCGCTGCTGAAGATCTTCGTGAACCACGCGCTGCGCACGCTCACGCGCGAGCGGCTGCTCGAGCTGCTGCACGGGCCCGAGTACGACGGCACCGACCGCGGCATCGACGTCCAGGTGTGGCGCCTGCGCCGCATCCTCGAAACGGATCCGTCGACGCCGCGCTTCATCCAGACGGTGCGCGGGCGCGGCTACGTGTTCGTGCCCGACGGCGAGGCCCATGCGCAAACCCATTGATTCACTGTTCGGGCGGCTGGCGCTGCTCGTCGTCGGTGTCCTGCTCCTGTCGCACTTCGCGTGGTTCTTCGCGATGCGGCTCGAGCGCAGCCAGATGCAGACGCGTTACGCGGTCGAAGAGGCCGCGTTCCTGGTCGACGCGGTGCGCCAGCACGTCGCACGCACGCCCGACCAGCCGCTGCCGTCGCGCGTGCGGCTCGTATCGCCGGACAGCGCCGACGTGCCGAAGGGTGGTGATGCGGGGCTGCCGCCGCCGCTGAAGCGGTTCCGCGACGACGTGAGTGACCGCATGCCGCCCGGCACGCAGGTCGAGATCGGCACGCCCGGCCATCCGCCCGTGCTGTGGGTGAAGGAGCCTGCCGACCGCAACTGGATCGTGGTGCCGGTTCAGCCGCTGCGGCCGCCGCGCTCGCTCGACCGGATGCTGTTGTGGCTCGGCACGATCTTCTCGGCCGGCGTGATCGCCGCGCTGTTCGCGGCCTGGCAACTGCAGCAGCCGCTGCGTTCGCTGGCACGCGCGGTCGCGCGCTTCGGCCGCGGCCAGCCGGTGCCGCCGCTGCGTGAGCGCGGCCCGCGCGAGCTGCGCCAGCTCACGCATGGCTTCAACCAGATGGTGGAACAGGTGTCGCAGGCCGAGAGCGACCGCGCGGTGATGCTCGCGGGCGTGGCGCACGACCTGCGCACGCCGCTTGCGCGGATGCGGCTGCGGGCGGAAATGATGGACGACGCCCGGTTGCGTGACGGCGTCGTGCGCGACGTCGATTCGATGTCGCACATCGTCGATCAATTCCTGGTGTTCGCGCACGGCGGGTCCGATCGCAGCGAGCCGGTGCCGGTCGATCAGGCGTGCGAGCGGATCGCGCGCAGCTATCGCGCGGTCGCGCCGAACGCGCCGACGGTCCAGACCCGGCTCGACGCCGATCCGGGCTTCCGGCTGCCGACGGCGACGCTCGACCGGATCCTGTCGAACCTGCTGGACAACGCGCATGCGTACGGTGCGCCGCCCGTGCTCGTCGAGACGGCGCGCACGCCGGCGGGCTATGTGTTGTCGGTCAGCGACAGCGGCGGCGGGATCGCGCCGCGCGACCTCGCGGCGGCCACGCGGCCGTTCGTGCGGCTCGACCCGGCGCGCGGCGGCAACGGCCACAGCGGGCTCGGGCTCGCGATCGTCGAGCGGCTCGTACTCAGGCTGGGCGGGACGTGCGACATCGGCAACCGCCCCGAAGGCGGCCTGCGTGTCGCGATGACGTTCCCGTTCGAGGTCGTGCCGAAGGACGAACCCCACGCACAGGCCGCATGAGCGGCTGCGGCGCCAGCCCGTCCGGGCTGGCGCCGCGTGCCATCATTCGCCGAACAGCGTGCCGAGCGTCTCGGCCGCGTTGCTGTCGATGGTGTTGTAGGTCACGGTGGTGGCCTCGAAGATGTAGACCGTCGTGTACCGGCCGAGGCGCTCCAGGATTTCCTCCTGCAGCGATTCAGGCACGACGTTCATGTTCAGGTACCACGCCGTCGACGACAGCCGCGTCTGGAACGACCCGTACTCCTGCATCAGTTCGTAGAACGCGTCGGCATCCTGATCGCGGCAGACGATCACCAAGTTTCCTGCCATTCCCTTTCCTCCCGCTCGTCGATCGATCCCCAAGGCCTGTTGACATCGGGCACGCGCATGCGTTGCCATCGGACCAGCCGCAACAGACCCCGAGGGCCAGCCCTGATCATACCCGCTTAGTCGTATCCGGCTGGTGACGCCCGACATGGTTTGCGCGCACGTGCGGCCAGCGGGTTCACGGGCGGGCCGGATCACGGCATAATTCGGGCCTGCATGCCGGCCGAAAGACTGCGGCCGGGCTGCTCGACCCGCGCACCCGCCATCCGCCCGCGCGCCAGGCACGATCCGTGCACCGCCTGCGCCGTTCCCGGACGGTTGTACCTGAAATACAGGTTGGTGTAGTGTCGTGCCGTCGCGGGCCGGCTCGTCCGGGGCGCGGCAGCGCACGCACGCACCGCGCTCGCGCGCGATCGTCAGTCAATCGAATTACCGCACCCGTGCGCTTTGCCATGAATCAACATCGACTGCCGGCTTCGTTCGGCCTTACCGGGGAGGGCGCCTGATGGACGTCGGATTCTTCAATCCGAACCGGACCGCCAACGCGTCCGCGTGGCGCGTCCTGCCGAACCGGTGGGATTTCATCGCGTTTCCGCTGATCATCTGCCTGATCGCGATGGCGGTCGTCGGTTTCCACGAAACGATGGCGCCGATCGGCACCCTGCAGACGCAGAAGATCTCGCTCGACCCGTCGAACCTGCCCGAATATGCGTTGCGCACCACGCTGCGGATGCTTGCCGCGATGGTCGCGTCGCTTGCGTTTACGCTGGTCTACGGCACGTTCGCCGCGAAAAGCCGGCGTGCCGGCATGGTGCTGATCCCGATCCTCGACATCCTGCAGTCGGTGCCGGTGCTCGGCTTCATCTCGTTTACCGTCACGTTCTTCCTCGCGCTGTTCCCGAGCCGCGTGCTCGGCGCCGAGCTCGCGGCGATCTTCGCGATCTTTACGAGCCAGGCGTGGAACATGACGTTCAGCTTCTACCAGTCGCTGCGTACGGTGCCGCGCGACCTGGACGAAGTGTCGCGGGGTTTCCACCTGACGTCGTGGCAGCGCTTCTGGAAGCTCGAAGTGCCGTTCTCGATGCCGGGCCTGATCTGGAACATGATGATGTCGATGTCGGGCGGCTGGTTCTTCGTCGTCGCGTCGGAGGCCATCACCGTCGGCAACCAGACGATTACGTTGCCGGGCGTCGGCGCGTATCTCGCGCAGGCGATCTCGGACAAGAACCTCGGTGCGATCGGCTGGGTGATCCTCACGATGACGGTCGTGATCGTCGCGTACGACCAACTGCTGTTCCGCCCGCTGATCGCGTGGGCCGACAAGTTCCGGATGGAAAACACCGCGTCGGGCGATGCGCCGCAATCGTGGCTGCTCGACCTCGTGCGCCGCACGCGCCTGATTCATCAACTGCTCGTGCCGGCCGGCTGGTTCTTCGCGAAGGCCGCGCGGATTCCGCTGCGGCTGCCGCTGTCGGGGGCGATGCGCTTTTCGCTGCCGAAAGTCGAGAAGAAGGCGTCACGCACGGTCGACATCGCGTGGGCGACCCTCGTGCTGCTCGGCACGGCCTATATCGTGTGGCGTGTCATCACCTTCGTGTCGACCGGCGTGACGATGGCCGAGGTCGGCCACGTGCTGGTGCTGGCGCTCATCACGCTGCTGCGCGTGGTCGTGCTGATCTCCATCGCGTCAGTGATCTGGGTGCCGATCGGTGTGTGGATCGGGCTGCGCCCGAAGCTGGCCGAGAAGCTGCAGCCGCTCGCGCAGTTCCTCGCCGCGTTCCCGGCCAACCTGTTGTTCCCGGTGTTCGTGATCGTGATCGCGCGCTTCCACCTGAACGCCGATATCTGGCTGTCACCGCTGATCGTGCTCGGCACCCAGTGGTATATCCTGTTCAACGTGATCGCCGGCGCAACGTCCTACCCGAACGACTATCGCGAAGCGGCGACGAACTTCCGCATCCGTGGCTGGCAGTGGTGGCGGCAGGCGATCCTGCCCGGCATCTTCCCGTACTACGTGACCGGCGCGATCACCGCATCCGGGGGCGCGTGGAACGCGAGCATCGTGTCGGAAGCCGTCCAGTGGGGCAATACCAAGATCGAGGCGCACGGCCTCGGTGCCTATATCGCGCAGACCACCGCCGCCGGCGATTTTCCGAAGATCATCCTGGGCATCGCCGTGATGTCCCTGTTCGTTACCCTGTTCAACCGCCTGCTGTGGCGCCCGCTGTATGCCTTCGCCGAAGCGAAGCTGCGGCTCGACTGAGACCGATTGAGAGCGAAACGCGATGCACAATCCGAATGCTGTAAACGCCCCCGTCCAGACGAACCAGCCGCCGCGCCTCGGTGAGGAAATCCTGCGTGTCGATCACGTCTGTCGCGGCTTCAACAAGACGCAGGGCGAACTGCTCGTGCTCGACGATGCGAACCTGTCGCTGCGCGAAGGCGAGATCGTCGGGCTGCTCGGCCGTTCCGGCTCGGGCAAGTCGACGCTGCTGCGCATCATCGCCGGGCTGATCGAGCCGACCGGCGGCGAAGTGACCTATCTCGGCCAGCCGCTGCGCGGGCCGGCCGAAGGCGTCGCGATGGTGTTCCAGACCTTCGCGCTGTTCCCGTGGCTCACCGTGCTGCAGAACGTGGAAGCCGGCCTCGAGGCGCTCGGCGTCGGCGCCCGCGAGCGGCGCGAGCGCGCGCTGGCCGCGATCGACCTGATCGGTCTCGACGGCTTCGAGAACGCATACCCGCGCGAGCTGTCGGGCGGCATGCGCCAGCGCGTGGGCTTTGCGCGCGCGCTCGTCGTCGATCCGACCATCCTGCTGATGGACGAGCCGTTCTCGGCGCTCGACGTGCTGACCGCCGAGACGCTGCGTACCGACCTGCTCGATCTGTGGACGCAAGGCCGCATGCCGATCAAGTCGGTGCTGATCGTCACGCACAACATCGAGGAAGCCGTGTTCATGTGCGACCGGATCCTCGTGCTGTCGTCGAACCCGGGCCGCGTGATCGCCGAGATCAAAGTGCCGTTCAAGCATCCACGTAACCGTCTCGACCCGGCGTTCCGCAAGCTCGTCGACGACATCTACGCGAAGATGACGGCCCGCCAGACCGGCGAGGCGACGAAGAAGGGGCTCGAGCTCGGCAGCTGGCTGCCGCAGGTGTCGACCAACCTGATGGCCGGCCTGATCGAAACGCTCGCAATGGCGCCTTACCACGGCCGCGCGGACATGCCGGAAATCGCACGCACGCTGCATCTGGAAGTCGACGACCTGTTCCCGATCGCCGAAGTGCTGCAGTACCTCGGCTTCGCGGACGTGCGCGAAGGCGACGTGTTCCTGACGCCGCCGGGGCGCGTGTTCGCGGAATTCGGCACGCAGGAGCGCAAGCTGATGTTCGCGGATCACCTGCTGAAGCACGTGCCGCTCGCGGCGCGGATCAAGAAGGTGCTGAACGAGCGCCCGGGCCATCGTGCGCCGCGCGTGCGCTTCGAGCAGGAGCTGGAGGATTTCCTGTCGGACGGCGCCGCCGAGGAGACGCTCGACGCGGTAATCGACTGGGGCCGTTACGGCGAGATCTTCTCGTACAACGACCAGACCGAGATTTTCAGTCTCGAGGACGTCGAGTCCTGACGCAGTCGGGGCGCCTCCGGCGCATCCGGCCGACACGGCCCTGATGTCCGCCGCGCCTTGATCCGGCCGCGCCCAGCCAAGGGCCGTGCGGCCTGCCCCCCGGCGATCGCAATGAGCGCCGGGCGATGCTCCATCTGAGCGTCGGGCCGCGCCATCGCCGGTGGCGCGGAAAATGGCGTTCGTCAAGGATGCCGCGCCCGGTTTGATCCTCGACCGCAGCGCTTTGCTCGCCTCTGGCTGCGCCATCCACTCCGTCACGCATCGAATTCCCGCCGCCCCCCGTCGCTCGTTGTCCGGTGTACGCCGCACTCCGGTCGTTCGTCGTTGCCTGATCACAAGCGATGCCGCGACAGGTGCGCGATTACGCTGCGACGGCAGGCAATGAATATTGGGGTTCGATTGAATGGCCGATCGGGCCTGTCGTCATTCCGGAATATTAAATGCTGGCAAGTGTTATGAAATTCTCCGCGGTTTGATATATTTAGCGCCTTCAAGGCGGCTGAGAGCGCCTTGTTGGTGCGATAGCGTCTAGGTTGCGGCGGGTCCGCCGGACGAAAAAAACGAGGTTAAGATGAGTTTCGCTGCAAACGGAAACCCCGATGGGACGGGAGGGGGCGGCGCGGCCTTGGCCGGCGGTTTGAGCAACCTGGGTTCGCTTGCCGGAATGGCGGGGCAACTGGGGGCGCTGACCGGCATGCCGGGCGCCGGGCTGCTGGGCGGAGCCGCGAGCGCGGTTCAACTGGCTCAAACCGGCTTGTCGTTGATCGGCAAGGCACCGGAGTCGATTGCCGAGGCAATCAACGGCCTGACGGGTGCGGTTCCGCGCTTGACCCAGGATAATCGCTTCGTCACGATCGAAACACCGCTCGGTCCGGACGTGCTGCTGGTCAGCGCGGCCGTCATTGACGAACACGTCAATCAGCTCACCGAAACGCATCTCGATCTGCTGTCGCATCGCAACAATATCGAGCCCCAGGAAATTGTCGGGCAGCGGGTCAAGATCACGCTGGAGCCGCAGAGCCGCAATTTCAGTCTGACGCGTGTCGTGACGTCGTCGGCCGATATCGAGACGAAGCGGTATTTCGACGGTTACGTTGCGTCGTTCGGGCGTGTCGGAAACTCGGGTTCGGTGACCCGCTACGAAATGTCGGTCGTTCCGTGGTTCTGGTTCCTGACGCGCTCGACCGATTGCCGGATCTTCCAGAATCAGACGCCGCAGGACATCCTGGGCGACATTTTCCGTGAGATGGGCTTCCCGGATTTCGAGTTCGCCATTCAGGGCGATCGTCCAAAGCTCGAATACATCGTGATGTACGACGAGTCGTACTACAGTTTCTGCTCGCGCCTGATGGAGCAGGAAGGGCTGATCTGGACGTTCCGCTACGAAAACGACAAGCATGTACTCGTGATCGGCGACAGCAACGCGATGTTTCAGCCGATTCCGAATCTGAAGACGATTCCGTACGAAGCCAACAGCGCAGCAAGCGAGCAGAACGGCATCAACCGCTGGGACGAGGCGTTCAGCTTCCGAGTCGGCAAGATCACGTACCGGGATTTCAATTACAACCAGCCGTCGTCGCAACTGATGCATGTCGAGGTGCCGACCGTCAATCTGAAGCACCCGAATATCCAGACGACGGAGCGTTACCAGTTCCATTCGCTGTATGACCACGGGAACGACGGGCAGCGTTACGCATGCTATGCGATGGAAGCGGAAGAAGCGCTCGCGCATCGTTTCAACGGAGCGGGGCATGCGCACGGCATGACGACGAGCGGGCGCTTTACGCTGGTCAATCACGGCACGTCCGCCTACAACAACAAGGATTTCGTGATTCTTCGCGTTCGTCATCAGGTGGCGAACGACTATACCCAGCAGACCTCGAAGCTGCCGTACCACAATACGTTTACGTGCTTGCCGATCGACATTCCGTTCCGGCCGGAGCGGCGTACGCCCAAGCCGCACATGCAGGGTACGCAGTCCGCGATCGTGGTCGGGCCGAAGGGCGAGGAAATTCACACCGACGGCAGCCGGGTCAAGCTGCATTTCCTGTGGGACCGGCGCGGCAAGCTCGACGGCTCGGACTCGATGTGGGTGCGCGTATCGCAACCGTGGGCAGGCAAGGGATGGGGCGGTTCGGCGATTCCACGGATCGGCCAGGAGGTGCTGGTCTCGTTCAACCAGGGCGACCCGGACAACCCCATCGTCGTAGGCCGTGTGTTCAACGGCGAATCCGGCAACCCGTATCACGGTAGCGGCGGCCAGACGATGGGGATGCGCAGCCAGACGCACAAGGGCGAGGGCTTCAACGAACTGCGGTTCTCGGATGTGAATGGCGCCCAGGAAGTCTTTCTGCATGCGCAGAAGGACATGAAGACGATCGTCAAGGATAACGAATCGCATACGGTCGAATCCGGAGCGCGAAGCGTGTCGGTGCTGAAAGGCGACGAGAGCAAGCACGTTGCGGAAGGCAGCCTGTCGGAAAAGATCGCGAAGGCGCGCTTCACGACGGCCAACAGCGTCGGCGTGCAGGCGCTGGCCGGCGATGCCGGGCCGGGGAAGCAGAGCTATCAGGCAACGGACGAGATCGAGCATCGGGTGGGCGCGAGCATCGTCACACTGAAGCCGGACAGCATCAAACTGTCTCATGGCGCATCGAGCATCCTGATCAATCAGAGCGGCATCTTTCTCGATGGCCCGGTGATCCATCTGAATCAAGGGCTTTTTGTGACGCCTGAACAGGCGATGGCGATCGAGTGGGCCAATCAACAGGCGATCATCGCGGCAGGTCTCGCGTCGGCCGATCCAAAAGTGCAGGCGGCGGCTCGCAAGCTTCAGGCGACGGTCAAGGCGCAGCAACTGGCCAAACTCGCGGGGGCCGTGTACACGCCAGGTACGGCGCCGCCCGGATGGAAGAACGTATCGAACGATCCGGAAGCGCTCAAGAAGTTCGGCCTGAGGCCGCAAGACCTGCAGATTCCCGGCAGCAACTTCGGTGCGCAGGTCTATGCGCCCGACCCTGCGGTGTTCGGCGACAGCATGAAGCCCACCCTGGCCTTCAAGGGAACGCAGCCCACGGTCAAGGAGGACTGGTCGAACAACCTCAATCAGGGATTGGGCGACAACTCACCGTACTACGATCGTGCGGTGACCATCGGCAAGAAGATCTACGGCTCGGGCAATGCAGGCGGCCTCGATCTCACCGGTCACTCGCTCGGCGGCGGGTTGGCTTCGGCAGCGTCCCAGGCCAGCGGCGCGGGCGCGACGACGTTCAACGCGGCCGGCCTCAATTCCGAAACGCTGCCGATGTACGGCGCAGCACCCCGGGCGTCGGCCATCACGAACTACCGGGTCGATGGCGACATCCTGACCGGGGTGCAGGAAGGCAGGCTGGGCCCGATCAGTGACGTGACGTCGCAATTGATGCCCAAGGCCGTCGGTGAGCAGATCACCATTCCGGGTACCAGTTTGACGACCGTTCAGCGCCACATGATGGGGCAGGTGACGAGCGGACTGGAAACGACCGCTGCCGATCAGCAGGCGTCGTTGCTGAGCCAACTTCAGGGACATTGATGAAATACAGCAAGGTCATCGCCGCGGGCGCGGTTGTCGCGGTAATCGGTTTGTCGTCGCCGTTCTGGTGGCCGACTCAAGCACAGGAAACAAAAATGGCAGACTTCAAGCGTTACCCGCCCGAAGACTTTTTCTCGGGATCGCAACTCGAGCTGGCGCGTGCCATTCGCGACGGAAATCTCGAGCAGGTCAAATCGCTTGCGACGCGTACCGATCTGGCTGCGCCGGGCAACAAGAAGGCCACCCTGTTGTCGTTCGCGGTGCAGGAGGCGATTCCGGTGAAGACGGACGCCACGAACGTGCACTTCCAGATCGTCAGCGAGCTGGTGCGGGACGGCGCGAAGCCCGAACAGCCGTTCGGCGAGAACGGCGCGAACGTGGCATATCTGGCTGCGCGGGCAGACACGCCCAACTTGCTCAAAGCGTTGCTGGCGGGTGGCATGAGCCCGGATCTGAAGTACGACGGCGATACGCCGCTGCTGTTCGCAACCTGCAAGGACACGCTGTTGCCGCAAATGCGCGTGCTGGTCGAACACAAGGCCAACGTCAATCTGCGGGACTCGATGAAGGAAACCGCGCTTTACGAAGCGACGCGCCTGCGGCAGTGGGACGTCGTCGATTATCTGCTCGCGCACGGTGCCGATCCGTCGGTGAAGAACGACAACGGCCTCGCCTATTCGAAAGTCCTCGGCGACGAACTGCAGCAGACGCCGAAAGGCTCGCCGCAGCTGAGTCGCATCGAAGCCATTCACAAGCGTCTGGTCACGGCGGGCGTGCAGTAACGTCAGCCGCATGACGGATGCGCCGGCTGCGCCTGTGCAGCCGGCGAACAGTTTCAATCCGGCGCCTGCCCCGACGGGCAGGCCGAACCGAGAAGAGCATGTCCGAATATCAGATGAACGACGCCGTCATTCAGTTGCCGGCGCACTTCAAAGACAAGACGATTCACCTGTTCACGGTCGATGAAGCAGGGAGCAGCGGATTCACGTTCGTGGTTTCGCGTGCGCCGATGGAGCCGGACGACACGGTCGATACGTTCGTGACGCGGCTCGTATCGGAGATGCGAAAGTCGCTTCCGCGTTTCGAATTGAAGCATCTGGAAAACCGAGAAATCGATGGCGAAACCGCGCGCGAAGTCGATTATCAGTGGGTGTCGGAAGGCGCGCCGCTGCATCAGCGCCAGACGGTGGTGATGTCGCCGAAGGCCGGGCGCGAGCGCGTGGCGATCAGTTTCATCGGCACCTGTCCGAAGTCGTTCACGGAGGACAAGAGCAAGGAGTACAAGAGCCTGCTCGCGAGTGTCGTGCTGGCCCGGCCCGACCGTGCGGCTTTTGTGCCGACCGCGCTCGGCCAGGACGAGGCGGGCATCGTCTTCGTGCTGCACGAGCCGAGCGCGACGTTGTACGCGCTCACCGGCATGGCCGAACTGTTCCGGCACGACGTCACGGAAATGTTCGACGACACCGCGTTCTTCGGCTCGGCCGGCGAGCCGCTCGCGTTGCAGCCTGCTCCGGCTGGACAGCAGGCGTGGCGAGCACTGGATGGCCGTCAGTTCGCGCTCTGGACGACGGATTCGCGCGAGCACGCGTCGCTGGGCGACCGGCTTGCCGGGGTGACGGCGGTGAAGGGCATGACCGGCATGCAGAGCATCGAGGCCGTGCGTGCTTATCTGACCGCGGTTGCGAACGCGGGCTAACGGGGAGCGCGCGTGGATACATTGCTTGCTGCTGCGCGACTCGGCGATCCGATTGCGCATACGGCATCCAAGGGATGGATGATCGCCGGGTTGATCGCGGGTGCGGTGATCGGCGCGGTGGCGGTGGTCGCCACAGGCGGTGCCGCGTTGACGGTGGTCGCTGCAGTCGCCGCGGGTGCTGCCGCGGGCGGCGGCCTTGGCGAAGTGCTGGGCACGATGTCGTGGGCGCCGCGACACGTCACGGGAAGTCTGATAAAAGGCTCGCCCAACGTCTTCATCAACAGTCGCGCGGCGATGCGGGCCATCCTGAGCCTGGGCCTGTGCAGCGACCACGCGGGTCCGCCGCAGGTGGTCGCGCAGGGTTCGTCGACGGTCTTCATCAACAGCCAGCCGGCGAGCCGCAAGGAAGACCGGATGATGTGCGGCGCGCTGATCAACGACGGATCGCCGAACGTGTTCATCGGCGGCCCGGCGGTCGGTGAGTACAATCCCGAGATTCCGGCGTGGGTCAACTGGACGATGGCTGCGGTGGGCATTGCCGCCGCGGCTGTCCTTGCGGGGCCGGCGCTGGCGTTGCTCGGCGCCGCCGGCGGTTTTCTCGGCGGCGAAGTCGGCGGGTGGCTGGGCGGAAAGATCTTCGGCGAGGGTTCCGACGGGCAGAAGTGGTCGATGCTTGGAGGAAGCTTGCTGGGTGGATTCGGCGCGGGGAAGGGGGCCGGGCTCGTCAGCGGGGCGAGGGGGGCGGGCTCGGTGGCTGGCGAGTTGTCGGCGCTGGAGGCCGTCGAAGGTGCCGCGGGCGCGACGGAGCAGCCGACGATTTCGCTGTTCGGGTTTCGTGGCGGCGGACGGGTGTCCGACGTCGAAGCCGGCATGCATCCGTATCAGTACACTGGCCACGTCGGGTATTCGCTGGACGGTGGCAAGACGATATGGGGCTTTGGTCCCGCAACGGGAGACGCGAGCGCAGCGGAAGTGTTTGGCAACCTGAAGGGATCGGGCAGTTACCCCGGGATGCTTACCGCGGATCAAGACGCATTCATCGCGGTCGCGAAAGAGCCGCTGCCTGCCCGTGGTGGCGGCGGCGCTCTACAGACGGTGTACGAGCAAAAGATACCGGTCACGCAAGAGCAGTACGAATCGATACTGGCGGCACATGAGGAACTGCTTGCACGTGGACCGATGGATGACATCCGGTATCAATGGCCGCCCAAGTCTGGCGAATGGCCCGAAAATAACTATAACTGTGCAACGTTTCCAGGACGCCTCGGCATTCCCATTCCTGAAGGAACAGGGAAATTGCAGAACTACATGCCGGAGCTCGAGAAAGTGGGCACGCCCTGGACGCCGGGAAATTGAATCTTATGAATGTGTCAGAGAGCCTTTATTCCGCCGCTGTCAGAATGCACGACCTGGTGTTCGTGTCCGTCATCGATTCACCGAGTCCGCACGTACTCCGGGCAAAAATAGAGCAGATCTATTCCTGCGGAAAGGGCATCACGCCGGATCACCTCGGGACGGAGTTCGAGTTTTACAGTGGACCTGCGACGTGGGGGAACGTTTCGCTCCAGATCGGGGAGCGGGCGCTGCTCTTCGTCCATCAGGTGTCCGGCGTGTTCAACGAATATCCATGGCGCGGCCACATGGTCCTGGAGGAAATTGACGGTGAATCGTACGCGCGGTTGCAGATGCCCGAGTTGTGGTTGAGGGACGATCTGCCGGAAGCCGTGAAAGCTGCGGCGGGTCCGCATCCAACCAGGCGAAATGCGTCGATTGTCCGGTTCAGTGTGTTTGAGAGCTACCTGAAAGGGCTCATCGAGAAATCGGCTCCCTGAACCGGGGCGGTTTCCGGACGGCGAAGCGGATAATGGAAGAACGAAGTTTTTGGAGCTGAATGGAATGACCGACAAGAATCCTGATTTTTCACCGATTCGCATGCGGGCGCGTGGTTTCGTGTCGCAGGGGCGCATCGAGGACGCGCTCGGGCTGTACGGCGACATCCTGAAAATCGCGCCGGAAGACGCGGCGACGTATGCGGACCGCGGCACGACCTTCGCGATGATCAAGAAGACGGATCTTGCGTTGAACGACCTGAATCGGGCCATCGAACTGGGGTACACGGACGCGTCGGCGTATTGCACGCTCGCGACGATTTTCCTCGAAGGCGGCGGCTACCAGAAGTCGCTGGATTATTTCGACAAGGCGCTGAAGCTCAATCCCGATCAGCCTTTCGTCTATTTCAACCGCGCCCGCGTTTACGAGACGCTGGGCGATATCAAGGCTGCGATTGCCGATCTGGAGCGGTGCCTGACCTACAACCCGGACGATGCGTTGTCCGCGAAGATCAAGGACAGGGTGGCGCAGCTTCGCGCGCGTGCGTAACGGCTGCCGCGGGGTGCGAAGTTGGCGGTATCCGGCCCGGAACTATCCGGGCAAATTGCTTGGGGGCCGTCGCGATGTTGAAGCGTGACAAGTTGCCGTACTCCGCGCTGCCTTCATCGTTGACGGTGTTGATTCCCGAGGCAATTTTCTTGAAGGCGCTCGAGAATGCCGAGTCGCAAACGATCGTCGTTTGGTACGTCGACGCGAAAATCGGTCGTCAACATGAAGTCGAGTTTTCGCCGCAATCGGGGCGTCTGCTGTCACGCAGCGAGCGCGAAGCACGATTTCCGATCGAGCGGCGGATCGTTCTGCGGGATGGAATCCGGGTGCAAGTGGGCAATCGGCTCGAGGCCGCTACCGACGTTCGTTACGAAACCTATACCGCGTACGATCCCGTGACTTCGTCGAAGCTTGCCGTCGGCGAACAGATGTTCTTCATGCGGTTTCTGGGCGATCCCGAGACAATCGTTCGGCAAGCGATCGAAAAAGCGAGGTTCCCGAACACCTATGCGGGATGGAGCGCAATCGAGCGCATTCGCTACTGGGTTGGCGTGCTGTATCGTGCGCGACGTCAGACGGGGGAGGCGGGAATCAATGAAGATGAAGCCTTCCAGCCTGCGTTGCTGAAGCAGATGAGAGCGGTGGATCCCGAGGTCGACGGCATACTTGCGGCGGTCCTTGCCGAGCTGAGTCGAATGGAAATGATCGGCCCGGATGTCATGCGGGCCGCGTTCAATCGGCGGACAGGCGCATCGATCTGATCGTCCGGCGGACGAACGTGCCGATGATCGAAGTGCCCGGATTGGCAAGTCGGATGCTTGGCGGCTGACTTGATTGGCCGACAGGTGAGGGCACCTGGCCAGCAATCCGGAAGATGGGTGCGTTGTCCGCGCGGATCAAGGGCAGCGCGATGCTGCTTGGCGCGTCCATCTAACGACTGCCGGTTGCGGCCGAGCGGAACGGCATCGGCAACGGCACCGCGCATGATGCGCGGCCTATCGCATCGCTACTGCAGATTCCCCCACCGATCGACCGCCGGTTCCGCCGACGCCCACTTCCAGTGCGTGCCTTGCTGGCACGCATTCGCGAAATACCAGTCGGCCTTGTCGCCATCCTTCACCGAGAACGCGAATTCCTTGCAGATCGCGAGCGCCGACGCGTACGCGCGCGTGACGCGCACTTCGCCTTCGCCGTTTTCCAGCGGCAGCGTGTTCTTCACCTTCCACGGCTTTACTTCGCCGACGGCCAGGCTGCCGGCCGTCTTCGCAATCGCGTCCTGCTGGTTCTGATGGAGCTGCTTCATCGTGCGGTTGACGGCTTCGTCGGTCGCGGCCTGCACGGCAATCCCGACGCCGACGCCGACCGCCGGGTTCGCGGTGACGAGGCCCGTCGCCGCGCCGGCGAGGGCGCCGCTCGCCGCGCCGACCGACCCGCAGCCCGACAGCGTGGCCGTTGCCGCGCACATCGCGCCGATGGCCGCGATACGGAGCGCGACGCTCATTGCAGTGCGCCCCAGCGTTCGGTCGCCGGCTCGGCCGATGCCCATTTCCACGCGGGGCCGTCGCGGCAGATCGTGGCGACGTAGAACGCCGATTGCGCGGCCTTGTCGGCTTTAGCGGGCGTGTCGACCGCGAACACGATCTCCTTGCAGTCGAGCGGGCCGACACTGATCATGCGGCTGACCGTCACGCGACCCTGCTCGTCGTCCTCGATCGGAAACGAGTGGTGCGTCGACCACGGTGCGACGCCGCCCACGTCGAGCGGGCCGGCGGCCTTCGCGATCTGTTCCTGTGTGTAACGGTGTGCGACGCGCTGCGTGTACTGGACACCCGCCCGTGCGCCGGCGACGGCGCCGAGGCCGATGCCCGTGGCGACGGCGGCGTTGTTGGTGACCTTGGAGGCGATCGCGGCGCCCGCGATACCGGCGCCGGCTGTCGCGCCTTCGCTGTACAGCGAGTTGCAGCCGGACAGCAGTGCGGCCGTGGCGATCACGGCCAGCGCGACGCGCGCCGGCGTGGCCCGGCGCGGCGATTCGAAACGAATGTTCATCCCTGAGTGCAAGTCCTGTCTGGGTGAGCGGCGACGCGTGCACGCCCTGATGCCGCGTCATTGTTTCGCAATTGTCATAGGAAAACTGCAAAGCTTTGACAAATCGCCGTGCGGCAGGCCGCGTGCGCGCGAGCGGCGTCATTGTCGGATAGATGCTTGCGGAGGGGTCGAAACGTTACAAATTGAAGGTAATTGTTACCTTCGGATGCGATCGGGCGACCTAGACTGTCGTGCGATGGAATGTTTCTACGACGGCCTCGGGCCGCACCGCATATGAGACACCCAGCTATGCGCCGTTCGAAACGGCTGTCACCTCGGCCGCCCGACGCGGCGGCCGTCCGTCCGGAAGACCGCCCGCGTCCGCGGACCGACGCGCCGTCGGCGCCGCCGCCGGGCGCGCCCGACGACACGCCGTCGGACGGCGATCACAACCAGGGCGGTGCCCGCCCGGAAGGGCTCGACTATCAGCGCGACCTCGGTCAGGAGCAGGACGCGTGATTCCGTCGTAGCCGCATTCCACCGCCGTATTTCATTGCAATTCTCGGAACTGAGTCGCCGCGCGGCCGCCTTCGGGCCGCCGCGCCCGCTTTGGCGTGCGTCGCGCGCCAGCCAATCGAATCGAGGAGGGGAAGTCGCATGAGCAGATTGATCGTGGTATCGAACCGTGTCGCCGCCGGCGAGGACACGCGCCCGAGCGCGGGTGGCCTGGCGGTCGGCGTGATGGACGCGCTGAAGGAAACGGGCGGCGTCTGGTTCGGCTGGAACGGCGAGATCGTCGACGCATCCGACACCGCGCCCGCAATCCAGCGGGACGGCAACGTCACTTATGCGACGGTCGGGCTGACCCGCCGCGACTACGACCAGTACTACCGCGGTTTCTCGAACGCGACGCTGTGGCCGGTGTTCCATTACCGCGGCGATCTCGCGCGCTTCGACCGCCAGGAGTACGCGGGCTACCTGCGCGTGAACGCGATGCTCGCGAAGCAGCTCGCCGCGTTGCTGCGTCCCGACGACCTGATCTGGGTGCACGACTATCACCTGTTGCCGTTCGCGCATTATCTGCGCGAGCTCGGCGTGAAGAACCCGATCGGCTTCTTCCTGCACATCCCGTTTCCGTCGCCCGACATGCTGCGTCTCGTGCCGCCGCACGAGGAGCTCGTGAAGTTCATGTGCGCGTACGACGTCGCGGGCTTCCAGACCGAGGCCGACAAGCAGGCGTTTACCGACTACATCGAGCGGCGCGGGATCGGCGCGGCAAGCGACGACGGGATGCTGCACGCGCATGGCCGCGTCGTGAAGGTCGCCGCCTATCCGATCGGCGTGCATCCCGACGCGATCGCGCAGGCGGCCGTCCAGTACGGCACGCGCAAGCCGGTGAAGATGCTGCGCGAGGCGCTCGACGGCCGCAAGCTGGTGATGAGCGTCGACCGCCTCGATTATTCGAAGGGGCTCGTCGAGCGCTTCCAGTCGTTCGAGCGGATGCTCGCGAACGCGCCGGGCTGGCAGGGGCGCGTGTCGCTCCTGCAGATCGCCCCGCCGACGCGTTCCGACGTGAAGACCTATCAGGACATCCGCGAAACGCTCGAGGGCGAGGCCGGCCGCATCAACGGCCGCTTCTCGCAGCTCGACTGGACACCGATCCAGTACCTGAACCGCAAGTACGAGCGCAACCTGCTGATGGCGTTCTTCCGGATGTCGCAGGTGGGCTACGTGACGCCGCTGCGTGACGGGATGAATCTCGTCGCGAAGGAGTACGTCGCGTCGCAGGATCCGGCCGATCCGGGCGTGCTCGTGCTGTCGGAGTTCGCGGGCGCGGCAGCCGAGCTGACCGGCGCGCTCCTCGTCAATCCGTACGACCTGTCGCAGATGGCCGAGGCGCTCGAGCGCGCGCTGTCGATGCCGCTCGCGGAGCGGCAGGCGCGCCATGAGGAAAACCTCGCGCGGCTGCGCGCGAACGACCTGTCGGTCTGGCGCGATACGTTCGTTGCCGACTTGCGCAGTGTCGCGGCGGCCGCATCGGTTACGCGGCGCGCGGGCCGGCGGGTTGCGCATGCGTGAAGTCGTGCAGGCGCCCGGCGCCGCCGACGACGCTGGCGAAGAAGCCGCCCGCCGCTTCTTTATCGTCACCGGTGGCCCGGGCTCGGGCAAGAGCACATTGCTCGACGCGCTCGAACGCGCCGGTTTCGCGCGCTCGCAGGAAGCCGGTCGCGGCGTGATCCGCGACCAGATGGCGATCGACGGCCACGCGTTGCCGTGGCGTGACCCGGCGGCGTTCGCCGAGCTGATGCTGAGCTGGGAGATGCGCTCGTACGAGCTCGCGCGCCACGCGCGCGGGCCCGTGTTCTTCGATCGCGGTGTGCCGGACGTGGTCGGCTATCTCCGGCTGACAGGGCTCGCGGTGCCCGCGCATGCGCAAGCCGCGGCCCGCCGGTTCCGCTACCACCGGCGCGTGTTCATCGCGCCGCCGTGGCCGGACATCTATACGCAGGACACCGAACGCCGGCAGGATTTCGCGGAAGCCGTGCGCACCTACGACGCGATGGTCGAGTGCTACACGTCGTATGGCTACCGGCTGGTCGAACTGCCGCGCGAGAGTGTGAAGACGCGAGTGCGCTTCGTGCTGGACGCGCTCGACGCGGCATGATGCTCGGCCACGCACGCGGTGCGCGGGGGCGTCAGGTCGCCGTGTCCGGCCGCGGCGACGTGATGCGCAGCATGCTGACGACCGCGGCCACCGCCGCGAATGCGGCGGCGACATAGAGCGCGATCGTCGGCCCGCGGTCCGGCACGAGCCCGAAAATCAACGCGACGAGCGCGGCACCGAGCGTCTGCCCGGTGAGCCGCGCGGTGCTCAGCATGCCGCCCGCGCCGCCGCTGCGTTCGCGCGGCGCCGACGACAGCATCGCGCGGTTGTTCGGCGACTGGAACAACCCGAAGCCCGCACCGCACAGCGCCATCCGCCACACGATGTCGACGGTGCCCGGGTGCGCGCCGATCGTCGCGAGCGACAGCAGCCCGGCCGCGAACAGCGCGAGCCCGATCCCGCCGAGGATGCCGGCCGAATAGCGATCCGACAGCACGCCCGCGAGCGGCGCGGCGAACACGATCACGAGCGGCCACGGCGTCATGTACAGGCCCGTCTCGACCTGCGAGAAGCCGAGCGAGTTCTGCAGCCAGAACGGCAGCGCGACGAACGCGAGCATCTGCGACGTGAACGACGCCGTCGATGTGTAGACCGACAGCGCGAACATCGGGATGCGCATCAGGTCGACCGGCAGCAGCGGCGCCGGCTGCGACAGCTGGCGCTTCACGAAGAAGTAGCCGACGACGAACGCGACGGCCAGCTCGGCCGCGACATACGCATGGCCTTCGCCATGGCCGAGCCCGTCCACGGCCGTGATCAGCAGCCCGAACACGCACGCGTTCATCACCGCGCTCGCGAAATCGTACGGTGCGTCGTGCAGCGGGTTGGCCGGCAGCGCACGCAGGCTGCCGACTACCGCGGCGATGCCGATCGGCACGTTGACCGCGAACAGCCATGGCCACGACGCGAACGACAGGATCGCGGACGCGACCGTCGGTCCGATCGCCGACGACAGCGCCACCACCATCGCATTGATCGACAGCCCGCGCCCGAGCATCGACGACGGGTAGATCATCCGCACGAGCGCCGCGTTGACGCTCATGATGCCGGCCGCGCCGAAGCCCTGGATCACGCGCATCACGGCCAGCATCGGCAACGAGCCGGCGAGCGCGCAGCCGAGCGACGCCGCGGTGAACAGTGCGAGCCCCGCGATGTAGATACGGCGATAGCCGATGCGCTCGCCAAGCGACGCGAGCGGCAGCAGCGTGATCGTGACCGCGAGCTGGTACGCGTTGACGATCCAGATCGACGCGGCGTCGGATGCGTGCAGGTCGCGCGCGATCGTCGGCAGCGCGACGTTCGCGATGGCGCCGTCGAGCACGGCGAGCGTGATGCCCAGTGCGACGCAGACGATCGCCCAGTAGCGTTGCGGAAGCGGCAGGCCGGTATCGGCGTTCATGGCGGGAGCAGAGGCGTGGTTGTCCGCGCGCCCGGTTGCCGGTTGCGTGCGCAACCATGCGCAAGGGGGGAGGCGGCGATGAGCGGCCCGGCCGGCGCAACTGCACCGGAGCGGGGCCGGTCGAGTGTATCACCGGGCCGCATCGCGCGACGCCGGCGCTCAGCCTTCGAAGTCGAGGCCGCCGAGTCGCACGAGCGGGTCGGCCTGCGTGCGCGACAGGAGATCGATGTCGCGCGCGCTCTGCCATGCACCCAGCTTTTTCGGCAGCGCGGCGAGGTAGTGCTCGAAGCGTTGCGGGCCGTCCGGCTCCATCAGCCGCTCGATTTCGTCGGTGTCCCAGGTCAGCTCGAGGTTCAGCGGATGCTCGAAGCCGCTGACGTGCTCGTGCGGTGCGCTGCGGATCTGCACGCGCGTCGGGTGCCCGTGGCCGCCATACGGGACGACGTCGGTCAGCACGTGTTCGGCGAAGAAGGCGGCGATTGCCTGTGCGATGCGCGGGGCGAATTCGGTATCGAAACGGCGGGCGGTTTCCGGCTGCATGACGGCGTCTCCTGTATGCCGAAAATCGTAGCACGGCGACGGCGCATTTCGATGGGCGTGATACCGGTAATCGCGCGTTACCACTTGCTGCATCTATTACGGCCGCAAGCCGCCACAATGCATCACATCCAGTACCACTTCGCGTGGGAGTCCATCATGAAAAAAATTGCCGCAGTGTGTGTCCTCGCCGGCTCGCTTGCCGTGGCAGGCCCGGCGTCCGCGCATGGCCGCGACGGTGGCGCCGTCATCGGCGCGTTGATCGGCGGCGCGGTGCTCGGCGCGATCGTGACGTCCGCGATGAATCCGCCCGTCGCGTATCAGGCGCCTGCTTACCAGGCGCCGGCCTATCAGCCGCCGACGTACTACCAGGCGCCCGCGTACCAGCAGCCTGCGTATCCGACCTACCAGCAGGCGCAGTACCAGGACGACGGCCCGAACTATTGCTACGACCGCTACCAGCGCGCGTATGTGTGCGGCGCGCCCGTATCGGGTGGCTACGCGCAGCCGGCAGGCTGGTGAGCACGCCGACGCGCGAAGCGTGAACGGGCGGCGGTAGCGCCGTTCGCTTCATCGCGCCGGACGACAAAAAGGCCCTCGCTTGATGCGAGGGCCTTCGTCTTTTGCGCGGCCGTCCGTTCGTCCGCGTGACGCATCGGCCATCGTGGCGCGCGGCACGCGGATACAAACGGTTGCAAATGCGCGTCAGTGGCGATGGCCGCCGCCTCCGCCGCCATCGTTCCAGTCGCCACCGCGGTGTCCGCCGCCGCGCCCCCAGCCGTTGCCGCGGTTGCCACGATCGCCATCCCAGCGATGGTAGTCGCGCCGGCCGCGATCCCAGTCGCGTCCGCCACCACCGCCCCAGATATTGACCGTGCCGTACACGGGCGACGGGGCGTACGCATAGCCGGGATCGGAATAGTAGGGCTGCCCGTAGCCATAGCCGTATCCGGCGTCCGGGGCGACGACGCAGCCGGCCAGCAGGGTGGCGACGCCGGCGGCAGCAATGAGCTTCAGCATGATGTTCTCCGTTGGTTCCCGTATAAGTACCGCGCAAGGGGATTGCCAGCTGTTTGCAATTGTGTCGTCAAATTACAGCGGCGTAAGGTCTTGCGATGGAAGTGTTAGCATCCAGGGTTCATTTTGTTTTTCAGGAGTACATCGATGAAATTCGCGATCCGGGCCGCACTGGCCGCCTTCTGCGTGACGACAGCCGCCGCCTGCGTGGCGGGGCCCGCTTCGGCGCCCGCCGTGACGGCCGAGTCGATCAAGATGTTTCCGCAGGCAGCGGCCGGACAGCAGCGTGTCGTGATCGCGCTGCCCGCGCTCGAGAACGAAGGCGATGCGCGAGTCGAACTGATGATCGGCAAGACGCTGCAGACCGACTGCAACCAGCAGTGGTTCGGCGGCGAGCTGACCGCCGAGGACGTGAAGGGCTGGGGCTATACGTACTACCGGCTCACCGACGTGAAGGGGCCGGCATCGACGCTGATGGCATGCCCGGGCCAGGCACCGCAGCAACGATTCGTGCAGGTGCGCGGTGATGGCCAGCTGCTGCGCTACAACAGTCGCCTGCCGCTCGTCGTCTATGTACCGGACGGCTTCGAGGTGCGCTATCGCGTGTGGCATGCGTCGAAGGACGTGCAACACGCGGCGAAGCAGTAACGTTACGGCGCGGCCGCGGCGTAACGTCGCTAAGTGCCGCCCGTACCGACGAGCGCCGGCCACGCGGCCAGCGCGGCTTGCGCGACGGCCTCCAGATCGCGACGGCTCGCACCGTCGCGCGCCTGGATCGACATCCCCTGCTGGACCGTGACGTAGTACCGCGCGATTGCGTCGAGGTTCGCTTGTGAGGCGATCTCGCCGGTCGCGACCCCTTGCCCGAGACGTTCGCGCAGGTTCTCGACCGTGCGCTCGCGCATCGCGATCAGCGTTTGCCGGACCGTATCGGAGCGCTCGGCCGGATGCAGTGCCGACAGCACGATCAGGCAGCCGGCCGGCTTCGAGCGCCGCGTGAACACGCGTGCGGTATCCATCAGGTAGTTCCGTACGGCGTCGTGCGCGCTGCCGGCCTGTTCGACGCCCGCCCAGATTTCCCGTCCCTCCGTTGCGCCGTAGTGATCGAGCGCTTGCCGGAACAACGCTTCCTTGCTGCCGAACGCCGCATACAGGCTCGGCGACGCGATGCCCATCGCGGCCGTCAGGTCGGCCATCGACGCGCCTTCGTAGCCGAGGCGCCAGAACACCTCCATCGCGCGATCCAGCGCCGCTTCCTTGTCGAAGCTTCTCGGTCGGCCTCGTTCAGCCATTGCGTCCGTTCCTTGATCGATTTCTGTATCGATCGATAAATTAAATCAATTGACTGTGTCGCGCAACTTGTCACATTCTGTGTCGGTCGTTACATAAATGAGGAAAGGAACCGACATGAACCGACTTCAGGGCAAGCGTGCACTCGTCACGGGCGGCAGCCGCGGCATCGGGGCGGCGATCGCGAAACGGCTGGCGGCCGAGGGCGCGGACGTCGCAATCACCTACGAGAAATCGGCGGAGCGGGCGCAGGCGGTCGTCGCCGGCATCGAGGCGCTGGGCCGCCGCGCCGTTGCGATCCAGGCCGACAGCGCCGATCCGGTGGCCGTGCGCGATGCGGTCGATCGTGCGGCGGAGGCGTTCGGCGGTCTCGACATTCTCGTCAACAACGCGGGGATTTTCCGGGCCGGCGCGCTGGACGACCTCACGCTCGACGATATCGACGCGACGCTGAACGTGAACGTGCGCGCGGTGATCGTCGCGTCGCAGGCGGCGGCGCGGCATCTCGGGGAGGGCGGGCGCATCGTTTCGACCGGCAGCTGCCTCGCCACGCGCGTGCCCGATGCGGGGATGAGCCTCTATGCGGCGAGCAAGGCCGCGCTGATCGGCTGGACGCAGGGGCTCGCGCGCGATCTCGGATCGCGCGGCATCACCGTCAACATCGTGCATCCGGGGTCGACGGATACCGACATGAACCCGGCCGACGGCGAGCATGCCGGTGCGCAGCGTTCGCGGATGGCGATCCCGCAGTACGGCAAGGCCGACGACGTGGCGGCGCTCGTGGCGTTCGTGGTCGGCCCGGAAGGGCGGTCGATCAATGGCACCGGGTTGACGATCGACGGTGGTGCGAACGCGTGAGTGTGTGAATGCCGACGCCCGGCGTGACTTTTCGACCGGGCGGTGTGTGTTCGTTATCGGCAGCCGAGCCGGTGATGCTCGGTTTCGAGATCGGCGCGCTTGTCGTAAGCGCGCAGCTCGTCGCGTGGCTTGCCGTCCGGGGCCATTCCGCGCACGACCTTCTGGCCGCGGTCGGGGGCGTGCGTAACGGCGTCGATCCCGGCGGCCAGTTCGCGGCAGCGTGCGTTGGGGGACGGGTTTTCCGCGTGCGGGGCTGCGGCGTTCGTGATGTTGGCGATGCCGGGGCTGACATAGCGAGGCTTCGC
Source organism: Burkholderia sp. AU27893 (assembly GCF_002223205.1). Classification (NCBI taxonomy): domain Bacteria; kingdom Pseudomonadati; phylum Pseudomonadota; class Betaproteobacteria; order Burkholderiales; family Burkholderiaceae; genus Burkholderia; species Burkholderia sp. AU27893. Next base: position 156,964 of record NZ_NKFD01000002.1, on the reverse strand, counting down.
GGGCGCGGTGAGGGTGTCGGCGGCGTTCGCCGTGCCGGTCATCGCTGAAAGCGCGGCGAGTGCCGCGATCGCTCGAATCATTGCGGGAGTCCGGATGCTGAAGAAGGTTCGGAATTCTACGCAATGTGTGGCGCAGGGCCGCGGCGATCGGGCGGGATGCGATCGTGTGTCGCAGGGGATGCCTGGGGCTGAATGTTTTGCGATTCGTCTGCATCGCAGCCCGTCGGTGCTCACGCAGCAGTACATGCGAAAAGCAAAAAGCCCGCTTGCTTTCGCAGAGCGGGCTTCGATATTGGTTGCGGGGGTAGGATTTGAACCTACGACCTTCGGGTTATGAGCCCGACGAGCTGCCAGACTGCTCCACCCCGCGGCGCGAAGTGTACTCGGGCTGATGGGGAGAGTCAACGATCTTTGATCGCGAGTCGAACGGAACCCTCGGTTTGCCGAGCGCGACGATTCGATTTGGCGTGTGCGTTGATTGCTTGTGCTTCCCGATCGGCTTCAACGTCAGGCGCATTTCGTCGACGTCGTTGCGGTATTGGATCGTGGGAAAGTGGATGAGGCCATGAGGATGGCTGGTCCCCCCGACAGGAATCGAACCTGTATCTAGCGCTTAGGAGGCGCTTGTTCTATCCATTGAACTACGGGGAGCGCCATGTCCGGGGAAAACGCAGAAAGACGCGAACCGGACGGCAGTGTGGACAGCGCGCAGAGTATAGCAAACGCGCAGCGCGTCGGCGGGGCGGAATGCACGCCGACGCGCGTGATCGCGTGATCACCCGCGATCGGAAATCAGCGTGTCAGCGAATCAGAAATCGACGACGACGAAATCTTCCTTGCCCACATCGCACAGCGGGCAGCGCCAGTCGGCGGGAATGTCGGCGAAGCGGGTGCCGGGCGCGATGCCTTCGTCGGGCAGCCCTTCCGCTTCGTTGTAGACCCACCCGCAAATCAGGCAGACCCAGCTCTGGTATTCGGTTACTTCACTCATGTAGCACTCGGGAAAATGGAAATCCGGTGATGCCGCCCGCGGCGTGGCCGGCGGACGAAAGGCGCAATGGTACCGGAATTTCGTCGAACGGCTCCGCAACGTCGTTTTAAACGTACGCATCGCGAACAACGCAACCGAAACACGCCTGCCGTGCGTGCGGTGTATGCTTCCGGGGCTGTCCAATCATAAGGAGAATGCGATGCTGAACAGAAAGTGGATCGCAGGTGCGGTATGCGTGGCGGCGATGGCCATGTCGACGATGGCGCGGGCCGAGGCGCGCGTGTATTTCGAAGCGCCGAGCGAAGGCGCGACGGTGTCGAACCCGGTGCATGTGAAGTTCGGGCTTGAAGGGATGGAGCTTCGACCGGCCGGCGACAACACGCCGAACACGGGCCATCATCACCTGCTGATCGACGGCCGGCCGATTCCGAAGGGCGACGTGATTCCCGCGAGCGAGCGTTCGCTGCACTTCGGCAAGGCACAAACCGAAACCGACATCAATCTGCCGCCCGGCCAGCACACGCTGACGCTGCAGTTGGGCGACGGCGTGCACCGCTCGTACGGCCCCGAATTGAGCTCGACGATCACGATCAACGTGAAGTAATCGCATGTGCCGCGTACGGGCGCCCGAGGCGTCCGGCGCGGAATGGTCGATCGGCCGGCTGCAGGCCTCCGGCCGACGTTGGCCCTTTCGCTCGGAATTCGCGGCCGGCGTCCGCTACCGGCAGCCGGCCGCGCTCGGCGCGCCATCGCATCGCGTCGCTGCGCGTCGATCGCCGCCTGCCGGCCGCCAAAAGCACGTCCCAACCCGTCTCCCAACCCGTTTGCCGGCCTTATCCGTCCGGCCATGCCGGTAACGCCGCCCGCGACCGGTACAATGGGCGCTTCCGATTCCTCTCTTCGCCGTCTCCCCATGTCGCTCTATTCCATTTCCGGCGCGCAGCTCGCGTTCGGACACGTCGCGTTGCTCGATCACGCGGATTTCTCGCTGGAAGCCGGCGAGCGCGTCGGCCTGATCGGCCGCAACGGCGCGGGCAAGTCGTCGTTGCTGAAGATCGTCGCCGGGCTCGCGAAGCCCGACGACGGGCTCGTCACGCGCCAGCAGGAACTCGTGACCGTCTACGTGCCGCAGGAGCCCGAATTCGAGCCGGGCGCGACGGTGTTCGATGCAGTGGCATCGGGGCTCGCGCACACACGCGAACTGCTCGAGGAATACGATTCGATCGCGCACCGCCTCGCGGATATCCCCGAAGGCGCCGAGCACGATGCGCTGCTCGCGCGGATGAACGCGCTGCAGTCGTCGCTCGATGCGCACGACGCGTGGAACTGGCGCACGCGCGTGTCGATGACGCTCGCGCAGATCGGCCTGGCGGACGTCGATGCCCCCGTCGATGCGTTGTCGGGCGGGATGCAGAAGCGTGTCGCGCTGGCACGCGCGCTGGTGCTGCAGCCCGACGTGCTGCTGCTCGACGAACCGACCAACCACCTCGACTTCGACGGCATCCGCTGGCTGGAGGAACTGCTCGTCGCGCAGCGCGCCGGCCTGCTGTTCATCACGCACGATCGCGCGTTCGTCGACCGCGTCGCGACGCGCATCGTCGATCTCGATCGCGGCAGGCTGCTGTCGTACCCGGGCAATTTCTCCGCGTACCAGACGCGCAAGGCGCAGCAGCTCGAAATCGAGCGCGTGGAAAACGAGAAGTTCGACAAGCTGCTCGCGCAGGAAGAAGTGTGGATCCGCAAGGGCGTCGAAGCGCGCCGCACGCGCAGCGTCGGCCGCATCGCGCGGCTCGTGCAGATGCGCAACGAGCGCGCGGAGCGCCGCAACACGCTGGGCAACGTGAAGCTGGATGTCGCGCAGGGCGAGAAGTCCGGCAAGATCGTCGCCGAGCTGACCGACGTGACGAAGCGCTACGGCGGCCGCGCGGTCGTCGATCGCTTCTCGACGACGGTGATGCGCGGCGACAAGATCGGCTTCATCGGCCCGAACGGCGCCGGCAAGACGACGCTGCTCAAACTGATTCTCGGCGAGCTGAAGCCCGACGAAGGCACGGTGCGCATCGGCACCAACCTGCAGGTCGCGTATTTCGACCAGATGCGCGCGCAGCTCGACCAGGAGAAGAGCCTCGCGGATACGATCAGCCCCGGCAGCGAATGGGTCGAGATCGGCGGCGTGCGCAAGCACGTGATGAGCTATCTCGGCGATTTCCTGTTCGCGCCGGAACGCGCGCGGTCGCCGGTGAAGTCGCTGTCGGGCGGTGAGCGCAACCGGCTGCTGCTCGCGCGCCTGTTCGCGCGTCCGGCCAACGTGCTGGTGCTCGACGAACCGACCAACGACCTCGACATCCAGACGCTCGAACTGCTCGAGGAGCTGCTGGCAGACTACGACGGCACGGTGCTGCTCGTCAGCCACGATCGCGCGTTCCTCGACAACGTCGTGACGTCGGTGATCGCGGCCGAGGGCGACGGCAAGTGGCGCGAATACGTGGGCGGTTTCAGCGACTGGCAGATCCAGAGCGCGCGCGCCGATCAGCTCGCGCAGCAGGAAGCCGCGAAGCGTGCGGTCAAGGAAGCCGCGCCGGTGAAGGAAGAGGCGGCGAAAAGCGCCGCGGGCCGTAACACGCAACGCACGGTGAAGCTGTCGTTCAACGAGCAGCGCGAGCTCGATGCGCTGCCGGAGAAGATCGCGGCGCTGGAAGAGGAGCAGAAGACGATCAATGCGCGGCTCGAAGACGGCTCGATTTTCGCGAAGGATCCGCAGGAAGGCACGCGCCTGACCGAGCGGTTCGCGGCGATCGACGACGAATTGCTCGAAGCGCTCGAACGGTGGGAAACGCTCGAGGCGAAGCGCAAGCCCGCGTAAAACGCAGGCGCGTCGCGCGGCCGGCGGCCGCTGCGCACGATTCCGCGATTGGCGTGCCACGCGGAACCAGTAAAATACCGCGCGTCCCGGGCAGCGCAGCGCACGCCGCGCGCCCGCTTTCGGAGCAGTCCAAGCACACCGTTGTTTCGATTCGCTTTTTTACGGAACTCAACGTTTTGTCCACGACGTTATCCACACCAGGTGTGGACAACGTCCCGATGAATGACGAAATTCAGCGCCTATGTCAACGAAGAAACCCAGCGCGGCCTATAGCGAAGCATCGATCAAGGTGCTCAAGGGTCTCGAGCCGGTCAAGCAGCGGCCCGGCATGTACACCCGTACCGAAAATCCGCTGCACATCATCCAGGAAGTCATCGACAACGCGTCCGACGAGGCGCTCGGCGGCTACGGCAAGCAGATCACGGTCACGCTGCACGCCGACCAGTCGGTCTCGGTCGAGGACGACGGACGCGGCATCCCGTTCGGCATGCACCCGGAAGAGGGCGTGCCGGTCGTCGAGATCGTATTCACGCGTCTGCACGCGGGCGGCAAGTTCGACAAGGCCGCGGGCGGCGCCTACACGTTCTCGGGCGGCCTGCACGGCGTCGGCGTGTCGGTGACGAACGCGCTGGCCACGCGCCTCGACGTGACGGTCTGGCGCGACGGCAAGATCGCGGAACTCGGCTTCGCCGAAGGCGATGTCGTCAAACCGCTCACGACGCAGGGCGCGGGCCGCGGCGAGAAGAAATCCGGCACGCGCGTGCAGGTGTGGCCGAATCCGAAGTATTTCGATTCGCCGAACCTGCCGCTCGGCGAGCTGCAGCGCTTGCTGCGCTCGAAGGCCGTGCTGTTGCCGGGCGTCGAGGTCGTGCTCGTCAACGAGAAGTCGGGCGAGCGCCAGACGTGGAAGTATGAAGACGGCCTGCGCGGCTACCTGCTCGACGAAATGAACGGCAGCGAGCTGCTGATCCCGCTGTTCGAAGGCGAGCGCTTTGCCGATTCGCGTTCGGGCGACGACACCTTCGCCGAAGGCGAGGGCGCGTCGTGGGTCGTCGCATGGAGCGAGGAAGGCTCGCTCGTGCGCGAGTCGTACGTGAACCTGATCCCGACGCCGGCCGGCGGCACGCACGAATCCGGCCTGCGCGACGGTCTCTACCAGGCGGTGAAAAGCTTCGTCGAACTGCACAACCTGCAGCCGAAGGGCGTGAAGCTGCTCGCGGAAGACGTGTTCGCGCGCGTGTCGTTCGTGCTGTCCGCGAAGGTGCTCGATCCGCAGTTCCAGGGGCAGATCAAGGAGCGCCTGAACAGCCGCGACGCGGTGAAGCTCGTGTCGTCGTTCTCGCGCCCGGCGCTCGAGCTGTGGCTGAACCAGCACGTCGAGCACGGCAAGAAGCTCGCCGAACTCGTGATCAAGCAGGCGCAGGCGCGTACGCGCGCGGGCCAGAAGGTCGAGAAGCGCAAGAGCTCGGGTGTCGCGGTGCTGCCCGGCAAGCTGACCGATTGCGAGACGGAAGATATCGCGCGCAACGAGCTGTTCCTGGTCGAGGGCGACTCGGCAGGCGGCTCCGCGAAGATGGGCCGCGACAAGGAATACCAGGCGATCCTGCCGCTGCGCGGCAAGGTGCTGAACACGTGGGAAACCGAGCGCGACCGCCTGTTCGCGAACAACGAGGTGCACGACATCTCGGTCGCGATCGGCGTCGATCCGCACAGCCCGGATGAAAGCGTCGACCTGTCGAACCTGCGCTACGGCAAGATCTGCATCCTGTCGGACGCGGACGTCGACGGCTCGCACATCCAGGTGCTGCTGCTCACGCTGTTCTTCAAGCATTTCCCGCAACTGATCGAGCGCGGCCATGTGTGCGTCGCGCGCCCGCCGCTGTTCCGCGTCGACGCGCCCGCGCGCGGCAAGAAGGCCGCACAGAAGCTTTATGCGCTCGACGAAGGCGAACTCGAGGCGATCCTCGACAAGCTGCGCAAGGACGGCGTGCGCGAGACGCAATGGGGCATCAGCCGCTTCAAGGGGCTCGGCGAAATGAGCGCCGAGCAGCTGTGGGATACGACGATGAACCCCGACACGCGCCGCCTGATGCCGGTGAAGCTCGGCGAGCTCGACTACGAGGCGACCGTCGCACGCATGACGATGCTGATGGGCAAGGGCGAGGCAGCCGCGCGACGCGGCTGGCTCGAGGAAAAGGGCAACGACGTCGAAGCCGACATCTAAGCCGAACACCTGCGCGGCCGGGCAAGACGCCCGGCCCGGCCTTACGCCACTTACGAATACGGAATTCAGATGGACGACAACACTTCCGATCTCTTCGCCAGCTCCGATGCACCGGACGCCGAAGCGCTGACGCTCGGCAACTACGCGGAGCAGGCGTATCTCAGCTACGCGGTCAGCGTCGTGAAGAGCCGCGCGCTGCCTGACGTCTGCGACGGCCAGAAGCCGGTGCAGCGCCGGATTCTCTACGCGATGAACGAAATGGGCCTCGGCCCTGACGCGAAGCCGGTGAAGTCGGCGCGCGTGGTCGGCGACGTGCTCGGTAAATACCACCCGCACGGCGACCAGTCGGCATACGACGCACTGGTGCGTCTCGCGCAGGATTTCTCGCTGCGCTACCCGCTGATCGACGGGCAGGGCAACTTCGGCTCGCGCGACGGCGACGGCGCGGCGGCGATGCGATACACCGAAGCCCGCCTCACGCCGATCGCGAAGCTGCTGCTCGACGAAATCGACCAGGGCACGGTCGACTTCATGCCGAACTACGACGGCTCGTTCGAGGAGCCGAAGACGCTGCCGAGCCGCATGCCGTTCGTGCTGCTGAACGGCGCGTCGGGCATCGCGGTCGGTCTCGCGACCGAGATCCCGTCGCACAACCTGCGTGAAGTCGCGGCAGCGGCGGTCGCGCTGATCCGCAATCCGAAGCTGTCGCACGCGGAGCTGATGAACCTGATTCCGGGGCCGGATTTCCCGGGCGGCGGGCAGATCATCTCGAGCGACACCGAAATCGCGGCGGCCTATGAAACCGGCCGCGGCAGCCTGAAGGTGCGCGCGCGCTGGAAGATCGAGGATCTCGCGCGCGGCCAGTGGCAACTCGTCGTGACCGAGCTGCCGCCGAGCACGTCGGGCCAGAAGGTGCTCGAGGAAATCGAGGAGCTGACGAACCCGAAGCTCAAGCTCGGCAAGAAGACGCTGACGCCCGAGCAGCTCAACACGAAGAAGGCGATGCTCGACCTGCTCGACGCGGTGCGCGACGAGTCGGGCAAGGAAGCGGCCGTGCGGCTCGTGTTCGAGCCGAAGTCGCGCACGATCGACCAGACGGAATTCGTGAACACGCTGCTCGCGTACACGAGCCTCGAGTCGAACGCGACGCTGAACCTCGTGATGATCGGCGCCGACGGCCGGCCGGGCCAGAAGGGCCTGCTGACGATCCTCGACGAATGGGTGAAGTTCCGCCAGCTGACGATGACGCGCCGATGCCGCCATCGTCTCGCGAAGGTCGACGACCGCATCCACATCCTCGAAGGGCGGATGATCGTCTTCCTGAACATCGACGAGGTGATCCGCATCATCCGCGAGTCGGACGAGCCGAAGGCCGCGCTGATGACCGCGTTCGGCCTGAGCGAACGGCAGGCGGAAGATATTCTCGAAATCCGGCTGCGCCAGCTCGCGCGGCTCGAGAAGATCAAGATCGAGAAGGAACTCGAAGCGCTGCGCGACGAGAAGGCGAAGCTCGAGGAACTGCTCGCGAACGAAAGCGCGATGAAGCGGCTGATGATCAAGGAGATCGAGGCCGACGCGAAGCAGTACGGCGACGATCGCCGCACGCTGATCCAGCAGGAAAAGCGCGCGACGTTCGAGGCGAAGGTGGTCGACGAGCCGGTCACGGTGGTCGTGTCGCAGAAGGGCTGGGTGCGTGCGCTGAAGGGCCACGGGCTCGACCCGGCCAGCTTCTCGTTCAAGGCCGGCGACAGCCTGTACGCGGCGTTCCAGTGCCGCACGCCGGATCGTCTGATTGCGTGGGGCAGCAGCGGCCGCGTGTACTCGGTCGACGTGTCGATCCTGCCGGGCGGGCGCGGCGACGGCGTGCCCGTCACGTCGCTGATCGAGCTCGAGTCGGGCTCGCACCTGATGCATTACTTCGCGGCGCCGGCCGACCAGCAACTGCTGCTCGCGTCGAGCAACGGCTTCGGCTTCCTCGCGAAGGTCGGCGACATGGTGAGCCGCGTGAAGGCCGGCAAGGCGTTCATGACGATCGATGCGGGCGCGGTGCCGCTCGCCCCGATGCCGGTGCTGCCGAACGCGACGCAGGTCGCGTGCCTGTCGAGCGGCGGCCGCCTGCTCGTGTTCGGGATGGACGAGATGAAGACGCTGTCCGGCGGCGGTCGCGGCGTGATCCTGATGGCGCTCGACGACAAGGAAACGCTCGTGCAGGCGCTCGCGATCGATCCGGCCGGCGTCGTGTTGATCGGCACCGGCCGCGGCGGCAAGGTGATGGACGAAACGCTGTCGTATGCGGGGCTGGCGCCGCACGTCGGCAAGCGCGCCCGCAAGGGCCGCGCGCCCGACACGAAGCTCAAGGTCGTCAGCGAACTGCGTCCGCTGCTCGGCTGACACTGCGCACGTTCGATCGCCCGGTTCGGCCGCGATCGAGGGCCGCACCTCCGCTTCGGCGGACGTGCGGCCTTTTCTTTTGGGTCGGGGATGCGGGTAAGCAAGCGTGGCGCTGTCACGCGGAACTTGCAAAATAATGTGAAATCGCGCCTGGGGTCTGAACCGCTCGGCGACAATCCGGTCGAACGTCGCTCGATGCCGCGTGCGACGCGGCCGTTCGCCGCACCCCACTCCTCACAGGATTGCCGTCATGTCCCATGCTGTCTCCGTCGCGCTGTTTCTTCATCTGCTGGCCGTCGCCGTGTGGGTGGGCGGGATGGTCTTCGCCAACTTCTGCCTGCGTCCGGCGCTGTCCGACCTGTCGCCGCAGCTGCGGTTGCCGCTGATCGAAGGCGTGTTCGGCCGCTTCTTCAACTGGGTCTCGGGTTCCGTGATCGTGATCCTGCTGACCGGCGGCTTCCTGCTGGTGGAATTCGGCGGTGCGCACGCGACGTGGTCGCTGCACGCGATGGCCGGGCTCGGCGTCGTGATGATGCTGATCTTCGGACATATCCGGTTCGCGCTGTTCCCGCGCATCCGCCGTGCGGTTCAGGCGCAGAAGTGGCCGGACGGCGCGCGCGCGGTGAATACGGTGCGCCTGCTCGTCCTCGTGAACCTCGTGCTCGGCGTCGTCACGATCGGCGCGGCGGTGTTGTCGCGCGGTTTCTGATTGACCGCAGCCGGCCGGCCCGCGCGCAGCCGCGGGTGCGCCGGCAAGCGCCGCTACGCGGCCAGCATCGCATCGAGCAGCCATGAGCCGGCCGGGCCGAGCGGCCGGTTGCGCGACCAGACCGCATCGACCCGCACACGGCGCGGCCAGCCGCGCGCACGCAGTTCGCACAGGCGATCGCGTGCGAAGTGGTCGACCATCCAGCGCGGCAGTTCGGCCCAGCCGAACCCCAGCACGGCCATCTCCAGCAGCATCAGGTAGCTCGGCGCCAGCCAGTGCTGCGTGCCGACGACGATCCGGTCGTCGGCGCCGCGGCCTTCCGTTTTCACATAGGTATTGAGGCGCAGTTCGCGCACGTCGCGCAGCGCGGCGTGCGGCACGTCGGCGTCGCCGTATTCGGCGAGCGCGTGCGTGCGGCCGACGAACAGCCCGATTTCCGACTCCTCGGCGATCGTCGCCGCGCCGATATCGGCCGGGTAGGCCGCGCGCGCGGCCATCAGCCCGAGCTGCGCGCGCCCCTGCTGGATCAGGTCGAGCACGTCCTCGTGCTCGGCGATCTGGCATTCGAGCTCGAGCGTCGGGAAGCGCCGTTCGAGCGCCATCAACGTTTCCTCGTAGCGCTTCGACTGGTACGTATCGGACACGACGAGCGTCAGCCGCGCTTCCTCGCCACGCGCGAGCCGCGCGGCCGTCCGGTCGATCGCCGCGCCGGCTTCGAGTGCGCGCTGCACCTGCGGCAGCAGCGCACGCCCTGCATCGGTCAGCGTCGGCGCGCGCGTCGAGCGGTCGAACAACTGCACGCCGAGATCGATCTCGAGGTTCGCGATCGCCTCCGACACGGTCGACTGGCGCTTGCCGAGCTTGCGCGCGGCGGCCGTGAACGAGCCGAGCAGCGCGGCTTCGGCGAAGGCGAGCAGGGCTTCGGGGGCATGGCGCATGCGGCGCTCCTGGTGACGATATATCGGTAAAACCGATGATATCAAACTGGATTCATACGGTTACACCGATCAAAATGGCGGCCATGAACGAAGTAGACGAATCGGAGGGAATCATGAAACAGGTCAACAAAACGGTGACGGAACGGCTGCTGCATGCACTGACGTTCGAACTGGTCGCGATCGCGCTGTGCGCGCCGATCGGCGCGTGGCTGCTCGACATGCCGGTGTCGCACGTCGGCATGCTGACGGTGATGGTGTCGCTGATCGCGATGGCGTGGAACATGGCGTTCAATACGCTGTTCGACCGCTTCGAGCGTCGCGCGGGGCTGACCCGCACGCTCGGCATGCGGATCGCGCATGCGGTCACGTTCGAGCTCGGTCTCGTCGCGATGGTGGTGCCGGTCGCCGCGTGGTGGCTGAACGTGAGCCTCGTCGAGGCGCTGCTGCTCGACCTCGGCATCGTGCTGTTCTTCCTGCCTTACACGTTCTGCTTCAACCTTGCCTACGACGCGCTGCGCGCCCGCTGGATGGCACGCCGGGTCGCGGTGCAGGCAGGTTGAGGACGGCCTGGACGGGCGAATGCCGGTAGAACCCGGCGGGGCGGGGGGCGCCGCCCGTCAGCGCGCGGCGGCCAGCAGCCACACGCCGCAAGCCACCGCGACCGTGCCGTACACGGCATAGACGGGCAGCTTGAAGCGCGCGAAGCACAGCGTCGCGAAGGCGCCCGTCAGCCAGTAAATGGGGTCGACGGGTTCGCGGTACAGGATCCTCACGACGGCGACGACGAGAAAACCCGTGGTCGCCGCCCGCAGCAGCCGCATCCCGTGCTCGAAGCGCGAATGGCGCTTGAGCCGGGACAGGTGGTTCTGCGCAAACACGACGAGGCATCCCGACGGGATGAACAGCGCGGCCGTCGCGAGCAGCGCGCCGACCCAGCCGTCGGTCAGGTAGCCGAGAAACGGGACGACGTTCAGCAGCGGCCCCGGCGCGACAGGGGACAGCGCGAACGCCAGCGTGAAGTCGTGATCGGAGATGCCCGTTGCGGGCGTGACGAACAGCGTCTTGAGCACGGGCAGCGCGGAAAAGCCGCCGCCGAACAGCGTCATGCCGGCGCCGGCGAGACGCGGCCACAGCAGCGTCGCCTGGTAATCGCCGGGCAGCGGCACCGCGAACAGCGTGACGAGTACGCCGAGCAGCACGAGCAGGTTGCGGTCGCGGGTCGACAACGTGAAATCGACCGCGTCGCGTTGCGGCGGCCCCGTGAGCCAGCCGGCCGCGAAGGCGGCGAAGAGAATCCCGACGAAGGCGGCCGGATTATGTGCGAAACCGAGCAGAATCGTCGACAGCGCGGCGATCAGCTGCTCGCGCCGTGTGCGTGCGAGCGAGCGCAACTGCTTGACCCACGTGACGCCGATCAGCGCGGCGAGCACCATCCCGAAGTGATTGATCAGCATCGGCGCGGCAAGCGAGCGCACGAGCGGCGTGCGATAGAAGATCGCGAACAGCGTCATCAGGATGGAGAACGGCAGTACGCTCGCGATGCCGGCGATCCACGCGCCGATGCGGCCGTGCAGGATCTGGCCGACCTGCACCGCCACGTTGCAGCCGACGGGGCCCGGCACCAGCCAGGCCAGCGCGACGAGGTCGCCGAATACGTTGGGCTCGATGCGCTTCAGCCGCTCCACGTAGTGGCGTTCGAGCTGCGCCATCATCGACAGCCCGCCCCACGAAACCGCCGAAATGCTGGCGACGACCTTGAACAGGTCCCACAGGGACGCCTGCGCCTGTTCGACATCAGCGGTCGCTTCGATTTCGACGGTAGTCATGTTGGTGGTGTGAGCGCGGGGCCCGATCTCTCGCGTGCGGCCATGCCGGCGGCCCGCCGACACGTTGGCCCTCCCAATTGTCCGCCGCGCATCGTGACACTGCCATGCGCGAAAACGCTAGTTCACGAACTAAACAATTGAATCGGAAAACGAAACAGTGACGGCGCGCGCAACGCGCGCCACGGTGCGCTTACGCGCCGGTGCTGCCGGTCGCGCGATGCGCGATCACGTTCGGCGCGTCGCCGCGCACGCCGAAGCGTGCGATCAGCGCGGGAATCGCGTCGGCCGGCACCGGTCGCGAGAACAGGAAGCCTTGCGCCTCGATTTCGCCGAGCGCGGCGAGCCACGTGATCTGCTCCTCGGTTTCCGTGCCTTCGACGACGACGGTCAGGCCGAGCGAGCGCGCAAGATGCACGATCGACGACACCATCACGCACACGCTGCGATCGTTCGGGATCGCCTGCACGAACGAGCGGTCGACCTTCAGCGTGTCGACGGAGAAGCGGTGCAGGTACGACAGCGACGAATAGCCGGTGCCGAAATCGTCGAGCGCGATGCGGATGCCGAGCTTTTTCAGCGCGACGATCTTCTCGGACACGAGTTCCGGATATTCCATCATCGCGGTCTCGGTGATCTCGATCTCGAGCCGGTTCGCGTCGATGCCGGTTTCCTGCAGCGCCTGCGAGATCGTCTCGATCAGGTCGCCGCGCCAGAACTGCACGGGCGAGATGTTGACCGCGAGCGTCAGCGTGTCGTGTCCTTCGTCGCGCCAGCGCGCGATCTGCTCGCACGCGGTGCGGATCACGAAGTCGCCGATCGGCACGATCAGGCCGGTCGATTCGGCGATCGAAATGAATTCGTTCGCGGAGATGACGCCGTGTTCCGGATGATCCCAGCGCGCGAGCGCCTCGAAGCCGGTGATGTGGCGGTGCGTGAGGTCGATCTTCGGCTGGTACGCGAGGAACAGCTGCCCCTCGGCGAGCGCGACGCGCAGTTGCTGCTCCCAGCGCATCAGGTGGTCGGCGCGGTGCGACAGGTGCGGCGCATAGAACTGGTAGCAGTTCTTGCCGGCATCCTTCGCGCTGTACATCGCGAGGTCGGCCTTCTTCAGCAGGTCGATCTCGCTCTCGTTCGCCACCGTGTGCAGCGCGATGCCGATGCTCGCATGCAGCACGAACGAGCTGCCGCGCACGTCGAACGGTTCGCCGAACATCCGGATGATCGCTTCCGCGAGCCGCACCGCGCGCCGCTCGACGTCGTCGCCCTTCATCACCACGACGAATTCGTCACCGCCGATGCGCGCGAGCGAGCCTTCGTCGCCGACCGCATCGGACAGGCGCGACGCGGTCATCTGCAGCACGATGTCGCCGGCGTTGTGGCCGAGCGTGTCGTTGACGGTCTTGAAGTTGTCGAGATCGATGAACAGCAGCCCGAGCCGCGACAGGCTCGCCGGCATCGACACGTCGTTGCGCAACCCGCGCAGCGTCGCATAGCGGTTCGCGAGGCCGGTGAGCAGGTCGTATTCGGCGAGCTGCGTCATTTCGCGCTCGCGGCCGAGCAGCTTGCCGATCAGGCCCGTCGCGACGCCGAAGAACGCGAGCATCGCGAGCGTGATGAAGCTCGTCATCAGCAGGTAGACGTTGCGCGTGTGGTAGTAATCCGCGAATTCCTCGGTTTGCGACAGCCCGACCATCACCGCGAGCGGGTAGCCGTCGAGGTGGCGGTACGACACGATGCGCGTCACGCCGTCGATCGGGTCGATGATCGTGCCCGTCACGCGCTCGGCGATCGGGTAAACACCCGACGCGGAAAACGCGCCCGGCGCGTTGCTGACCGAGCCCGTGCGCCGCGCGAGCACCGCGCCGGTATCCGACACCACCGCGATCACGCCTTCCTTGCCGATCGCCGCGTTGTTGTAGAAGTCGTTGGTGAAGTAGCTCGGGTCTTCCGACACGACGACGATGCCCGCGAAGCTGCCGTCCGGGTTGTTCAGGCGCCGTGTCATCTGCAGCGTCCAGTGGCTCGACACGCGGCCGAGTACGGGCTTGCTGATGAACAGGCGGTCGTCGTTGTGCGCGAGGTGGACCTTGAAGTGCTCGCGATCGGACAGGTTGATCGGCTGCGGATGCAGCTCGGCCGTGTTCGCGAACAGGATGCCCTTCGCGTTGACGAGCGACACCTGGATCAGCGTGTCGCTTGGCACGACGCCTTTCTCGACGGCGCTGGCGAGGTTGAAGCGGGCGGGCGACTTCTCGAATTCGAACTTGACGAAGCGGGTGATCTGGTCGACCTGGTGGATCGCCTTGACCGTATGCTGTTCGAGCGCGGAGGACAGGATTGCCGCGGAAGCGGCCGCTTCCTTGTACGCGCTGTCCTTTTCCACCGACAGACGCGCGATGATCACGGCCCACAGTAGCGCGAGCGCCAGCATCCCGAGCAGCGGGATCGCAAATAGCGCACGCCGGCGCGATTTGCGCGGCGCGCGTAGCGGCCGGGTCGGCGGCGTGTGGTTGGACCGGGCGGAGCTCATCGAAGCGGGTGGCGTCCTGCTCGCGTGCGCCATCCGTCCGGATGGCTGATTATTGGCTGGGGTCGTCCCGACGTCTGTTCGTTCGCGGGACACGCAACCATGGACAGACCTCCGAAACAACGGATTAGGCCCGATATTACTGGTTGGAACGTTTTTGCGATAGTTGGGCGAATCGTAGGGGGCGCCGGGCAGGCCGGCGCCATCGCACATCGCGAAATGTCAGGCGGGTGACAGGAAGGTGCCGTCGACGACGGTGACGACATGGCCGCCGATCCAGGTGGTGCCGTCTTCGTCATAGCTGACGAAGATGCGGCCGTCGCGGCCGATCGCCGTACCCTGGCGGGCCGTATACGACTGGCCGGGGCGGCGTTCCTGCCGCGTCAGCAGCCCGGCGAGCGCGGCGTTCGCGCTGCCGGTGACGGGATCCTCGCCGAAGCCGAAATTGCCGCCCGTCATCAGGCAGCGGATTTCGAGCGTCGCGGGGCCGCCTTGCGCGTGCGGCGCATAGACGGCGACGCCGTCCGTGCCGTAGCGGCGCGTGAGCGCCGCCAGCGCGGCCGGATCGGGCGTCAGGCCGATGCAGGCATCGGCCGACTTCAGTCGCACGACCAGCCATGGCGCGCCGTTGTCGACCGCGCACGGCTCGGCATCCAGGTCGAGCGCGTCGCTGCGCAACGCGGCAGCCAGCGCCGCGTAGTCCGAGCGGTCGAGCGGCGTGACGCGTGCCGGCGGCGCGGCGAACGCCCAGCCGTCGGCCTGCTCGCGCAGCGCGACCCGGCCGACCCCGCACTGCTGGATCAGCCGGCCCGGCGTGCGCGGCCGCGCGCCGCTTTCCAGGAACGCATGCGCGGTGCCCAGCGTCGGGTGACCGGCGAACGGCAGTTCGCCCTCCGTCGTGAAGATCCGGACGCGGTAGTCGGCTTCCGGATCGGTCGGCGTGCAGAGGAACGTCGTTTCCGACAGGTTCGTCCAGCGGGCGATCGCGAGCATGTCGTCGTCGCCGAGCGAATCGGCGTCGAACACCACGGCGAGCGCGTTGCCCTTGAACGGCACCGACGTGAACACGTCGACCTGCTTGAAACGGACGAGACGGCCGGGCATCGTGCTGCGTTCGTTACGCAACTTCGGCGATCAGCTCGATCTCGACGCACGCGCCGAGCGGGATCTGAGCGACGCCGAATGCCGAGCGCGCGTGCTTGCCGGCGTCGCCGAACACTTCAGCGATCAGTTCCGACGCGCCGTTCGTCACGACGTGCTGTTCGG
Organism: Burkholderia sp. AU27893; assembly: GCF_002223205.1. Taxonomy (NCBI): domain Bacteria; kingdom Pseudomonadati; phylum Pseudomonadota; class Betaproteobacteria; order Burkholderiales; family Burkholderiaceae; genus Burkholderia; species Burkholderia sp. AU27893. Next base: position 141,229 of record NZ_NKFD01000002.1, on the reverse strand, counting down.
TGAAGTCGAGCGTCGAGTTGACGAGGCTCATCAGCTTGACGATGCGCGTGACCTTGTTCAGGTCGCCGGTGTGCGCGTGCAGCGTCGCGAGCAGGTCGATCGCGATCGAGCGGGCGGCGGCCTTGCCGTCTTCCGTCTGCAGATCCGCGCCGAGCTTGCCGGCCCAGACCTTGCCGTCCTTCTTTGCGATGTGGCCCGACAGGAACACCGTGTTGCCGGTTTGCGCGCTCATCACGTAGGCGGCGGCCGGTGCGCCGGCGGTCGGGAGCTCGATGCCGAGCGACTTCAGCTTGTCGTAGACGTTAGCCATGGATTCGATTCCTCGTAGAGAGTCGTGACAGGAAAAAGGGGATCAGAGACGCTCGCGCAGCAGCTTGCCGAGGCGCGCGACGCCTTCCTCGATCTTCTCGGGCGGCACCGTCACGAACGACAGGCGCAGCGTGTTCTGCTGTGCGTTGTCCGCGAAGAACGGCGCGCCCGGCACGAACGCGACGTGGTTGTCGACGGCCGTGGCGAGCAGCTTCATGCTGTCGATCTGCGCGGGCAGGTTCACCCAGATGAACATCCCGCCTTCCGGGCGGTTCCACGTGACGCCTTCCGGCATGTGGCGCTCGAGCGCGCCGAGCATCGCGTCGCACTGCGCGCTGTACAGCTCGCGGATCGTCGGGATGTGCTCGTCGAGGAAGCCATCCTTGATCACTTCGTGCGCGATGCGCTGCGTGAGCGTCGGCGTGTGCAGGTCGGTGGCCTGCTTGGCCTGCACGAGCTTGAAGTGGAGTTCCTCGGGGGCAATGATGTAGCCGATCCGCAGGCCCGGCGCGAGCACCTTCGAGAACGTGCCGAGGTGCACGATGTGATCGGGCGCCATCGACAGCATCGTCGGCAGCGGCTCGCCGCGGTAGTTCAGCGCGCCGTACGGATCGTCTTCCAGCACCGGGAACGGGCTCGACTGCGCGAACGCGGCAAGCGCGCGGCGGCGCTCGACGGGCAGGCGGCGGCCGGTCGGGTTCTGGAAGTTCGGCTGCGCGTACAAGAGGCGCGCGCCTTGCGTGAGTTCGGGCGTGAGGCCGTCCGGCAGCAGGCCCTGCTCGTCGGTCGGCACCTGGACGTAGCGCGGCTCGTACAGCGAGAACGACTGCAGCGCGCCGAGGTAGGTCGGGGTTTCGACGAGGATCGGGCTGCCCGGATCGACGAGCGCCTTGCCGAGCAGGTCGAGCGCCTGCTGCGAGCCGGTCGTGATCAGCACCTGCGACACGCGCACGCTGTAGCGCTCGGCGATCCATTCGCGCAGCGGCAGGTAGCCTTCGGTCGCGCTGTACTGGAGCGCGGCGGCCGGCGCGTCGCGCAGTACGCGGTCGGCGGCGGCGCGCATGCGCTCGGCCGGGAACGTGGCAGGGGCGGGCAGGCCGCCGGCGAACGAGATGACCTCGGGGCGTTCCGTGACCTTCAGGATTTCGCGGATGGCAGAGCTCGTCAGCTTGCGTGCGCGTTCGGAAAGCTGCCAGTGCGGCGGATGCAGGTCGCTCGGATTCATAGTCTCCTCGTTCGGATATCGTGGTCAGTCAAGAAAGGTCGTTCGGGCAAATCGCGTCGACGCCGCCGGGTGGGCGGGCACGAGCGCGATCGAGCCTTCGCGGCCGGGTGGGCAAAACCGATCAGGCAAAACGTCCATTATGGCGCAGCTGTTCAGCCGGCGCGAGCCGGTTGCGCGGCGGTGGCGACCGCCGAGCGGCGCCCGAGCACCACGGTGGCGATCACCGCGGCCGCGAACAGCCACGTCGACGGCGTCACCGTTTCGCCGAACAGCAGCGCGGAAAAAGCAATCGTGAAGAAAATCTGCAGCAGTTGCACCTGGCCGACGCGCGCGATGCCGCCCATCGCGAGCCCCGCGTACCACGCGAAAAAGCCGATGAATTGCGAAAAGAGGGTCACGTAGCCGAACGCGAGCCAGGTGCGCAGCGCGAGCGGGCCCGGATGCACGGCATGCTGCGTCCATGCGAGCCAGCCGACCGGCAGCACGAGGAACGGCGCGGACACGACGAGCGCCCAGCAGATCACCTGCCAGCCGCCGATCTGGCGCGCGAGCCGCGCGCCTTCCGCATAACCGAGCGCGCCGATGCCGACCGCGACGAGCATCAGCGCGTCGCCGGCCTGCACGGTGCCGCCGCCGTCGCGCAGCGCGAACGCGATCACGAGCGCGCTGCCGGCCACCGCGCTGGCCCAGAACGCCTTCGACGGCCGCTCGTGCGACAGCCAGGCCGCATATAGCGCGACGAACAGCGGCTGCAGCCCGTTGACCACCGCGCCGTGCGACGCCGGTACCGTTTTCATCGCCCATGCGGAGAACACCGGGTACGCGATGATCACGCCGAGCGACGTGATCGCGAGGCTTTTCAGCTGCGCGCGGGTCGGCAGCGGCTCGCGGCGCCACCACAGCAGCAGGCCGGCCGGCACCGCGGCGGCGAGCGCGCGGCCGAGCCCGTTGAGCAGCGGATGGAGTTCGGAGACGACGATCCGCGTCATCGGCAGCGTCAGGCTGAAGATCATCACGCCGATGAGGCCGAGCAGCATGCCCCGGGTTTCGCGCGAATTCATGAAATGGGTGTCTCCGTGTTGCCGGTATTAGATGTAGTCGGGTGCGGCGTGGCGCTCAGCGCAGCGTGCGCGCACCCTGCGGCGTGTCGAATTCGGCGATCAGCGCGGGCGGGCCGTCGGTGGCTTCGAGGTCGAGCAGGTGGCCGGCGCCGAGCCAGTCGAGCTGCTCGCGGAGCGCGTCCGCGCGCGGGTGGGTGGCCTTGAGCGCCTTCAGCGCGACGCCGTCGCCCGGCAGCGATTCGGCCGGGTGGTACGCGCTGTCCCACTGGATCAGCGACGGCAGGAGGCCGTCGCCCGCGCCTTGCCACGTGGGGAACGCGCCGTCGTCGGGCACGGTGAGGCCCCAGCTCAGGTCACCGCGCCGCATCGCGACGACCGGCGGGATGCGCGCCGGGTACTGGCTCTGCCACAGCGCGAGCTGGCGCGGACGGTCGACCCGCGCAACCCAGTGCGCGAGAAACGGGCCTTGCGCAAGCCGCGCGTGCATGGCCGGATCGTCGAGCCCGAACAGCCGCGAGCGGGGCGGTTCGGCGCCGGTGTTCGGTGCAGGCGCATCGCGATCGATCGCGATCACTTCGAGGTAGAGCCCGCCCCACGCACCGAACAGCGCATTGTGGGTCCGCATCAGCGGGTGGCGGCCGCCGCCGGCAGGTTCGATGCCGAGCGCGTCGGCGACGTGGCGGATGCCTTCGTCGAGCGTGCGCGCGGCGATCACGAGGTGGTCGAGTGTCAGGGAGCGGGCTGGCATGAACGTCGGTCGGGAAGCGAAAGTGTCATGGTGGGCAGGCGATGCGCCGGGCGGTGGCCGGACCGGCCGGCGTCCCGGCCGCGAGACGGGCCGGTGGGCGCGGTGTCAGGTGCGGCGGAGCCGGAACGGTGGCCGCACGGCTGCCATTCCGGTCAACTGTAATCGTCGCTACCGGCACAGTAACGGTACAATCGGCGCGATAGCCTTCGGTACAGTTGGAGCTGCCGCCCATGTCCACCGTCCCCCTCGCCCAGATTCCCGTGCCGCACGACACGGCCACGCTCACGCTCGTCGACCAGCTTGTCCAGTGGGCGCGACGGCGCATCGACGAGCGCGTGTTCCGGCCCGGCATGCGGATGCCGTCGATCCGCAAGCTCGCGCTCGACAAGAGCGTGTCGCGTTTCACCGTCGTCGAGGCGTACGAGCGCCTCGTCGCCCAGGGTTACCTCGACTCGCGGCGCGGCTCGGGCTTCTACGTGCGCGAGCGCACGGGCGCCGGCCCGCAGCCGGCCGACGGCGTCGCACGCGTGGCCGAGGCCGCGCCGGTGCACAACACGATCGACGTCGTCTGGCTGCTGCGCAACATGCTGCATACCGTCAGCCCGGAAAAGGGGCCCGGTCTCGGCTACCTGCCGGGCCGCTGGCTCGACGGGGAACTGATCACCGGCGCGCTGCGCGCGCTCGGGCGCCAGTCCGGCGCGCAGATGCTCGGCTTCGGCACCGCGCAGGGCTTCCTGCCGCTGCGCCAGCAACTGCAGACGCGCCTCGCCGAAGTGGAGATCGGCGCGAAGCCCGAACAGATCGTGCTGGTGTCGGGGATCACGCAGGCAATCGACCTGATCGCGCGGATCTACGTGAAGCCCGGCGATGCGGTGATCGTCGGCGATCCGGCCTGGTTCCAGATGTTCGGGCGCTTCGCGGCGCAGGGCGCGCAACTCGTCGGGATGCCGTACACGCCGGACGGCCCCGATCTCGACGCGCTCGAAACGCTCGTGCAGATGTGGCGGCCGAAGATGCTCGTGATCAATTCGGTGCTGCAGAACCCGACCGGCACGTCGCTGTCGGCCGCGCAGGCGTTCCGGATCCTGAAGCTCGCGGAGGCATACGACTTCCTCGTCGTCGAGGACGACGTGTACGGCGACCTGTGCCCGCCGAGCTACCCGGCCACGCGCCTCGCGAGCCTCGACCAGTTGAAGCGCGTGATCTACCTCGGCAGCTATTCGAAGACGCTCGCGGCGAACCTGCGGGTCGGCTACGTTGCGTGCGCGCCCGAGATCGCGAAGGCGGTCACCGACCAGAAGATGCTGGTCGGGATGACGACGCCCGAGCTCAACGAGCGCGTGCTGTACAAGATCCTGACCGAAGGGCATTACCGGCGCCACGTCGAGCGGCTGCGCGCGCGGCTCGACGGCGTGCGCGACAAGACCGCGCGGATGCTCGAGCGCACGGGGCTCGGCCTTTTCACGATGCCGGCGGCCGGGATGTTCCTGTGGGCCGACACGGGTGTCGATTCGGATGCGCTCGCGGCGGTCGCGCACGAGGCCGGCTTTTTGCTGACGCCGGGCAGCCTGTTCTCGCCGCAGCAATCGCCGTCCACGTGGATGCGCTTCAACGTCGCGAACTGCGGCGATCCCGCGCTGCCGGCGCTGCTGTCGCGCTATATCGATTCGGCCGTGCGCCGCGCATCGTGACGCGGCGCGGCACGCCCGCCCTTGAAATCGGGCGTGCCGCCTCCAGATACGCGCGCAAACCGCTAGCGCCGGGCGGTCGCCTTTCACGGGCCGGCCGGCATCGCGGGCGGGGCGCCTGCGCCACACCATTCAAGTTCAAGTAAGAGGAAACAGCATCCATGGCACATGAAACGATGAGCTTTCAGGCAGAGGTCAAGCAACTCCTCCACCTGATGATCCATTCGCTCTACAGCAACAAGGAAATCTTCCTGCGCGAACTGGTGTCGAACGCGTCCGACGCGGCCGACAAGCTGCGTTTCGAAGGGCTCGCGGACAACGCGCTGTACGAGAACGATCCGAACCTGCGCATCCGCATCGGCTACGACAAGGCCGCGCGCACGATCACGATCGACGACAACGGCATCGGCATGAGCCGCGACGAAGCGATCGCGAACCTCGGCACGATCGCGCGCTCGGGCACCAAGGAGTTCTTCACGAAGCTGTCCGGCGACCAGCAGAAGGATGCGGCGCTGATCGGCCAGTTCGGCGTCGGTTTCTACTCGGGCTTCATCGTCGCCGACAAGATCACCGTCGAGACGCGTCGCGCGGGCCTGCCGGCGAGCGAAGCCGTGCGCTGGGAAAGCGCGGGCGAGGGCGATTTCACGATCGACGCGATCGAGCGCGCGCAGCGCGGCACGACGATCACGCTGCACCTGCGCGAAGGCGAGGACGACCTGCTGTCGTCGCACCGCCTGAAGTCGATCATCCAGAAGTATTCCGACCACATCGCGCTGCCGATCCTGATGCAGAAGGAAGAATGGGATCAGGAAAAGGGCGAGATGGTCCTGAAGGACGAGGACGAGACCGTCAACCAGGCGAGCGCGCTGTGGACGCGGTCGAAGAGCGACGTCACCGACGAGCAGTACACGCAGTTCTACCAGCACATCGCGCACGACCACCAGGATCCGCTCACGTGGACGCATAACCGCGTCGAGGGCCGCAGCGAATACACGCAACTGCTGTTCGTGCCGTCGCACGCGCCGTTCGACCTGTGGAACCGCGACTATCGCGGCGGCCTGAAGCTGTACGTGAAGCGCGTGTTCATCATGGACGACGCCGAGCAGCTGCTGCCGCAATACCTGCGTTTCGTGAAGGGTGTCGTCGATTCGGCCGACCTGCCGCTGAACGTGTCGCGTGAAATCCTGCAGGAAAGCCGCGACGTGAAGGCGATCCGCGAAGGCGTGACGAAGCGTGCGCTGTCGATGCTCGAAGAGCTCGCGAATGCGGAAGAGGATGCCGGCAAGGAGAAGTACAAGACGTTCTGGGGCGCGTTCGGCCAGGTGCTGAAGGAAGGCCTCGGCGAGGATCACGCGAACCGCGAGCGCATCGCGAAGCTGCTGCGCTTCGCGTCGACGCACGGCGACACCGACGCGCAGGACGTGTCGCTCGCCGACTACGTGTCGCGCATGAAGCCCGAGCAGAGCAAGATCTACTACGTGACCGCCGATACGTGGCAGGCCGCGAAGAACAGCCCGCATCTGGAAGTGTTCCGCAAGAAGGGCGTCGAGGTGCTGCTGCTGACCGACCGCGTCGACGAATGGATGCTGTCGTTCCTGCACGAATTCGACGGCAAGCCGCTCGCGAGCGTGGCGCGCGGCGACCTCGATCTCGGCGAGTTGAACGACGAGGAGAAGAAGGCGCAGGAGCAGGCGGGCGAGGCGATCAAGCCGGTGGTCGAGAAGATGAAGGAAGCGCTCGGCGACAAGGTGAAGGAAGTGCGCGTCACGTTCCGCCTGACCGATTCGCCGTCGTGCCTCGTCGCGGACGACAACGACATGAGCGGCTACCTGCAGCGCATGCTGAAGGCGGCCGGTCAGAACGCGCCGGCGATGCAGCCGATCCTCGAGATCAACCCGGAGCACGCGCTCGTGAAGCAGTTGAACGCCGAAAGCGCCGATTTCGGCGACTGGTGCCATCTGCTGTTCGACCAGGCGCTGCTGGCCGAAGGCGGCATGCTCGACGATCCGGCAAGCTTCGTGAAGCGGACCAACGCGCTGCTGCTGTCGCGTGCCGCGTGAACGCACGCATGCGATTCGACGGCGGTCAGGCCGGCTGGCGCGAGACGCCGCGGCCTGGCTGCACGCTCGACCAGCGTGACTGGCTGACGCGCGGCGGATCGCTGACCGCGCACCTCGCGCGGCTCGGCCGCGTGGCCGTGCGCGTGACGCGCGAGGCCGTCGACTGCCCGTGGTTCGACGAGCCGGACGCGCTCGCCAGTGCGCCGCGCGCACCGATGTGGGTGCGCGAGGTGATCCTGTCGGTCGACGGCGAGCCGTTCGTCGCCGCGCACAGCATCGCGCCGCTCGCGGCCAGCAAGGGCGTGTGGCAGGCGATGCGACGGCTGCGCACGCGGCCGCTGGCGGAGCTGCTGTACAGCGACCCGCAGGTCGAGCGTTCGGCGCTCGTCAGCCGGCGCGTGATCGCCGGCCATCCGCTGTATGCGTTGGCGAGTCATGCACTTGGCGGCGCGCGTGCGCCGCATTCGTTCGCCGCGCGGCGCTCGGTGTTCCAGCGTCACGGCAAGCCGTTGATGGTCACCGAGTGCATGCTGCCGGCGCTGTGGCGCCATCTCGATGCGCACGGCGACGGGCCGCGCTCAGGCGGCCCGGGCGGAGGCGCGTGATGTTGCGCGGGTTTCCGCCGGTCGTCGCGGCGAATACGCACACGATGATCCTCGGCAGTTTTCCGGGCGAGGCGTCGCTCGATGCCGCGCAGTATTACGCTCATCCGCGCAACCAGTTCTGGCGGCTGCTCGGCACGGTGCTCGGCGAGCACGGGCTGCACGAGTTCGCGTACGACGCGCGGCTCGAGCGTGTGCTGTCGCACGGGATCGGGATCTGGGATGTATTGGCCGCGTGCCATCGCGAGGGCAGCCTCGATTCGGCGATCCGGCATGCGAAGCCGAATGATTTCGCGTCGTTGCGCGAGCATGCGCCGTTGCTCAAGCGCGTGTGTTTCAACGGCAAGACGGCGGGGCGGTTTGCGGAGGTGATCGGCGCGGCGGGGTACGACACGCTCGTGCTGCCTTCGTCGAGCCCGGCGAATGCGATGCTGTCATTTGAGCAGAAGCTCGCGCAGTGGCATGGAATCCTTTCCTGAAGGATCGGGCCCTTGCGGCATCTGCCATCGGCCTCCCGACGCGATCGGCCAGGCGCGGCCGTCACGCTGCGAAGACGACTTCGATGTGCCCTTCGACTTCCGATTGACGATCGGGCCCGACGACGATGTGCACGTCGCGTCCGAGCTTCGCCAGACATTCGAGCATCTTCGTTTCGCTGACGCCGCGAAACTGCCCGCGCAGCATGTTCGACAGCTTCGGCTGCGTGATGCCGAGCAACCGGGCCGCGTGCTGCTGCGTCCATTGGCGCGCTTTGATGATTTCCGCGATCTTCGCGGCGAGCTGGGCTTTCACCCGCATTTCGGCGGCATCATGCATGCCGAGATCAGCGTAGACGTTGCCGCTGCCCTGTTCGATTTCGATCATCGCCTTACTCCTTGTGCGTGTGCTTCGGCCGCTTTCAGACGTTCGCGGACGAGATCGCTGTCCGGCCTCGGTGTTGCGATACCGATCGACGACTTCTTCTGGAAACAGTGCAGCACGTACACGCTGCTGCCGAGCTTCACCGTATAGACCGCGCGATACGTGCCGTTGTCTTCCGATTCAACGATCTCGAGCACGCCGGCCGAGCCGAATCCTTTCAACGGCTTGGCCTGATCGTGCTTGCGTCCCGTCTGCGCCAGATACAGCGCATAGCCGAACGTGTCCTGCACGGCTTGCGGCATCGCTTTCAAATCCTTGCGCGCTGAGCCGAGCCAGTACAGCGGTTTGATGTATGGATCCATCGACGAATTTATCCCTATTTGGGTATATTTTCAAGCGGTGCGCACGAACGCCGTGCGGCCGCTCAAATGCGGCATCGTGAGCGTGCAGGACGGGGTGGTCGGGGCAGCAGTCGGCAGATCGAGCAGCACCGACGGGTGACGCCGGTTCAGTACCGGATGCGGGCGTGGCGAAGGCGAATGCGCATGTGACCTGCCGAGCAGGGCCGATTCGTCACATTCTTGCGTTGCGCGGGACCCGAGACAATTCAGCCGTTCGACAGAGCGCTGTCACGGCGTATCGATGATGGAAGGCGGACAGGTGTTTCTTCCCGGCCCGCCGTTGCAGCAGCGGGGCGAGCGAAGCTCAATCGTCCCTGCCCCATCGCCACCGCGGCTTCTCGCCCTTTACCCAGCACGCCGCGGTGAGCAGCGTGACCAGCACTACGATGCAGGCGCCATACGCGAACGGCGACTCGCGTGGTGGCACGAGCCATGCGCTCGCGACGATCCCGATCGCGAACAGCAGCAGCACGACCCACCCTTGCCAGGCCACCGGCAGGCCCCATCCCCAGCCGTAGCGTTTGGCCGGAAACCAGATCTTCCTTTCGTTCGACGTCATGTGTTCTCCAGTGATCCGCGAATGCAGCGTAGCGCCGACGCGATTCAACGTCACGCGAGGCCGCGCGTGGGTCGCGGTCTCCGTTCTCCCACCAATGCTATCCTCTCGTCCGCTAAAACCAGCTTCACCCAGCGAGATTCACACATGACCCGACTGATCAAGCGCGCGTCCGCCGAGGCGCGCGCGTCCAAGCGCAGCAAGCCGTCCGCGTACAACGGCTCCGACAAACTCCAGCCGCCGCGCGTGAAGCGCCGCCCGGAGATCGACGAACACGACGACGTACCGGTGCTCGAAGCCCCGCGCAAGCCGCGCTTCGCGCCCGTCACGTTCTCGGAAGAGGGCGGCGTGCGCTTCCTGCATTTCGGTACCGAATGGGTGCAGGGCGCGATGCGGATCTCGAAGCCGCTGCATATCGAGCTCGAATACGCACAGCAGATGATGGCGTGGCTACTGTTCCTCGAAACGCCCGAGCGGATCGTCCAGCTCGGGCTCGGCACCGGCGCGCTGACCAAGTTCTCGCACCGCTTCCTGCCGCACGCGAAGGTCGAGGCCGTCGAGCTGAACCCGGCCGTGATCGTCGCCGCGCGCACGATGTTCGCGCTGCCGCCCGACGATGCACGCCTCGCCGTGCATGAAGCCGACGCGTGGGATTTCGTCAACGACCCGGCCAACCGCGGCACGACGGGCGCGATCCAGATCGACCTGTACGACGCGACCGCGCGCGGCCCCGTGCTCGACAGCGTCGCGTTCTACCGTGCGGTGCGCGGCTGCCTCGCGGATGCTAGCATCGCGACGATCAACCTGTTCGGCGATCATCCGAGCTTCGTGCGCAACATGAAGCACCTGAACGCGGCGTTCGACCACCGCGTGATCGCGCTGCCGGAAGTGCATGACGGCAACCGGATCGCGATCGCGTTCTCGGGCCCCGCGCTCGACGTGCCGTTCGCGCAGCTCGACGAACGCGCGAAGCTGATCGAGGACACGCTGAAGCTGCCCGCGCGCAAGTGGGTGAAAGCCTTGAAAGAAACGACCGGCGCACGCGACACCGCGTTCGCGATCTGACGCTTCATGCACCGGCGGCATGCCGGTGCAACCACGCGACAAGGGGCGGATCACCTCGGGTTCGCCCCTGCTTGACCGCGTGCGAGCGGCTCCTATACTGGCGCGAAGCCAGGGGAGCCGCAGCCTACCCGTTTTGCGCTCCTCTCGGCGCCGTACCCGCTCAACAAGATCGATAACCGGGAAAGATGAGGAGACGTCATGGCTCACGATGCCGACGCCAACCGGGCCGCCAAGCGCTGGCTCTGGCTGCTGGTACTGCCGCTGATTGCGATGGTCTGGGTACCGTCGTACAGCAAGATCGAACCGCAATGGTTGGGTTTTCCGTTTTTCTACTGGTACCAGCTGCTTTGGGTCTTCATTAGCGCGGTGATCACTGCGTTCGTGTACTTCAAGACCAAGAACGCGTGGAAGGCGAGCGGCCCGCAGGGAGGTGCGCGATGAATCTCGGCGCAACCTTCGTCTTCGTGCTGCTGTTCATCGGCGTCACGATCATCGGTTTCCTGGCCGCGAACTGGCGGCGCGGCGATCTCGCCCATCTCGACGAATGGGGCCTCGGCGGCCGCCGCTTCGGCACGATCGTCACGTGGTTCCTGCTCGGCGGCGACCTCTACACGGCCTACACGTTCGTCGCGGTGCCCGCACTCGTGTTCGGCGCCGGCGCGATGGGCTTCTTCGCGCTGCCGTACACGATCCTGATCTATCCGTTCGCGTTCGTCGTGTTTCCGAAGCTGTGGAGCATCGCGAAGCGGCACGGCTACGTGACGGCCGCCGACTTTGTCAACGCGCGCTACGGCAGCCGGATGCTCGCGCTCGCGATCGCGGTGACGGGCATCGTCGCGACGATGCCGTATATCGCGCTGCAGCTCGTCGGCATCGAGGTGGTGATCGGTGCGCTTGGCTTCGACACGACCGGCTTCGTCGGCGACCTGCCGCTGATCATCGCGTTCGCGATCCTCGCCGCGTACACGTACACGTCGGGCCTGCGCGCGCCCGCGATGATCGCGATCGTCAAGGACATCCTGATCTACATCACGATCGCCGCGGCGGTCATCGTGATTCCGGCGAAGCTCGGCGGCTTCGGGCACATCTTCGCGAGCGTGCCGCCCGCGAAGCTGCTGCTGAAGGCGCCCGACGCGATGAGCCTGAACGGCTACAGCGCGTACGCGACGCTCGCGATCGGCTCGGCGCTCGCGCTGTTCCTGTATCCGCACTCGGTGACGGCGATCCTGTCGTCGTCGTCCGGCAACTCGATCCGCCGCAACATGGCGATGCTGCCGGCGTATTCGTTCGTGCTCGGCCTGCTGGCGCTGCTCGGCTACATGGCGCTCGCATCGGGCGTGAAGGACATGCCGCAGTACGCGCCGTACTTCAAGGCGTTCGGCCCGAACTTCGCGGTGCCCGCGCTGTTCCTCCAGTATTTCCCGTCGTGGTTCGTCGGCGTCGCGTTCGCGGCGATCGGCATCGGCGCGCTGGTGCCGGCGGCCATCATGTCGATCGCGGCCGCGAACCTCTACACGCGCAATATTCACCGCGAGTTCGTGAACCGCAACATGTCGCACGAGCAGGAAACGCACGTCGCGAAGCTGGTGTCGCTGATCGTGAAGGTCGGCGCGGTGGCGTTCATCCTCGGGTTGCCGCTGACCTACGCGATCCAGCTGCAGCTGCTCGGCGGGATCTGGATCATCCAGACGCTGCCGGCGATCGTGCTCGGCCTGTACACGCGCGTGCTCGACCATCGCGGCCTGCTGGCCGGCTGGGCGGCCGGCATCGTGTGCGGCACGTGGATGGCGATCTCGCTGAAGCTGGCCGGATCGATCTTCACGATCCACCTGTTCGGTCTCGCGATTCCCGGCTACGCGGCCGTGTGGTCGCTGATCGTGAACCTGGTAGTGGCGGTGGCGGTGAGCGTGCTGGTGCGCGTGATGGGCATGGCGCATGCTGAGGATCGCACGCGGCCGGAGGACTATCTCGACGTGGTGGAAGGCTGACGCCGCCTGCCCGGCCACGCGATGAAAAAGCCCGCCACCGGCAAGGTGGCGGGCTTTGTCTTTCGTGTTATCCCTGCGCGCGCTCCGCGAGGTTCTCGCGCTGCGAGAGATCCTCGACGTTGACCATCCAGTGCACGCCGAAACGATCCTTCGCCATCCCGAAGCCGAGCGCCCAGAACGTCTTGCCGAACGGCATCGTCACTTCGCCGCCGTCGGCGAGCGCATCGAACAGCTTCTGGCCTTCCTCGACCGTCGCCGGGTTCAACGACAGCGAATAGCCGGCGTGCATGCCGCCGCCGGGCTGGCTGCAGTCGCCGTCCGAGCACATGATCATCGAGTCGCCGATCGTGAAGCTCGCGTGCATCACCTTGTCGGCGATCTCCGGCGCAATCGTGTAGTCGGGATTCGGCGGCGCGTCCTTGAAGTGCATCTTGAACATCGTCTTCGCACCGAGTGCCTTTTCGTAGAACTGAAGGGCTTCCTCGGCGCGACCGTAGAACGTCAGGTACGGTTGGACTTGCATCGTTGTCTCCTGTAGTGGGGAGCCGGCCTGCGCATCTGCGCGGAATCGGCGTCGTGCAAGACTGACTGGGAAAGAGCGCCTCGGGAAGCGGCCGACGCACCCGTGACGTGGATTGTAGTGCGCGTGCTTGACGATGGAATGAAAATTAAAAACGGCCGCGAACATGACGTTCGCGGCCGTGTGCGGCGCGCGTGCTGACGGCTGTTGCCAGTGTTGCTGACAGCCGCTGACGCTTGTCGTGGCTCAGCGGCTCAGCGCAGCGAGTCGATCAGCTTCTCGAGCTTCACCGCATCGGCGGCGAATACGCGGATGCCTTCGGCGAGCTTTTCGGTTGCCATCGCGTCGTCGTTGAGCTGGAAGCGGAACGCGGCCTCGTCGATCGCGACGCGCGAGGCCGGCTTGTCCTGCAGCGCTTCCGGCGACAGCTTGCGCGTGACCGTTTCGTTGCTGTCCTGCAGCTTCTGCAGCAAATCGGGACTGATCGTCAGCAGGTCGCAGCCGGCGAGCTCGGTGATCTGGCTGGTCGTGCGGAAGCTCGCGCCCATCACTTCGGTCGTGTAGCCGAACGTCTTGTAGTACGTGTAGATGCGGCGCACCGACTGCACGCCCGGATCGTTCGCGCCGCCGTCCTTCTCTTCATTCCACTCGGCGCCGGCCTGCTTCTTGTACCAGTCGTAGATGCGGCCGACGAACGGCGAGATCAGCTGTGCGCCGGCTTCCGCGCATGCGGCAGCCTGCACGAGCGAGAAAAGCAGGGTCATGTTGCACTTGATCCCTTCCTTCTGCAGCACTTCGGCCGCGCGGATGCCTTCCCACGTCGAGGCGAGCTTGATCAGGATGCGCTCGCGGCCGATGCCGGCTGCTTCGTACAGCTTGATGAGTTCGCGGCCCTTGTCGATCGAGCGCTGCGTGTCGAACGACAGGCGTGCGTCGACCTCGGTCGACACGCGGCCCGGGATCAGCTTCAGGATCTCGGTGCCGAATGCGATCAGCAGGCGGTCGATGATGAAATCGGTGCTTTCGTTGCGATGATCGCGGACGGTTTTCTCGAGGATCGGCTTGTACGCATCCTTCTGGACGGCTTTCAGGATCAGCGACGGGTTCGTGGTCGCGTCCTGCGGCTGGTATTGCGCAAGCTGCTGGAAATCGCCCGTGTCGGCGACGACGGTCGTGTACTGCTTCAGCTGGTCGAGTGCGGTAGTCATGGCGATTCGGAAGAAGGGCGCAAGGCGCCGGGTTCTCACGGGCCGCGCGAACGCGGCGGCGAAGCGAGGCGGCGCCGGGCACCGCCTCCGATCCGCTATTCTAGGCCCGATTCGTGTCGGGCACGTTCTGGCGTGTCCGAAGGCCGCAGCGGCGGGCGCGGTGCCGCGTCACGCGGGGCGGCGCGCGTTCAGGATCACCTGCGTGACGATCCCCGCGACGAGCCCCCAGAATGCCGAGCCGATCGACAGCAGCGTGAGGCCCGACGCGGTGACCATGAACGTGACGAGCGCGGCTTCGCGCTGCTTCACGTCCTGCATCGCGTTCGCGAGGCCGCTCATGATCGAGCCGAACAGCGCGAGCGCCGCGACCGACACGACGAGCGCCTTCGGCAGCGCCGCGAACAGCGCGGCGATCGTCGCGCCGAAGATCCCCGCGACCAGGTAGAACGTGCCGCACCACACGGCGGCCGTGTAGCGTTTCGCGTGATCCTCGTGCGCTTCCGGGCCGGTGCAGATCGCGGCCGTGATCGCCGCGAGGTTGACGCCGTGCGAGCCGAACGGCGCGAGCAGCAGCGACGCGAGGCCGGTGGTCGCGATCAGCGGCGACGACGGGGTCCGATAGCCGTCCGCGCGCAGCACCGCAATGCCCGGCACGTTCTGCGACGCCATCGCGACGACGAACAGCGGAATGCCGATGCTGACGATCGACGCGATCGAGAACGCGGGCATCGTGAACACGGGCTTCGCGAATGCGATGTGAAAGCCGCTGAAGTCGAGCAGGCCGAGACCGCCGGCGACTGCCGTGCCGACGATCAGCGTTGTCACGATCGCGTAGCGCGGCGCGAGCCGCTTGACGATCAGGTAGGTGAAGAACATCGCGAGCACGAGCGCCGTCTGGAACTGCGCGGCGCGGAAGATCTCGATGCCGATCTCGAACAGGATGCCCGCGAGCAGCGCGGCTGCGATGCCGGCCGGAATCTTGCGCATCAACGTGTCGAACAGCCCGCTCACGCCGACGGCCGTCAGCAGCACCGCGCAGACGACGAATGCGCCGATTGCCTCGGGGTAGGGCACGCCGGGCAGCGAGGCGATCAGCAGCGCGGCGCCGGGCGTCGACCACGCGACGACGACGGGCGCGCGAAAGCGCAGCGACAGGCCGATCGTCGTCAGCGCCATGCCGATCGACAGCGCCCAGATCCACGACGAGATCTGCGCATCGGTGAGGTGGGCGGCGCGGCCGGCCTGGAACATCAGCACGAGCGAACTCGTATAGCCCGTCATCATCGCGACGAAGCCGGCGACGAGGGCCGAGACGGACGTATCGGCAAAAAAGCGGCGGCCGCCGGCGCGGCTGGCGCTCGCGGTGGGCGAGGGGTTCATGCTATCTCCGGGGGGAGGCCGCTCGGACGCGGCCTTCGTGTCTGGGTGGGGGCGTTACTTGCTGAGTGCGCGCATCGCGGTTTCGAGGCCCGCGAGCGTGAGCGGATACATGCGATGGCCGAGCAGGTCGCGGATCACCGCGACCGACTGCCGGTATTCCCATAGCCGCTCGGGCTCGGGATTCAGCCATGCATGATGGGGGAACTGGTCGGCGAGGCGGCGCAGCCATACGGCGCCGGCTTCCGGGTTGTTGTACTCGACCGAGCCGCCGGGCTGCAGCACTTCGTACGGGCTCATCGTTGCATCGCCGACGAAGATCAGCTTGTAGTCGGGCGTGAACTTGTGCAGCACGTCCCACGTCGCGGTGCGTTCCGAGTGGCGGCGGCGGTTGTTCTTCCACAGGTGGTCGTACACGCAGTTGTGGAAGTAGAAGAATTCCAGGTGCTTGAATTCGGCCTTCGCGGCGGAGAACAGCTCTTCGGTGCGCTTGATGTGATCGTCCATCGAGCCGCCGACGTCGAGCAGCATCAGCACCTTCACGTTGTTGTGGCGCTCGGGCACCATCCGCAGGTCGAGCCAGCCCGCGTTCGCGGCGGTGCTGCGGATCGTGCCGGGCAGGTCGAGCTCCTCGGCGGCGCCTTCGCGCGCGAAGCGGCGCAGCCGCCGCAGCGCGACCTTGATGTTGCGCGTGCCGATCTCGACGGAATCGTCGTAGTCGCGATACGCGCGTGCTTCCCACACCTTCACCGCGGTGCGGTTGCCGTTCGACGGGCCGCCGATGCGCACGCCTTCCGGGTTGTAGCCGCCGTGCCCGAACGGCGACGTGCCGCCGGTGCCGATCCACTTGTTGCCGCCTTCGTGGCGCTCCTTCTGCTCGTCGAGCAGTGCCTTCAGGCGCTCCATCAGCTTGTCGAGCCCCCCCATCGCCTCGATCTGCGCCTTTTCCTCGGGCGACAGCTCGCGCTCGAGGCGCTTCTCTAGCCAGTCGAGCGGAATGTCGAACGCTTCGGACGGCAGCGCGGACACGCCGTGGAAATACGCGCCGAACGCCTGGTCGAACTTGTCGAAGTACTGCTCGTCCTTGACGAGCGTCATCCGCGCGAGAAAGTAGAATGCGTCGATCGACGGCGAGATCAGGCCGGCCTTCAGCGATTCGAGCAGCGTCAGGTATTCCTTCACCGAGACGGGCAGCTTGGCTGCGCGCAGCGCGTAGAAGAAATTGAGCAGCATGGCCGGGCCTTCGCGGGTGAGAGAGGATTACCGGTTGTGCCGGTTCATGTAGACGAGCCGTTCGAGCAGGCTCAGGTCCTGCTCGTTCTTCAGCAGCGCGCCCGCGAGCGGTGGCACGATCTGCTTCGCATCCACGCCGCGCAACTGGTCGGCCGGGATGTTCTCGGCGAGCAGCAGCTTCAGCCAGTCGAGCAGCTCGGATGTCGACGGCTTCTTCTTCAGGCCCGACACGCCGCGCAATTCGAAGAAACTCTCGAGCGCCGCGCGCAGCAGCTCCTCGCGGATGTCCGGGAAATGGACCGCGACGATCTTCTGCATCGTCGCCGGGTCGGGAAACTGGATGTAATGGAAGAAGCAGCGGCGCAGGAACGCGTCGGGCAGCTCCTTCTCGTTGTTCGACGTGATGATGACGAGCGGGCGGTGCTTCGCGCGAACCGTTTCCCGTGTTTCGTACACGTGGAACTCCATCCGGTCGAGCTCGCGCAGCAGGTCGTTCGGGAATTCGATGTCGGCCTTGTCGATCTCGTCGATCAGCAGCACGCTCGAGTGCTCGGCATCGAACGCCTGCCACAGCACGCCCTTGACGATGTAGTTCGAGATGTCCTGCACGCGCGCGTCGCCGAGCTGCGAATCGCGCAGCCGCGAGACTGCGTCGTATTCGTACAGGCCCTGCTGCGCCTTCGTGGTCGACTTGATGTGCCACTGCAGCAGCGGCATGTCGAGCGCGGCGGCCACTTCCTCGGCGAGCATGGTCTTGCCGGTGCCGGGCTCGCCCTTGATCAGCAGCGGGCGTTGCAGCGTCAGCGCGGCATTGACCGCGAGCTTCAGATCGTCGGTGGCGACGTAGTGCGAGGACCCTTCGAAACGCATGGCGGCGCTCTTCTCAATCGGGGAAAAAAACCCAGTATAAGTCAGAAGGGCTGTCCGGTTGGGCCACGCCCGCGTATCGTTGCGGGGCTGTGGCGGGGCGAACCGGGGTGCCTTGTGGACGCGTTCCCCGCCGACGCGGTACAATCTGGCCGTTTTTTTTGGCCTGCGTGGCGACCTGATAAGCATAACGGCGCGGGCCGTTGCCGCTTCGGCGCCAGTTTCCCCTCAAGCTAGGTTACAAGAGCTATGAACAAATTCGTCGGCAAACACGTCGTTGTCGCAGCGCTCGTGGCGCTCGCGGGCAGCGCGCAGGCGGCCGGTGTGGTCGGCAACCCGAAGGACGGGGCGAGCAAGGTCGCCATGTGCATCGGTTGCCACGGCATCCAGGACTACCGCGCGGCGTACCCGGAGGTCTACCGGGTGCCTGTCCTCGGCGGCCAGAACCAGCAATACCTCGAGAACGCGCTGAAGGCCTATCGCAAGAAGGATCGTCACTTCCCGTCGATGAATGCGATCGCCGGTTCGCTGACGGACCAGGACATCGCGGATCTGGCGGCGTACTACGCCGTCCAGAAGGCCGACACGAAGGACAATCCCTACAAGTAAAGCGCGCGCCGCCGATCTGACCGGCGGGACAGGAGCATTCATGAACAACGCATTCAAGACGGCGGCGGTTGCACTGGCGGCCGGCCTCGCGATCGGTACCGCGCACGCAGCGGACACCACGAAGGGCAAGGAACTGGTCGAATCGCACAACTGCGCCGCCTGCCACGGCGCGCAGATGAACAAGCCGATCAACGCCGAATATCCGCGCCTCGCGGGCCAGCACGCCGACTACCTCGTGTGGGCGATGCGCCAGTACCAGATGGGCCTGACGAATCCGCTGCTCGGTCGCAACAACGCGATCATGCAGGCGCAGGTGCAGAGCCTGTCGGTCAGCGACATGAAGGACATCGCGGCCTACATCGAGTCGCTGAAAGAAACCGATCTCGTGTTCAAGAAGTAAGCGCGACGAGCCCGACGGGCTCGCGCAGCAAAAATACCCCGCCACGGCGGGGTATTTTTTTGTCCGCGCGCCGGCGCCGCGGCGCTCAGTCGCGCGACGCGCGACGCAGGATGCGCTGCAGGTACGCGTCGGTATCGGGCGGCGTGCTCGTGCGCTGGGCTTCCCAGATCGTCTCGCCGAGGCATTCCATGATCACGTGCTGCGCGTCGTGGGTCGAGTCGAGCTTGGCCGCGAGCTTGTCGTGCGCGGCGCGGATGCCGGGCGGCTGGTCGATCGACAGCTGCTCGCTGATCGCGAGATGCATCGACAGGTGCAGGAACGGGTTCGTGCGGCCTTCCTCGGGCGTGTACTCGCGCGCGGTTACGCCGTCGGCGTCGGCGAGTTCGTCGTGGTATTCGGGATGCTCGACGATCCAGTCGGCTGCCATTGCTTCCAGCGGTGTCAGGATCTCGCCGGCGCGCTGCTTGCGCCAGGTCTCGGTGAAAAAGCGACGCACTTCGTCGCGGCTTGGATTGAACATGGTGGGGAAACGTCGTGATTCGGACGGCGTGATGCCGCGTCGCGCATTGTACGCCGGGTCGGCGCACGGCGCTGGCGGCGGGCGCGGAGCGGGGTTTGCAGTGGCAATGGCGGCAGTGGTGTCAGTGGCGGTCGCCCACGGGTCGCGCCGGCGCGCGGCGCGGGCCGGTCGTCGCTGCCCGCCACCGGCGCCGGGGAACGGGTAAGCGCGGGCTAGGCTCGCGGCCGCCGCGCCGTTACACTCCGACGATTTCCGTCGCCACGCCGCTCGCGCCCGTTTCGTCATGACCGCCACCGCCCGCCCGTCGTCCACCGCCCTGCAGGGCACGCTCTACGTCGCGCTGTCCGCCGCCGCATTCGGCGCGATGGCGATCTTCGGCCGCTACGCGTATGCGGCCGGCGTCGACGTGCTCGGGCTGCTGATCGTGCGCTTTGCGATCGGCGGCGCGGTGCTCGCCGCGATCGCCCGGCATCGCCGTGTCGCGTGGCCGCGCGGGCGTGCGCTCGCGCCGCTCGTGGCGATGGGCGCGCTCGGCTACGTCGGGCAGTCGTTCTGCTATTTCAGTGCGCTGCAGCACGCGCAGGCGAGCCTCGTCGCGCTGCTGCTGTACCTGTATCCGGCGTTCGTCACGCTGCTGGCCGCGTGGTGGCTCGGCGAGCGCCTCACGCGCGCGAAGGCCGTCGCGCTCGTGCTGTGCGTCGCGGGTTCGGCGCTGATGGTCGGCGGCGGGCATGGCGAGCCGCTCGGGATCGCGCTCGCGCTGGCCGCCGCGGTGATCTATTCGCTGTACATCGTCGGCGGCACGAAGGCGACGCGCGGCGTCGATCCGCTCGCGACCACCGCGATCATCTGCCTGTCGGCAACCGCGACGCTCGTGGCGATCGCCGTCGTGCGGACCGCCGCGTTCGGCGCGCCGCCGCGCTGGCCCGCGACGGCCGGCGGCTGGGCGTCGATGCTCGCGATCGCGCTCGTGTCGACGGTGGCGGCGATGCTCGCGTTCTTTGCCGGGCTAGAACGGCTCGGGGCCGCGCGCACGTCGATGCTGTCGACGCTCGAACCGGTCGTGACGGTCGCGCTTGCGGCGCTGCTGTTCGGCGAAGCGCTGTCGCCGCTGCAGTGGGCGGGTGGCGTCGCGATTCTGGCTGCCGTGCTGGCGCTGGTGCGCGCGGGCGGCGCGGCGGCAGACGACGCGACGGCGACGTCCAACGCATAGCCTGGACGGGGTAAGCGGGGGCGATGGTGCGAGTGGCGACGCGCTATCGTGGTTGCGGTTAGACGGCCGGTCAACGGCCGACGCGGCGCGCATCGTGCGCCCGGCCGCCTGGCGCCGGGCGGCCTGCGGCCAGTCAGCCGCGGTGGCGCGTCATTCGTTCGGCGGCGGCGTCTTCGGCCGGAATTCGCACAGTGGTTCGATCGCGCAGTGCCAGCACTCGGGCTTGCGGGCCTTGCACACGTAGCGCCCGTGCAGGATCAGCCAGTGATGCGCGTCCTGCAGGAATTCCTTCGGCGTGAACTTCTCGAGCGCGGCCTCGACGGCGCGCACGTCCTTGCCCGGCGCGAGCCCGGTGCGGTTCGCGACGCGGAAGATGTGCGTGTCGACCGCGATCGTCGGCTGGCCGAATGCGGTGTTCAGCACGACGTTCGCGGTCTTGCGGCCGACGCCCGGCAGCCCTTCGAGCGCTTCGCGATCGGCCGGCACCTCGCCGTCGTAGCGGTCCAGCAGGATCCGGCACGTCGCGACCACGTTCTTCGCCTTGGTCCGGTACAGGCCGATCGTCTTGATGTACTCGGTGACGCCTTCTTCTCCGAGTGCGACGATTTGTCGCGGGGTATTCGCGACGGGAAACATCTTCCGCATCGCCTTGTTGACCGATACGTCGGTCGCCTGCGCGGACAGCATCACGGCGATCAGCAACTCGAACGGCGTCGAGTATTCGAGCTCGGTGGTCGGATGCGGATTGAGGCTCTGCAGCGTTTCGTAGATCGCGCGTCGTTTGCTGGCGTTCATGGAGCGTTCGGGTCGGGCCGGGCGGACGGGCCATCCGGGCCGTCGTTGCCTGCGTCGTTCTTTTCGTCGTTGCCGCTCGCGGCGGCAGCTTCGGCATCGCGCTGGGCCTGCTGTTCGGCGAGCCGCTTGCGACGCGCCTCGGCCGCGTCGATCTGCGCCTGGACGGCCGCGCTCACGCCTTCGGTGTTCTTCGGCACGGCGCCTTGCCCGGACAGCTCTTCCTTCTTCTTGCGCGCCCGTTCGAGCGCGGCGGCGATGATCGCGCGCTTCTTCGCTTCGGCGTCGTCCGCGGGTGCGGCGGCCGGCGCGGCGGACGGCGTTTCCGCTTGTGCCGCAGCCGGTTTCGCGGCACTCGCCGCGCGGCGTGCGGCCGCGCGCGCTTCGGCGGCCTCGCGCTCGCGGCGCTGGCGCGCGAGCCGCAGGTCGTGGTGCTCGCGTGCGGCGTTGGCCTGCTCCTGGGACCACGCGTCCCAGCCGGTGCGTTCGCCGGTCACCGGCAGCATCGCGATACAGTCGACCGGGCAGGGCGGCACGCACAGGTCGCAACCGGTGCACTGCGACGCGATGATCGTGTGCATCTGCTTCGGCGCGCCGACGATCGCGTCGACCGGGCACGCCTGCATGCACAGCGTGCAGCCGATGCACAGGCTCTCGTCGATGAAGGCGACCGCGCGCGGATGCTCGCTGCCGTTGACGGGGTTCAGCGGAATCACCGGTTTGCCGAGCAGGCTCGACAGGCGCGCGATGCCTTCGGCGCCGCCGGGCGGGCACTGGTTGTAGTTCGCATCGCCGGCGGCGATCGCCTCGGCGTACGGGCGGCAGCCGTTATAGCCGCACTTCGTGCATTGCGTCTGGGGAAGCAGATCTTCGATGCGATCTGCGAGTGTTTTGGAATCGGTCACGGTGACAACGGGCGCAGCGGCGCCGAATGGCTCTCGGCCGCGTCGGGCGCGGCCGGAAAGGTTTGCCAAAGCTCGATTATCGCCGATTTCCCGCATTGCGCTGGACGCCGTCTGTGCGCATAATCGAACCGCTTTTTTGCAGGGGCTCAGCAGGAGGGCGGCCGCCCGCGGCCCGCCCGTTCCAGGGCGGCCGGCGCCAAGGCGGTGGGGGTGCCGGTTCGGATCAAGCGGCTCACATAGCAAAACGCCACCATGAATCAGCCAAAAATCAAAAGAGATCCTGAAGGTACGCGCCGCCGCATCCTGATGGCGGCAGCCGAAGAGTTCGCGAGTGGAGGGCTGTTCGGCGCGCGCGTCGATCAGATCGCGCGCCGGGCCGAAACCAACGAGCGCATGCTCTATTACTACTTCGGCAGCAAGGAACAGCTGTTCACGGCGGTGCTCGAACACGCGTTCTCCGCGCTCACCGAGGCCGAGCGCGAGCTCGATCTCGATGGCGTCGCGCCGGTCGAAGCCGTCACGCGGCTCGCGCATTTCGTTTGGGACTACTACCGCGACCATCCGGAACTGCTCAGGCTCATCAACAACGAGAACCTGCACGAAGCGCGCTACCTGCACAAGTCGACGCGGATCCGCGAGATGATGTCGCCGATCGTCGCGAAGCTCGGCAACGTGCTGACGCGCGGCCAGAAGGCCGGGCTGTTCCGCACCGACGTCGATCCGCTGCGCTTCTACGTGACGCTGTCGGGGCTCGGCTACTACATCGTATCGAACCGCTTCACGCTCGCCGCGACGCTCGGCCGCGACTTCACCGACGCCGACGAGCGCGCCGAGATGGTGCGGATGAACACCGAAGTGCTGCTCGCGTATCTGCTGCGGCGCTGATGCGCTGACCGCGCTGAAGCGCCCGCCCGATGTAAAAACGCCGCCGTGCGCAGGCAACGGCGGCGTTTTTTCGTTGGAACGCGGTGCGTCAGGCGGCCTTGCGCGTGCGCACGGCTTTTGCGCGCGGGCTGCCGGCGGCGGCGCGTTTCGCGGCCGGTGCGGCCTTGGCGGGGGCGGCGGCCTTCGCCGGTGCCTTCGCGCGCTTCGCTGCCGTGGCGCGCGTCGTTTCGGCCGGTGCGTCGCCGGCCGGCACGGCGGAGAGCGTCTTGACGGCCGGCGTTTCCGGCACATCCTTCGTCGCACCGTGCTTCGGCTCCGGTGCATGTTCGCGGATGAAATCGCGCAGTTGCGGATAGATGATCGTGCGCCAGCGGCGGCCCGAGAAAATCCCGTAGTGACCGCACTTCTCGGCGGTCAGGCTGCGGCGCTGGTCCTGCGGGATGCCCGTGCACAGCTCGTGCGCGACGTGCGTCTGGCCGCTGCCCGAGATGTCGTCGAGTTCGCCCTCGATCGTCATCAGCGCGGTGTGCCGGATGTCCTGCGGACGCACGCGCTCGCCTTCGACGTCCCACGTGCCTTCGGCCAGGCGGAATTCCTGGAACACGACGCGGATCGTCTCGAGGTAATACTCGGCGGCCATGTCGAGCACCGCGTTGTATTCGTCATAGAAGCGGCGGTGCGCTTCGGCGTCGTCCTCGTCGCCGCGCAGCAGGCTCTGGTAGAAATCCCAGTGCGATTGCGCATGCCGCTCCGGGTTCATCGCGACGAAGCCCGTGTGCTGCAGGAAGCCCGGATACACCTGGCGGCCTTCGCCCGGATAGTTCGCCGGCACCGTGTGGATCACGTTGTTCTCGAACCATGCGGTGGAGTGCTGCGTGGCGAGCGAATTCACCGACGTCGGGCTGCGACGCGCATCGATCGGGCCGCCCATCATCGTCATCGTGAGCGGCGTGTCCTCGCCGCGGCTCGCCATCAGCGAGATCGCCGCGAGCACCGGCACCGTCGGCTGGCACACCGAGATCACGTGCAGGTTGCGCGCGCCGATGTGACGGATGAACTCCTGGATGTACGCGATGTAGTCGTGCAGGTGGAACGGGCCGGTCTCGACCGGCACCATCCGCGCGTCGATCCAGTCGGTGATGTAGACCTTGTGATCCTGCAGCAGCGTGCGCACGGTGTCGCGCAGCAGCGTCGAGTGGTGGCCCGACAGCGGTGCGCAGACCAGCACGACCGGTTCGTCCTTCAGTTGCGTGACGGCGTCGGCGTCGTCCGAATAGCGCTTGAAGCGCAGCAGCCGGCAGAACGGCTTCTCGACGATCGTCTGCTCGACGATCGGGATGTTGTGGCCGTCCTTGACGATCTGATGAATGTTGAATTCGGGCTTCTCGTAATCCTTGCCGAGCCGGTACATCAGCTCGTACGCGGCGGCCATCCGCGGCGCGCCGGGCATCAGCGAGAACGGGCTGGACGGATTGGCGAACGATTTGGACGCGGCCTGGGCCCAGGCCGTCAGCGGGCTCAGCATGGCGCGCTGGAATTCGTGCAGTTGGTAAAGCATGCAGACTACTCCCGCGTGGGGGACGGTGCGCAAGGGCGGCGTGGGGCGTCGCGGCGTGCCGTGTGGGTCAGCGACCGGCCATGTTGCATTGCAGCCGGACAATCGCGTCGATCATATCGGACAACGATGGGTGGTGCAATGCAACATTTCCCCGATTTTTCATCAAAGTTTTGCGATTTGACGTTATCTGACCAAGCCGCCCGCGCCCCCGTTCAGCGCCCCGTCGCCACGGCCGGCGCAGGCTGGCCGGCCGCGCGCGCCATTGCGTCCTCGTGGTGCATCAGGTTCATCGCGGTATGCACGAGCGCCACGTGCGAGAACGCCTGCGGGAAGTTGCCGACGAGCCGCCCGGCCACCGGGTCGTACTCCTCCGCGAGCAGCCCGAGGTCGTTCGACAGCGCGAGCAGCCGGCTGAACAGGCGGTGCGCGTCGTCGATCCGGCCCAGCAGCGCGTAGTTGTCGACCAGCCAGAAGCTGCACGCGAGAAACGTGCCTTCGCCGGGCGGCAGGCCGTCGTCGTATTCGGTCGTGCGGTAGCGCATCACGAGCCCGTCGTGCAGCAATTCCCGCTCGATCGCCTCGACCGTGCCGACGATGCGCGGATCTTCCGGCGGCAGGAAGCCGAGCAGCGGCATCAGCAGCACGCTGGCGTCGAGCTCGTCGCTGCCGTAGCTCTGTGCAAACGCCTGTTTGCTTTCATGCCACGCGTTGGCGCACACGTCGGCATGGATCTGGTCGCGCAGCGCACGCCAGCGGTCGAGCGAGCCGGGCAGCCGGAACATCTCCGCCGACTTGATCGCGCGGTCGAACGCGACCCACGCCATCACCTTCGAGAACGTGAAATGGCGGCGCCCGCCGCGCGTTTCCCAGATGCCTTCGTCGGGCTCCTGCCAGATCTTCTCGAGATGGTCGAGCAGCGCGCACTGCACGGACCAGACCGTGTCGTCGGCCTGCAGGCCGCCCACCCGCGCGAGGTGCAGCGCGGCCATCACCTCGCCGAACACGTCGAGCTGGAGCTGGTTCGCGGCGCCGTTGCCGATGCGCACCGGCTTCGAGTCCTGGTAGCCGGGCAGCCAGTCGAGCTCCATTTCCGGCAACCGGCGTTCGCCGGCGATCCCGTACATGATCTGGATCTGCTCGGGCGAGCCGGCCATCACCCGGCCGAGCCACGTGCGCCACGCGCGGGCCTCGTCGTAGTAGCCGCCGCGCATCAGCGCGAGCAGCGTGATCGTCGCGTCGCGCAGCCAGCAGTAGCGGTAGTCCCAGTTGCGGTTGCCGCCGATCTTCTCGGGCAGCGACGTGGTCGGCGCCGCGACGATGCCGCCGGTCGGCTCGTACGCGAGCGCCTTCAGCGTGATCAGCGAGCGGCGCACGGCGGCCGCGTAGCGGCCCTGCACCTGGCAGCGGCCCGACCATTCGAGCCAGTAGTTCTCGGTACGCGCGAGCATCGACAGCGGGTCGCGGGCGGGCGGCAGCCGCAGGTGGGATGCCGCGTAGCTGAGCGAGAACGGCACGCGCTCGTCGGCGCTCACCGTGAATTCCGCGAGCGTGTGGAGATTCTTGCCGGTGAGCGGCACCGGTGTGCGCAGCACGACGGTGTCGGGGCCCGCGATCGCCTTCATGCCGTCCTCGCGGGTCAGCTGCGTGACCCACGGGATCGAGAAGCCGTAGTCGAAGCGCAACACCAGCTCCATGCGCATCTTCATCGTGCCGTGGCGGCCGACGACGATCCGCACGAGTTCGGACCAGCCGTTGCCGGGCGGCATGAAGTCGACCACGGTGACGGCGCCGTCGGCGCTTTCGTAGTCGGTTTCGAGAATCAGCGTGTCGCCGCGATAGCGGCGCGTCGTGTGCGTGATCGCGGCGTCGGCGGCCGGCGCGAGCAGCCAGCGGCCGTGCTCGGGGGTGCCGAGAAGCGCCGCGAAGCAGGCGCCCGAATCGAAGCGGGGCCAGCACAGCCAGTCGACGGAGCCGTCTTTTGCGATCAGCGCGGCAGTGTGGCCGTCGCCGACGAGGGCGTAGTCTTCGATCAGGGCAGGCATGGGCAGGCGATCCTTGGGTATTCGAGTTCACAATGCGGACGACGGCGGCCAAGGCTTCACGCGCTGGCACCGCGCCCCGTATACTCGGCCGGGCGGCGGAGCGCATGAACGGCCGGCGTTTCGTCCTATCTCAACACTTGAAGCGACTCGATGCAAGGAGGATTCAATGCCCAACCGTTTACGCGAGCGTGACGCACGCGCTTCGACACGAGGGTTCCCGCTTAGGCTCGCTCACTGGATGAAAGGTTTCGCGCTCGTGCTTTCCCTTTCCGCGACCCACGCATTTGCGCAGCAATCGCCCGCCCCGGCCGACGGCGTCTACAACCTGCTCGTCGGCACCTATACGGGCGGCGGCAGCGACGGCATCTATGTTTACCGCTTCGATACGAAAACCGGCAGTGTTGCGCCCGTGTCGTCGGCGAAGACCGTGAATCCGTCGTATCTGTTGCCGAGCCGCGACGGTCGCACCGTCTACGCGGTCAACGAATTGCCCGGCGACGACGGGCCGGCCACGACGCGCGGCGGCGTCAGCGCGTTCCGCTTCGACGCGAAGACGGGCGCGTTGAGCTTCATCGACCGCGTGTCGTCGGAAGGGAACGATCCTTGCTATCTCGCGCTGTCGCCCGACGGCAAGTACCTCGTGACCGCCAACTACTCGGTCGCGAAGGATCCGGGCGGCAGCTTCGCGGTGTTTCCGCTGCGCGACGACGGCGCGGTCGGGCAGGCCGCGCTGACCGTGCACCATGAAGGCACGGGGCCCGTGAAGGGCCGCCAGGACGGCGCGCACGTGCATTCGACGGTGTTTTCACCGGACGGCCGTTACCTGTTCGTGCAGGATCTCGGCGCGGACAAGATCTACGGCTACCGCTATACGGTGGACGGCAGCCGCGGGCTGATCAGCCCGACGGACACGCGCTACACGCCGGTGAAGGCGGGCTCGGGCCCGCGTCATATGGTGTTCGGCGCCGACGGCCGGTATGCGTACGTGACGAGCGAGCTCAACGCGTCGGTCGAGGTGTTCGGCTACCACGACGGCAAGCTGACGCCGGTCGAGACCGTGTCGATGACCGCGCCGGGCTTCAAGGGCAAGGTCGGCGGCGGTGCGATCCACCTGTCGCCGGACGGCCGCTTCCTGTACGTGAGCAACCGCGGCGACGCGAACGACCTGGTGATCTACGCGGTGAACCAGGCCGACGGCCGGTTGAAGCAGGTCGGCCGCCAGTCGAGCCTCGGCAAGACGCCGCGCGAGTTCCTGATCGATCCGACCGGCAAGTGGCTGATCGTCGGCAACCAGGACAGCGATACGTTCTACGTGTTCAGCCGCAATGTCGAAACGGGGCAGCTCGGCCCGAATCCGCAGAAGGTGGCGGTCGGCAAGCCGGTCGACTTCAAGCTGGTGCCGGTCGCGCAATAAATCGCGGCCGATTCCCGGTCGATGCAAGAAGGGCGCTGCCGATGCAGCGCCCTTCGTTTTTCGGGGCAGCCGGTTTCCCGGCGTGCCCGTATCGGTTGACGGCGACCGCCCGGCTGCCGCGCTTAGTCGGCCGCGGCCGGCACGAGCACCTCGCGGCTGCCGTTGATGCCCATCGGCGACACGAGCCCGGCGGCCTCCATTTGCTCGACGAGGCGCGCGGCGCGGTTGTAGCCGATGCGCAACTGTCGCTGCACCGACGAGATCGACGCGCGCCGCGTACGGACGACGAACGCGACGGCCTCGTCGTACAGCGGATCGGCTTCCGCGTCCGGCGCATCGCCGAACAGGTCCTGCGTCGCGCCGTCGGCGGCCGGGCCGTCGAGGATCCCTTCCTCGTACTGCGGCTCGCCGAACTGCTTCAGGTACTCGACGACCCGGTGCACTTCTTCGTCCGCGACGAACGCGCCGTGCACGCGCTGCGGATAACCGGTGCCCGGCGGCAGGAACAGCATGTCGCCCATCCCGAGCAGCGATTCGGCGCCCATCTGGTCGAGAATCGTGCGCGAGTCGATCTTCGACGACACCTGGAACGCGACGCGCGTCGGGATGTTCGCCTTGATCAGCCCCGTGATCACGTCGACGGACGGACGCTGCGTCGCGAGGATCAGGTGGATGCCGGCCGCACGCGCCTTCTGCGCGAGGCGGGCGATCAGTTCCTCGATCTTCTTCCCGGCGACCATCATCAGGTCGGCCAGCTCGTCGATCACGACGACGATCAGCGGCAGCGTCGACAGCGGCTCCGGATCCTCGGGCGTCAGCGAGAACGGGTTGCCGATCTTCTTTTCCTTCGCCTCGGCATCGCGAATCTTCTGGTTGAAGCCCGCGAGGTTGCGCACGCCGACGGCCGACATCAGCCGGTAGCGCTTTTCCATCTCGCCGACGCACCAGTTCAGTGCGTTCGCCGCGAGCTTCATGTCGGTGACGACCGGCGCGAGCAGGTGCGGGATCCCTTCGTAGACCGACAGCTCGAGCATCTTCGGGTCGATCATGATCAGTCGCACGTCCTCGGGCGTCGCCTTGTACAGCAGCGACAGGATCATCGCGTTGATCGCGACCGACTTGCCCGAGCCCGTCGTGCCCGCGACGAGCATGTGCGGCGCCTTCGCGAGATCGGTGACGACCGGGTGGCCGGTGATGTCCTTGCCCATCGCGATGGTCAGCTGCGACGCCGAGTGCTGGTACGGGCGCGACTCGAGAATTTCCGACAGGCGGATCATCTGGCGCTTCGCGTTCGGCAGCTCGAGGCCCATGCAGGTCTTGCCGGGAATCGTCTCGACGACGCGGATCGACGTGAGGCCGAGGCCGCGCGACAGGTCCTTCATCAGCCCGACGATCTGGCTGCCGCGCACGCCAAGCGCGGGCTCGATCTCGAAGCGCGTGATCACGGGGCCGGCGGACGCGCCGACCACCGTCACCGGCACCTTGAATTCCTGCAGCCGCTGTTCGATCACCTGTGCGGTTTGCGCGAGGTGTTCGTCGGTGATCGTTTCGATGTCGCCGGACGCGGACGCGGGCTCGAGCAGGTCGAGCGTCGGCAGTTCGACGCTGAACGACGCGGGTGCGTGGAATTCGAAGGCGTTCGGGCGCGGCTGGCGCGCGGGGGTGTCGGGGGCGGGCGAGCCGGCTGCGGCAGGTGCGGCCGGTTCGGTTGCCGGGGTGGTTGCTTCGGCCGGCGGGGCAGTGAAGTTCGCCGGTGCGGACAGGCTCGCGCCGGGGATCGTTGCTGCGGGTTGCGGCGGCGCCACGGGCGAGGTGGCTGACGGGGCCGCGGAGACATTCGACACGGACCAGCTTGCCGGCGACGAGGTCGCGGCGGCCGGGGGGGCGAACGTCGTGGCTTCGACGGCTGCAGGTGCGGAAGCGAGCGACGGAGCCAGCGCCGCAGTGGTTGCGCCGAAGGACGTTAGCGAGCCGGCCGGAGCGACGGGCGAGTTGGCGATCGGTTGCACGGGAGTCGCCGCGGCGGTGATGATCGGTGCGACCGCGCCGGAGGACGTTGCCGTCGTGGCGACAGGGGCGGGCGACACGGGCAGGCCTGCGACCGGCTGCGATGCGATTGCGCCGGTGGGGGCGAATGTGCCGAATGTCGTACCGGTCGACGAGGTCGACGGGGTCGACGGGATGGCCGGATGCGTCGGGGCAGGCGCGGCGGATGGAGCCGCGACCGAGCCGGACACGACATTCACGGGCGTCGAGGGAGCGGCCGCCGGCGCGCTCGAACCGGATGCCGAGGCTGTCGGGCTGGCCGTCGACGGCGTCACGGCGGGCGATGCGGATGTTGATGCGCGGGGGAACGAACCGTAAGTCGTGTCCGCAACCGTTGATGCCGACGCGGCTGGCTGCGAAAGCGAGGGCGACGCAGTGCTGGTTACGTTGATCGGAGATGCAG
The DNA here is from genome assembly GCF_002223205.1 of Burkholderia sp. AU27893. Classification (NCBI taxonomy): domain Bacteria; kingdom Pseudomonadati; phylum Pseudomonadota; class Betaproteobacteria; order Burkholderiales; family Burkholderiaceae; genus Burkholderia; species Burkholderia sp. AU27893. The sequence continues at coordinate 110,673 of NZ_NKFD01000002.1, read as the reverse complement.
ACGTGACGCGGGCTGTGTCCGATGCAGAAGCGGCCGGCTGCGAAAGCGAAGCCGACGCAGCGCCAGTCATGCTGATCGGGGATGTCGGCGCGACGGGTGCCGTGTTCGATGCCGAGGCGGCCGGTTTCGGAAGCGAGGCCGACGTGGCGCCGGTCACGCTGATCGGGGATGCCGGCGCGACGGATGCAGCATTCGAAGTCGAAGCGGCAGGCTGCGAAAGCGAGTTCGACGCAGCGCCGGTTACGCCGATCGCAGATGCCGACGGAACGGCTGTAACGGTCGACGCAGCCGGTTGAGCCGAACCGGATGCCGTGTTGATCACACCATCCGACAAAGCGGTAACGGCGACAGGCGCGATGCCCGAGGCGGATGCAGGCGCTTGCGCGGTCGAACCGTGCGCGGTGCCGACGAGCGGCGACGCAGTGCTTGCCGAAGCCGTTTGCGTCGCGGCAAACGGATGAGCGGCAACCGGCGACTTCGGCACTTCCTCGGTGACAGACGTATTCGTCGTGGCCGGTTGCGCCGTCGAAGGCGTCCACGTCCATGCTGTCGCCGGTGCGGTGCCTTGAGCGATTGCCGCCGGCGGCGCCGCAGGTTCCACCGTGTTCGACTTGGCAGCTTCCAGTGCGGCACTCGATGCGGCCGGTGCCGCCGCCGCAAACGGCCTGGTTTCGGAACTTGCGCGCGGCGTCGTTTCGGCGATCGGCGAAGAGGGGAGGGCCGCGAACGGCGCGATGTTCCCGGCGGGCTTCACGTCGGCGCGCGTATCAGCGATGCCCTGCGGCACGCTGGTCGATGCGGTGCGATCGATTGCAGGAGCGGATTGCGCGGTGGACTTGTCGTCGGTATCGAACGATGCCGGCGGGTTGCTCGTGGCGAGGACTTGGGCCGCCTCGGGCGTTGTTTGCGCGAAGGCGGCATGGGCCGGTTCCGATCCCGTCACATCGGTCGATGACTCGGCGACCGGGTTCCAGGCGGATGCGTCGAACGCGGAAACCGGTTGGCTGGCGAGGTCCTCCCACGGCGCGAGGTCGATGGGCGCGTCGAACGTCGGCGCGGGCGAGATTCCCGATGCCGGTGCGGCAGCGGCATCGTCGGCGTGCCGGATCTCGTCATTGGCGTGATGCGGGCGCGCGGCATCGTCGCTACCCGTATTCGACAACGCGTGCGGTGCGGCGGTGTCGAACGTCACGGCGCCTGCATCGGCGACTGGTGCACGGACAGGGGGGGCTGCCGGATTGAATGCGTCGAGCACGATCGGTGCGTTGTCGTCGTACGCCGGCGCTGGATCGTGGGCGAGCGGAGTACTGGCGTCACGGGCTGCGAGGCCGTGGGCCGCAGAGGCGATCCCACCCGGCACGGCCGCGGCTGCCGGCGCTGCCATGCCGGCAGCCGCCGCGGCCACACCGGCCACGGTTGCCGCGGCCGTCGCCGCGTGCCCGGCATCGTCCTGCGCACCGCCCAGCGTCGCCCACTGCGCGGTGCTGGCCTCGATCGAGCGCAGCGTGTCGTGCACGCTCGGCGCCGGCGTGATCGGCGCGGCGGGTTTTTCCGTCCAGGCATAGAGCGGTGCACGCGCCGGCGTGGGCTGCGCCGGGCGACGTCGTGCCGCATCCGGCGTCAGGCCGGCCGAACCGGCTCCCGCGGCGGGGCGTACCGGCGGGCGCTGCGGCTGCGCGATCGCCGGCCGCGGCGTGACCGTGGTACGCGGCGGGGTCGGCTTCAACGCGACGGTGGCCGGCCGCGCGGCAGTCGGCCGCGGGCGGACAGGTTCGAATCCGGCAGGAAGCGGGGCTGGATCGGGACGCGGGACTTGCGCGTTCGCGGCTGCGCGCGCGAGGCTGGCGGTGCTGCCGGTCGTCGGCGGCGGCATCGCGCTGGCCGGCGTGATCGGCGCGGGCGGTGTCGGCATGCTGCGCTGGGGCGCCGCGGGCTTCAACCAGCCCGACGGCGCAACAGGTTCCACGTGCGGACGCGCAGGCGTGCTGCTGCGCGGCTTCGGCCGCGCCTGCGGGTCGGGTTTCCACAGCGTCGGGCGCGAATACCGGCCGTTCTGGCGGGGCGCCATCGAATTGACGGTATGCGCGGTGGTCGGCTGGACGATGTCGTCGTCGCGATGCAAGGCGCTGCGCGGCAGGTCGGCGATGCCGCGCGCTTCGTCGTCACCGCCGTCGCGCGCCAGCTTGACGCCGAACGACGTATCGACCCACGCGGCGAACTGCCGCCAGCCGATGCCGGTCAGCCAGGGCAGCCCGGCGAAGAACAGCACGACCATCGCGACCGGCGTGCCGATCGGGCCGAGCACGTGGGCGAAGCCTGCCGAGAACGCATGGCCGAGCGCGTTCGTGTCGGGGCCCGACAGCGGGCTCGTCAGCGTGCAGCTCGCCACGAACACCGCGACGAAGCCGAGCCACAGACGGATCGAGCCGCGGCCGGCAAGCCCGACGCCGCCAGGCAGCATCGCCTGCACGAGACGCCAGAAGAGAAGGAGGAACCAGACGGCGGAGATGCCGAACCAGCCTAAGACAACCGTGTGCATGCTTTGAAACAGGAGTGGGGCGGGGCGCGCGGGGCGCGACCCGCCGAGTTTAACCGGCCGGCGAACAAGACTCTAACGCGGCGTGCATCCGATCCACGCCGCGCGACGCGTGTGCGCGGCACACGCGCGTGGCGCGCCACGCGAAGGCGGTCGGTCGGCCTTCGCGCGCGCCGTGCATCAGGGGCTCCGGTGCGTGAAGGTGAGCGTTGCGCCGGACGTGGTCACGAGCTGCAATTGCTGCGGCTCGCGCATCTGCACGCCGGTCTTGTCGACATGGGCGAGCGCGTCGAGGTACGCGGTTTCGAGCTGGCCGCCGAGCGTATTCGGGCACGCCATCCGCGTGCCGGCGAGCGGCCCGAAGCTCAGCAGGCCGTTCTTGATCGCGTAGGTGCCCATGTAGCGGTTGCAGCCCGAGAACCCGCTGGCGCGCCGGATGCCCGAGTCGGTCGACAGCGCGAGCTTGATCGGCTCGCCGTTGTCGCCGTGCGGGATCGCGCGCTGCGTGCCGTCGGCATTCAGCCAGCTGGTGAGTTCCCAGCTCGTGTCGTCGAGCAGCTGGACGGCGGCCGGGTTGTACGGGTCGGGTGCGGGGGCGGCGGAATCGGGGTGGGTCGGCATCGCGCAGGCGGCGAGAAGCGTGGCAAGCGTCAACGCGCAGAGCGGCGCGCGCAGCGGGCGAAGCAGGCCGGTGCGTGCGCGTGCGGCGGACAGGTGGGACATGAGCCTCGTTCCTCATCGGATTCTGATCAAGGCGTAAGAGTAACGCACCCGTGCCGCGGCAGGCGAGCCGACACTTCCCGCATGAAAACGTTCGCAGCCTGCTCGCGAGCGGCCCGCGGCCGGTTGCCGGCGCGGCGAAACGCGCAAAACCGGCGCCGTGGCGCGTGTTAACATCGGAGCCGTTTTCGTCCTCCACCAGAAGCGGGTAATCACATGCAGATCGGTCAGCGGCTCGGTACGCCGCTCTCACCCTCGGCCACGCGCGTCATGCTGCTCGGCGCCGGCGAGCTCGGCAAGGAAGTCATCATCGCGTTGCAGCGGCTCGGCGTCGAAGTCGTCGCGGTCGACCGCTATCCGGACGCACCGGGCCACCAGGTCGCGCATCGCGCGCACGTGATCGACATGACGGACGCCGCCGCGCTGCGCGCGCTCGTCGAAGCCGAACGCCCGCACCTGATCGTGCCGGAGATCGAGGCGATCGCGACCGACGCGCTCGCGGCGATCGAGGCGGCCGGCCTCGCCGAAGTGATCCCGACCGCGCGCGCGACGCAGCTCACGATGAATCGCGAAGGGATCCGCCGGCTCGCGGCCGAGGAGCTCGGCCTGCCGACCTCGCCGTATGCGTTCGCGGATTCGTTCGAGGCGTTCAGCGCGGCGGTCGCGAAGATCGGCATGCCGTGCGTCGTGAAGCCCGTGATGTCGTCGTCGGGCAAGGGGCAGTCGGTCGTGAAGACCGAGGCCGACGTGAAGCCGGCGTGGGACTACGCGATGGCGGGCGGGCGTGTGAACCACGGCCGTGTGATCGTCGAGGGCTTCGTCGATTTCGACTACGAGATCACGCAGCTCACCGTGCGCGCGATCGATCCGGCGACGAACGCCACGCGCACCTACTTCTGCGAGCCGGTCGGCCACGTGCAGGTCGCGGGCGACTACGTCGAATCGTGGCAGCCGCAGCCGATGAGCGCGGTGGCGCTCGAGAAGTCGCGCGAGATCGCACACAAGGTCACCGAGGCACTCGGCGGGCGCGGGATGTTCGGCGTCGAGCTGTTCGTGCGCGGCGACGACGTGTGGTTCTCCGAGGTGAGCCCGCGGCCGCACGATACGGGCCTCGTCACGCTCGCGTCGCAGCGCCAGTCGGAATTCGAGCTGCACGCGCGTGCGATTCTCGGGCTGCCGGTCGATCCGGCGCTCGGTACGCCGGCCGCGTCGGCCGTGATCTACGGCGGGCTCGACGAGCGCGGGATCGCGTTCGAAGGCGTGCGCGACGCGCTTGCCGTGCCGGGCGCCGACCTGCGCCTGTTCGGCAAGCCGGAAAGTTTCGTGAAGCGGCGCATGGGCGTCGCGCTGGCGACCGGCGCGACCGTCGACGAAGCCCGCGAACGCGCGAAGCGTGCCGCCGCGGCCGTGCGGCCGGTGTCGGCCCGCTGACGTAATCAGGAGAGGACGATGACGCCGACGTGGCTGCGTATCGGAAAGCTGGCCGTCGCGCTGGCGCTTGCAGTGAACCTCGCGGGTTGCGGGCTCGCGGCCGCACCGTGCCGGGTGGCCTCGGCCGGGCTCAAGATCGTGCCGCTCGTCGGCCATGTCGCGGCCGCACCGACTGACGCGTGTGCCGACGTCATCGATCCCTGATCCTGCTACCCGACCCGCTCGCCAACAATAATCACGCGCCCCGCGAGGGCGCATTTCCACCCGTCTCGTGAGAGGACCCGCATGATTCGCCAAACCCTCGCCGCGCTCGCGCTCGCCGGCACGGCCGTTTCCGTCGCGCATGCCGCGCAGCTGACCGTCGAAGAGATCGACGCCGATTCGCGCCAGTTCACCGTCTACCAGTGCGCGAACCAGAAGCAGCCGGTGCGCGTGTCGTACTGGCTCGCGGGCAACGGACAGAGCTTCGCGCTCGTGCCGGTCAACGGGAAGCAGATGCTGTTCGTCGACACCGTGTCGGCGTCGGGCGCGCGCTACCAGGCCGGCCGCTATACGTGGTGGACGAAGGGCAAGGAAGCGACGCTGCGCGACGAGATCGCCGACCAGAGCGCGCCGCCGCTGCTGGGCGACTGCGTGCAGGTCGAGAAGAAAAAGAAGAAGGGCTGAACGCCGGGCGGGAACGTGGATCGTGCTGCCGGTGCCGGTCGACGGCCGGCTCCCGTGCCTGACGACCGGGCACGCGGGCTGGCCGCAGCGATTGGGCCAGGCGATCCACGATCAGACCCCTGAAATCATCCGCCGGCCCATCGGGCTAGCCCGATCGGGTCATCCGTCTACCGCGCGGGCCTGCCCTGGCCCGCCGCGCGAACCGCCATTGTGGCCGTTCGCCGCGTTGTCACGGACAGATGGCCGCGCAGTGCTACAATACGGCCCTTTCCGCCGGCATTCGCGCCGAACGGAGTCCGCACGGCCTGGCGTCCAGCGTTCACATTGAACCGGTCCCAAGCGCCAGAGCGGCGCCGCGCGGCGCGCCGCGGCTCCGTCTATTTCCGAATTGTGATGAGCGCAGGCCCGGCTGGCCTGACGCACGATGTCCCCGCCGCGCCTTTTGAGCGAAACGCCACCATGTCCGATTCTGTCGCCAAGCCCGTCGACGCAACCTTCGATCAATTCGGCCTTGCCGCCGATATCCTGAAAGCCATTGCGGAGCAGGGCTATACGACGCCGACGCCGATCCAGGCGCAGGCCATTCCGGTCGTGCTCGCCGGCCGCGACGTCATGGGCGCCGCGCAAACGGGCACCGGCAAGACCGCGAGTTTCTCGCTGCCGATCATCCAGCGCCTGCTGCCGCAGGCCAACACCAGCGCGTCTCCGGCGCGCCACCCGGTGCGTGCGCTGATCCTCACGCCGACCCGCGAACTCGCCGACCAGGTCGCCGCGAACGTGCATGCGTATGCGAAGCACACGCCGTTGCGCAGCGCGGTCGTGTTCGGTGGCGTCGACATGAACCCGCAGTCGGCAGAGTTGCGCCGCGGTGTCGAGATCCTGATCGCGACGCCGGGCCGCCTGCTCGACCACGTGCAGCAGAAGACGGCGAATCTCGGCCAGGTGCAGATCCTCGTGCTCGACGAAGCCGACCGGATGCTCGACATGGGCTTCCTGCCGGATCTGCAGCGCATCCTGAACCTGCTGCCGAAGGAGCGCCAGACGCTGCTGTTCTCGGCCACCTTCTCGGGCGAAATCAAGAAGCTCGCGTCGACCTACCTGCGCAACCCGCAGACGATCGAGGTCGCGCGCAGCAACTCGACGAACGCGAACGTCACGCAGATCGTCTACGACGTCGCCGAAGGCGACAAGCAGGCGGCCGTCGTGCAGTTGCTGCGCGATCGCGGCCTCAAGCAGGTGATCGTGTTCTGCAACAGCAAGATCGGCGCAAGCCGGCTTGCGCGCAATCTCGAGCGCGACGGCGTGGTCGCGTCGGCGATCCACGGCGACAAGACGCAGATCGAGCGGATGCAGGCGCTCGACGCGTTCAAGCGCGGCGAGATCGAGGCGCTGGTCGCGACCGACGTGGCCGCGCGCGGCCTCGACATCGCCGAACTGCCGGCCGTGATCAACTTCGACCTGCCGTTCAGCGCGGAAGACTACGTGCACCGGATCGGCCGTACCGGCCGGGCGGGGGCGACGGGCGACGCGCTGTCGCTGTGCAGCCCGAACGAGCGCAAGCAGCTCGCCGATATCGAGAAGCTGATCAAGCGTCCGCTCGAAGTGCAGACGCTCGCGCTCGACAAGCCGGCGCGCCATCGTCACGACGAGCGCGGCAACGACCGCGGCGGAGATCGCAACAGCGAGCGCGGTGGTGAACGAGGCGGTGAACGAGGCGGCCGTCGCGACCGCGACGAGCACCGCGGTGCATCGGGTCGCCGGACGGGCGGCTCGGAGCGCGGCCATCACCGTCGCCACGAAGCGCCGGTCGACGATTTCTTCCTGAAGCCGTACGAGCCGTCGACGCCGGCGAAGCAGCAAGACGACGCGCAGCCGGCGCAGCAGCCCGAGAAGAAGGGGCCGAAGCGTCAGGTCGCCGCACTGCTGGGCGGGTTCGGGATGCCGCGCAAGCCGTCGGCGTAAGCCGGGCGGACGCGTGACGGCGCAGCGCGTGAGCGCTGCTGGAGAAGCGGGTGCATGCGATGAGCATGTGCCCGTTTTTCATTGGGGCTGCGATTTGGCGGGGGAAGCGGGTGTGCGACGCTGGCGGGGGGATGCCGATCCAGCTTGGGCCCGGTCGTTGCGAAATCGGCGCGCCGCGTGCGTCAGCCGGCCTGCGGCCCGAAGCGCCTCGCCCATGCGGCCGTGGCGGCGGCATAGAACGTATCGAGGGTCGTGCCTGCGAGCGTGCCGTCGGGCGCGAGGCCCAGGTGTGCGGCCGCGGCCTGCAGCGCCGGCAGCGGATCGTTGCGTTCGAGCGCGGTCGCGCCCGTCTGCTTGCTGAGCTTTTCGCCGTTCGCATCGACGACGACGGGCACATGCAGGTATTGCGGCGTCGGCATGCCGAGGCAGTGCTGCAGGTAAATCTGGCGTGCGGTCGAGTCGAGCAGGTCGGCGCCGCGCACGACGTGCGTGATGTGCGCGTCGGCATCGTCGACGACGACCGCGAGCTGGTAGGCCCATTGGCCGTCCGCGCGCTTCAGCACGAAATCGCCGACTTCGGTCGCGAGGTCCTGCGATTGTGTGTGCTGCCAGCGATCGTCGAACGTGACGAGCGCGTCGCCGCCGTCCGGCACGCGCAGCCGCCACGCGCGCGCGGGCTTGCCGTGCAGCCCGGTGCGGCAGGTGCCCGGGTAGGCGAGCGTCGTGTGGCGCTCGTGCGCGGCGCGCAGCGAATCGGCGATTTCCTTGCGCGTGCAACCGCACGGATACACGAGCCCGGCCGCGACGAGCCGTTCGAGCGCGGCCGTATACGCGGCATCGCGCGTGCTTTGCCAGACGGGCGGCTCGTCGGGCGTCATGCCGAAATGCGCGAGCGTCGCGAGGATGTCGTCGGCGGCACCGGGCACCGTGCGCGGGCCGTCGAGATCCTCGATGCGCACGAGCCATGCGCCGCCGTGCGCGCGCGCGTCGAGCCAGCTCGCGAGCGCGCCGACCAGCGAGCCGAAATGCAGCGGGCCGGTGGGCGACGGCGCGAAGCGGCCGCGATAGCCGGTCATCGGGGCGCGGGGCAGTGCGCGCTTACGCGGCGCTGGCCGCCGGTGCGCAGGCCGGGCACGACTTGCCGGGCACGTAGCTCGGCGACTGTTGCGCTTCCGGCGTGACGACCGCGCGGCACGCGAAGCACGTGACGTTCTCGGTGGGCTGGAGCTGCGGATTCAGCGCGGTGCGGTAGTCGAACACGAAGCAGTCGCCGTGATAGTGCGCGCCGCCGACTTCCTCGAAGTACTTCAGGATCCCGCCTTCGAGCTGGTACACGTTCTCGATGCCGATTTCCTTCATGTGGATCGCGGCTTTCTCGCAGCGGATGCCGCCCGTGCAGAACGACACGACCGTCTTGCCTTCGAGGTCGGCGCGGTTCTGGTCGATCACTTCGGGGAATTCGCTGAACTTGTCGATCCGGTAGTCGAGCGCATCGTCGAACGTGCCGACGTCGACTTCGAAGGCGTTGCGCGTGTCGAGCATCACGACCGGGCGGCCCGTGTCGTCGTGGCCGCGATCGAGCCACGTCTTCAGCGTGCGCGCGTCGACGAACGGCGCGCGGCCGAGCTCCGGCTTGATCGCCGGCTTCTTCATCGTGATGATTTCGCGCTTCAGGCGCACGAGCATCCGGCGGAACGGCTGCGAGTCGGACAGGCTCTCCTTGAACTGCAGCGTCGCGAACTTGCCTTCGAACAGCGGATCGTGGCGGATGTACGCGATGAACGCGTCGGCGGCTTCGCGCGTGCCGGCGATGAACAGGTTGATGCCTTCCGGCGCGAGCAGGATCGTGCCGCGCAGGCCGAGTTCGTTGCAGCGGGCGGTGACGAGCGGGCGCCATTGCTCGTTCGCGTCGAGCGACACGAAGTGGTAGGCGGCGAGGTTGACGATGGTCATGATGGTCCGACGGGAAAACGGCCGCACGGCGGCCCGCAAAAAAGGGTGCGAAGCCGGGGCGTGGATTCGAAAAACCGTATTATCCCGCAAACCGCGTCCGTGCCGGCACCCTGCCGTTTGGCCAGCCATGCGACGGGCGGTCGCGCGCATCGGCCGAACGGCTAGCGCGGGGATTTTTTGGGCAGCCTGCGCGGCGGGGCGGCTACAATAGCGCCCATGTCAGATCCTCGCTTCGTCCATCTTCGCGTTCACTCCGAGTTCTCGATCGCCGACGGCATCGTGCGCATTGACGACATCGTCAAGGCGGCGGCCGCGGACGGTCAGGGCGCGCTCGCGCTCACCGATCTCGGCAACGCATTCGGTCTCGTCCGTTTCTACCAGGAAGCCCGCGGCAAGGGCATCAAGCCGATCGCCGGCTGCGACGTCTGGATTGCCAATCCGGACGACCGCGACAAGCCGTCACGGTTGCTGCTGCTCGTCAAGGACAAGGTCGGCTACCTGAATCTGTGCGAGCTGCTGTCGAAGGCGTGGCTCACGAACCAGTACCGCGGCCGTGCGGAACTCGACGCGAGCTGGCTCGACGGCGAGCGCTCGCAAGGGCTGCTCGCGCTGTCGGGCGCGCAACAGGGCGATATCGGGCTCGCGCTTGCCGCGGGCAATGAAGAAGCCGCGCGCCGGCACGCCGAGCGCTGGGCAAAAGTGTTCCCGGGCGGCTTCTACATCGAGCTGCAGCGTTACGGCCAGCCGGGCGCGGAGGCGTACATCCAGCAGGCCGCGACGCTCGCCGCGGCGCTGAAGCTGCCGGTCGTCGCGACGCACCCGACGCAGTTCATGACCGACGACGATTTCACAGCGCACGAGGCGCGCGTGTGTATCTCGGAAGGCGACATCCTCGCGAACCCGCGGCGCCAGAAGCGTTTCACGACCGACCAGTATTTCCGCACGCAGGACGACATGGTCGCGCTGTTCGCCGACCTGCCGTCGGCGATCGCGAACACGGTCGAAATCGCGAAGCGCTGCAACCTGAAGCTCGAGCTCGGCAAGCCGAAACTGCCGCTGTTCCCGACGCCGGACGGCATGTCGCTCGACGACTACCTGGTCCAGCTGTCGAAGGAAGGGCTCGAGACCCGTCTCGCGCAGCTGTATCCGGTCGAGGCCGAGCGCGACGCGCAGCGCGACACTTACTACAAGCGCCTCGAGTTCGAGTGCGGGACCATCACGAAGATGGGCTTCCCGGGCTACTTCCTGATCGTCGCGGACTTCATCAACTGGGCGAAGAACAACGGCGTGCCGGTCGGTCCGGGCCGCGGCTCGGGTGCCGGTTCGCTGGTCGCGTACGCGCTCGGCATTACCGACCTCGACCCGCTGCGCTACAACCTGCTGTTCGAGCGCTTCCTGAACCCGGAACGCGTGTCGATGCCCGACTTCGACATCGACTTCTGCCAGCACGGCCGCGACCGCGTGATCCAGTACGTGAAGGAGAAGTACGGCGCGGACGCCGTGTCGCAGATCGCCACGTTCGGCACGATGGCCGCGAAGGCGGCCGTGCGCGACATTGGCCGCGTGCTCGACCTCGGCTACATGTTCACCGACGGCATTGCGAAGCTGATCCCGTTCAAGCCGGGCAAGCACGTGACGATCGCCGACGCGATGAAGGAAGAGCCGCAGCTGCAGGAGCGCTACGACCACGAGGACGAAGTGCACCAGCTGCTCGATCTCGCGCAGCGCGTCGAGGGCCTCACGCGTAACGTCGGGATGCACGCGGGCGGCGTGCTGATCGCGCCCGGCAAGCTGACCGATTTCTGCCCGCTGTACACGCAGGGCGATGACGGCGGCGTGGTCAGCCAGTACGACAAGGACGACGTCGAAGCCGTCGGCCTCGTGAAGTTCGACTTTCTGGGCCTCACGACGCTGACGATCCTCGACTGGGCCGAGCGTTACATCCGCCGCCTCGATCCGTCGAAGGCCGACTGGTCGCTCGCGCAGGTGCCGCTCGACGATCCCGCGTCGTTCCAGATCCTCAAGAAGGCCAACACGGTCGCGGTGTTCCAGCTGGAAAGCCGCGGGATGCAGGGCATGCTGAAGGATGCGCAGCCCGACCGCTTCGAGGACATCATCGCGCTCGTGTCGTTGTATCGTCCGGGCCCGATGGACCTGATCCCGAGCTTCTGCGCACGGAAGCACGGCCGCGAGAAGGTCGAGTATCCGGATCCGCGCGTCGAACCCGTCCTGAAAGAGACCTACGGCATCATGGTCTATCAGGAGCAGGTGATGCAGATGGCGCAGATCATCGGCGGCTACTCGCTCGGCGGCGCGGACTTGCTGCGTCGCGCGATGGGCAAGAAGAAGCCCGAGGAGATGGCCAAGCACCGCGAGATCTTCGCCGAGGGTGCGGCGAAGAACGGCCTCACGCGCGAGAAGTCCGACGAGATCTTCGACTTGATGGAGAAGTTCGCGGGCTACGGCTTCAACAAGTCGCACGCGGCCGCCTATGCGCTGCTCGCGTACTACACCGCGTGGCTGAAGGCGCACCATCCGGCTGAATTCATGGCGGCCAACATGACGCTCGCGATGGACGACACCGACAAGGTGAAGATCCTGTTCGACGATTGCGTCGTGAACAACCTCGTCGTGCTGCCGCCGGACATCAACGCTTCGCATTACCGCTTCGAGCCGGTCGCCGAAGCCGACGGCAAGCGCTCGCGCACGATCCGCTACGGCCTCGGCGCGGTGAAGGGCAGCGGCCAGAACGCGATCGAGGAAATCCTGCGCGCCCGCGAGGAAAAGGCGTTCATCGACCTGTTCGACTTCTGCGAGCGGATCGACCGGCGCATCGTCAACCGCCGCACGGTCGAGGCGCTGATCCGTGCCGGCGCGTTCGATTCGCTGAACACGAACCGTGCGCAGCTGATCGCGTCGGTGCCGCTGGCGATGGAAGCGGCCGATCAGGCCGAGGCGAACGCGATGCAGGCCGGTCTGTTCGACATGGGCGCCGAGTCGCCGCACGCGCATGCGCTCGTCGACGAGCCCGCGTGGGACGACAAGCGCCGCTTGCAGGAAGAAAAGGGCGCGCTCGGCTTCTACCTGTCCGGCCACCTGTTCGACGCGTATCGCGACGAAGTGCGCCGCTTCGTGCGGCAGAAGGTCGGCGACCTGAAGGAAGGGCGCGACAAGCTCGTGGCCGGCATCATCGCGTCGCTGCGCACGCAGATGACCCAGCGCGGCAAGATGCTGATCGCGCTGCTCGACGATGGCTCGGGCCAGTGCGAGATCACGATCTTCAACGAGCAGTTCGAGGCGAACAAGGCGCTGTTCAAGGAAGACGAGCTGCTGATCGTGCAGGGGCAGGCGCGCAACGATGCGTTCACGGGCGGCATCCGCTTCACGGCCGATACCGTGATGGATCTCGAGCGTGCGCGCAGCCGCTATGCGCAGGCCGTCCGGCTGACGATGAACGGCAACGCCGACGCGGCCGCATTGCGCCGCGTGCTCGAGCCGCACGTGTCGAAGGACGATCCGGCGGCGAACGTGGTCGAAGCACCGGCGCCGCGCGGCGGCGGGCGCGATGGCGGTCGTCGCCCGCAGGCGCCGCTGCCGAACGGGCTTGCGGTCCAGGTCCACTACAGCAACGCGCGGGCACAGGGTGAAATGCGCCTCGGCGACGCATGGCGCGTGAAGCCGAGCGACGTGCTGCTCGCGGAGCTGCGCGCGACGTTCGACGGCAGCGTCGTCGAAATCACGTACTGATCGCGCCTTCACCGAACGGCTGTCGCGCCATGCGGCCCGTCGCATCGCCATCGTGCGGTGCGGCGGGCCGTTTTTGCAGGTTCACGCAAGCGGGTCTTGGGCTCGCCATCCGGACGCTATACAATCCGGCGCTAGCCGCACGAACGCGGCGCTGACCGCCGCTTGTCCGGCGGATTGCGCCGGTATCGCGCACAAAAGCGGGGGCGGATCCGTGCGGCGAGCGGTGATAGGCGACCAGGCCGTCCGGGAACCGGATGCCGTGAAATGGCTGGTCGCGACGACCAAAACTGACAGTCCCCACTTGACCATGGCCAAGGTGAACCCGACGCAGCGGATCCTCGTGATCCGGATCGATTTTCTGGGCGACATGCTGTGCACAACGGCGTTTCTCCGCGCGCTGAAGGAGCGCTGGCCCGGCGCGGAACTCCATGTGGTCGCGAACCGCTACAACGCGGCCGCGCTGGACGGAAACCCGGACGTCGACGCGATCCACACCTACGTCTATAGCCGTCAATGCGAGCGCAACGACCGTCCGGGACGGATGCGCGCGTTCTTCGACCGGCTGCGGCTGGTGCGTCGCCTGCGTCGCTTGCGGTTCGACCTCGTGGTCGTGCCGAACGGCGGCATGCATCGCAGCAGCATGCAGTTCGCGCGCCAGATCGGCGCGAAGGATTGTCGCTGGCACGATGCCGAGACGGAATTCGACGATCGCAAGCCCGAGCATGTCGCCGAGCGGCCGATGTGCCACGAGGCGTTGTCGGGTTTCCGGCTCGTACCCGAACTCGGCCGCGTCGACGTCGACCGCCTCGCGTTGTCGGTTCATCCCGACCGCGCGCTGCAGGACGCGTGGTACCGGCTGCTCGGCGCACGCACGAAGCCGCGCGTCGGGTTGTTCGTCACGAACAAGGCGGTCGAGCGCCGCTGGCCGGCCGATCGTTGGCGCGACCTCGCCGCGCGTCTCGCGCCGCATGCCGACGTGATCGTGTTCCGCGACCCGGCCGTCGGCCATGCCCCCGAGGACGACTCGTGGCGCGACGTGTGCGCCCGCCATGTCGCGCCGTCGTCGGTCGCCGAGCTGGTGGCCGCGGCGAGCCTGCTCGATGTGATCGTCTCGGCCGACAGCGCCCCCGTGCATCTCGCGTCGGCGCTTGGCGTGCCCGTCGCCGCGCTGTTCGAGGACCGTCCCGAGAAATACCTGCGCTGGCATCCGCTCGGTGTGCCGCACGTGATCCTGCGCGCCGGCGCGACCGTCGACGCGATCGGCGTCGACGCGGTCGAGCGGGCAGTGAATCACCTGCTGCCGCAGGCCACCCATCGCGACGAACCGTTGGCAGACGCCGTACCCGCGCAGCCGGTGGCTGCCGCAGCGACGCCGGTGGTCATGACCGTCGCTTCGTAGCGCCACGGGTATCGCAGGCACCGCGTACGCCACCGGCCCGCGGTGCGCCCGCCGCGCCGCACCGCGTGAGCGGGGCCGCATCAGGCTGACCGGACGGCCGATTCGCCATGTCGCGCCGGCTGCTGCAAAATCCTGTACATTGCCAGCCTTGTTCAGCCAGCCAGACACACCCGCCGTGGCCCTGTTTTCTTCTGCCCGCCCGCCCAGAACCATTCTCGTTGCCGCGCCGCGCCGTATCGGCGATGTGCTGCTGACGACGCCGCTCGTCCGTTCGCTGAAGGCCCGCTGGCCTGAAGCGCAGATCGACATGCTGGTGTTTCGCGGCACCGAAGGCGTGCTCGAGCACAATCCGGACGTGCGGCGCGTGATCGTCGTCGCGCAACGCGCGGGCTTCCGCGAGCGGCTGCGCGACGCGCTGTCGATGTGGCGCCGCTACGATCTCGCGTGCGCGGCACTGAGCTCCGACCGGCCGCGCTTCTACAGCTGGTTCGCGGGCCGCAAGCGGGTGGGCCTCGTCGATCCGAACCGCGTGACGTGGCTTACGCGGATGATGCTGAACGGGATCGCGATCAATCACCACGAATCCGCGCATACGGTCGTCAGCACGCTGGCGCTCGCCCCCGTGATCGGCATCGAGCCGGTGTCCGAGGTCGTCGCGCCCGGCATCGGCGACGATCCGGCGCGGCGCGCGCGCTTCGACGCGTGGCTGGCCGAATCGCCGGCGATCCGCGCCGGCAAGCCGCTGGTCGTGCTGCATCCGTATCCGATGTTCCGTTACAAGCAATGGCGGCTCGACGGCTGGGTCGAGATGATCGGCTGGCTGCGCGAGCAAGGCTTCGCGGTTGCGCTGTCGGGCGGCCCGGCCGACAGCGAACGCGAGTATGCGGCGCAGGTCGCGGCTGACGCGGGCGGCGACGTGCTGAACCTGGTCGGCCGCCTGACATTCGGCGAAAGCGCCGAACTCGTGCGGCGCGCACGGCTTTTCATCGGGCCCGACACCGGCGCGACGCACGTCGCGGCCGCGACCGGCACCGACACGATCGCGCTGTTCGGCCCGTCCGACCCCGTGCGCTGGGGGCCGTGGCCGCAGCACTGGCCGGCGACCGAGAATCCGTGGCCGCTGCATGGCTCGGGGCGGCACGGGAACGTGTGGCTGCTGCAGGGGGAGGGTGATTGCGTGCCGTGCCGGCACGAGGGCTGCGAGCGCAAGGTCGACAGCCACAGCGACTGCCTCGTCAATCTCGGTGCGCAGCGCGTGAAAGCCGCGGCGGCCGAGATGCTCGGGCTGAATCCGCCGGGCCCGGCCGAAACGGTCGTCGATACGTCGCGACTGCGCCGCACCGGATCCGACTGACGCGCGGGCGACGCGCGTTTTCCGCCGGTTCCCGGCGGCTTGTTTGGCGACGTGCCAGCCGCCCGGCCCGTTTCCGTCGACGATCGATCGTGAAGAGCGCCGCGGTGGCCGAAGCCGGCCGCCAGCGCAGGCCGCTGCGCGTTACGCGCTGCGCCGGATCGCCGACGTTTCGCGCGGCAGCGCCTCGGCGCGCTCGCCGCAGCCGAGCAGGATGCCGGCCAGCAGCACGATCAGGTGCCCTTCGGCGAAATCGAGCAGCAGCGAATTCGCGAGACTGCCGATCGCGAAGATCGCGAGCCAGCCAAGCAGCAGGTGCCGCGAGCGCGGATCGAGCGTGCGGCTGCCGCGCGCGATCTGCACGATCAGGTTGACGAACAGCACCAGTCCGAGCGTGCCGAGCTGCACGGCCATCAGCAGGTATTCGTTGTGCGGGTTCGACGTGAGCTGGCCTTCGGCCGCCGTCTTGCCGGCCGTGAGTCGCTCGAATTCGGATTCGAGGCCGCCCGCGCCGTAGCCGATCACCGGGCGCTGGCGATACAGTTCGAGCCCCTTCTTGTACCACTCGAGGCGCAGCCCGGTCGACGTGGCCGCGTCGCTCTGCCGGTATTGCTGCACTTCCGTCACGACCTTCGTCAGCCGGCCGTTGTGAACCGTGCACGCGGCGATCACGAGCGCGATGCCGGCCAGCACGAACACGCCGGCGGCGAGCCCCGCGCGCAGCGCCGATTGCCGGCGCAGCAACAGCACGAAACGCACGGCGACGACGAGGATCAGCAGCAGCGCGATGACCTGCCCGGTGCGACCCTGCAACATCACGAACACGTTGACGAGCGACCACGCGGCGACGCCCGCATACGCGGCGCGCGACAGCGCCGTGCGGGCTGCCAGCGCGAGATCGGCCGCCTGGTAGAACAGCAGCGCGCCGAACATGCCGGCGGCGATGTGATTCTTGAACACCCAGGCGCGTGACAGCGGCAGCTCGGTCGCGTGCGCGGGCCCGATCGCGGTCAGGCCGAGATAGTTGGTGGTCGACAGCAGCAGGACCACGCACAGCGTGCCGAACCAGCAGCGCCGCACGATCGGCGCCCAGTTCGAGTGGCGAAAGGCGAGCACGGCGAACGGCAGCAGCAGCAGCTTGTCGTACTTGGCGACCCAGTTCCACGCCTTGTTGTGCGGCGCGACCGTATAGGTGACGCTGGCGGCCAGCGCGGCCAGGATCAGCAGCGCGGCGAGCGAGGCCGGGTCGGTGACGAACGAGCGCAGGTCGCGCCAGAATTCGGGGGAAATCACGAGCGCGGCGGCGAACAGCCCGCAGGACACGTTGGTCAGCGCGGTCGAGACGGGCACCATGCAGAGCGCGGCGACGGCGAATGCGCGGGCGGCGGTCAGGCGCCGCGAGGCGGGAGCGGAAAACGAAAGCATCGGAACCTGTCGAATGGACGAATGCGGCTTGCGTACGTCGTGCTGCGCGCCGCGCGCCCCGGTGGGAGATCCGGGACGAACGGCGCAGAGTATACGCGAAGCAGCGCGCGTTTCCGTGTCGTTTTCGGGGCGCGATCAGCTGAACGCGCGCTTGATCCGCGAGCGCAGCAGTGCGCGCTTCAGGCGGCCTTCCACGGCCGGCGTATCGAGCGCGACGCGCGTGCCGGCCAGCTCGCCGCGATGCAGGTAGTGGCGGTCGAACGTCGCCTGGGTCATGCCCCATTTGTTCAGAAACTGGCGCCGACCATCGTTCTTGACGATCTTGCCCGTGCTCTTTTGCTGGAAGTGGTAGACGAGGCTGTCGCCGACCCCGATGAAGATCCGGCAGCCGGCATCCCAGAATTTCATCGAGAAGTCGTTGTCGCTGCTCATGCCGGGCGACAGCTCGCTGCTGTAGCCGCCGATCCGGTTCCACCAGTCGCGGTGCACGAGCGTCGGCGGCCAGGTCGAGCCCAGCCAGTCCGCGCGCACGAGCTTCGGCGCTGCCGCGACGAGGCCCGCCGCGTCGAAATGTTCGGCGTCGCGGCCGAAGTTGCTGACCACGACGCACGGGTTGCGCGTGTCGACCGGCTCGACCATCGTGCCCGACAGCATGAAGAGGTCGGTCGGCATCTGTTCGATGCGGCGCACGAGCGCCGTGTCCCAGCCGGGGCAGCAGAACATGTCGTCGTTCATGTAGACGACGTAGTCGCGCGTGGCGCGCGCGGCAGCCCAGTTCACCGCGTGGCAGATGCCGATGTTGGTCGGCGATGCGGTGTGCTCGATCCCTTCGCTGCGCACCCAGTCGAGTGTGCCGTCCGAGCCGTCGTTCACGTGCACGATGATCTGGTGGTCGTACGCCGAGTGGCGGCGCAGGCTGTCGACGACGAGCTTGAGGTACGGCAGGTTGTTCCAGGTCGGAATGATGATGGAGAACATGGCGGTCGGATTCGGTAGTCGTCGTGGCGGGCGCCGTGTGGCGCCGCCGGTCGGGCGGGCACGCGCGGCGCGGGCAGCCCGGCATTGTAACGCCGGGCCGGCTCCCTGCCGGGCCGGCGCTCAGCGGGCCCGTTCGTGGCCGAGCTTCAGGAAGCGGTAGTACACGGTTTCCGCGTTGAACACGGCGATCATGAAGCCGGCGCGGCCGTCGAGGAAGCCGCGGCGCAGCACGTAGGTGCGCACGAACGCCCAGGCGCCGCGCGCGAGCGCCTTGCCGAAGCCGCCGCGCTGGCCGGCCGCGCGGCGCTGGCGCGCGCCGGCCGTCGAATAGGCGTCGAGCTTGCGCACGACGGTTTCGAAATCCTCGTACGAGTAGTGCATCAGCTTGCCGGACAGCCGCAGCGCGGCGCCGTCGAACACGAGGCGCTCGTGCACGAGATCGTCCGAGAAGCGCGCGGCGCCGCGCCGGAACAGCCGCGGGATCCAGTCCGGATACCAGCCGCTGTGATGGATCCACTGGCCGCAGAAGCTCGACAGGCGGTCGACCGCATAGACCTGCGCGGCCGGCGCGCGGATCGTGTCGCGGATCGACTGCGCGAGTTCCGGCGTGACGACTTCATCGGTATCGAGGGACAGGATCCAGTCGGTGTCGAGCGCGTCGAGCGCGCGGTTCTTCTGCGGGCCGAAGCCGGGCCAGTCGCGCTCGACGATCACGCGCGCGCCGTGCGCCTGCGCGATCGCGACGGTATCGTCGGTGCTGCCGCCGTCGATGACGACGACGTCGTCGGCGAACGACAGCGCGGCCAGGCACTGCGCAAGCCGCGCGGATGCGTTGAGGGCGATGAGGGCGACGCCGAGGGAGGGTTCAGCCATGAAATCGTCGGAAAAGGCGGAGAAAGCGGTGAGCGGCAGTATACCCGCGGCCCGGCCGCCGCCCGCAGCGGCCATGACCGTGCCGGCCGGGGCGGTGCGGCTATAATGTTGAGCCCTTTTCGGCACCCGCCCGACAGGGCGACATCCCGGGCGGCCACGTCCGGGCGCCGCATCGCGGCTCAAGAAGGATTGCCTTGGAAACCCAGAACACTCTTCGCAAACCGATGGACGGCACGGGCACCTCGCCCGTGACGGTCCTCAAGCGCCTGTGGCCGTACATCCGGCCGCTGATCGGCATCGTGGTGCTCGCCGTGATGACGATGGGCGTCGTCGCGGCCACCGAGGCCGGAATCCCGGCGCTGCTCAAGCCGCTGCTCGACCACGGCTTCGGCTCGCACGGCAGCGACCGCGCGAAATGGTACGTGCCGATGGCCGTGATCGGGCTCGCGCTCGTGCGCGGCGTGTCGCAGTACACGTCGAATTACCTGCTCAACTACGTATCGAACCGCATCCTGCTGCAACTGCGGCTCGAGATGTTCCAGCGAATGCTGCACACGGGCGCGTCGTTCTTCCAGCGCGAGACCGCGAGCACGGTGATCAACGCGATCGTGTTCGAGGTCAACCAGATCCTGTCGGTGCTGACCGGCGTGATGGTCACGCTCGTGCGCGATTCGCTGACGGTGATCTTCCTGCTCGGCTACCTGTTCTACCTGAACTGGCGGCTCACGCTGATCGTTGCGGTGATCCTGCCGGGCATCGGCTGGCTCGTCAGCAAGATCAACCGCCGCCTGCGCCGCCTGAACCGCGAGCACCAGACGCTGACCAACGAGCTGTCGTACATCGTCGAGGAGACGGTCGGCGGCTACAAGGTCGTCAAGGTGCACAACGGCGAAGCGTACGAGATGGACCGCTTCACGCAGATGAGCAAGCGCCTGCGCGGCTACGCGATGCGCATGACGATCTCCGGCGGCCTCGCGCAGCCGCTCACGCAGTTCCTCGCGTCGATCGCGCTCGCGGTCGTGATCACGATCGCGGTCGTGCAGTCGTCGAACGACCAGACGACGGTCGGCGGCTTCGTCGCGTTCGTCACGTCGATGCTGCTGGTGATCTCGCCGCTCAAGCACCTGATCGACGTCAACCAGCCGCTGCAGCGCGGGATGACGGCCGCCGAACTGATCTTCGGGCTGATCGACGAGCCGGCCGAGCCGCAGGGCGGCGGCCGGCCGCTCGCCCAGGCACGCGGCGACATCGAGTTCCGCAACGTGACGTTCGACTACGGCGCGGCCGAGCGGCCGACGCTCGACCGCATCTCGTTCAAGGTCGCGCCAGGTGAAATGATCGCGCTCGCGGGCCCGTCGGGCAGCGGCAAGACGACGCTCGTGAACCTGCTGCCGCGCTTCTTCGACCCAACCGACGGGGCGATCCTGGTCGACGGCGTGCCGGTGGCCGACTACGACCTCCACGCGCTGCGCGGCCAGATGGCGATGGTCAGCCAGGACGTCGTGCTGTTCAACGACACGATCGCCGCGAACGTCGCGTACGGGCAGACGCCCGACCGCGCCCGCGTGCAGGCCGCGCTCGAGGCCGCGAATCTCGCCGATGCGGTCGCCGCGATGCCCGATGGGCTCGACACGCTCGTCGGCGGCAACGGGATGCGGCTGTCCGGCGGCCAGCGGCAGCGGCTCGCGATCGCGCGCGCGATCTACAAGGATGCGCCGATCCTGATCCTCGACGAAGCGACGTCGGCGCTCGACTCGGAATCGGAACGCCACGTGCAGGCCGCGCTCGAGCGGCTGATGGAAGGCCGCACGACGCTCGTGATCGCGCACCGGCTGTCGACGATCGAGCGCGCGGACCGCATCCTCGTGCTCGAGGCCGGCAAGATCGTCGAAGAGGGCAGCCACGACGAATTGCTGCGCCACGGCGGCCTCTACGCGCACCTGCACCGGATCCAGTACCAGCAGCAGGCGGCGTAACGCGCGGTCACATGCGCGGTCATGTGGCCCCGCGATACCGTGTGCTAGTCTTCATCGGGCAGTTCGAGTCGTTTCGTTCGACGTGACAACACGGAGGGAAGGCACGATGAAGAAGATGCACGGGATGCTGCTGGCCGCGCTGATCGCGGCGGGTTTCGCCGCGCCGGCCGCGATGGCGCAGGACCACGACCACCACGACGACCAGGGCGGCCATGGCATGCAGCGCGGCCACGGCCCGAAACACATGCCGCCCGGCCAGATGCGCCATGAGGACGACGTGCCGCCGCGCTGGGCCGACCAGCCGCGCCGCGAATGGCACAAGGGCGACCGGCTTCCGCCCGAGTTCCGCGATCGCCAGTACGTGATCGACGACTGGCGCGGCTATCACCTGAGCCCGCCGCCGCGCGGCTATCAATGGGTCGGCGTCGGCGGGGATCACCTGCTGGTGCAGATCGGGTCCGGCATCGTGCTGCGGATCGGCGACTGACCTGGCCGATCGCCCGGCACGGATCGCGATGCCGCGATGCCGCGATACGCGCCGGGCAGCCGGATCAACCCGTCACTTAGCCGCCGCGTGGCTGAACCAGCGGCGCTCGATTTTCGACATCACCCAGCACACGCCCAGCGCACACACGGTGCCGAGCGTCACCTCGCCGAGCCGCATCAGCGGAATGTCCCACAGCGGGCCGTTGCCCGGAAACAGCAGCACGATCGTCGCGGTCACGCCGCCGAGCCGTGCGGCGCTGCCGACGTTCAGGCACCAGCAACAGACGATCACGACCGCGACGGTCATCGCGTACGCGACGAGGCGGTCGCCGCCGAGCGCCGCGCCGGCGAAGCCGAGCACGCCGCCGACCATCGCGCCGACGAACTGGTCGCGCGACAGCGACATCGTGTCCGAGTAGTTGTGCTGCGTCACGGCGATCGCGGTGATCGCCGCCCACACGGCCTGCTCGGTGTGCAGCGCGCGGCCGATCACGTACGCGAGGCATGCGCCGCACACGGCCTGCAGCGCCATCAGCCCGCCTTGCGCGAGCCGCTCGCTGAATGACAGCCCCTTGAACAGATCGAAGATCGACTGCTGGATCTGCTGGCGGGCTTCGTTGAGTGTCCTGATCGTATCCATCATGCGTTGGCCAAGAAGCGGGTAACGGCGGCGCGCCGGTGTCAGCGCGCCTGTTCGGGCGATGCGGCGGCCGGTTCGTCGGCGGCCGCATCACCGTTCGCGACGCGCGTTTCGGGCATCACGAGCCAGACCAGCAGTACCGCGAGCGCACCGGCGCCCGCGAGCCCGAAGAAGCTCACGGCGTTGCCGAAGTGATCGGCGACGTAGCCGGCCGCGGCCGTGCTGAGCGTCGCGCCGATCCCGGCCGCGAGCCCGAAGAGCCCGATGCACAGGTTGTAGCGGCCCTTGCCGCCCGCGACGTCGGCGGCGATCAGCGGCAGCATCACACCGAATACGGCCGCGCTGATGCCGTCGAGCATCTGCACCGGCACCAGCAGGTACGGGCTGCTCACGCCGGCGAACAGCAGCGCGCGCACCGGCAGCGCCGAGAAGCCGAGCAGCAGGATCGGCCGGCGCCCCCAGCGTTGCGCGGAGCGGCCGACCCACGGCGACAGCATCGCGACGATCGCCTGCGGCACGATGATGCACGCGGCGATCACGAGCTGCACGTTCTCGCCCATCCCGGCCGTGACTTCGCCGGCCGCGAGGTTCAGCATCGCCGCGTTCGACAGGTGGAACAGCACGACGCACGCGGCGAAGATCAGCATCCGGCGGTCGCGCAGCAACTCGAGCAGCGTTTCGCGTTCGCCGGCTTCGTCGCGATCGTCGGGCTTCGACGACTGCGGGATCACCTGGTGCGTCGGCTGGATCATCGCGAGCGCGAACAGCGCGGGCAGCGCGAGCACGGCGGTCAGCCAGAACACCGCGCGGGCGGAGAAATATTCGCCGGTGAGCCCCATCAGGCCCGCCGCGACCGCGCTGCCGATCGACGCCCAGCGCGCGTTGCGGCCGAGCCGGTCGCCAAGGTCGGCGCGGCCGACGAGCGAGAAAGAGATCGCGGCCATGGCCGGCACGAGCATGCAGCTCGCGAAGCCGTGGAACACCTCGGCGGCGATCACCGGCACGATCGTCGGGCTCGACGCGAGCAGCACCGCGGACAGGATGATGGCCGCGATCGCCCACGCGGCCGCGCCTTTCTTGTTCTTCAGCGCATCGACGGCCGCGCCGCCCGGCACCTGGCTGACCATCGCGCTGATCGTGCCGATCGACAGCACCATGCCGATCTCGCCCTGCGTCCACTTGTGCGACGCGAGGTAGGACGCGATGAACGGACCGAACCCTGTTTGAACGTTTGCAACGAAGAAGTTGAGCCAGTCGAGGGACCGGAGACTGCGTGCGCTGACGGAATGCTTGATCGTCATCGGGTCGCGCTCGCAGACGAAGCCGGTGCCGGGGCAACGGGCGGGAAAACCGCGACGATCGGCTTGTCGGCCGCGTAGGGCGGCGACGCCTTGATCTGTGCGTCGTTCAGGTCGAGCTGCGGGCGCAGCGCCTTGTCGCGCATGACGAAGCGCAGCGCGCCCCAGCTCGCGGCGATCGAACGGCGGTCGGTATTGACGAGGCCGCCGAGGTCGAGCACGACCGCCTGCGGCTGCGATGCGCGGTCGATCAGCACGTCGACGATCCGGCCGATCTTCGTGCCGTTCGGACGCTCGACGTCGCTGTCGAGCATCGGCAGCCGCGTCGCGGGCGAGGCGGCTGCCGAACCGGACAGCGGCACGGCCTTGGGCCGCGCGGCCGGCGGCAGGTCGCCCGACGGCACGTCGAGCACGATCGGCTCTTGCTTGCCGCCCGGCGTGAAGCGGAACACGTTCCACGGGAAGATGACCTTGCGGTCGCCCACGCCCATGAAGCCCTGCAGGTTCACGATCATCTCGCGCGGCTTGCCGCTCGCGTCGGTCACCATGTCGACCGCGCGGCCGATCACCTTGCCGTTGCGGCGCGCGACTTCGCTGTCGAGCAGCGCATGGATCTGGGTGCGGTCGAGCGGGCGCGTCGCGACGATCGGAGGCGGAGGCGGCGGGGGCGGTGTCGGCGATTCGGGGCGTTGCACGGGCTTCGGCCGCGTGACTTCGCGGTGCGGCTTCTTCGGCGCTTCCGGTTCCTCCGGGTGCGTCGGCGCGGGCACGGGCGGCATCGTCAGCGGTTCGCCGGCGGTTTCCTCGACGGGCTCGACGAGCGCCTCGCTGATCGGCGCGGGCGGATTCTGCACCGGCAGCAGCCCGCAGCCGGACAGCAGCGTGGCGGCGGCGAGGATCAGGAAAACCGTCGAGGACGGCAACGACTTGCTGCGGGATGCGGGAAACGGAAGTCCGCCGCTCATTGACACTCACTCCATGGGTCGGGGGCGGCCCGGAGGCACGCGGCTGGCGATGGATGGCGGGTGCGGGCGGCGCACCACGCGAGGTGAGATTTTAACGTGTCTTGCTTTCAGGTCCGATTTCGATGGCTGGCTGGAGGCGGACTGTCGGGAAAAGGAAGGGATCGCGGGGTGGGGAAGGGGGGATGACGGCCAAGGCCAAGGCCAAGGCGCCCGATCGTCCGCGACGATGCGCCCGCCGTGCCGGCCTGCCGCTTACTTGACCAGCGCGCCGAGCGTCGTCGTCACGGGGGCGAGCACGCCGCCGCCCGTTTTCGAGAGCGCACCGGTGCCGCTGCCGCCCGTCAAACCCGCGACGGGCGAGCCGCCGGTTGCGCCCGACACCGCTCCCGTCACGGTGCCGACCGCCGACGTGAGCGCCCCTGCCGGGTTGCTGCCGCCCGTCGCGCCGCCGAGGGCGCCGGTCGACAAGAGGCCCGTGACCGGCGCGAGCGGGCTCGTCGTGGCGCCGCCCCCGCCCAGCAGCGCCGTGCCGGCGGTGGCCACCGTGTTGCCGGTCGCGGTCACGACGTTGCCGACGCCGGTCGTCACTGGATTCCCGCCGGTTTTCGCGATCGTCGTGCCGGCGTTCGCGACGCCGTTGCCGACCGTCGTCACGAGGTTCGTCAGCGGTGCGCCGAGCGGCGTGCTCGACGCGACGGTCTGCGTGACCGACCCGACCTGCGTCGTGATCGGCGTGATCGCCGAGCTGGCGGCGCCCGTGACCTGCGCGACGGGGCCGGTCGACAACTGCGTGCCGAGCGTCGCACCGCCGCCCGCGATCGTGTTGCCGAGCATCGTGACCGCGCCGCCGCCCGGCGACGTGACGGGCGCGAGCGGCGCCAGCGCCGAACCGCTGGCGCCGAGGCTCGACACGACGCCGCCGGCCGCCGCGACCGCGTTGCCGAGGTTCGTGACCACGCCGCCGGTGCTCGCGACCGTCGTGCCGACCGGGTTCGACGATGCGCCGAGCTGGCCGAGCCCCGAGCCGAGGCCGGTGCCGAGCGTCGTGACGGCCGCGCCGGCATCCTGCACGACCGTGCCGAGACCTTGCGTGGTCGACGCATTGGCGCCGGGCACCGACTGGCCCGCGATCGTCGTGCCGACGCTCGATACCGTGCCGCCCGCGGCCGTCACGATGTTGCTGGACGAGTCGATCGTCTGGCCGAGTGCATTGGCGGATGCGCCGCTGCCCGCCGAGCCGGTGCCCGAGCCGCTGCCGCTGCCCGTGCTGCCGACGGTCGAGCCGCTGCCGGAACCGCTGCCCGAGCCGTTGCTCGTGCCGCCGGTCGTGGCGGTCGTGTCGCCCGAACCCGATCCTGCGGCGCCGGTGCCCTGGCTCAGCGAGCCGGAGCCGCCGCACGCGGACAGCGACACCAGCGCTGCGACGCCCGCCGCGATCATGATCATTCGGAGTCCTGCCTGATAGGTGGTCGGCGTATCCATGTCGTCCTCGTAGTCGTTGGAGAGTGGGGTCAGGCGGCCTTCGCGTGCGTCAATGTGTCGCTGCGATGGGGAAGCGGCGGGCGCATCGTCGGTTGTCTCCCTGATTGATCTGTCGCCGTGTCGCGTTTTCGCCCGTACCGGAATCCGGAGCATCTGTCGGGCGAGCGGTTTGCATTATTTCGTCTTGCTTGCCGATCGCACCGCAAAACATCGGATTCCTGGCGATCAGAGTAGGTCTGCCGGCGCGAGCCGTCCTTTAAGCAACGTTAAATTGAAGTAAGCGTCCGATTCACTGCCGAAATCGGGGTAATCACCGTCGACGCGGCGGAAATCGTGTGCGTCGGTGCCGGTGGCGCGGATGTCGCGCGATGGCGGGAGAGGATGGGGAGGCGAGGCGGAGGGAGCGGGGCGGCGCCGGCCCTACCCGCCGTGGCGGCGGGCAGGCGCGGGCGCTGCGCGAGGGGCGTGAAGCCGGAAACTCAGGCTTCCGGGTACCACGCGTCGCTGAATTCGCTGACCTTGACGTCGGTCAGTTCCGGCCGTGCGGCCAGCCAGCCGCGCACGAGTTCGCGGTCGGCGTCGGTCGTCGTGCCGCGCGGCGCGCCGGAAATCACGTAAGCGCCGATGCCTTCGTCCGCCGACGCGACGGTCAGCAGCCCGTTCGCTTCGACGAAGTCGATGAACGCATCGATCAGTTCGCCGCGCTCGAGGTCGGTCATTTCGTTGCGGTAATGCGCGGTGGCGTTGAACGCGAGTTCCTGGAATTCGCCGATGTGGAGTTTCTTGCGCTGGCGGCGGTTGTGGACTTGGCTCATGGTGTGTGGTGAATGCGAAAAGGGTAGGGTGAAAGGGCGGCGGCGGGTGCCGGCGCGACATGCGCGGGCGGCCCGGGCGCCGCATCGAAGCGCCGCGCGGCGATGCCGGCGGCGGATGGACGGAACGTTACATCAGCACGATATCGTACTGCTCCTGGCTCAGGTTCGATTCGACCTGCAGCGACACCGGCTTGCCGATGAAGTCGATCAGCATCGCGAGATGCTGCGACTCCTCGTCGAGGAACAGGTCGATCACCTGCTGCGCGGCGATCACGCGGAATTCGCGCGGGTTGAACTGCCGCGACTCGCGCAGGATCTCGCGCAGGATGTCGTAGCACACGGTGCGCGACGTCTTCACCTGGCCCTTGCCCTGGCAGGTCGGGCACGGCTCGCACAGCACGTGCGCGAGCGATTCGCGCGTACGCTTGCGCGTCATCTCGACGAGGCCGAGCTGCGAGAACCCGTTGACGGTCACGCGCGTGCGGTCGCGCGACAGCGCCTTCTTCAACTCGGACAGCACCGCGTCGCGATGCTCGGCGTTCTCCATGTCGATGAAGTCGATGATGATGATCCCGCCGAGGTTGCGCAGCCGCAGTTGCCGCGCGATCGTATGCGCGGCCTCGAGGTTGGTCTTGAAGATCGTGTCGTCGAAGTTGCGCGCGCCGACGTAGCCGCCCGTGTTCACGTCGATCGTCGTCATCGCCTCGGTCTGGTCGATCATCAGGTAACCGCCCGACTTCAGGTCGACGCGGCGCGACAGCGCGCGCTGGATCTCCGTCTCGATGTTGTACAGGTCGAACAGCGGACGCTCGCCGGTGTAGTGGTGCAGCTTCGGGCTCACGGCCGGCGTGAATTCGCCCGCGAATTCCGACAGGCGCTGGTACGTCTCGCGCGAATCGACCTGGATGCGCGTCGTGTCGTCGTTCGCGAAATCGCGCAGCACGCGCTGCGCGAGATCGAGATCCTGGTACAGCAGGCTCGTCGCCGGCAGCCGCTGTGCCTGGGCGACGATCGTCGCCCACGTCTTGCGCAGGTACGTGACGTCGCCGGCGAGTTCGTCGGAGGTGGCATCCTCGGCGATCGTGCGCACGATGTAGCCGCCTTTCTCGTCCGGCGGGATCACGGCCGTCAGGCGCGCGCGCACGGCCTCGCGTTCGGCCTCGCTCTCGATCTTCTGCGAGATGCCGATATGCGGCTCCTGCGGCAGGTAGACGAGCGTGCGGCCCGCGATGCTGACCTGCGTCGACAGCCGCGCGCCCTTCGTGCCGATCGGATCCTTGATCACCTGGACCATCAGCGTCTGGCCTTCGAACACGATCTTCTCGATCGGCTGGTGCGGCGTGCCCGACTGCGGCTCGCCCGCGAGGCGCGGATGCCAGATGTCGGCGACGTGCAGGAACGCCGCGCGTTCGAGGCCGATGTCGATGAACGCCGACTGCATGCCGGGCAGCACGCGCACGACCTTGCCGAGATAGATGTTGCCGACCCGCCCGCGCGACAGCGTGCGCTCGACGTGAAGCTCCTGCACCGCGCCTTGCTGGACGAGTGCGACCCGCGTTTCCTGCGGCGTGAGGTTGATCAGGATTTCTTCGTTCATGGTGGGTTCAGAAGGCGACGCGCGCGGCGCGCAGCAGCGCGGCAGTCTCAAAAAGGGGCAGACCCATGATACCTGAATGGGAACCGTCGATTCGCTCGATGAACTCGGCGGCGCGCCCCTGGATCGCATACGCGCCGGCCTTGCCGAACGGCTCGCCCGATTCGACGTAGCGCGCGTACGCGTCGCGCGACGCGGCCGCGAATCGCACCGAAGAGCGTGACAGCGCGGGCGGCAGCAGTTCGCCGTCGGCATCGATCACGGCAACGGCGGTCAGCACCGCATGTTCGCGGCCGGCGAGGCGCGTCAGCATCGCGAGCGCGTCGTCGGCGTCGGTCGGCTTGCCGAGGATCGCGCCGTCGATCGTGACGGTCGTATCGGCGACCAGCACCGGCGAGGCCGGCTTGCCGCTCGCGACGAGGCGCGCACGCGCAGCCTCCGCTTTGGCGATGGTCACGCGCCGCACGTACGCATCGGCGGCTTCGCCGGGCAGTTCGGCCTCGAGCGCCTCGGCGTCCTCGTCGGGGCGCGGCAGCAGCAGCTCGAAGCGTACGCCGATCTGTTGCAGGAGCTCCTGGCGGCGCGGGCTTTGCGAAGCGAGGTAAAGGGTCGGGAAAAGCGCGGGGGGCGTGCTGGACGGCATGGTGTCGTTATCTCGGTGTGCGCGCGTGGCGCGCGTCTCGAGGACGACACGTCATGCGCGGTGGTAGGGGTGATTCTGCGTGATGCTCCACGCCCGGTAAAGCTGTTCGGCGAGCAGCACGCGCACCATCCCGTGCGGCAGCGTCATGCTCGAGATACGCAGCAGCGTGTCGGCACGCGCTTTCAGTTCGGGATCGAGCCCGTCGGCGCCGCCGATCACGAACGCGACGTCGCGGCCGTCCTGCTGCCAGCCGGGCAGCGCCTGCGCGAGCTGCATCGTGGTCCAGTCGCGGCCGCGCTCGTCGAGCGCGACGAGGCGCGCACCCTTCGGCAGCGCGGCCTCGATCTTCTGCCGCTCGGCCGCCATCACGCTCTCGGCGCTGCGGCCGCCCGAACGCAGTTCAGGCTTGATCTCGCGCAACTCGATGCGCAGCTCGGGCGGCATCCGCTTCGTGTATTCGTCGAAGCCGGATGCGATCCAGCCCGGCATCTTGTGGCCGACCGCAAGGATGAAAAGCTTCATCGGAAGACGCTTGACGACTCGGGGCTCAACGGCGGCGGGCGGCCGTCTTGCGCGCCGGGCGGGCGGGCGCGGCTTCCTCTTCTTCTTCGTCGTCGCCTTCGCTGGCCTGGGCGAAGCCGTTGCCCTTGCCGCCGCCGAGCTTCATCCGCACGGGCTTGTCGCCCCAGATTTCCTCGAGGTTGTAGTACTGGCGCAGCGCCGGTTGCAGGATGTGCACGATTGCGTCGCCGCAGTCGACGAGCACCCATTCGCCGGTGTCTTCGCCTTCGGAGCTGACGATGTCGCCGCCGGCTTCCTTGACCTTGTCACGCACGCTCGACGCGAGCGCCTTGGTCTGGCGGTTGGAGGTGCCCGAAGCGACGACCACGCGGTCGAACAGTTCGGTCAGGTGGCTGGTGTTGAACACCTTGATGTCTTGCGCCTTGACGTCTTCGAGGGCGTCGACGATCACGCGCTGCAGTTTGCGAATATCCATGGATTCAGGAATGGTAGAGGCGATGTTGAAGAATATAGGCCCATACGGCGGCCGGCACATGCTCGGCCGATGCGTCGGGCATTTGCGCATGGCGCGCGATGCATTCGCGCAGGTGGGCGCGGATGTCGGTCGCGGCAATGTCGAACGAAAGGGTCGTATCGATCAGCAGGTGGCCTGCCGGCGTGGCCTTGAGCACGTCGGCGCCGGCCTGCCGCGCGGCGATTTCCTGCGCGACGTCCGGCGGCGCCGCGCCGAGGTCGAAACCCGGGCGCGTCGCCACGCAGATGTGCGCGTAGTCGAACAGCTTGCGCCAGTCGCGCCACGTGTCGAGGCGCACGAGCTGGTCGGCGCCGATCAGCAGCGACAGCGATGCGCCCGGGCCGATCCGCTCGCGCCAGCGCGCGAGCGTCTCGACCGTGTAGGTCGGGCCGGCGTGCTCGATCTCGTCGGTGGCGACGGTTACGGTCACGCCCGGCACGGACAGCGAGCCGGCGGCCGCGCGCGTCATCGCGAGCCGATGCTCGGCGGCCGAGACGTCGCGCTTCTGGTACGGCTGCCCGGCGGGCAGCAAGACGAGTTCGGTCAGGCCGAGCAGCTCGGCGAACCGGCGCGCGAGCGCGAGATGGCCGTCGTGGATCGGGTCGAAAGTGCCGCCCAGCAAGCCGATACGACGCGGCAGCGGGGCGGGGCGGGCGGTGGTGTCCAGAAACGCGTCCTTTGCTTGAGGCGGGGTCAGACCCAGTCGCGCGGCACGATGAAGTCGCTGTACAGGCGCGCTTCCGGCGAACCCGGCTCGGGCTGCCAGTTGTAGCGCCAGTTCGCGACCGGCGGCATCGACATTAGGATCGACTCGGTCCGGCCGCCGCTTTGCAGGCCGAACAGCGTGCCGCGATCGAACACGAGGTTGAATTCGACGTAGCGGCCGCGGCGGTACGCCTGGAAGTCGCGCTCGCGCTCGCCGTACGGCAGCTCGGCGCGCCGCTCGACGATCGGCAGGTAGGCTTGCAGGAACGCGTCGCCGACGCTTTGCATCATGTCAAACGAGCGTTCGAAACCGGGCTCGGAGAAATCGTCGAAGAAGATCCCGCCGATGCCGCGCATCTCGTTGCGGTGCTTCAGGAAGAAATACTCGTCGCACCATTTCTTGAAGCGCGGGTAGAGCTCGACGCCGAACGGGTCGAGCGCATCCTTGCAGGTCTGGTGGAAATGCCGGGCGTCGTCCTCGAAACCATAAACCGGTGTCAGATCCATGCCGCCGCCGAACCAGAACACGGGCTCCTCGCCCGGTTTCGTCGCGATCAGCATCCGCACGTTCATGTGTACGGTCGGGCAGTACGGATTGCGCGGGTGCAGCACCAGCGACACACCGAGCGCCTCGAAGCCGCGGCCCGCGAGCTGCGGGCGCGCCGCGCTCGCCGACGGCGGCAGCGCATCGCCCGCGACGTCGGAAAAGCCGATCCCCGCGCGTTCGAACACGCGGCCGCCTTCGAGAATCCGCGTGCAGCCGCCGCCGCGCAGGCGTTCGGCCGGCCCGCGTTGCCATGCGTCGGTCGCGAGCGGCGTACCGTCGAGCGCGCCGAGCGCGTCGGCGATGCGTGTCTGCAGGCCCTGGAGGTACGTGCGCACACGCGCTACGTCGTAGGTCGAATCGGTCATGTCTGGACTGGGTGCCCCCGCCCGAAGCGGGGGCCGTAAAAAAGGCTTCTGCCGGGCATTCTAACGAACCCCGGCAGAGGGGCCGCCGCCGCGCGCGGGCGGGGCGGCAATTGCAACGTCACGCGCTCTTGCGGTTGAGTGCGCGGAAGCCGATGTCGCGGCGGTATTGCATGCCTTCGAAATTGATCTGGTTGATCGTCTCGTACGCATGCTGTTGCGCTTCGCGCACCGAATCGGCGAGGCCGACCACGCACAGCACGCGGCCGCCGGACGTCGTCAGCTTGTCGCCGTCGAGCGTCGTGCCTGCATGGAACGTGACGGCCTGTTCGGTCTCGGCCGGGATACCGTTGATGCGGTCGCCCTTGCGCGGCGCGTCCGGATAACCGTGCGCGGCCAGCACGACGCCCAGCGCGGTGCGGCGGTCCCAGTCGAGCTCGACCGTGTCGAGCGTGCCCGCGATCGCCTGCTCGACGACCTTCGAGAAATCGCTCTTCAGGCGCGCCATGATCGGCTGCGTTTCCGGGTCGCCCATCCGGCAGTTGAACTCGAGCGTGCGCGGATTGCCTTCCTTGTCGATCATCAGGCCCGCATACAGGAAGCCCGTGAAGCGGATGCCGTCCTTCTCCATCCCGCGCACGGTCGGCATGATGATCTCGCGCATCACGCGTGCGTGCATCTGCGGCGTGACGATCGGCGCGGGCGAATACGCGCCCATGCCGCCGGTGTTCGGGCCGCGGTCTTCATCCAGCAGGCGCTTGTGGTCCTGGCTGGACGCCAGCGCCAGCGCGTGCTTGCCGTCGACCATCACGATGAAGCTCGCTTCCTCGCCGTCGAGGAATTCCTCGATCACGACACGCGCGCCGGCGTCGCCGAGCTTGTTGCCCGACAGCATCATGTCGACCGCTTCGTGCGCCTCTTCCAGCGTCATCGCGACGACGACGCCCTTGCCGGCCGCGAGGCCGTCGGCCTTCACGACGATCGGCGCACCCTTCGCGTCGATGTACGCGTGCGCGGCGGCGACGTCGGAGAACGTTTCGTACTCGGCGGTCGGGATGCCGTGGCGCTTCATGAACGCCTTCGCGAAATCCTTCGAGCTCTCGAGCTGCGCGGCTTCGCGGGTCGGGCCGAAGACCTTCAGGCCGCGTGCGCGGAACAGGTTGACGATGCCGGCCGCGAGCGGCGCTTCCGGCCCGACGAGCGTGAACGCGACGCCTTCGCGTTCCGCGAAATCGGCGAGTTCGTCGAGCGCCGTGATGTCGACGTTCTTCAGGCGCTCGTCCTGCGCCGTGCCGCCATTGCCGGGCGCGACGTAGACCATCTGGACGCGCGGCGACTGCGCGAGCTTCCACGCCAGCGCATGTTCGCGGCCGCCGGAACCGACGACGAGTAGTTTCATGGGATTCCCCGCAGACTAGAAAACAGGGCGGCCGGCACGCTCAGGCGCGCCGGCCGCGGATTCGGTCGGGCCGCCGCCGCGACAGGAACACGGCGGCCGGCACCTCATTCCTCGACGATGACGGCGTTCGTATACACGTCCTGCACGTCGTCGAGGTTCTCGAGCGCGTCGAGGAGCTTCTGCATCTTCACCGCGTCGTCGCCGGTGAATTCGACTTCGTTCTGCGGCTTCATCGTCACTTCGGCGAGCTCGGCCTTGAAGCCGCCGGCTTCGAGCGCGTCCTTCACCGCCGAGAATGCCTGCCAGTCGCACAGCACTTCGATCGAACCGTCGTCGTTCGTGTTCACGTCGTTCGCGCCGGCTTCGAGCGCGGCTTCCATCAGCGCGTCTTCCGACGTGCCCGGTGCGAACAGGAACTGGCCGACGTGATCGAACATGAATGCGACCGAGCCGTCGGTGCCCATGTTGCCGCCGAACTTCGAGAACGCATGGCGGACTTCCGCGACCGTGCGGGTGCGGTTGTCGGTCAGCGTGTCGACGATGATCGCCGCGCCGCTGATGCCGTAGCCTTCGTAGCGGATTTCCTCGTAGTTCGCGCCATCCGCGCCGCCGACGCCGCGATCGATCGCGCGCTTGACGTTGTCCTTCGGCATGTTCGCGTCGGCCGCCTTGTCGACCGCCAGACGCAGGCGCGGGTTCGAGTTGACGTCACCGCCGCCGAGGCGCGCCGCGACCTGGATTTCCTTGATCAGGCGGGTCCAGATCTTGCCGCGCTTCGCGTCGGCCGCTGCCTTCTTATGCTTGATGTTGGCCCATTTCGAATGACCAGCCATACCTTTCTCCGTGCCCGGGCGCACAGCGCGGGCGATTGTTTCAGTGTGTCGTTGAATCGGCGGCCGTGTCGGCGGGCATGAAGCCGCGGGGCCGCGCGTGTCGAGTGGATCGAGATTTTATCACGCGGCGACCGCCGGATCGGGGCCGCCGCGCATGGCCGGACGGCCAGGCGGGCCGCCGCGGGCCGGGCCGCGCGCCGCGCGGCCGTACCGGGGCTCAGTTCTTGGTGCCGAACAGGCGGTCGCCCGCGTCGCCGAGGCCCGGCACGATGTACGCATGCTCGTTCAGGTGAGAATCGAGCGACGCGACGAACAGCTTCACGTCCGGGTGCGCGTCCTGGAACACCTGCACGCCTTCGGGAGCGGCGACCAGCGCGACGAACATGATGTTCGCGGCCGGCACGTTGCGGCGCTTCAGCACGTCGACCGCGTGCACGGCCGAGTAGCCGGTCGCGACCATCGGGTCGCACAGGATGAAGATGCGGTCTTCCAGATCCGGCAGGCGCACCAGGTATTCGACCGGGCGATGGTCGTCGGCGCGATACACGCCGATGTGGCCGACGCGGGCCGACGGAACCAGGTCGAGCAGGCCGTCCGACATCCCGATGCCCGCGCGCAGCACCGGCACGATCGCCAGCTTCTTGCCCGCGATCACCGGCGCGTCGACCTCGACGAGCGGGGTTTCGACCCGCTTGGTCGTGATCGGCAGGTTGCGGGTGATCTCATAGCCCATCAGCAGCGTGATTTCGCGCAGCAGCTCGCGGAACGTGCGCGTGGACGTGTCCTTGTCGCGCATGTGCGTGAGCTTGTGCTGAATCAGCGGGTGATCGGTGATGAAGAGATTCGGGAAACGGCTGTCCTGTTTCATGACGGGGGCGCCTTGGCGGCAAAAGAGGATCGGGGGCGGTGGCGGGCGCAAGCCGGCCGCGCGCTTATGCCCGCAATTTTACCAAGGCGCGCCGCATGATCCGGATAATATCGACGTCTCACGACAATCCGCGCGCCCGTGCCCGCCCGATTGCCCGCCTGACCCGTCCGGGGTCCGTGCGCCGGCGTGATCGGGCCGAGCCGGCGCGTGTCGCCACCAAGGAATCGACGATGGATCTCGGCATCGAAGGAAAGACCGCGCTGGTGTGCGCGGCAAGCAAGGGGCTCGGTCGCGGCTGCGCGGAAGCGCTGGCCGCCGAGGGCGTGAACCTCGTGATCGTCGCGCGCACGCGCGCCACGCTGGAGGAAACCGCGGAGGAGATCCGCGCCGGCGCGAACGTGTCGGTGACCGCGGTCGCCTGCGACATCACGACGCCGGACGGGCGCGCGGCCGCGCTCGCCGCGTGCCCGCAGCCGGACATTCTCGTGACGAATGCCGGCGGCCCGCCGCCCGGTGACTTCCGCGACTTCTCGCACGACGACTGGATCCGCGCGCTCGAAGCGAACATGCTGACGCCGATCGAGCTGATCCGCGCGACCGTCGACGGGATGATCGCGCGCGGCTTCGGCCGGATCGTCAACATCACCAGCTCGGCCGTGAAGGCGCCGATCGACGTGCTCGCGCTGTCGAACGGGGCTCGCTCGGGGCTGACCGGCTTCGTCGCGGGGCTGTCGCGCAAGGTTGCGGGGCAGGGCGTGACGATCAACAACCTGCTGCCGGGCCTGTTCGACACCGACCGGATCGCGACCACGCTCGCCGCGTCGGCGAAGGCGCAGGGTGTGAGCGTCGACGAGATGCGCGCGCGGCGCACGAAGGACATCCCGGCCGGCCGCCTCGGCACCCGTGCGGAATTTGGCGCGGCGTGCGCGTTCCTGTGCAGCGTGCACGCCGGCTACATCACCGGGCAGAACTGGCTGCTCGACGGCGGCTCGTATCCGGGCACGTTCTGACGCACGCGCCGCCTTTCACGACAACCACCTGACACGAAGGATCTGGAGATGAGCAAACCCCGCATCGCATTGATTGCGCACGACGCGAAGAAGGACGAGATCGTCGCGCTCGCGGGCGAATTCCGCACGACGCTCGCGCAATGCCGGCTGGTGGCGACCGGCACGACGGGCGGCCGCATCGCGGACGCGCACGGGCTCGAGGTCGAGCGCAAGCTGTCTGGGCCGCTCGGCGGCGACCTGCAGATCGGTGCGGAACTGGCCGACGGCCGCATCGACATCGTCGTGTTCCTGCGCGACCCGATGACCGCGCAGCCGCACGACCCCGACATCACCGCGCTCGTGCGTGCCTGCGACGTGCACGACGTACCGGTCGCGACCAACGTCGCCACCGCGCGGATGCTGCTCGACGATCTGGCGCGCAACATGCAGGACGTCTGCTGAGGGCGGCCCGCGCCCGATTGCCCCTGCTGGCGGCAGGGCCATGCACGGATGGCCGCGGCGCGCGAGAATCGTGCGTCGCGACGCGCGCCTGCCGCCCGGTACCCGCATGAGGCCGGGCTCCGCGGATCGGCGACCCGGATTTTTCCCTGACCGAATCAGACACGAGGAGCGAAACGATGCCGAAAGCAATCCGATACGACCAGCCGGGCGGCCCGGACGTGATGAAGTGGGTCGATGTCGAGGTCGGCGAACCGAAGGCAGGTGAAGTCCGCATCCGGCAGCACGCGGTCGGTCTCAACTACATCGACGTCTATTTCCGCACCGGTTTGTACCCGCAAGCGCTGCCCGGCGGTCTCGGGATGGAGGCGGCGGGCGAGGTGACGGCCGTCGGCGAAGGCGTGACCGCGTTCAAGGCGGGCGACCGCGTCGCGTACGTCGGGCAGCCGCCGGGCGCGTACGCGCAGGAACGCGTGATGCCGGCCGAGCGGCTCGTGAAGCTGCCGGACGGCATCAGCTACGACGACGCGGCGTCGGTGATGCTGCAGGGCCTGACCGCTCACTACCTGCTGCGCCGCACGTATCCGGTGAAGGCCGGCGACACGATCCTGATCCACGCGGCGGCCGGCGGCGTCGGCCTCCTGGTGTGCCAGTGGGCGAAGGCGCTCGGCGCGACCGTGATCGGGACGGTCGGCTCCGACGAGAAGGCCGCACTCGCGAAGGCGCACGGCTGCGACCATCCGATCGTCTACACGCGCGAGAACTTCACGCAGCGCGTGAAGGAGATCACGAACGGCGCAGGCGTGCCGGTCGTCTACGACTCGATCGGCAAGGACACTTACATCGGCTCGCTCGATAGCCTTGCGCCGCTCGGCTATTTCGTCAGCTTCGGCAACGCGTCGGGCCCGCTGCCGCCGATCGACTCGAAGGAATTCTCGTCGCGCGGCTCGTTGTTCTTTACGCGCCCCACGCTGTTCTCGTACATCGCGAAGCGCGCCGATCTCGAAGCCGCGGCCGCCGAGCTGTTCGACGTGATCCTGTCGGGCAAGGTGAAGACGAGCATCAACCAGCGCTACCCGCTCGCGGAAGTCGGCCGCGCGCATGAAGATCTCGAAGCGCGCAAGACCACCGGCTCGACGATCCTCGTTCCCTGACTGGTCTCCCCGTGCCGGCGCCATGCCGGCACGCGCTTGTCCGGGCGGCGCCACGGCGCCGCCCGTCCCGCCTCCCGCCTCCCGGTTCCCGCCGTCCTCCACCCGAATTCCACGTTTACGCGTTTTTTATACGCGCCCCGATACCTTTGACCCGTCCTTTACGTGCGTTCCCATAAGGTTCTAGTCGTCTGATTTCGACGATGGAGAACAGAAAAATGGATGGGGTATTTATCGGCGCACTGGTGCTCTTCACCGCGCTGATCCTCGGTTTGATTGCCGGTTGCGACAAGCTCGTGCAATACGGTCGCGGGGGGCGAGCATGACCTGGATGCTTTGGCTGGCGGGCGCCTCGACGGCCCTGCTGTTCGCGTATCTCGTCTTTGCGCTGCTGCGCGCGGAGGACATCGAATGAACGCGAACAATCTCTTTCAGACGCTGCTCTTCATCGTCGTGCTGCTGGCGGCGGCCGTTCCGGTCGCGCGCTATCTGTCCGCGGTGATGGACGGCAGTTCGCGCGTCGTGCGCGTATTCGGGCCGCTCGAGCGCGCGCTGTACCGCATTGCCGGCGTCGACGCCGGCAGCGAGATGAACTGGAAGCAGTACGCGGTCGCGACGATCGCGTTCAACGCGCTCGGCGCGCTGTTCCTCTACGGCCTGCTGCGGCTGCAGGGCTTCCTGCCCGGCAACCCGCAGCAGTTCGGTGCGATGACGGTCGACGGCGCGTTCAACACGGCCGTCAGCTTCGTCACCAACACGAACTGGCAGGACTACACGCCCGAGCAGACCGTCAGCTACCTGACGCAGATGCTCGGCCTGACCGTGCAGAACTTCCTGTCGGCGGCAACCGGCATCGTCGTCGTGATCGCGCTGATCCGCGGTTTCGCACGTCATACCGCGCAGACCATCGGCAACTTCTGGGTCGACCTCACGCGCGTGACGATGTACGTGCTCGTGCCGATGTCGATGATCCTCGCCGCGCTGCTGATGAGCCAGGGCGTGATCCAGAACATGAAGTCGTACCAGGACGTGCCGGTGCTGCAGGCGAGCACCTACGCCGCGCCGAAGCTCGACGCGCAGGGCAATCCGGTGAAGGACGACAAGGGCAACCCGGTGACGGTGCCGACCCCGCTCACGAAACAGACGCTCGCGATGGGCCCGGTGGCGTCGCAGGAAGCGATCAAGATGCTCGGCACCAACGGCGGCGGCTTCTTCAACGCGAACTCCGCGCACCCGTACGAAAACCCGACGCCGTTCGCGAACTTCCTGCAGATCTTCGCGATCCTGATCATCCCGGCCGCGCTGTGCCTCGTGTTCGGCCGCATGATCGGCGACCGCCGGCAGGGCATCGCCGTGCTCGCGGCGATGACGGTCGCGTTCGTGATCGCGATCGGCTTCGAGGTGAGCGCCGAGCAGGCCGGCAACCCGACGCTCGCCGCGCTGCACGTCGACCAGTCGACGAGCGCGCTGCAGCCGGGCGGCAACATGGAAGGCAAGGAAACGCGCTTCGGTATCGCGCAGACCGGCATCTTCACGGTCGCGACCACGGCCGCGTCGTGCGGCGCCGTCGACACGATGCACGATTCGCTGACGCCGCTCGGCGGCCTCGTGCCGATGCTGTTGATGCAGCTCGGTGAAGTGATCTACGGCGGGGTCGGCTCGGGTCTCTACGGGATGCTCGTGTTCGCGCTGCTCGCGGTGTTCGTCGCCGGCCTGATGATCGGCCGCACGCCGGAATACGTCGGCAAGAAGATCGAGTCGTACGAGATGAAGATGGTGTCGATCGTCGTGCTGCTCACGCCGCTGCTGGTGCTGGTCGGTACGTCGATCGCCGTGCTCGCCGACGCGGGCAAGGCCGGCATCGCGAATCCGGGGCCGCACGGCTTCTCGGAAATCCTGTACGCGTTCAGCTCGGCCGCCAACAACAACGGCAGCGCGTTCGCGGGCCTGACGGTCGGCACGCCG
Source organism: Burkholderia sp. AU27893 (assembly GCF_002223205.1). Lineage (NCBI taxonomy): Bacteria > Pseudomonadati > Pseudomonadota > Betaproteobacteria > Burkholderiales > Burkholderiaceae > Burkholderia > Burkholderia sp. AU27893. The sequence goes on along the minus strand of NZ_NKFD01000002.1, from coordinate 71,419 downwards.
TTCTACAACTGGACGACCGCGATCGCGATGTGGTTCGGCCGCTTCGGCACGATCGTGCCGGTGCTGGCGATCGCCGGTTCGCTCGCCGCGAAGAAACGCATCGCGGCGACGAGCGGCACGCTGCCGACGCACGGTCCGCTGTTCGTCGTGCTGCTGCTCGGCACCGTGCTGCTGGTGGGCGCGCTGACCTACGTGCCGGCGCTCGCGCTCGGCCCGGGCGTCGAGCACCTGATGATGTGGCTGGGCGCGTGATGCGGGCCCTTATGGCGACACATTGAAAAGACTGAAGAGATTGAAGAGATCGCAATGACTCAACATTCCGCAACACGGTCCATGTTCGATCCGGCGCTGCTGCGCCCGGCGATCGTGGACTCGTTCAAGAAACTCACGCCGCGCACGCAGTTCCGCAACCCGGTGATGTTCTGCGTGTACGTCGGCAGCATCCTGACCACGATCCTGTGGATCGCGGCGCTCGCCGGCCAGGCCGAGGCGCCCGCCGGCTTCATCCTCGCGATCGCGCTGTGGCTGTGGTTCACCGTGCTGTTCGCGAACTTCGCCGAAGCGCTCGCCGAAGGGCGCTCGAAGGCGCAGGCCGCGTCGCTGCGCAGCGCGAAGAAAGACGTGATGGCGAAGAAGCTCAACGAGCCGCATCCGAAGTCGCCGATCCGCATCACGACCGCGACCGAGCTGCGCAAGGGCGACGTCGTGCTGGTCGAAGCGGGCGACGTGATCCCGGCCGACGGCGAGGTGGTCGACGGTGTCGCGTCGGTCGACGAATCGGCGATCACCGGCGAATCCGCACCGGTGATCCGCGAATCGGGCGGCGACTTCTCGTCGGTCACGGGCGGCACGCGCGTGCTGTCGGACTGGATCGTCGTCAGGGTCACCGCGAACCCGGGCGAGGCGTTCCTCGACCGGATGATCGCGATGGTCGAAGGCGCGAAGCGCAAGAAGACGCCGAACGAGATCGCGCTGACGATCCTGCTCGTCGCGCTGACGATCGTGATGCTGCTCGCCACCGCCACGCTGCTGCCGTTCTCGATGTTCTCGGTCGAAGCGATGAAGGCCGGCCACGTGGTGACGATCACCGCGCTCGTCGCGCTGCTCGTGTGCCTGATCCCGACGACGATCGGCGGCCTGTTGTCCGCGATCGGCGTGGCCGGGATGAGCCGCATGATGCAGGCGAACGTGATCGCGACGTCGGGCCGCGCGGTGGAAGCCGCCGGCGACGTGGACGTGCTGCTGCTCGACAAGACCGGCACGATCACGCTCGGCAACCGCCAGGCATCGACGTTCGTGCCCGCGCCGGGCGTGACCGAGGAAGCGCTGGCCGATGCCGCGCAACTGTCGTCGCTCGCCGACGAAACGCCGGAAGGCCGCAGCATCGTCGTGCTCGCGAAGGAGCGCTTCAACATTCGCCAGCGCGACATGGGGCAACTGCACGCGACGTTCATCGGCTTCTCCGCGCAGACGCGGATGAGCGGCGTCGACCTGCCGGGCCGTGAAATCCGCAAGGGTGCGGCCGACGCGATCCGCAACTACGTCGAGACGCATGGCAGCCGCTTCCCGGAAGAAGTGCGCCGCGCGGTCGACGAAGTCGCGCGCCGCGGCAGCACGCCGCTCGTCGTGGCCGACCTGCATGAAGGCGCGGCGCGCGTGCTCGGCGTGATCGAGCTGAAGGACATCGTGAAGGGCGGCATCAAGGAGCGCTTCGCCGAACTGCGCAAGATGGGCATCAAGACCGTGATGGTGACGGGCGACAACCGGCTGACGGCCGCGGCGATCGCGGCGGAAGCGGGCGTCGACGATTTCCTCGCGGAAGCGACGCCGGAAACCAAGCTCGCGACGATCCGCGAGCATCAGGCGGCGGGCCGTCTGGTTGCAATGACGGGCGACGGCACCAACGACGCGCCGGCGCTCGCGCAGGCCGACGTCGCCGTGGCGATGAACACCGGCACGCAGGCGGCGAAGGAAGCCGGCAACATGGTCGACCTCGACTCGAACCCGACCAAGCTGATCGAGATCGTCGAGATCGGCAAGCAGATGCTGATGACGCGCGGTTCGCTGACGACGTTCTCGATCGCGAACGACATCGCGAAGTACTTCGCGATCATCCCGGCCGCGTTCGTGACGACCTACCCGCAACTGCGCGTGCTCGACATCATGCACCTGACGTCGCCGGCGTCGGCGATCCTGTCGGCGGTGATCTTCAACGCGCTGATCATCGTCGCGCTGATTCCGCTGGCGCTGAAGGGCGTCACGTACCGGCCGCTCGGCGCGGCCTCGCTCCTGCGCCGCAACCTGCTGGTGTACGGCCTCGGCGGCGTGCTGCTGCCGTTCCCGTTCATCAAGCTGATCGACATGACGCTCGCTGCACTCGGCTGGGCCTGAGCCGGCCGTATTTGAAGGAAACATCATGAAAACGTTGATTCGTCCGCTCGTCGTGCTCTTTGTCGTCCTGACTGCCGTGACGGGGCTCGCCTACCCGGCCGTGATGACCGTGTTCGGCCAGGCCGTGTTCCCGTCGCAGGCGAACGGCAGCCTGATCGAGAAGGACGGCAAGGCGGTCGGCTCCTCGCTGATCGGCCAGCCGTTCGATGCGCCGAAGTACTTCTGGGGCCGCCTGTCGGCCACGACGCCGATGCCGTACAACGCGACCGGCTCCGGCGGCTCGAACCTCGGCCCGCTGAACCCGTCGCTTGCCGACCAGGTGAAGGGGCGCATCGCCGCGCTGCGCGACGCGGGCACCGACATGTCGAAGCCCGTGCCGGTCGACCTCGTGACGGCGTCGGCTAGCGGCCTCGATCCGGAAATCACGCCGGCCGCCGCCGCGTACCAGGTCGAGCGCGTCGCGAAGGCACGCAACCTGGCGCCCGACGCGGTCGCGCAGCTCGTCGCCGCGAACACGAAGGGCCGCCAGTTCGGCGTGTTCGGCGAACCGCGCGTGAACGTGCTGCAGCTGAACCTCGCGCTCGACGCGGCGCAGGCTGCGCACTGACCGCGCGTCCGGGTTTCCGGCGGCAACCGGCGTCCGGCGCGGCCCGATCCGCGCCGGACGCGACTTTTCCCGACGGCGCATGCGCCGTCTTTGCCTTTTGCGGCGATTTGGAACAACAATGCTCGTACTCGCGCGCATCCGGGCGCTCCGCCTTTCTGACGCATGAATCGTCCCGATCCAGACCAACTCCTCGACAAGCTGCAGCGTGACGAAGAAAAACAGCGGCGCGGCCAGCTCAAGATCTTCTTCGGCGCATCGGCCGGTGTCGGCAAGACCTACGCGATGCTGCAGGCCGCGCGCCAGCGCCTGCAGGAAGGCGTCGACGTCGTCGTGGGCATCGTCGAGACCCACGGGCGCAGCGAAACCGCCGCGCTGCTCGACGGCCTCGACGTGCTGCCGCTCGCGCGCATCGAGTATCGCGGCCGCACGCTCGCCGAATTCGATCTCGACGGCGCGCTCGCGCGTGAGCCGCAACTGATCCTCGTCGACGAACTCGCGCATTCGAACGTGCAGGGCGCGCGGCACCTGAAGCGCTGGCAGGATGTGTACGAACTGCTCGACGCGGGCATCGACGTCTACACGACCGTCAACGTCCAGCACCTCGAAAGCCTGAACGACGTGGTCGGCGCGATCACCGGCATCCGCGTGTGGGAGACGGTGCCCGACCGCGTGTTCGATGCGGCCGACGAAGTCACGCTCGTCGACCTGCCGGCCGAGGAGCTGCTCGAGCGGATGCGCGACGGCAAGGTCTATCTCGCGCAGCAGGCCGAGCGTGCGGTGCGCAACTTCTTCCGCAAGGGCAACCTGATCGCGCTGCGCGAACTGGCGCTGCGGCGTACGGCCGATCGCGTCGACGCGCAGATGCGCGAATACCGCGCCGACCGCTCGATCCAGCGCATCTGGCAGGCCCGCGAGCGGCTGCTCGTGTGCGTCGGGCCGGGCCCTGAGGCGCCGACGCTCGTGCGGGCGGCCGCGCGGCTCGCCGCGAGCCTGAAGGCCGACTGGATCGCCGTCTATGTCGAGACGCCGCGCCTGCAGCGGCTGCCCGATGCGCGACGGCAGCGCACGCTCGATGCGCTGAAGCTCGCGGCCGAGCTCGGCGCGGAGACGGCCACGCTCGCCGGCGCCGACGCGGTTGCCGCGCTGATCGGCTATGCGAAGGTGCGCAACGTGTCGAAGATCGTCGCGGGCGGCTCGCCGAAGGTCGGGCTCGTGCGCCGCTTCGTGCGGCCGTTCGGCGAGAAGCTTGCCGAGCGCGCGGGCGACGTCGACCTGATGCTGATCCGGGCGTCCGCGAGCGACGAGGCGCGCACGGCACCGCTGGACGCAGGTGCGCGCGACTGGCGTGACGCGTTCGCGCAGTTCGGCACGCACCGTTCGCCGCCGCGGCACTACGTGTATGCGGCCGCGATCTGCGCGGCGATCACGGTCGTCGCGAGCCTCGTGTCCGAGCGGCTCGACCTCACGAACCTCGTGATGCTGTACCTGCTCGGCGTCGTGTTTTCGGCCGTGCGGCTCGGGCGCGGCCCGGGCGTGCTGCAGTCGTTCCTGTCGGTGGCCGCGTTCGATTACTTCTTCGTGCCGCCGCGCATGTCGTTCTCGGTCAGCGACACGCAATACCTGCTGACCTTCTTCGGGATGCTGCTGACGTCGCTCGTGATCAGCCACCTGACGTCGACGCTGACGCGCCAGGCGAGCGTCGCGCAGCGCCGCGAGCGCCGCACCGGTGCGATCTACGCGATGGCGCGCGAGCTGGGCGCGGCGCTGACGACCGAGCAGATCGTCGAGATCGGCAGCCGTCACGTGGGCGAGGTGTTCCGCGCGCGCGTCGCGTTCCTGCTGCCCGACAGTGCGGACAAGGTGCGGCAGAAGATCGAGGAGCCCGATGCGGCCGTCACGCTGACGGGCGCCGATCTCGACAGCGACGTCGGCCAGTGGGTATACGACCAGCAGAAGCCGGCCGGCCGCGGCACCGATACGTTGCCCGCGACGGCCGCGCTGTACCTGCCGCTGAAGGCGCCGATGCGTACGCGCGGCGTGCTCGCGGTCGCGTCGCGCGAGCCGCGCGAACTCGAGGTGCCGGAGCAGCAGCGGATGCTCGACGCGTTCGCCGCGCAGATCGCGCTCGCGCTCGAACGCGTGCACTACGTCGAGATCGCGCGCGACGCGCTCGTCAACATGGAATCGGAGCGGCTGCGCAACTCGCTGCTGTCGGCGATCTCGCACGACCTGCGCACGCCGCTCACGACGATCGTCGGCTTCTCGTCGATGCTCGCGAACGGGCGCGCGGCCGCGCAGGGCGGCGACGCCGCGGCGGCCGAACGCTTTGCGCAGCGCGAGGGCGAACTCGTCGACGCGATCCACGACGAGGCGCTGCGGATGACGGGCATCGTCACGAACCTGCTCGACATGGCGCGGCTGCAGGCCGGCAGCCTGCAGTTGAAGCGCCAGTGGTCGCTGCTCGAGGAAACCGTCGGCGCCGCGCTCGCCGCCTGCAAGCGCGTGCTTGCGCGCCATCCGGCGCGCGTCGTGCTGCCGGCCGACCTGCCGCTCCTGCAGATGGACGCGGTGCTGATGGAGCGCCTGTTCACCAACCTGTTCGAGAACGCGGCGAAGTACACGCCGGCCGATACGCCGCTCGACATCGGCGCCGAGCGCGTGACCGACGACGGGCTGCCGTTCGTGCGCGTGCTCGTCGACGATTACGGTCCCGGCCTGCCGGCCGGGATGGAAACGCGCATTTTCGACAAGTTCACGCGCGGCGAGAAGGAATCGGCGACGCCGGGCATCGGCCTCGGCCTCGCGATCTGCCGCGCGATCGTCGAGGCGCACGGCGGTAAAATCGGCGCGTTCAACCGTACGGCACCCGACGGCCACGTGACGGGCGCGCGTTTCTGGTTCACGCTGCCGGTCGAGACACCGCCGGCCGCGCCTGCCGTACCCGACGACGAACCCGAAGTGCCGGGCGCGTCGTCCCCATCCGAATCATTGCCAGATCATGAGTGAACCCAGCCTGACCGTCGTCCTGATCGAGGACGAAAAGCAGATCCGCCGTTTCGTGCGCGCCGCGCTCGAGGAGGAGGACATCGCGGTGTTCGAGGCCGAGACGGGCAAGCAGGGGCTGATCGACGCGGCGACGCGCAAGCCCGATCTCGTGATCGTCGACCTCGGCCTGCCCGATACCGACGGCCTCGACGTGATCCGGGAATTGCGCGGCTGGTCCGAGGTGCCGGTGATCGTGCTGTCCGCGCGCACGCAGGAAGAAGAGAAGGTCGCGGCGCTCGATGCGGGCGCCGACGATTACCTGACCAAGCCGTTCGGCGTGTCCGAACTGCGCGCGCGGATCCGTGCGCAACTGCGCCGGCGCAACCAGGGCGGCGCGAACGAGTCGCCGAAGGTGACCTTCGGCACCGTGACCGTCGATCTCGCGCTGCGCCAGGTGTGGCGCGACAACGAGATCGTGCACCTGACGCCGCTCGAATACCGGCTGCTCGCGACGCTCGTGAGGCACGCGGGACGCGTGCTCACGCACCGCCAGCTGCTGCGCGACGTGTGGGGGCCGTCGCACGTCGAAAGCCACCACTATCTGCGCATCTACATGGCGCACCTGCGCCAGAAGCTCGAACGCGACCCGGCGCAGCCCGAGTACATCGTGACGGAGACGGGCGTCGGCTACCGGCTGGTCGGCGCCGCATGACGCACGGAGCCGCGGCGCAGCGGCGCCCGTGCGCGTGACGTCGCGTGCCGGCAGGGTTGCGCCGGCGCGACAGTCTCGCGGCCGGCGCGCGCGTTGCACACCCGGCGCTCATTCCCCGTTATCCTGACCGTTCCGCGAACGAAAACGAGGAGCGTGCAATGTCCGTCCGTCTGGTCGTCATCTGTGCGCTGGCGCTTGCCGCGTCTGGCGCGTTCGCCCAACCGCTGCCGCCCGGGCAGCAACCGTCGTCGCAGCAGCAGGCGATGGCCAATCCCGCGTCGGTCAATTGCGCCAAGCTCGGCGGCCGTCACACGACCCGCAACCTGTCGAGCGGGCAGGTCGGCATGTGCGTGTTCAAGGATGGCCGCGTGTGCGAGGAGTGGGCGCTGTACCGCGACGACCGCTGCGTCGCCGCCGTCACGCCGAAGCGCGTGTCGAACTGACCGGGCGCGGGGCGATCGCGCCCCTGATCGGCCGCGGCCACGCGCCGTGTCCGTAAGCATCTTGTTATACTCGGCGCCGCCCGGGGACGACCCCGGGTCATTCGTTTCAACGGGGACGGCCCCATCCGATACGGAGTACGTCGAGATGGCGTGGGTATTGTTGTTCATTGCCGGTTTGCTGGAAGTGGCCTGGGCGGCCGGCATGAAATCGTCGGACGGCTTCACGAAGCTCGGTCCGTCGGTGTTTACGATCGTGACGGCGCTGGCCAGCTTCGGGCTGCTCGCGGTCGCGATGCGCCAGTTGCCGCTCGGCACCGCGTACGCGGTATGGACCGGCATCGGCGCGGTCGGTGCGTTCGTGTTCGGCATCGTGATGATGGGCGAGGCGTTGAGCGTCGCGCGCGTCGCGAGCGCCGTGCTGATCGTCGCGGGGCTGATCGGCCTGAAGCTGTCGTCGGCTGCATAACAATGGCACCCGGGCGCACACACCCGGTTGCCGCACCGCGGAATTGCGCCGGCCGTGCGCCTGGCCTGTCTATAATGGAACGCATTCGGGCCTGAATACCGTCGTGCTTCTCGCGGCACGCGGTGCCGGTCGCCACGCGCCGCGCGGCCGTTCTGTCCGATCCGATCAATCGGCAAAGCGCACGGAAAGTGCAAGGAGAGGGCCATGATCGAAGCCATTTCGCTCGGCGCGGGGCTCGCGTGGGCGAGCGGCCTGCGCCTGTACCTGACCGTGCTGATCGCCGGCGTGCTGGCGCGGTTCGGCTGGCTCCATCTGCCCGACACGCTGGCTGTCCTGATGTCGCCGTGGGTCATCGGCGCGGCGGCCGTGCTCACCGTCACCGAATTCCTTGCCGACAAGATCCCCGCGTTCGACTCGCTGTGGGATGCCGTGCACACCTTCATCCGCATTCCGGCCGGCGCCGTGCTCGCAGCCGGCGCGCTCGGCCATGCCGATCCGACCGTGCTCGCGGTCGCGGGGCTCGCCGGCGGATCGCTCGCCGGTGCCGCGCACGTGGCGAAGGCCGGCACGCGCGCGATGATCAATCTGTCGCCGGAACCGATTTCGAACTGGATCGCGTCGTCGACCGAGGACGGCCTCGTGGTCGGCGGGCTCGCGCTCGCGTTCTTCGTTCCGCTCGCGTTCCTCGTGCTGCTTGCCGCCTTCATCGCGGCGTCCGCGTGGGCGCTCCCGCGCCTGTGGCGCGGTGTCTCGGGCGGCTTTCGCGGCATGGCGAACCACATGGTGTCGCGGCTCAACTCGATCGGGGGGAAGCGCGATTGAAGGGGCGGCAACACGCGGCGCAGCCGCCGGCCGGGCAACCCGGCCATGAGGTGAACGCGCATGCCGGCCGCTTCGGCCTGCGCGACCTGATCCACCAGGCCGCCCGCATGACCGCGCGCGACTGGCGCGCGGGCGAGCTGACGCTGCTCGTCCTTGCATTGGTGCTCGCGGTCGCGGCGCTGACGAGCGTCGGCTTCCTCGCCGACCGGCTGCGCCAGGGGCTCGAGCGCGACGCGCGCCAGATGCTCGGCGCCGATTTCGTCGTGCGGGCCGATCGTCCCGTCGATCCGTCGTTCGACCAGCAGGCCCGCGCGCTCGGCCTGCGTACTGCGACGACCGCCATCTTCCCGAGCATGATCGCGTCCGCCATGGGCGGGCAGGCGACCGACGCGGCGCCGTCGCGCCTCGCGGCCGTGAAGGCCGTGTCGCCCGGGTATCCGTTGCGCGGCGCGGTCGAGGTCCTGCCGGCCGGCGCGGCCACCGCGCAGAAGGCGGCTGCGATTCCCGCGCCCGGCACCGTATGGGCCGATCCGGCGCTGCTCGATGCGCTGCACCTGAAGGTGGGCGATACGGTGCGCGTCGGGCTGCGTACGTTCAAGGTCGCCGCGTCGATCTCCCGCGAGCTGGATCGCGGGTTTTCCTTCGTCAATTTCTCGCCGCGGCTGATGATGCGCGCGGATGAGCTGGCCGCGACGGGGCTCACCGGCTATGGCAGCCGTGTCACGTACCGGCTGCTGGTTGCCGGCGACCAGCAGGCCGTCGCGCGTTTCGAGGCGTATGCGCATGCACGCGTCGACGGCGGGAAGCAGCGCGGCGTCGGTCTCGAGTCGTTGCAGGAAGGCCAGCCGCAGGTGCGGCAGACGCTGGATCGCGCACGCCACTTCCTGACGCTCGTCGCGTTGCTCACCGCGCTGCTCGCGGCGGTCGCGATCGCGATGGCCGCGCAACGCTACATGCGGCGCCACCTCGACGGCTGCGCGACGATGCGCTGCCTTGGCGTGAGCCGCCGCACGCTCGGCGCGCTGTTCGCACTCGAATTCGTGGGCATCGGGATCGTGTCCGGCGCCGCAGGCGCGGTGCTCGGCTATTGTGGCCACTGGGCGTTGCTGGCCGCGCTCGGTGGCCTGATCGACGTGGTGCTGCCGCCCCCCACGCTGTGGCCGGCGCTGATCGGCATGGGCGCCGCGCTCGTGTTGCTGCTCGGTTTCGCGCTGCCGCCGCTCGTGCCGCTCACACGCGTGCCGCCGGTGCGCGTGCTGCGGCGCGAGTGGGGCGACGCGTCGCGCACGGCGTGGGCCGCGTATGCGGTCGGCGTCGTGCTGTTCGCGGGGCTGCTGATCGTGGCCGCCGGCAACCTGAAACTCGGGCTGATCGTCGCGGGCGGTTTCGCCGGCGCGCTGGTCGGCTTCGCGCTGATCGCACGGCTCGTGCTGTTCGCCGCCGCGCGCGCGGTGCGCAACGCCCGCGTGGCCGCGGGCGTCGGCTGGCGTTACGCGCTCGCGTCGCTGCACCGGCGCGGCACGGCGAGCGCGCTGCAGATCACCGCGCTCGCGCTCGGCCTGATGTGCCTGCTGCTGATCGCGATCACGCGCAACGACCTCGTCGCGGGCTGGCAGCAGTCGACGCCACCCGATGCGCCGAACCAGTTCCTGATCGACATCCAGCCCGATCAGCGCGCCGACGTCGCGGCTTATCTGGCCGCGCACGGCGTGCGCGACGCGGTGCCCGAGCCGATGGTGCGCGGCCGCCTCGTCGCGATCAACGGCAAGCCGGTGAATCCGGACGCCTACCCGTCCGAGGAGGCGCGCCGGCTCGTCGACCGTGAGTTCAACTTGTCCTATACGACCCGGTTGCCGTCCGACAACCGGATCGTCGAAGGCGACTGGTTCGGCACCGCGGCGACGCCGCAGATCTCGATCGAGGCCGGCCTCGCGAAGACGCTGAACGTGAAGCCGGGCGACGTGCTGCGCTTCGACGTGACGGGGCTGACGGTCGATGCGCCGATCACGAGCGTGCGCAAGCTCGACTGGGGTTCGTTCCGCGTCAATTTCTTCGTGCTGATGCCGCCGCCGGTGTTGAAGGATTTCCCGGCCGTGTACCTGACGAGCTTCCATTTGCCGGCGTCGAATGCCGCGCTGCTCGATCCGCTGATCGCGCGCTATCCGAACCTGACCGCCATCGACGTCGCGCCGATTCTCGCGCAGTTGCAGCGGATGATGCTGCAGGTGGTCGGCGCGGTGCAGTTCCTGTTCATGTTCACGCTCGCGGCCGGCGTGCTCGTGCTGTACACGGCGCTCGCCGGTACGCGCGACGAGCGGGTGCGCGAGGCGGCGCTGCTGCGCGCGCTCGGCGCGTCGCGCGCGCAGGTCAACGCGGTGCAGCGCGCGGAATTCGTCGTGGTCGGCGCACTGGCCGGTGCGCTGGCGTCGGCGGGCGCGATCGCGGTCGGCTGGGTGCTCGCGTCACGTGTGTTCGACTTCCAGCTCGCCGTCGATCCGTGGCTCGTGCCGGCCGGCATCGCGGCCGGCGTCGCGTGCGCCGGTGCGGCCGGCTGGCTGAGCCTGCATAATGTGCTGCGGTGCCCCGCGCTGCAGTCGCTGCGCGACGCATGAGCGTCGCCGGCGGCCCCGAAGATCCTGTTTTCCGACTATCCGTATGACCGATGTGAATGACGATGCGCCGTCGCAGCCGACGGCGTTCGAGCTCGTGGGCGGTGAAGCCCGCGTGCGCGAAATGGTGGACCGCTTTTACGACCTGATGGATCTCGAGCCCGAGTTCGCGCAGATTCGCGCGCTGCACCCGGATTCGCTCGACGGTTCGCGCGACAAGTTTTTCTGGTTCCTGTGCGGGTGGCTCGGCGGCCCCGACCACTACATCAGCCGGTTCGGCCATCCGCGGCTGCGCGCGCGGCACCTGCCGTTCCCGATCGCGTCGGTCGAGCGCGACCAGTGGCTGCGTTGCATGGCGTGGGCGATGGAGGACATCGGGCTGCCCGAGCCGTTGCGCGAGCGGCTCATGCATTCGTTCTACGACACGGCCGACTGGATGCGCAACCGGCCCGGTTGATCGACCGGTACGCCGCCGCCCGCGCGCGGGGCGATCTGCGTCTGGGCGCGTGCGCCGCGTGGCGCGACACTGGCCGCTTCCCCCCATCGATACGAGGCTCGCCCGATGACGACACAAGCGCTGTTTCGCGAAGACGCGTACCTCACCCAATGCGACGCGGTCGTCCTGGCCATCGGCGACGACGGCATCCGGCTCGACCGCACCGTGTTCTATCCGCTCGGCGGCGGCCAGGCCGGCGACACCGGCACGCTGACGCTGCCCGACGGCAGCACGATCGCGATCGCCGATACGCGCAAGGCCCGGTTCGACGGCGCGACGCCCGACGACGCCGTGCATGTGCCCGCACCGGGGCAGGAGGCGAGCGTCGCGGCGCTCGAGCCCGGTACACGCGTGGTCGCGGAGATCGACTGGCTGCGCCGCTATCGCCACATGCGGCTGCATACCGCGGCGCACCTGATGTGCGCGGTGCTGCCGTACGCGGTCGACGGTTGCAGCGTGACGGCCGACTACGTGCGGCTGGATTTCGCGACGTCCGACGCGATCGACCGCGATGACGTCGAGCGGCGCCTCGCCGGCCTGGTGGGCGGCGCTCACCCGGTTACGACCGAATGGATCACCGACGACGAGATGGCCGCACGGCCGGACCTCGTGCGCACGATGAGCGTGAAGCCGCCGACGGGCCTCGGCCGCGTGAGGCTGCTGCGCATCGAGCAGGTCGACCTGCAGCCGTGCGGCGGCACGCACGTGCGCAATACGTCCGAAATCGGCGAGCTGCGGGTCGCGAAACTGGAAAAGAAGAGCGCGCGCACCCGGCGCCTCGTACTGGAGTTTGCATGACGATGGACACCCCCCACGCGGGCGCGGCGGCGCTCGATCGGCAAGCGCGAGAGATTCTCGATTTCTGGTTCGGCCAGCCGGGCTCGGCCGAATTCGGGCAGAACCGCAAGGTCTGGTTCAACGGCGGCGCGGCGTTCGACGACGTGCTGCGCACGCGCTACGGTGCGTTGCTCGACGCGGCTTGCGACGGCGCATGCGATCACTGGGCAAGCTCGCCGTCGGGGGCGCTGGCGTTGATCGTCGTGCTCGACCAGTTCTCCCGCAATATCCATCGCGGCACGCCACGCGCGTTTGCCGCCGATCCGAAGGCGCTCGCGCTCGCGCGCCGCGTCGTCGCGGCCGGCTGGGACGCCCAGTTGCCGAGCGGGCATCACCGCGCGTTTGCGTATCTGCCGTTCGAGCACGACGAGTCGGTCGAGAGCCAGCGTGAGGCCGTGCGCCTGTGCGCGGGCATTCGCGACGAAGCAGGGTGCGAGAGCTATCACCGCTTCGCGTTGCTGCACGCGGCCGTCGTCGAGCGCTTCGGCCGCTTTCCGCACCGGAACGCGATTCTCGGTCGGGTATCGAGCGATGAAGAGACGGCGTTTCTTCGCGAACCTGGTTCGTCGTTCTGACGATTCGGGCAGCGGCGTGACGCGGGAAGAGGGGAGGCCCGTGGAGTTACGCGGGCACGGTGGCGGCAGGGCACGCCGGTCGGCGGCGCGCATTTCCCGATGGCTGTTCGCTGCTCGGGCGGTGGCGCTCACCACGCCACGCCGGGTACGAGGGCAAGCATGGCGGCGCGGCCGCCGTGCCGCCCCGCATTACTCAACGTGCTGTTCAGGCGTGCGCACGTACACGCGCAGCAGTTCCTCGTTGTCGCCCGGGCGGGCGCCCGTCCAGAACAGTTTCCATTCGTCGCCGGGCGCCGGATCGACGGCCCGCACGCCCTGCACGATCATCCAGGTGCAGCGCGTCGTCTTCGCGTCGGCGATCGGCGTGTGCTGGATGCCGGAGAAGTAGTACAGCATCGGCGCTTCCGATTCGCCGAGCCCGTGCAGGCTCGCCATGCAGTCGCCGTCGTTCCATTCGAGCGCGAGATGCGCGTTCAGGTCGTCGAACACCGAGCGGTAGCTCTTCGCGACGTCGAGCCACGGCAGCAGCAGCGTGTAGATGAGCCCCCATGCAACGAGTGCGCCGGCGCCCCACGACAGCACGCCGCGCCAGACGCCCGTCGTACGCAGCTTCGGCAGCAGCGTCAGCCAGCCGACCGTCAGCACGAGCGCACCGATCACGAGCGCGGGTTCGATCGGCATCGTCCAGTCGAGCGGCAGCCAGCGGCCGAGCAGCGTCAGATCCTTGCGCGACGCGGCCGGATCGGCCATCACCGCCCAGATGGCCCAGGCGAGCGCGGCGGCCGTGCCGAACAGGATGCGGCTCAGGTAGTCCCACGCGAGATGCAGCTGGCGCGGCAGGCGGTCGATCGCCTGTGCGGCGACCAGCGCGAGCGGCGCGAAGAACGGCAGGATGTAGAGCTGGCGCGACGTCGCGGACACTTGCAGCACGACGAGCCCGATGACCGTGAACATTACCGGCAGCGCAATGCGCGGCGTGCGCCAGTCGCGCCACGCACCCCGCGCGAGCGCGACGATCGCGAGCGGCGCGACCGGGAAGCCGACGAGCAGGAACGCACGCAGGATGAAGAACGGCTTGTCGTTTTCCGCGCCTAGTTCGGGGACGGAGAAACCGAAGAAGCGGCCGACGTTGTTATCCCAGAACCACGTCATGAACAGCGTCTCGGAGCGCAGGAACAGCGCGGTCGGCCAGACGAGCGCGAACGGCGCGAACACCAGTGCGGCGACGCCGAGCGAGCGCGCGAACGCGCGGGTGCGGCAGGCCGGATAGAGCACCATCGCGCCGACGAGCGTCGCGGCAAACACGAGCGGCACGAACAGCCCCTTCGTCATCAGCGCGATGCCGACGCCCGCGCCGAAGATCGGCGCGGCCCAGCGGCCCGACGGCCGGACCGGCAGCCCGTGCCGCATCTGCTGCGCGCGCGCGACGTGCTGCATCACGAGTTCGAGCAGCCCGCAGAACGCGATTGCCGTGCCGGCGAACAGCGCGACGTCGGTCATCATGTCGTGCACGTGCTTGATGACCACGAGTGTGCCGGCGCTCAGCACGACGGGACCGATCACGCGCAGGTCGAACCAGGAATCCGCGCGGCTGGCGACGCGCGCCGCGCGCGCGATGAAGCCGAATGCCAGTGCGGCGAACAGCGCGCTCGCGAGCCGGGCCGCGTCGTGCAGCGGCATCACGCGTTGCAGCAGCCAGGCGAGGCTGGTCGCGACCCACGCGTAGAGCGGTGGCTTTTCCATGAACGGCAGGCCGGCATTGGTCGGCACGACGAAGTCGCCGGTCTCGAGCATGTGCTGGATGATGCCGAACGTGTAGGTTTCGTCCTGCTTCCACGGATCGTGGCCGAGCACGCCCGGCAGCGTATACGCACAGATCAGCGCGGCGACGAACAGCCACGCGCGCCAGCCGAGCAGGCGCGAGCGTTCGCGCGTCGTGCTGGTGGCGGCGCTCGAGGCGGCGACGGGCGTGCCGGTGGCATCGAGCGTTGCGGTGAGATCGGCGTCGGCGGTCGAATGGGTGTACTGGGCCGGAGCGGGCACAGACGTGCGTCGCCGGCTGGGCGCTGCGGTTCCAGGCATGGAAGGAATCTCGGGTCGAGTCGAGCGGATCCGGCGACGTGGGCAGGACCGATTGGGGCCATATCAAAGGCCAACGGACGGGTGTTTATGACACCTGTCTGAATGTCCGCTAGTAGACCACGGAATTGTTACGGTGGATTACCGTTCGTGTCACGAAATTGTGGAGATTTGTGGTGTCGTGACGACGGATGGCTTCGGGCGGCGGTTTTTGATGCGCCGCAGTGCGGAATTACCGGCCGCCGCCGACGTCGAGCAGGGCGCCCGTCGTGTAGGACGCCGCGTCGCCCAGCAGCCAGACGATCGCTTCGGCGATCTCCCGCGCTTCGCCCGCGCGGCCGAGCGGCGTCGTGGCGCCGAGGCGGGCCGCACGGCCCGGTTGGCCGCCGCTCGCGTGAATGTCGGTCTCGATCAGGCCGGGGCGGACCGCGTTGACGCGCACGCCGTGCGGGCCGAGTTCCTTCGCGAGACCGATCGTCAGCGAGTCGACCGCGCCTTTCGACCCCGCATAGTCGACGTACTCGTTCGGCGAGCCGAGCCGGGAGGCGATCGACGAGACGTTGACGATTGCGCCACCGCGGCCGCCGCGATCGGTGGAGAGCCGGCGCGCGGCTTCGCGCGCACACAGATACGCGCCGAGCACGTTGGTGTCGAACATCCGCCGCAGCCGGTCGGCCGGCATGTCGGCAAGCGGCATCGACGGCGCGACGATGCCCGCGTTGTTGACGAGCGCGTCGAGGCGGCCGAATGCGGCCGTGACGGTGTCGAACATCGTGATGACGTCGGCTTCGTTCGCGATGTCGCCCGCGACGACGCACGCGCGGCCGCCCGCGTCGCGGACGGCCTGCGCGGTGAGTTCGGCCGCCGCCGCGTCGCGCGCGTAGTTGATGCCGACGTCCCAGCCGCGCTCGGCCGCGAGCACGGCGGTCGCGCGGCCGATGCCGCGGCTCGCGCCGGTGATGAGGACGGCCTTGCGATCGGACGATGCGGTCATCGCGTGCGGGTTCCGGTGACGGTTACTTGGCCGCGTCGGGTGCCCACTTGTCGCGGGCGGGCGGCTGGTAGCGGCGCAGTCGCTCGATCAGCTCGACGGGTTCCGACTCGACGCACAGTGCGTCGAAATAGGCCGGCCGCATGAAGCCCTCGTCGACCGTATGACGCAGCAGCGCGATCAGCGGATCGTAGAACGAATCGATGTTGTAGACCGCGACGGGCTTGCGGTGATAGCCGAGCTGCGCCCACGTATAGACCTCGAAGAGCTCCTCGAGCGTGCCGGCGCCGCCGGGCATCGCGACGAACGCGTCGGAGAGATCGGCCATCATTTTCTTGCGATGGTGCATGTCGGGCACGACGTGCAGTTCCGACAGCCCCGTATGGCCGACTTCCTTGTCGACGAGCAGTTCGGGGATCACGCCGACCGCACGGCCGCCGGCCGCCATCACTTCGTCGGCGATCACGCCCATCAGGCCGACCCGGCCGCCGCCGTAGACGAGCGTGAGGCCCGCATCGACGAGCGCGCGGCCGAATGCGCGCGCGGCGTCGGCATAGACGGGCCGCACGCCGGACGACGAGCCGCAGTAAACACAAACAGCCTTCATTGCTTGGAGTCCTTGGCGGGTGCCTGCCCGGTGACGACGGGGCTGTCGGCGGGCCGCGGCGAACCGTCGCGCGGCGGCAGGTAGTCGGTGAACTGGCGCTTCGGCAGCTTGCCGGAGACCAGGTCGTCGAACAGCTGGCGCGAACGGCCGCGCAGGTACGGTGCCATCACGGAGATCACGTGCATGCTGACCTGGTGCAGTTCCTCGCGGATCGCGTCCTGGTCGTTGTATTTGCGCGGATGCATCACGTACTGATACGACAGCCAGTACGTCGAAATGACGGCCATGTTGGTGGCGATGACTTCGATCTCGGCGGGCGTCGCGACCATCTCGGCGTCGGACACGAGCAGCTCGCACATGTCGCGCGCGAAGCGCACCTTGTGGCTGATGATCTGCTTGAAGTGCGTCTCGAGCGTGCGGTTGCGGGCGAGCAGGTCGTTGAGGTCGCGATACAGGAACCGGTAGGTCCACATGAAATCGGCCATGTACTGCAGGTACGACCAGGTTTCGTCGATCGTCGGACGATGATCTTCGGGAAAGCGCAGCCGCCGTTCGATCTGCTGCTCGAACTGCGCGAAGATGCTGTTGATGATGTCGTCCTTGTTGCGGAAATGGTAGTACAGGTTGCCTGGACTGATTTCCATTTCCTCGGCGATCGTCGTGGTCGTGACGTTCGGCTCGCCGATCTCGTTGAAGAGTTTCAACGACAACTCGAGAATCCGTTCGCGGGTGCGGCGGGGAGGTTTCGCTTCCATGTCGTCCGGCCCTGTGTGTGCCGGACTGGCGGGCGCTGCAATCGATGCTGCGTGATTCGTCCGGCGCGGGTTGCTGTTCTATGTCTAGCGGACGATTATAAACCGCGGTTTCGCCACATCGGGGCATTTCGTGATCGCCGCCCCGCGCGGCGCATGGTGCAGCGCCGCACGCGGGCGGTGCGCCAGGTACCCGCGGGGCAGCCGTCTAGAAGCCGAGCCAGCGTGCGACGACGGGGCCGAGCACGAAGCCCCACGTCGTCACGCACGCGAACAACGCGACGGTCACGGCTGCGCTGCCGAGATCCTTCGCGCGCTTCGAGAGTTCGTGACGCTCGAGCGAGATGCGGTCGATCGCGGCCTCGACGCTCGAGTTCAGCAGCTCGACGATCAGCACGAGCAGCACCGACGCGATCAGCAGCGCACGCGATGCCGCCGGCACCGGTGCGAACGCGCCGATCGGGAGCATCAGCGCAGCGAGCGTGAGCTCCTGGCGAAACGCGCTTTCCTCGCGGATCGCCACGCGAAAGCCGTTCAGCGAATGCTTGAGGGCGTACCAGGCGCGCGTGATGCCGCGATGGCGCTTGTACGGGTTCGGCGGCAGCGGCGCGAGCCGATCGTCGGGGCCGAGCGGCTCGTGCGCGTGCACGTCCGCGTCGGCATGCGGCTCTTCCTCGTCGAACGGGCGATGCCGTTGCGGCGTTGCGTCGGGGGGCGGGATTTTGTCGTTCAGGTCTCGTTTCAAACGGCGGCACCTTCTGCTGGCGAGTACGCGGTCTTCGGCAGCGGCTTCAGATGCGACGCGAACTGCTCGGATGCCGCGCGCCACGAGAAGCGTTCGGCCCACGCGCGCGCAGTGGTGCGTTCGATCTTCAGCGCCTCGAGGCAGGCTTCCTGCAGGTCTTCGTGCATCGCGCCGGCGTCGCCTTCGCCGAGCACGTCGATCGGGCCCGTCACGGGATACGCGGCTACCGGCGTGCCGCAGGCGAGCGCCTCGAGCAGCACGAGGCCGAACGTGTCGGTGCGACTCGGGAACACGAACACGTCGGCCGCAGCATACACCTTGGCGAGCTCGGCCTGTGACAGCACGCCGAGATAGTTGGCTTCCGGATAGCGCGACTTCAGCTCCGCGAGCGCGGGGCCTTCGCCCGCGACCCACTTCGAGCCGGGCAGGTCGAGGCGCAGGAATGCCTCGACGTTCTTCTCGATCGCGACGCGGCCCACGTACAGGAAGATCGGCCGCGCGGTATTGAGCACCTTCGATTCCATCGGCCGGAACACGTCGAGATCGACGCCGCGCGTCCACAGCACGACGTTCGTGAAGCCGAATTTCTCGAGGTCCTGCTTGACGACCGGCGTCGGCGCCATCACCGCGAGCGACGGGCCGTGGAACCAGTGCAGGAAGCGGTAGGTCGCGGCGAGCGGGATGCCGAAGCGCGCCTGCACGTATTCCGGAAAGCGCGTGTGATACGCGGTCGTGTACGGCAGCTTGCGCGAACGCGCGTAGCGTCGCGCGGCGAGGCCGAGCGGGCCTTCGGTCGCGATGTGCAGCGCGTCGGGGGCGAACGCGTCGATTCGCGCGCGCAGCTTGCGGTACGGCAGGATCGACAGGCGGATCTCCGGGTAGGTCGGGCAGGGCACCGTACGGAATTCCAGCGGCGTCAGCAGTTCGACACGGTGGCCGAGCGCGGTGAGTTCGCGCGACGTGCTCTTCAGCGTGCGCACGACGCCGTTGACCTGCGGTTCCCACGCGTCGGTGACGATCATGATCTTCATCGCGGCTTTGTCCTGTAAGTAGGTGTGTGTCAGGCAGTGGCCTTGGCCTTGCGCGACGTGGTCTCCGTCGGTGCGGTGCGCATCACCGTCCAGTAGACGATCTTCAGTTCGCCTTCCATCGTTTCGACGAGGGCGGACAGGCTTTCGACCCAGTCGCCGTCGTTGCAGTACAGCACGCCGTCGATGTCGCGGATCTCCGCCTTGTGGATGTGGCCGCACACGACGCCGTCGCAGCCGCGGCGGCGCGCCTCGTCGGTCATCACGGTCTCGAACTGAGAGATGAAGTTGACGGCGTTCTTGACCTGGTGCTTCAGGTACTGCGACAGCGACCAGTACTGGAAGCCGAGCCGGCTGCGGATCCGGTTGAACCAGCGGTTGAGCACGAGGATCAGCGTGTAGAGCGTGTCGCCGAGGTACGCGAGCCATTTCGCGTGCTGGATCACGCCGTCGAACAGGTCGCCGTGCACGATCCACAAACGTTTGCCCGCGAGCGTCGTGTGGAACGCCTCGCCGCGCACCTGGATGTCGCCGAACGCGAGATCGCAGAACTGCCGCGCGCCTTCGTCGTGGTTGCCGGGGATGTAGACGACCTGCGTCCCCTTGCGTGCCTTGCGCAGGATCTTCTGCACGACGTCGTTGTGCGCCTGCGGCCAGTACCAGCCCTTCTTCAGTTGCCAGCCGTCGATGATGTCGCCGACGAGGTACAGGTACTCCGAATCGTTGTGGCGCAGGAAGTCGAGCAGGTACGGCGCCTGGCACCCGCTCGAGCCGAGGTGGATGTCGGACAGCCAGATGGTGCGGTAGCGGTGGGCCGACGAGTCGGGGTCGTCATGCTGCGTGGCGTGCCCGGCAGGCGGGTCTTGCGACACCAGCCCGTCGGTTGCGGCAGAACCGGACAGGAAAGCTGTGGCGGCGCGGGCGCCGATGGGGTGACGGAACAGGGAGGTCGCGGACGATTTCTGGCCCATGCATGACTCGCGCCGGTTGACATTACCGGCATTCCGCCATGCGGGCGTGACTGTGCCATGACAGTCACGAGACGTTCTTATTACGCCCCCTGTAGGGTGTTTAGCAGTGAATGGCGGGGCGTTGCGTGATGTGCCGTACGGAACGGCTGGCCATTGTCGGGCAAGGCTGCCGGGCCCGGGCGGAAGTTGCGTCGGGGAGGTGTTTTCGTCAGGCGAATGCGGTGCGTCAGCGTGGTAGCGCGACGACGCGCGTGCGGGCGATCCGGTCGTGCGGAAACTGGCGCCCGGCATGCAGCCGCGCGGCGCCGGCCCAGACGGCGATCCATGCGGCGGTGAGTGCGAGCGTGACGGGGACCGACAGGCTGAGGAGCGGATGCAGCGCGAGCGGCGGCAGGAACCACAGCCAGCCGAGCGCATAGCGGACGAGCGCGTGGCCCGCGCTCAGCGGCCGGCCGCTCGACGATTCGAGCCGCAGCCGCCAGGTCTTCATCGGCAGCGTCTGGCCGCCGTGGGTCCAGAACCAGACGAAGTACGCGCCGACCACGAGCGTGATCCACGCGGCGAGCAGGTTGTGATGGACGAGGCCGTTGCGTTGCTGCGTTGCGAGGCTGAACGCGAGCCCGGCGAAGAACACCACGCCGAACAGCAGCACGCCTTCGTAGAGCAGTGCGGCGAGACGCCGCCGCACGGACGGCGCGGCGGCCGGGGTTTCAGGTGCGGGGGCGTTCGTCACGGGCGCTCAGGAGCCCTTGAACAGCGAGGGCGCGTCGGCGGGCGACACCGGCGCCACGGCGGCCGGCGCGGATGCGGTGCCGGCCGTCGACGATGCGGGTACCGGCGGCGCGACGGCGGCCGAGACGGGCGCCGGTGCGGTGGCCGGGCCGCTTGCCGGGTGTTCGTGCGAATTGACGAGGCGGCGCACGTCCCGGTCGGCGACGGTCGGCGGCGCACTGACGACGCTCGGCCGGCGGCGGCGCTCGGCGGCCGCGAGACGTTCCTTCTGCTCTTCCGGGAGTTGCTGGTATGCCTTCCACGCCCGCTCGCGCGCCTGCGCGGAAAGCTCCTTCGCACTCTGGTAGTTCTCGCGCGCGACGCGGCGCTGCTCTGGCGTCATCTTGGCCCATTCGGTCATCCGGTCCTGCAGGCGCTTTTGGTCATCGGGCGTCAACTTCGCGAAACGCGATGCGATCTTCAGCCATTTGCGCTTGCGGGCATCGCTGAAACCGTCCCACTGGTCGGCGAAGGGCGCGAGCGCCGCGTGCTGCGCCGGCGTGAGGCGCGCCCACGACAACGGGCCGGTAGCGGCCGGCAGCGGCAGGGGCAGGGGTAGCGGGGGGAGTTCGGTGCTCAGCCCGGTCGCGGCCGATGCAGGCGCGGCAGGGCTGCTGACCGCGGCGGCGGTCGTCGCGGGGGCCGGGTGGAATCGTGGGTAAGTGGCGACGTAGGAAACGGCGATCGCGATTACGCATCCGAAAAATACGGCCAGGCCGCGCTTCTGACTCACCCGTGCGATCCCCTCGTTATTGTCTGTTAGTGAGCGCGCGACAGATACGCGTTGAACCCGTGGTCGAGATACGCGTTGAGCGGCAGGTCGTCGCTGAGCATCGCCGCGTCGATGTCGGCGAGTTCGGCGGTGCGCTGCATGTCTTCCCAGTAGGCGATGCCGACGAGCCCGGCGAGCAGCAGGGCCAGCGGCCACGCGCGCAGCAGGCGGCGCGCGAACGACGCCTGCGGGCGGCTCGCGGGCGCCGTGCCGTACGCACCGGCCGCGCCGGCGAAGGCCGGCACGAACACCGGCACGGTCGCGGCTTCGGGCTTCTTGCGCGCGAGCGCAGCCCGGCGGGCGACGGCCAGACGGTCGGTGGTCGCGGCAGGCAGGTCGGCCGCGCACTCGTCCAGCGCGCGGCGCACCTTCAACGCGAATTCGTGTTCTCGATTTGCGGGAGCGGAGCTCATAGCGTGATTCCTTTGGCCTTGAGCGCGTGCGCCAGCGTGTGGGTGGCCCGTGAGCAGTGCGTCTTCACGCTGCCCTCGGAGCACCCCATTGCGGCGGCAGTCTCGGCGACATCCATATCTTCCCAATAACGCATCAGGAACGCTTCCCGTTGACGCGCCGGAAGCTTCTGGATTTCTTCGTCGATCAGGGCCAGAACCTGCTCTCGTTCGAGGCGGTGCTCGCTGCTTTCGACGCCCGCGTTGTCGTCCGCGGATTCGAGTGTTTCGAGCGGGTCGAAATCGTCGTCGTCGCTGCTGTTCAGCGACGAGAAGAGCGTGACCCACGTGTTGCGGACTTTCTGCCGGCGGAACCAGTCGTGGATCGCGTTCTGCAGGATCCGCTGAAAAAGTAGCGGCAACTCGGCCGCCGGCCGGTCGCCGTACTTCTCCGCAAGCTTGATCATCGCGTCCTGCACGATGTCGAGCGACGCATCGTCGTCACGCACGGCGTACGCAGCCTGCTTGAACGCGCGCCTTTCGACGCCCGCCAGAAAGTCGGCGAGTTCCTTGTCTGATGCCATTCCGTGAAGGTATGCGCTGCGGGCCGCTGCGTGGTGTAAAAGGGCGAAAAATTTCGTAAAACCCGCGGATGCTATCAAATTTTCGCGCCGCTTGGCACCGGGTTGGGCGCCGCACGTTGCGCGCGAGCCGCGCCGGCGGGTGCCGGGCGGCGCCCATGATGCGCTGCGGGATATTTTGCTTGACGACCCCCTCGCGACCCGCTATCGTCAATGATTCGCAACATGAAGTGATGGTCTCATTTGAGGCTGGCCCAAGAAGCCTGCCCTTCAAACTGGACGCGCCGCTTGAACCCGAGCCACAAGCCCGGCAGAGAGCACCCGATCAATTTTTTGCCGAAAATTCGAAAGGTCAAAATGAACATGCCCAGCGCGGAATTCTCCACGTCGGAACCCCTTTCCCCTCCCGATAGCGACTCCATCGGCGGTACCGTGCTCATGAAGGCACTGGCCGATGAAAACGTCGAATTCATCTGGGGCTACCCCGGCGGCTCGGTACTCTACATCTACGACGAGCTTTACAAGCAGGACAAGATTCAGCACGTGCTGGTGCGCCACGAACAGGCGGCCGTGCACGCAGCCGATGCGTATGCGCGTTCCACCGGCAATGTCGGCGTCTGTCTCGTGACGTCGGGCCCCGGTGTCACCAACGCGGTGACCGGCATCGCCACGGCGTACATGGATTCGATCCCGATGGTCGTGATCAGCGGCCAGGTGCCCACGGCCGCGATCGGCCAGGATGCCTTCCAGGAGTGCGACACCGTCGGCATCACGCGTCCGTGCGTGAAGCACAACTTCCTCGTGAAGGACGTGCGCGACCTCGCGGAAACCGTCAAGAAGGCGTTCTATATCGCCCGCACCGGCCGTCCGGGCCCGGTGCTGATCGACATCCCGAAGGACATCTCGAAGACGCCGTGCGAATACGAGCCCGTCAAGAGCGTGTCGCTGCGTTCGTACAACCCGGTCACGAAGGGCCATTCGGGCCAGATCCGCAAGGCCGTGTCGCTGCTGCTGACGGCGAAGCGTCCGTACATCTACACGGGTGGCGGCATCATCCTCGCCGACGCGTCGCGCGAACTGAACCAGTTCGCGGACCTGCTCGGCTACCCGGTTACGAACACGCTGATGGGCCTGGGCGGCTATCGCGCGTCGGACAAGAAATTCCTCGGCATGCTCGGCATGCACGGCACCTACGAAGCGAACATGGCGATGCAGCACTGCGACGTGCTGATCGCGATCGGTGCACGCTTCGACGACCGCGTGATCGGCGACCCGGCGCACTTCGCGTCGCGTCCGCGCAAGATCATCCACATCGACATCGACCCGTCGTCGATCTCGAAGCGTGTGAAGGTCGACATCCCGATCGTCGGCGACGTGAAGGAAGTGCTGAAGGAGCTGATCGAGCAGCTGCAGACGGCCGAGCATGGCCCCGACACCGAGGCGCTCGCGCAATGGTGGAAGGACATCGAGGGCTGGCGCTCGAAGGATTGCCTGAAGTACGACCGCGAAAGCGAGATCATCAAGCCGCAGTACGTGGTCGAGAAGGCGTGGGAGCTGACGGACGGCAATGCGTTCGTGTGCTCGGACGTCGGCCAGCACCAGATGTGGGCGGCGCAGTTCTACCGTTTCAACAAGCCGCGTCGCTGGATCAACTCCGGCGGCCTCGGCACGATGGGCTTCGGCCTGCCGGCAGCGATGGGCGTCAAGATGGCGCACCCGGACGACGACGTGCTGTGCATCACGGGCGAAGGCTCGATCCAGATGTGCATCCAGGAACTGTCGACCTGCCTGCAGTACGACACGCCCGTGAAGATCATTTCGCTGAACAACCGCTATCTCGGCATGGTTCGCCAGTGGCAGCAGATCGAATACAGCAAGCGCTATTCGCATTCGTACATGGATGCGCTGCCTGATTTCGTGAAGCTCGCCGAAGCGTACGGCCATGTCGGCATGCGGATCGAAAAGACCTCGGATGTGGAGCCGGCGCTGAAGGAAGCGTTGCGCCTGAAGGACCGCACCGTGTTTCTCGATTTCCAGACCGATCCGACCGAAAACGTCTGGCCGATGGTACAGGCCGGCAAGGGCATCACCGAGATGCTGCTCGGATCGGAAGATCTGTAACGGCGCGACGCGCGCCTGAGCCCGATGCGGCCGCCTTCACGAAGGGCGGTGCGGCACGCGGCAGCGCGCGGCGCGAGTGAATCGACACGGACACATTCTGGAAGAAGCGAACATGAGACACATCATTTCCGTCCTGCTGGAGAACGAACCGGGCGCGCTGTCGCGCGTGGTCGGTCTGTTTTCCGCACGCGGCTACAACATCGAAACCTTGACGGTGGCGCCGACCGAAGACCAATCGCTGTCGCGGCTCACCATCGTTTCCATTGGCTCCGACGACGTGATCGAACAGATCACGAAGCATCTGAACCGCCTGATCGAGGTGGTGAAAGTGGTGGACCTGACCGACGGTGCACACATCGAACGCGAGCTGATGCTGATCAAGGTACGTGCAGTGGGCAAGGAGCGCGAAGAAATGAAGCGGATGGCGGACATTTTCCGCGGCCGCATCATCGACGTGACCGAAAAGACCTACACGATCGAATTGACGGGCGCGAGCGACAAGCTCGACGCATTCATCCAGGGGCTGGACGCGGGCGCGATCCTAGAGACCGTGCGCACCGGCAGCTCCGGCATCGGACGCGGCGAGCGCATCCTGAAGGTGTGATGCCGGACAGGCACGCCGGGTGCGCCGTCATGTCCCGGCCCGCAGTACTCCATCCGAACGAATTGTTGAATTTTTGAATTAGCGAAGGAACCATCATGAACGTTTTCTACGACAAAGACGCTGACCTCTCCCTCATCAAGGGCAAGCAAGTCACGATCATCGGCTACGGCTCGCAAGGCCATGCACACGCGCTGAACCTGAAGGACAGCGGCGTGAACGTGACGGTCGGCCTGCGCAAGGGCGGCGCGTCGTGGAGCAAGGCCGAAAACGCAGGCCTGTCGGTCAAGGAAGTCGCGGAAGCGGTGAAGAGCGCCGACGTCGTGATGATGCTGCTGCCGGACGAGCAGATCGCCGACGTGTACGCGAAGGAAGTCCACGCGAACATCAAGCAGGGCGCGGCGCTGGCGTTCGCGCACGGCTTCAACGTCCACTACGGCGCGGTGATCCCGCGCGCCGACCTCGACGTGATCATGATCGCGCCGAAGGCACCGGGCCACACGGTTCGCGGCACGTACTCGCAAGGTGGCGGCGTGCCGCACCTGATCGCGGTTGCGCAGAACAAGTCGGGCGCGGCACGCGACATCGCGCTGTCGTACGCGGCAGCGAACGGCGGCGGCCGTGCGGGCATCATCGAAACCAACTTCCGTGAAGAAACCGAAACCGACCTGTTCGGCGAGCAGGCCGTGCTGTGCGGCGGTACCGTCGAGCTGATCAAGGCCGGCTTCGAGACGCTGGTCGAAGCAGGCTACGCGCCGGAAATGGCGTACTTCGAGTGCCTGCACGAACTGAAGCTGATCGTCGACCTGATCTACGAAGGCGGCATCGCGAACATGAACTACTCGATCTCGAACAACGCCGAGTACGGCGAGTACGTGACGGGCCCGCGCATCGTCACGGAAGAGACGAAGAAGGCGATGAAGCAGTGCCTGACCGACATCCAGACGGGCGAGTACGCGAAGAGCTTCATTCTCGAGAACAAGGCAGGCGCACCGACGCTGCAGTCGCGCCGCCGCCTGACGGCCGAGCACCAGATCGAGCAAGTCGGCTCGAAACTGCGCGCGATGATGCCGTGGATCGCGAAGAACAAGCTCGTCGACCAGTCGAAGAACTAAGCACCGCGTGCTGATCCGGCCCCTCGAATAGAGGGCCGGTACCAAAAAGCCGCCCGAAGGCAGCAGTGCCCCGGGCGGCTTTTGCTATCCTACGGGCTTTGCAATTCACCGAACACAGAACGAATCCATGAACTATCCTCATCCGATCATCGCGCGCGAAGGCTGGCCGTTCATCGCGATTGCAGCCGTCGTCGCGCTGTTGATCCATGCTGTCGGGGGCTTCGGCTTCGCGTGGCCGTTCTGGCTGCTGCTCGTCTTCGTCGTCCAGTTCTTCCGCGACCCGCAGCGCCCGATCCCGGCGCAACCGAACGCGGTGCTGTGCCCGGCGGACGGCCGCATCGTCGCGGTCGAGACCACGCAGGATCCGTACGCGAACCGCGAAGCGCTGAAGATCAGCGTGTTCATGAATGTCTTCAACGTCCATTCGCAGCGTTCGCCGGTCGATGGTGCGATCTCCAAGGTCGAATACTTCCCGGGCGCGTTCCTGAACGCGGCGATCGACAAGGCGTCGACCGAGAACGAGCGTAATGCGGTCGTGATCCAGACGGCGAGCGGCAAGACCGTGACCGCCGTGCAGATCGCCGGCCTCGTCGCGCGCCGGATCCTCTGCTACGTGCGCGCGGGCGAACCGCTGTCGCGCGGCCAGCGCTACGGTTTCATCCGCTTCGGTTCGCGCGTCGACGTGTACCTGCCGCTCGGCAGCCGCGCGAAGGTGTCGATCGGCGAGAAGGTCTACGCGTCGTCGACGATCCTCGCCGAACTCGAACAGTAAGCGGCGGGGGCGCACCATGGCCGCATTCAAACCGCGTCGGCCGCGCAACGGCGCCGGCCAGACGCCACGTCCGTTCCGGCGCAACAAGGTGATGGCACAGGATCCGGTGCCCATCGAGAGCCGCCGTGCCGCGCGCCAGCGGTTCCTGAAGACGCGCGGCATCTACCTGCTACCGAACGCATTCACGACCGCCGCGCTGTTCTGCGGCTTCTTCGCGGTCGTGCAGGCGATGAACGTGCGCTTCGAGATCGCCGCGATCGCGATTTTCGTCGCGATGGTGCTCGACGGGATGGACGGGCGCGTGGCACGCATGACGCATACGCAGAGCGCGTTCGGCGAGCAGTTCGACAGCCTGTCGGACATGGTGTCGTTCGGCGTCGCGCCCGCGCTCGTGATGTACGAGTGGGTGCTGAAGGATCTCGGCCGCTGGGGCTGGCTCGCCGCGTTCGTGTACTGCTCGGGCGCCGCGCTGCGCCTCGCGCGCTTCAATACGAACATCGGCGTCGTCGACAAGCGCTTCTTCCAGGGGCTGCCGAGCCCGGCCGCCGCCGCGCTGATCGCCGGCTTCGTGTGGCTCGCCACCGACAACCGCGTGCCGATGAAGCTCGGCTGGTTGCCGTGGGTCGCGTTCGTGCTGACGATCTACGCGGGCGTGACGATGGTGTCGAACGCGCCGTTCTACAGCGGCAAGGCGCTCGACGTGCGCCACCGCGTGCCGTTCGCGGCGATCCTGCTGGTCGTCGTCGCGTTCGTGCTGGTGTCGTCCGATCCGCCGCTGATGCTGTTCTGCCTGTTCGTGCTGTACGGGCTGTCCGGCTACGTGTTCTGGGGCTACATGGCCATCCGCGGGCGCGCGAATCCGGCGCGCTCGTCGCAGCGCGACCACTGACGCATGCGCATGCTTCGCCCGAAAACGGCGGCCTCAGGGCCGCCGTTTTCATGTGTCCCTGGTTCAGCCCGTGCGGCCGGAAACCCCGGGTGCCGTCCGATTGCGCACCCAACGGAATGCCGCTATAGTCTTTGGCATGACTGCATTTTCCCGCCTCTCCCTCCTTCTAGCCGGTGCGCCGCTACGCGCGCTAGCTTCGGCGCGCCTGCCGCGCTGACCGTTCTCGCCCCCCGTCAAGCTTCGTCTGTTGTCGAGCGTCGCCAGCGGTGGCGCGATCTCGTTACGTTTGACTTCCGTATAAAGAGCCCTGGAGCCCCCCATGACAGACAAGCTGATCATTTTCGATACGACGTTGCGTGACGGCGAACAATCGCCCGGTGCGTCGATGACGAAGGAAGAGAAAATCCGCATCGCGAAGCACCTCGAGCGGATGAAGGTCGACGTGATCGAGGCCGGCTTCGCGGCCAGCTCGAACGGCGATTTCGACGCGATCCACACGATCGCCGGTCTCGTGAAGGACAGCACGATCTGCTCGCTGGCGCGCGCCAACGACAAGGACATCCAGCGCGCCGCTGACGCGCTGAAGCCGGCCAACAGCGCGCGGATCCACACGTTCATCGCGACGTCGCCGCTGCACATGGAGAAGAAGCTGCGGATGACGCCCGACCAGGTGTTCGAGCAGGCCCGCCTCGCGGTGCGCTTC
Organism: Burkholderia sp. AU27893; assembly: GCF_002223205.1. Lineage (NCBI taxonomy): Bacteria > Pseudomonadati > Pseudomonadota > Betaproteobacteria > Burkholderiales > Burkholderiaceae > Burkholderia > Burkholderia sp. AU27893. The sequence goes on along the minus strand of NZ_NKFD01000002.1, from coordinate 42,589 downwards.
GCGCGCAAGTTCACCGACAACGTCGAATTCTCGCCGGAAGACGGCAGCCGCTCGGATCTCGACTTCCTGTGCCGCGTGCTGGAAGCCGTGATCGCGGAAGGCGCGACGACGATCAACATCGCCGACACGGTCGGCTACGGCGTGCCGGAGCTGTACGGCAACCTCGTGAAGACGCTGCGGGAGCGCATTCCGAACTCGGACAAGGCGATCTTCTCGGTGCATTGCCACAACGACCTCGGGATGGCGGTGGCGAACTCGCTCGCCGGCGTGAAGATCGGCGGTGCGCGCCAGATCGAGTGCACGATCAACGGCCTCGGCGAGCGCGCGGGCAACACGTCGCTCGAAGAAATCGTGATGGCCGTGAAGACTCGCAAGGACTACTTCGGCCTCGACGTCGGCATCGACACGACGCAGATCGTACCGACGTCGAAGCTCGTGTCGCAGATCACCGGCTTCGTCGTGCAGCCGAACAAGGCGGTGGTCGGCGCGAACGCGTTCGCGCATGCGTCGGGCATCCACCAGGACGGCGTGCTGAAGGCGCGCGACACCTACGAGATCATGCGCGCGGAAGACGTGGGCTGGACCGCGAACAAGATCGTGCTCGGCAAGCTGTCGGGTCGTAACGCGTTCAAGCAGCGCCTGCAGGAGCTCGGCGTGGCGCTCGACAGCGAGAGCGAACTCAATGCCGCGTTCATGCGCTTCAAGGATCTGGCCGACCGCAAGGCCGAGATCTTCGACGAAGACATCATCGCGATCGTGTCCGAGGAATCGGCGCTCGCGCACGAGCAGGAGCACTTCAAGTTCGTGTCGCTGTCGCAGCGTTCGGAGACGGGCGAGCAACCGCAGGCGAAAATCGTGTTCGCGGTCGAAGGCAAGGAAGTGACCGGTGAAGCGCGCGGCAACGGCCCGGTCGATGCGACGTTCAATGCGATCGAGGGCGAAGTCGGCAGCGGTTCCGAGCTGCTGCTGTACTCGGTGAACGCGATCACGACCGGCACGCAGGCGCAGGGCGAAGTGACCGTCCGGCTGTCGAAGAGCGGGCGGATCGTCAACGGCGTCGGCACCGATCCCGACATCGTCGCCGCATCCGCGAAGGCGTACATCTCCGCACTGAACAAGCTGCATTCGAAGGACGACAAGGTCAATCCGCAGCGCGCATAAGCGCAGCGCGCCTCGCGTCACCGACACGCCCCGTGCGGCCCTGTGCCGCCGGGGCGTTTTTCATTTACCCGCTCATCCACTGCTCATTCGGCAGCCGGCGCGCGGAACAGCCAGCGGCGCGCGGCCGTACGCGGCGCCGGGCTGCGCCGCCGGAACTCGACCGCGATCCCGCGTCGCGGCGCATCGGCGACGAACGCATCGAGCAGTTCGAGCACGTCGTGATCGATATAGTCGGCGCGCGTCGCGTCGATGATCACCGCGGCCCGGTCGGGAATGTGCCGCAGGTGATGCTTGACCTGCACCTTGCCGAGAAACGACACGTCCTTGCGGAACGACAGCAGGAAGTGGTCGTCGTGCTGCGCGAGCGTGACGGGGCTCTTCAGGTTCGCGACGGCGACCGCCAGCACGCTGCACGCGAGGCCGAGCGCGATGCCGAACAGCAGGTCGACCGCGAGCACGCCGGCAATCGTCGCGGTGAACGGCACGAATGCGGCCGGACCCTGTTTCATCACCGAGCGGAACAGCGCCGGCTTCGCGAGCTTGAAGCCGGTGTGGATCAGGATCGCGGCCAGGCTCGCGAGCGGGATCAGGTTGATCAGGCCCGTGAGCGCGAACACGCTCGCGAGCAGCAGCACCCCGTGCACGATCGCCGACATCCGGCTTTGCGCGCCCGCATTGACGTTTACCGAGCTGCGTACGATCACCGACGTGATCGGCAGCCCGCCGACCGCGCCCGCGACGAGATTGCCGACGCCCTGGGCCTTGAGTTCACGGTCGGGTTGGGTCGGCCGGCGCTTCGGGTCGATCTGCTCGACGGCTTCGAGGCTCAGCAGCGTCTCGAGGCTCGCGACGACCGCGAGCGTGATCGCGACCCGCCACACGTCCGGATTGACGAGCTGCGCGAAGTTCGGGCCGAGCTCCGCATGCTTGAGCGACGCCGTGAAGGCCGCGAACGATCCGAGTTCGGGCAGCGTCACGCGATGGGCGGCGCCCGGCGCCACTGACGGCGCGACGACGCTCAGCACGAGCGTGGCGCCGATCCCCAGCACGACCACCGCGAGCGGGGCCGGCACCGAACGCACCAGCGCGAAGCGGCGCAGCGCGGGGGTATCCCACGCGACCAGCAGTGCGAGCGAGGCGAATGCGACGGCCGTCGCGGCCCACGCGACCGGCAGGCCCGGCCAATTCGCAAACGATTGCGCGGCCGAGCCGCCGATGCCGAAGGCGAACGGAATCTGCTTCACGATCAGCAGCAGGCCGATCGCGGCGAGCATGCCCTTGATGACGGACGACGGCACGTAGGCGGCGAAGCGGCCGGCGCGCAGCATGCCGAACCCGAACTGCAGGACGCCGGACAGCAGCACCGCGAGCAGGAACGCGGAGAAGCTGCCGAGTTGCGCGATGCCTTCGACGACGATCACGACGAGGCCGGCGGCCGGCCCGCTGACGGACAGCGACGAGCCGCTCAGCAGCGCGACGACGATGCCGCCGACGATCCCGGACACGAGCCCGGCGAACGGTTCGACGCCGGATGCATTGGCGATGCCGAGACACAGCGGCAGCGCGACGAGGAAAACGACGACGCCGGCGACGATGTCGCGCGGCAGGGTGGACAGGCGCTCGTTCAGTTTCATGGTTGGGGCGATTTCATTGGCTTGGGGGCGGGGTAGGTCAGCCGAGCGCGCCGGCCGTCGCGGCCTGCACGGGTTCGACGTCGGCGGGCGACGTGGTGTAGCCGGAATCGAGTTCCTGCAGTCGGCCGTCGACGAGCGAAAAGATCCAGCCGTGCACGAGCGGTGGCCGCTCGCGGCCCTGCACGATCGGGGACGCGCGCAGCAGCCTCACCTGTTCGAGCACGTTGAGTTCGGCGAGGCGGTCGGCGGCGGCCGCGTCGTCCAGCCCGTCCAGTGTGTCGCGATGGCGCCGCGCGAGCGCGCAGAGTGGCGCGATGCGGCGCGCGACGTGCGGCAGGTCGGACGGCGGCGGCAGCAGCGACGCGCGTACGCCGCCGCATCCGTAGTGCCCGCACACGATGACGTGGTCGACCTGCAGCACGCGTACCGCGTACTCGAGGACGCTGGCGGAATTGTCGTCGTCGGGATGGAACAGGTTCGCGATGTTGCGATGAACGAACAGCTCGCCGGGCGCGCAGTGCGTGATGGTCTCGGCCGGCACGCGGCTGTCGGCGCAGCCGATCCACAGCACGCGCGGATTCTGGCCGCGCGCGAGCGCGTCGAAGAAGCCGGGCGTGTATTCACGCGTCTCTCGGGCCCAGGCGATGTTGGCAACCAGCATGCTCTTGGGGCGATTCATGAGGACTCCTTTCTGATAAAGGCAAACGAATATCGGCAAAAATGTCGCAATGGCATTCTTTCTAAATTGAAAGGTTGGTTTTCGACTGATATTAGGGGTATGCCCTAGCACTTCGGGGGTGTTGAAACAATTTGTTTCAAATTGAGTTGGCGTAGTGCATTGCGTGCACCAATTCGCCGCATGACCTGCGCTGCGTAAGCCCGTTTTCGCGCAAAGGCCCGCATGACGGGGATGTCAGCGAGGTGCCATCGAAATGTCATCGATCGGAAAAGATTTCCGTCGCATTTTCGAAATTAATCAGGAGGCGGAAAAAAGGAAATGGCCATTCACGCAATGATTCGTGAATGGCCACGCTGAAAATTGCGCGTAAATGCGTAATCGGTCAGAACAGGTTGCGGCGGTCGGGGTCGTGCAGCGGGTCGGGCGTTTTCTGCGTGATGCGCAGGATGCCCTGAGGATCGAAGTAGAAGCTGTACATCATGTACCAGACGTTGTCCTCGAGATACCGGTAAGTCCACACCTCGCGCTTCATCAGCGGGAAGTAGGACGTCTCGACGGGGCGTCCGAAGTTCACGAGGACGTCGGTCTTCGTCCACTTGCCGATCTCTGCGCGATAGAACTCGTTCGGCTGCAGGACCTGGCGCACGTTGACGATCTTGTGGGCCGCGTCGACGTCGGCCGCGATGGTGATTTCGCCCATCGGCTGGGTCGGCCACATCAGGCGCTTGCCGCCGTCGGGCAGGTCGTAGATCTCGCGCGGCGGGCCCATGCGCGCGACGATCGCCGACTCGTCCTGGCCGGCCTGGTATTGCTGCCACGGTTGCGCGCAACCGGCCAGCAGCGCGGCGGCACCGGCGACGAGCACCGGCAGGCGCGCGGAAATGCGAATGCGCATGGGGATTCTCCAGAACACGGAAACAAGTCCCGTTTTATCACGGACGGCGCGCGACCGCGCATCGTGCGGAAAAAATCGGTACGGATCGCCGCCGCGGTCACGCTTGCGGGCGGCGGGGGCGCCGGCCTATGATCCGCGCTTCTCGGGCAGATTGAAGGGCAGGTGGCCGATGCAGGGGTGGAAGCGGTGCGCGCTCGCGTTGAGCGCGGGGTGGATGCTGGTGTCGTCGGCGTTTGCCGGCGGCGAGCCGGTGCGGATCGCGCTGATCGAGGGGATGTCGGGCCCGTTCGCGAATGCGGGCGCGGCGGTCGAGCGCAACCTGCGCTTCGGCGTCGAGCAGGTCAACGCGGCGGGCGGCGTGAAGCTGCGCGACGGCGCGCATCCGCTCGAACTCGTCGTGCTCGACAGCAAGGGCAGCCCCGAGGAGGCGCTCGTGCAGTTGCGCGCGGCCGCGGAACGCCATATCGGGTTCGTCGCGCAGGGCAACAGTTCGGCCGTCGCCGCCGCGCTCGTCGCGGCGCTCGACAAGCTGAACGCGCGCGATCCGGACAGCCGGATGCTGTTCCTCAACTATTCGGCCGACGATCCGGCGCTGACCGGCGCGCGCTGCAGCTTCTGGCATTTCCGTTTCGATGCGCACGCGGGCATGCGGATGGCTGCGCTCGCGGACGTGATGGCGCGCGACCGCGCGCTCCACAAGGTCTACCTGCTCAACCAGGACTACAGCTTCGGCCGCGACGTCAGCACGCTCGCCCGGCAGGCGCTGGCCGCGCGGCGCCCGGACGTGACGATCGCCGGCGACGAATTCCACCCGATCGGCCGGATCAAGGATTTCTCGCCGTACATCGCGAAGATCCGTGCGAGCGGCGCCGACGCCGTCGTGACCGGCAACTGGGGCAACGACCTCACGCTGCTCGTGAAGGCGGCGCGCGAGCAGGGGCTGAATGCGAAGTTCTATACCTTCTACGGCAACAGCCTCGGCGCGCCGGCGGCGCTTGGCGATGCCGGTGTCGGGCGGGTCGTGGCCGTGGCGGACTGGCACCCGAACGCGGGCGGCGCGAAATCGGATGCGTTCTACCGCGCGTTCCGGAGCCGTTTTCCGGCCGCCCAGGACGACTATCCGGTGCGACGGATGAGCCTGATGATCGAGATGCTGGCCGCCGCGATGAACCGCGCGGGTTCCGCCGACCCCGTCGCGGTTGCGCGGGCGCTCGAGGGCCTGTCGTTCGACGACGGCTTCCACGCGTCGCGGATGCGCGCGCAGGATCACCAGCTGATCCAGCCCCTTTACGTGATGGAGATGGACAAGGTCGGCACGCCGGGCGTGCGCTTCGACAACGAGGGCTCGGGCTACGGTTTCCGGACGGTGCTCGCGGTGGCGGCGCCGCGCACGGAGATGCCGTCCGCCTGCTCGATGACGCGCCCGTGACAGGAGTCGGTAAGAACGGCGCGGAGTTGTGCTACAATGCGCGCCGGTTGTAAGTCACGGCACGGCCATTCTTCCGTGTCCGCCTGTTCAGTTAGAAAGGAAATCACATGTCTGTTGCAGATATCAAGAAGTCGGAAGTTGTTGCTCAGTTCGCCCGCGGTACCAACGACACGGGGAGCCCCGAAGTCCAGGTCGCACTGCTGACCGCACGTATCGTCGAACTGACGGGTCACTTCAAGACCCACGCGAAGGATCACCACAGCCGCCGCGGCCTGCTGCGCATGGTGAGCCGCCGCCGCAAGCTGCTCGACTACCTCAAGGGCAAGGATGCCGACCGTTACCGCGCACTGATCGAGAAGCTGGGTCTGCGTAAGTAATCGAGGCGATTGCCGCCAGCAAGATGCCTGTGTCAGTCCGCTGATACAGGCATTTTGTTTTTGCGCGGTGCGTAGCGTCACACGCACCGCAGGTCGTCCGGCACGGTTGTGCCGGGCTGCCGCAACGACTGATACCGGGGCAGGATTTGTGTCATTCCAGCGCGTCGCTGCATGAGCGCCGCGCTGGAATGGCATAAAAAACACACCTTGCTCCGGGTGATTCGGTCGGGACGCCGCCGCGCGGGATGGCCGGCGCGGCGAATGAAATGCATGAATTCAAAGGAGCAACCATGTCCATGTTCAACAAGGTCGTGAAGGAATTCCAGTGGGGCCAGCACAAGGTGCGCCTCGAAACCGGTGAAGTCGCTCGCCAGGCAAGCGGCGCCGTGATCGTCGACGTCGAAGACACCGTCGTGCTGGCAACCGTCGTCGGCGCGAAGTCGGCGAAGCCGGGTCAGGATTTCTTCCCGCTGACCGTCGACTACCTCGAAAAGACCTACTCGGCCGGCAAGATCCCGGGCGGCTTCTTCCGTCGCGAAGGCCGTCCGTCGGAGCACGAGACGCTGACGTCGCGCCTGATCGACCGTCCGCTGCGCCCGCTGTTCCCGGAAGGCTTCTACAACGAAGTCCAGGTCGTGATCCACGTGCTGTCCGTGAACCCGGAAATCCCGGCGGACATCCCCGCGCTGATCGGCGCATCGGCTGCGCTCGCCGTGTCGGGCCTGCCGTTCAACGGCCCGGTCGGTGCCGCACGCGTGGCCTACATCGACAACGCGTACGTGCTGAACCCGACGCGTGACCAGATCAAGGCGTCGAGCCTCGACCTCGTCGTCGCAGGTACGGAACGTGCCGTGCTGATGGTCGAATCGGAAGCCGACCAGCTGTCGGAAGAAGTGATGCTGGGCGCCGTGGTGTTCGGCCACGAGCAAATGCAGGTCGCGATCGACGCGATCCACGAACTGGTCCGCGAAGGCGGCAAGCCCGAGTGGGACTGGCAGCCGGCGCCGAAGAACGAAGCGCTGATCGCGCGCGTGACCGAGCTGGCACAGAACGACCTGCTCGCTGCTTACCAGCTCCGCGACAAGCAGGCGCGCTCGACCAAGCTGAAGGAAGTCTACGCGGCAACCTCGGCGAAGCTCGAGGAAGATGCGCAGGCAGCCGGTACGGTCGCAGCCGACAAGGCAACGGTCGGCAACGTGCTGTTCGACATCGAAGCGAAGATCGTCCGTTCGCAGATCCTGAACGGCGAGCCGCGCATCGACGGCCGCGACACGCGCACCGTGCGCCCGATCGAAATCCGCACCGGCGTGCTGCCGCGTACCCACGGCTCGGCGCTGTTCACGCGCGGCGAGACGCAGGCGCTGGTCGTCGCGACGCTCGGCACGAAGGGTGACGAGCAGATCATCGACGCGCTCGAAGGCGAGTACCGCGAGCGCTTCATGCTCCACTACAACATGCCCCCGTTCGCGACCGGCGAAACGGGCCGCGTCGGCTCGCCGAAGCGCCGCGAAATCGGCCACGGCCGCCTCGCGAAGCGTGCACTGGTCAAGTGCCTGCCGAGCGCCGACGAATTCGGCTACTCGATCCGCGTCGTGTCGGAAATCACCGAATCGAACGGTTCGTCGTCGATGGCATCGGTGTGCGGCGGCTGCCTCGCGCTGATGGACGCCGGCGTGCCGATGAAGGCGCACGTCGCGGGTATCGCGATGGGCCTGATCCTCGAAGGCAACAAGTTCGCGGTGCTGACCGACATCCTCGGCGACGAAGATCACCTCGGCGACATGGACTTCAAGGTGGCCGGCACGGAGCAAGGCGTGACGGCACTGCAGATGGACATCAAGATCCAGGGCATCACGAAGGAAATCATGCAGGTCGCGCTCGCGCAGGCGAAGGAAGGCCGCATGCACATCCTCGGCAAGATGACGTCGGCGGTTTCGGGTGCGAACACGCAACTGTCGGAATTCGCGCCGCGCATGATCACGATCAAGATCAACCCGGAAAAGATCCGCGACGTGATCGGCAAGGGCGGTTCGGTGATCCGCGCGCTGACGGAAGAAACCGGCACGACCATCGACATCTCCGACGACGGCGTGGTGACGATCGCGAGCACGAACAGCGACGGCATGGCCGAAGCGAAGAAGCGTATCGAGCAAATCACGGCCGAGATCGAAGTGGGCCAGGTGTACGAAGGCACGGTTCTGAAGCTGCTCGATTTCGGCGCGATCGTGAACCTGCTGCCGGGCAAGGATGGCCTGCTGCACATCTCGGAAATCGTCAACGAGCGTGTGAAGGACATCAACGACTACCTGAAGGAAGGCCAGCAAGTGAAGGTCAAGGTCATCCAGACGGACGAAAAGGGTCGTGTGCGTCTGTCGGCAAAGGCGCTGCTGAACGAAGCAGCGGCGGCGTCGCAATCGGACACGCCGCCGCAGCAGTAAGCGGATAGGCGGACCAACGGCCGGCAGTGCGAAAGCGTGCCGGCCGTTTTTTCTGTAGCATCGTTGTGCGGCGCAGCAGCGCCGGCAAGGCGCCCGCCGCGTGCGGGCGCACCATCCGATTCCGATCCTGATCCTGGAGCGACCCTCACCATGAAAGCCATCGAAATCACCGAGTTCGGCGCCCCCGACGTGCTGAAGCTTGCGGAGCGTCCGCGCCCCGAACCGAAGCGCGGCGAAGTGCTGATCAAGGTGGCGGCTTCCGGCGTGAACCGGCCCGACGTGTTCCAGCGCAAGGGCGCCTATGCGCCGCCGCCGGGTGCGTCGGATCTGCCGGGCCTCGAGGTCGCGGGCGAGATCGTCGGCGGCGACCTGTCCGACGCTGCTCAGAACCCGTTCGGCCTGAAGCTCGGCGATCGCGTGTGCGCGCTGCTCGCGGGTGGCGGCTATGCGGAATATGCGGTCGCGCCGCTGCCGCAATGCCTGCCGGTGCCCGGCGGGCTGACCGATATCGAGGCCGCGTCGCTGCCCGAGACGTTTTTCACGGTGTGGAGCAACGTGTTCGACCGTGCGCAGCTCGGCGCGGGCGAGGGCGGCGAGCACGAAACGCTGCTCGTGCAGGGCGGCTCGAGCGGCATCGGCGTGACGGCGATCCAGATCGCGCATGCGCTCGGCTTTCGCGTGTTCGCGACGGCCGGCACCGCCGACAAGTGCCGCGCGTGCGAGGCGCTCGGCGCGGAGCGTGCGATCAACTACAAGACGGAAGACTTCGTCGAGGTCGTGAAGTCGCTGACGCACGATCGCGGCGTCGACGTGATCCTCGACATGGTGGCGGGCTCGTACGTGCCGCGCGAACTGTCCGCGCTCGCGGATGGCGGCCGTCTGGTGCTGATCGCGCTGCTCGGCGGCGCGAAGGCCGACGTCAACCTGAGCGAGATCCTGCGTCGCCGGCTGACCATCACGGGTTCGACGCTGCGCCCGCGTCCGGTCGAATTCAAGGCGCAGATCGCCGCGCAGTTGAAGGCGCGCGTGTGGCCGCTGCTTGCCGACGGCCGCATCAAGCCGGTGATCTATCGCGTATTGCCGGCGGCGGACGCCGCGCAGGCGCATGCGCTGATGGAAAGCAGCGAGCACACCGGCAAGATCGTGCTCGATTGGGGTACGAACGCCTGACGGCCCACGTGGCCGGGCTTGACATGCGCGGTTTGACCGGTTCAAGGCGCGCGCAGTAAAATCGCCGGTTTGCTTCGCCAGATCAAACCTGACGGCCGGTTTCCGGCGCGTTAATGACCAAGCGGTGACGAGACAGACACGATGTCGAAACAAAGAACTAAGCGTGTGATCGGCAACTGGAAGATGCACGGCCGGCTGGCCGGCAACCAGGCGTTGCTGAACGAAGTGGTGCAGGGCGCGGGCGCGGTGGCGGTCGAAACGTCGGTCGGCGTGTGCGTGCCGTTCCCGTATCTCGCGCAGGTTCAGGCGCAGCTCGACGGCGGCCGTGTCGCCTGGGGTGCGCAGGACGTGTCGGCGCACGAGCAGGGCGCGTTCACCGGTGAAGTGGCGGCTGCGATGGTCGCGGAGTTCGGCGCACGCTATGCGATCGTCGGTCACTCGGAGCGCCGCGCGTATCACGGCGAACGCAACGAGACGGTCGCGGCGAAGACGCAGCGCGCGCTCGCGGCGGGGCTCACGCCTGTCGTGTGCGTCGGCGAGACGCTCGACGAGCGTGAGTCGGGTGCGACCGAGCAGGTGGTCGGTGCGCAGCTCGACGCAGTGCTGGCCGTGCTGACGGCCGACGAGGCCGCGCGCATCGTCGTCGCGTACGAGCCGGTCTGGGCGATCGGCACGGGCAAGAGCGCGACGTCGGCGCAGGCACAGGACGTGCACGCGTTCCTGCGTGCGCGTCTCGCGGCAAAGGGTGCGGCGGACGTGTCCGTGCTGTACGGCGGCAGCGTGAAGCCGGACAACGCGGAAGAGCTGTTTGCGCAGCCGGACATCGACGGTGGCCTGATCGGCGGCGCGTCGCTGAAGGCGGAAGATTTCCTGGCGATCTGCCGGGCCGCGCGCTGAGCGGTCCGAGATCGAATTGAACCATGACGGCGGCCGGTTGGTCCGGTCGCCCGATCCATTCGGGTGGGTGTGATGCTGTTATTCAAGACGCTGATTATTGTGGTGCAGGTGCTGTCTGCACTGGGTGTGATTGGTCTCGTGCTGTTGCAGCACGGCAAGGGTGCCGACATGGGCGCTGCGTTCGGCAGCGGCGCGTCGGGCAGCCTGTTTGGCGCAACGGGCTCGGCGAACTTCCTGTCGCGTACGACGGGCATTCTCGCGACGATCTTCTTCGTCGCGACGCTCGCGCTGACGTACCTCGGTTCGTACAAGTCGACGCCGTCGGCGGGCGTGCTGGGTGGGGTCGCGACCGCACCGGCCTCGGCGCCTGCAGCATCGGCGCCGGCCGTCGCGGCATCCGCTGCCGCAGGCTCGGCTGCAAGCGCGCCGGGCCAGGACGTCCCGAAATAAAAAGTTAAATTTTTTGCGGTTGTGCGTTGAACAAATCTCGAAGTCGGGTTAGAATTTAATTCTTGAAGCGATTCGCGGGAAACAAGTAGTTACAACCCCGGTTGCATGCAGTGCCGACGTGGTGAAATTGGTAGACACGCTATCTTGAGGGGGTAGTGGCGAAAGCTGTGCGAGTTCGAGTCTCGCCGTCGGCACCAAAGTTACTCAATGCCAGCCGCTTCTAGTGGCTGGCATTTTTCATTTCTGGGGTGTGCTTGCGGTTGTCTTGCGATCGCCTGCACTCCGAAATGATTCCTTCCGCCGGAAGTGGTATTCTCCGGACGCTCAGAACCAACCGATAGAGGATTGCCTTGAACCTCGCAGCCTATTACCCCGTCTTGTTGTTCCTCCTCGTGGGCACTGGTTTAGGTATAGCGCTGGTCAGCATCGGCAAGCTCCTTGGTCCCAACAAGCCGGACGTCGAGAAGAACGCACCGTACGAGTGCGGCTTCGAAGCCTTTGAAGACGCCCGGATGAAATTCGACGTCCGGTACTACCTCGTCGCCATCCTGTTCATCATCTTCGATCTCGAAACCGCATTCCTGTTTCCGTGGGGCGTCGCGCTCCGGGATATCGGCTGGCCGGGTTTCATCGCAATGATGATTTTTCTGCTCGAATTCCTGCTGGGCTTTGCCTATATCTGGAAGAAAGGCGGCCTCGACTGGGAGTGATGGGTTAATCGCCGGTTTGCATGGGCGGCCACGCTCGGTCGCTCGTCTGGAGTGGAAAGCAAATGAGTATCGAAGGGGTCTTGAAGGAAGGGTTTGTCACCACGACGGCTGACAAGCTGATCAACTGGACGCGTACCGGCTCGCTGTGGCCGATGACGTTCGGGCTCGCGTGTTGCGCCGTCGAAATGATGCATGCGGGCGCGGCCCGTTACGATCTGGACCGGTTCGGCGTCGTGTTTCGCCCGAGCCCGCGCCAGTCGGACGTGATGATCGTCGCCGGCACGCTCTGCAACAAGATGGCGCCCGCGCTGCGCCGCGTGTACGACCAGATGGCCGAGCCGCGCTGGGTGATCTCGATGGGATCGTGCGCGAACGGCGGTGGTTACTACCACTACTCGTACTCGGTGGTTCGCGGCTGCGACCGGATCGTGCCGGTCGACGTCTACGTGCCGGGCTGTCCGCCCACGGCCGAGGCGCTGGTCTACGGCGTGATCCAGTTGCAGGCGAAGATCCGCCGCACCAATACCATCGCCCGTCAATAAAGCCCCGAGCGTCCCCTCAATATGGCAAGCAAAATCGAGACCCTCAAGGCAAACCTCGAAGCCGCGCTCGGCGCGCGCGTGGTGAGCCTCACCGAAGCGATCGGTGAACTGACGCTCGTCGTGAAGGCGAGCGATTACCTCGAAGTCGCAAAGACGCTGCGCGACGATCCGAAGCTCCGTTTCGAGCAACTGATCGACCTGTGCGGCGTCGACTACCAGACCTTCGGCGACGGCGCCTACGACGGCCCGCGTTTCGCGGCCGTGTCGCACCTGCTGTCGGTCACGAACAACTGGCGCCTGCGCCTGCGTGCATTCGCACCGGACGACGACCTGCCGATCGTGGCATCGCTGGTCGACATCTGGACCTCCGCGAACTGGTACGAGCGCGAAGCGTTCGACCTGTACGGCATCGTGTTCGAAGGCCACCCCGACCTGCGCCGCATCCTCACCGACTACGGCTTCATCGGCCACCCGTTCCGCAAGGACTTCCCGGTGTCGGGCTATGTCGAAATGCGTTACGACCCGGAAGAGAAGCGGGTCGTGTACCAGCCGGTGACGATCGAGCCGCGCGAAATCACGCCGCGCGTGATCCGCGAGGATCGCTATGGCGGTCTGAAACATTAAGGGGGCGTCATGGCAGAAATCAAGAACTACACGCTCAACTTCGGCCCGCAGCACCCGGCAGCGCACGGCGTGCTGCGCCTCGTGCTCGAGCTCGACGGCGAAGTCATCCAGCGTGCCGATCCGCACATCGGCCTGCTGCACCGCGCGACGGAAAAGCTCGCGGAATCCAAAACGTTCATCCAGTCCGTGCCGTACATGGACCGTCTCGACTATGTGTCGATGATGGTCAACGAGCACGGCTACGTGCTCGCGATCGAAAAGCTGCTCGGCATCGACGTGCCGGAGCGCGCGCAGTACATCCGCGTGCTGTTCGACGAAATCACGCGCGTGCTCAACCACCTGATGTGGATCGGCGCGCACGCGCTCGACGTCGGCGCGATGGCCGTGTTCCTGTACGCGTTCCGCGAGCGTGAAGACCTGATGGACGTGTACGAAGCGGTGTCCGGTGCCCGGATGCACGCGGCGTACTACCGTCCGGGCGGCGTCTATCGCGATCTGCCTGACGCAATGCCGCAATACAAGGCGTCGAAGATTCGCAACGAGAAGGCGCTCGCGAAGATGAACGAAGCGCGCAGCGGCTCGGTGCTCGACTTCATCGACGACTTCTTCACGCGCTTCCCGAAGTGCGTCGACGAATACGAAACGCTGCTCACCGACAACCGGATCTGGAAACAGCGTCTGGTCGGGATCGGCGTGGTCAGCCCGGAACGTGCGCTGCAGATGGGCCTGACGGGCCCGATGCTGCGCGGCTCGGGCATCGCCTGGGATCTGCGCAAGAAGCAGCCGTACGAAGTGTACGATCGCCTCGATTTCGACGTGCCGGTCGGCGTGAACGGCGATTGCTACGACCGCTATCTGGTGCGTGTCGAGGAAATGCGCCAGTCGATCCGCATCGCGAAACAGTGTATTGAGTGGCTCCGCAAGAATCCGGGCCCGGTGATGACGGACAATCACAAGGTTGCACCGCCGTCGCGCGTCGGCATGAAGACCAACATGGAAGACTTGATTCACCACTTCAAGCTCTTCACCGAAGGTTTCCATGTTCCGGAAGGCGAAGCGTACGCGGCGGTCGAGCATCCGAAGGGTGAGTTCGGCATCTACCTCGTGTCGGATGGTGCGAACAAGCCGTATCGCCTCAAGATTCGCGCACCGGGTTTCGCGCACCTGGCGTCGCTCGACGAAATGGCGCGCGGTCACATGATCGCCGACGCCGTCACGATCATCGGTACGCAGGACATCGTGTTCGGCGAAATCGATCGCTAATGGTTAGCGCCGCCCGCGCGAGCGGGCGGCGAGCAGCAAGTCACACGCGATGCGCGCTGAACCGGCGCGGCTTCGCAAGCTGTCAACAGTGAGCGCCAGGTCTGCCGTCCATGCACCCCAGTGTGCGGCAGGTTGTTCGTTCGGTAGGAATTGAAAGAGTCGTGTCTGAAAATGATCTCAGCTGAAGGCCTGAAGGAAATCGATCGAGCGTTGACGAAGTATCCCGCCGATCAGAAACAGTCCGCCGTGATGTCGGCGTTGGCCGTTGCTCAGGAAGAGCACGGCTGGCTGTCGCCCGAACTGATGCAGTTCGTCGCGGACTATCTCGGCATGCCGGCCGTTGCCGTGCAGGAAGTCGCGACGTTCTACACGATGTACGAGCTCAAACCGGTCGGCAAGCACAAGATCACGCTCTGCACGAACCTGCCGTGCCAGCTCGGCCCGGACGGTGGCGCGGAAGCGACCGCCGACTACCTGAAACAGAAGCTCGGCATCGGCTTCGGCGAGACCACGCCCGACGGCAAGTTCACGCTGAAGGAAGGCGAATGCATGGGCTCGTGCGGCGATGCGCCGGTGCTGCTGGTGAACAATCACAGAATGTGCAGCTTCATGAGCCGCGAGAAGATCGACCAGCTGCTTGAGGAGCTCTCGAAATGACGTCCCTCCACGACCGTCACATCAAACCGCTGATCCTCGCTGGTCTGAACGGCGAGAACTGGCATCTCGAAGATTACGTTGCGCGCGGCGGCTACAAGCAGTTGCGCCGCATTCTCGAAGAAAAGATTCCGCCCGAGCAGGTGATCGCCGACGTCAAGGCGTCGGGCCTGCGCGGCCGTGGCGGTGCGGGCTTCCCGACCGGCCTGAAGTGGAGCTTCATGCCGCGCCAGTTCCCGGGGCAGAAGTACCTCGTCTGCAACTCGGACGAAGGCGAGCCGGGCACGTTCAAGGATCGCGACATCCTGCGCTGGAACCCGCACGCGCTGATCGAAGGCATGGCCATCGGCGCGTACGCGATGGGCATCACCGTCGGCTACAACTACATCCACGGCGAAATCTTCGAAGTGTATCGACGCTTCGAAGCCGCGCTCGATGAAGCGCGCGCCGCGGGGTTCCTCGGCGACAACATCATGGGCTCGGAATTCTCGTTCCAGCTGCACGCGCACCACGGTTACGGCGCGTACATCTGCGGCGAGGAAACGGCACTGCTCGAGTCGCTCGAAGGCAAGAAGGGCCAGCCGCGCTTCAAGCCGCCGTTCCCGGCGAGCTTCGGCGTGTACGGCAAGCCCACCACGATCAACAACACCGAGACGTTCGCCGCGGTGCCGTTCCTGCTGTCCATCGGGCCGCAGAATTACCTCGAGATCGGCAAGCCGAACAACGGCGGCACGAAGATTTTCTCGGTGTCGGGCGACGTCGAGCGTCCGGGCAACTACGAAGTGCCGCTCGGCACGCCGTTCGCGACGCTGATGGAGCTCGCCGGCGGGATGCGCGGCGGCAAGAAGATCAAGGCCGTGATTCCGGGCGGTTCGTCGGCGCCGGTGATCCCGGGCGACATCATGATGCAGACGGATCTCGACTACGATTCGATCGCGAAGGCGGGCTCGATGCTCGGTTCCGGCGCGGTGATCGTGATGGACGAGACGCGCTGCATGGTGCGTTCGCTGCTGCGCTTGTCGTACTTCTACTACGAGGAATCGTGCGGCCAGTGCACGCCGTGCCGTGAAGGCACCGGCTGGCTGTATCGCGTCGTGAACCGTATCGAGCACGGCGAAGGCCGCCAGGAAGATCTGGACCTGCTGAACTCGGTTGCCGAGAACATCATGGGCCGCACGATCTGTGCACTCGGCGATGCGGCGGCGATGCCGGTACGCGGGATGCTCAAGCACTACTGGGACGAATTCGCGTACCACGTCGAGCACAAGCACTGCATGGTCGGCGGCCACGCGCACGCGGCGGCGGCCTGAAGCGAACCCGGTTGCGGAATTTGAGCGCACGGTCGGGCGAAGGCGCGAACGGGCGGAAATAGGTTAAGGACCATTCACCATCATGGTTGAACTTGAAATAGACGGCAAGAAGGTCGAGGTGCCCGAAGGCAGCATGGTGATCCAGGCTGCGCACAAGGCGGATACGTACATTCCTCACTTCTGCTATCACAAGAAACTGTCGGTTGCGGCCAACTGCCGGATGTGTCTCGTCGAAGTCGAGAAGATGCCGAAGGCCGTGCCTGCCTGCGCGACCCCCGTGTCGGCCGGCATGATCGTCCATACGCAATCCGACAAGGCCGTGAAGGCGCAGCAGTCGGTGATGGAATTCCTCCTCATCAACCACCCGCTCGACTGCCCGATCTGCGATCAGGGCGGCGAATGCCAGCTGCAGGATCTGGCGGTCGGTTACGGCAAGTCGTCGTCGCGTTACGCGGAAGAGAAGCGCGTGGTGTTCCACAAGAACGTGGGCCCGCTGATCTCGATGGAAGAGATGTCGCGCTGTATCCACTGCACGCGCTGCGTCCGCTTCGGCCAGGAAATCGCCGGCGTGATGGAGTTCGGCATGCTGGGCCGCGGCGAGCACTCGGAAATCACGACGTTCGTCGGCAAGACGGTCGATTCCGAAATGTCGGGCAACATGATCGACCTGTGCCCGGTCGGCGCGCTGACCAGCAAGCCGTTCCGCTACAGCGCCCGTACGTGGGAGCTGTCGCGCCGCAAGTCGGTGAGCCCGCACGATTCCGTCGGTGCGAACCTCGTCGTGCAGGTGAAGAACAACCGCGTGATGCGCGTGCTGCCGTTCGAGAACGAAGCCATCAACGAATGCTGGATCTCGGACAAGGATCGCTTCTCGTATGAAGGCCTCAACAGCGAAGAGCGCCTGACGAAGCCGATGCTGAAGCAGGGCGGCCAGTGGATCGAGACCGACTGGCAGACCGCGCTCGAATACGTCGCGAAGGGCCTGAAGGGCATCGCCGCGGATCACGGCGCGAACGCGCTGGCGATGCTCGCGAGCGCGCACAGCACGGCCGAAGAGCTGTTCCTCGTGAAGCAGCTCGCCAACGAACTGAAGACGCCGAACGTCGACTTCCGTCTGCGTCAGCAGGATTTCTCAGCGCCGGTCCAGGGCGCACCGTGGCTCGGCATGCCGATCGCCGACCTGTCGAACGTGGACGCCGCGTTCGTCGTCGGTTCGTTCCTGCGCCGCGACCACCCGCTGTTCGCCGCCCGCCTGCGTCAGGCCGCGAAGAACGGCGCGAAGCTGCACTTCCTGCACGCGACCGGTGACGACGCACTGATCCCGACCGCGCAACGCATCGTTGCCGCACCATCGGCATGGCTCGACCAGCTGGCCGGCATCGCCGCGGCCGTCGCGCAACTGCGCGGCGTCGCACTGCCCGACACGCTCGCGGGCGTCACGGCATCGCCGGCCGCGCAGGCTGTTGCCCAGTCGCTCGCGAATGGCGAACGCCGCGCGGTGCTGCTCGGCAACGTCGCGGTCCGCCATCCGGAATTCGCGAAGTTGCACGCCGTTGCCAAGTGGATCGCCGACAACACCGGCGCCACGTTCGGCTTCCTGACGGAAGCGGCGAACACGGTCGGCGCGCACGTCGTCGGCGCACTGCCGGGCGAAGGCGGCCTGAACGCACGCGAAGCGTTCGCGCAGCCGCGCAAGGGCTACGTGCTGCTGAACGTCGAACCGGAATTCGACACCGCGGATCCGGCGCAGGCGCTGGCCGCACTGAATCAGGCGGAAATGGTCGTCGTGATGTCGCCCTTCAAGCATGGCCTCGACTACGCCGATGTGCTGCTGCCGGTTGCGCCGTTCACGGAAACGGCCGGTACGTACGTGAATGCCGAAGGCACCGTGCAGAGCTTCAACGGCGTCGTGCGCCCGCTCGGCGACACGCGCCCGGGCTGGAAGGTGCTGCGCGTGCTCGGCAGCCTGCTCGGCCTGCCGAACTTCGAATACGAGACCGCGGAAGAAGTGCGTCTCGCCGCGCTCGGCGACGCCGGCGTCGCGAGCCGCCTGTCGAACCAGACGTCGGTCGCGCCGGTGCGCGGCGCGGCGAATGCCGCGAACGGCGGTTTCGAGCGCCTGGCCGATGTGCCGATCTATCACGCCGACGCACTCGTGCGCCGCGCAGGTGCGCTGCACCTGACGGCCGCCGCGAAGGCGGCGAATGCCGCGGCGCTGCCGGCTGCGCTGTTCGACAAGCTGGGCTTGAAGGAAGGCGACGCGGTGCGCGTGCGCCAGGGCGAGCGTGCGGTGCAGTTGCCGGCCGTGCGCGACGCGAATCTTGCGGAGACCGTCGTTCGCGTGTCGGCGGCGACGCCTGCCGGCGCAGCGCTCGGCAGCCTGTCCGGTGAACTGGTGGTGGAGAAGGCGTAAATGAGCTTGTTCGATACGATCAACGCGGGCGGGTCCCAGCTTCTCGGCTTCGCATGGCCGACGGTGTGGGCAATCGTTCGCATCCTCGTCGTCTCCGTCGTCATCCTGCTGTGCGTCGCGTACCTGATTCTGTGGGAACGCAAGCTGATCGGCTGGATGCACGTGCGTCTCGGCCCGAACCGTGTCGGCCCCGGCGGCTTGCTGCAGCCGATCGCCGACGTGCTGAAGCTGCTGCTGAAGGAAGTCATTCAGCCGAGCGCCGCCAGCCGCTGGCTGTACCTGATCGCACCGGTGATGACCGTCGTGCCGGCGTTCGCCGTGTGGGCCGTGATCCCGTTCCAGGCCGAAGCGGTCCTCGCGAACGTGAACGCGGGCCTGCTGTACGCGATGGCGATCTCGTCGATCGGCGTGTACGCGGTGATCCTCGCCGGCTGGGCATCGAACTCGAAGTACGCGTTCCTCGGCGCGATGCGCGCCGCGGCACAGATGGTGTCGTACGAAATCTCGATGGGCTTCGCGCTGGTGCTGGTGCTGATGACGGCCGGCAGCCTGAACCTGTCGGAAATCGTCGGTTCGCAGCAGCACGGCTTCTTCGCGGGCCACGGCGTGAACTTCCTGTCGTGGAACTGGCTGCCGCTGCTGCCGGCGTTCGTCGTGTACTTCATCTCGGGCATCGCCGAAACGAACCGCCACCCGTTCGACGTGGTGGAAGGGGAGTCGGAAATCGTTGCCGGTCACATGATCGATTACTCGGGCATGGCGTTCGCGCTGTTCTTCCTCGCCGAGTACATCAACATGATCGTGATCTCGGCGCTGACCGCGACGCTGTTCCTCGGCGGCTGGGATGCACCGTTCGAATTCCTGTCGTTCATTCCGGGCATCTTCTGGCTTGTGCTGAAGATATTCGCGCTGCTGTCGGTGTTCATCTGGGTTCGCGCGACGTTCCCGCGTTTCCGTTACGACCAGATCATGCGCTTGGGCTGGAAGGTGTTCCTGCCCGTCACGGTGGTCTGGGTGGTCGTGGTCGGCTTCTGGATGATGTCGCCGCTCAACATCTGGGTGAAGTAAACGGACGAAATCATGAGCGCAATCCAACACTTCTTTAAGACCTTCTTCCTGACCGAGCTGCTGCAAGGGCTCGCGCTGACCGGCCGTTACACGTTCAAGCGCAAGGTCACCGTGCAGTTCCCGGAAGAAAAGACGCCGATTTCGCCGCGTTTCCGCGGGCTGCATGCGCTGCGCCGCTACGAAAACGGCGAAGAGCGCTGCATCGCGTGCAAGCTGTGCGAGGCCGTGTGCCCCGCGATGGCGATCACGATCGAATCGGAAACGCGCGCGGACAACACGCGCCGCACGACGCGCTACGACATCGACCTGACGAAGTGCATCTTCTGCGGTTTCTGCGAAGAGAGCTGCCCGGTCGATTCGATCGTCGAGACGCAGATTCTCGAGTACCACGGCGAAAAGCGCGGCGACCTGTATTTCACGAAGGAAATGCTGCTCGCGGTGGGCGATCGCTACGAGAAGGACATCGCCGCGGCGAAGGCTGCCGACGCGCCGTATCGTTGATTGTGTTTGCAGTGCCGGCCCGAAGCCAGGGCCGAGCCGCCGCGACGGGTGCGGCACGCGAGAGCGTCCCGCAAGCCGCGCCTGACTATGGCCTAACGATGAACCGGTAATCATGGAATTCACGACCGTACTGTTCTACATCTTCGCGCTGCTCCTGGTGGTATCAGGGCTGAAGGTGATCACTTCGCGCAACCCGGTGGCGTCTGCGCTTTTCCTTGTGCTGGCGTTCTTCAACGCCGCCGCGATCTGGATGCTGCTGGAAGCGGAGTTCCTCGCGATCCTGCTGGTGCTGGTCTACGTGGGCGCGGTGATGGTGCTGTTCCTGTTCGTCGTGATGATGCTGGACATCAACATCGACTACCTGCGCCGCGACTTCAAGCGCTTCGTCCCGATGGCGACCGTGGTCGGCGCGATCATCGTGATCGAAACCGCGCTGATCCTGTGGCGCGGCTACGGCGACACGCAGACGGTGCACGCGATGGCGACGGGCGAGATGGCGAACTGGTCGAACACGCGCCTGATCGGCAAGGTGATCTACACCGACTACATCTTCGCGTTTGAAATCGCCGGCCTCGTGCTGCTGGTCGCGATCATTGCCGCGATCGGGCTGACCGAGCGCAAGGGCAAGGACAGCAAGCGCCAGCGCGTGTCGGATCAGGTCAAGGTGCGCCGCAACGATCGCGTGCGCCTCGTGAAGATGGACGCGGAAAAGCCGCAGCCGGAAACGGCGCAGAGCGAAGCCGGTTCGGGCACCAACGGCTAAGCGGAGGAAAAGAAAACATGCTGACTCTTGCTCATTACCTCGTGCTCGGCGCGATCCTCTTTGCGATCGCGATCGTCGGGATCTTCCTGAACCGCCGCAACGTCATCATCATCCTGATGTCGATCGAACTGATGCTGCTGGCGGTGAACACCAACTTCGTCGCGTTTTCGCATTACCTCGGCGACGTGCACGGCCAGATCTTCGTGTTCTTCGTGCTGACCGTCGCCGCAGCGGAAGCCGCGATCGGTCTTGCGATTCTGGTGACCCTGTTCCGTAAGCTCGACACGATCAATGTCGAGGATCTCGATCAGCTCAAAGGTTAATTTCAGGCAACGCTGTTATGTCAACGACACTCAATGAAAACCTGCTGCTGGCGATTCCGCTCGCTCCGCTGGCTGGCTCGCTGATTGCGGGGCTGTTCGGGAACGCAGTCGGGCGCAAGGGCGCACACCGGATCACGATCCTCGGCGTAATGATCGCGTTCCTCCTGTCGGCGAAAGTCTTCTTCGACGTGATGGGCGGCGCAAGCTTCAACGCGACCGTCTACGAATGGATGAACGTCGGCTCGCTGAAGCTCGAAGTCGGCTTCCTCGTCGATTCGCTGACCGCGATGATGATGGTCGTCGTGACCTTCGTCTCGCTGATGGTGCACGTGTACACGATCGGCTACATGGCGGAAGAAGACGGCTACCAGCGCTTCTTCTCGTACATCTCGCTGTTCACGTTCTCGATGCTGATGCTCGTGATGAGCAACAACTTCCTGCAGCTGTTCTTCGGCTGGGAAGCGGTGGGTCTGGTGTCGTACCTGCTGATCGGCTTCTACTTCACGCGTGAGAGCGCGATCTACGCGAACATGAAGGCGTTCCTCGTGAACCGCGTGGGCGACTTCGGCTTCCTGCTCGGCATCGGCCTGCTGCTCGCATTCGCCGGCTCGATGAACTACGGCGAAGTGTTCGCGAAGCGCGCGGAACTCGCGAGCCTGCACTTCCCGGGCACCGACTGGGGCCTGCTGACCGTCGCCTGTATCTGCCTGTTCATCGGCGCGATGGGCAAGTCGGCACAGTTCCCGCTGCACGTGTGGCTGCCGGACTCGATGGAAGGCCCGACCCCGATCTCCGCGCTGATTCACGCGGCGACGATGGTGACCGCCGGCATCTTCATGGTGTCGCGCATGTCGCCGCTGTTCGAGCTGTCGGATACCGCGCTGTCGTTCATCACGGTGATCGGCGCGATCACGGCGCTCTTCATGGGCTTCCTCGGCATCGTCCAGAACGACATCAAGCGCGTGGTCGCGTACTCGACGCTGTCGCAGCTCGGCTACATGACCGTCGCGCTCGGCGTGTCCGCTTACCCGGTCGCCGTGTTCCACCTGATGACGCACGCGTTCTTCAAGGCGCTGCTGTTCCTCGGCGCAGGCTCGGTCATCATGGGCATGCACCACGACCAGGACATGCGCAACATGGGTGGCCTGCGCAAGTACATGCCGATCACATGGATTACGTCGCTCGTCGGTTCGCTCGCGCTGATCGGCACGCCGTTCTTCTCGGGCTTCTACTCGAAGGACTCGATCATCGACGCGGTGAAGCTGTCGCACCTGCCGGGTTCGGGCTTCGCGTACTTCGCGGTTGTCGCGAGCGTGTTCGTCACGGCGCTGTACTCGTTCCGCATGTACTTCCTGGTGTTCCACGGCGAAGAGCGCTTCCGCAAGCCGAAGCATCCGGAATCGCCGATGGGCATGGCGGCTGCGCACGGCCACGACGACCACGGCCATGGCCACGGTCATGACGACCACGCGCACGAACCGCACGAGACCCCGTGGGTCGTGTGGGTGCCGCTGGTGCTGCTGGCGATCCCGTCGGTCATCATCGGTGCGATCGCGATCAGCCCGATGCTGTTCGGCGACTTCTTCCAGCACGGCGTTGCATTCGACAAGGTGATCTTCATCGGCGAAAACCATCCGGCCCTGGCCGAGATGGCCGAGGAGTTCCACGGCTGGGTGGGCATGGGCCTGCACTCGGTGTCGGGCCTGCCGGTCTGGCTCGCGCTCGCCGGTGTCGTTGTCGCGTGGTTCCTGTACCTGAAGCGTCCGGAACTGCCGGCGTCGATCCGCCGCGCGTTCGGCCCGATCTACACGCTGCTGGACAACAAGTACTACATGGACAAGATCAACGAAGTGGTGTTCGCCCGTGGTTCGGTGGCGATCGGCCGCGGCCTGTGGAAGGAGGGTGACGTCGTGGTGATCGACGGCCTCGTCAACGGCAGCGCCCGGTTCATCGGCTGGTTCGCCGGCGTGATCCGCTTCCTCCAATCCGGTTACATCTATCACTACGCGTTCGCCATGATCATCGGCATGCTGGGGCTCCTGACCCTGTTTGTAACGCTCGGCGGCAAATAAGGCGGGGGACAACTTAATGCACGCTTTTCCGATTCTCAGTACCGCGATCTGGCTGCCGATCGTTTTCGGCCTCCTCGTGCTTGCGGTGGGTAACGACAAAAATCCGGGGACGGCCCGCTGGATCGCGCTGATCGGTTCGCTGCTCGGCCTGGCGGTCACGATCCCGCTGATCACGGGCTTCGACTCGAGCACGGCTGCGCTGCAGTTCGTCGAGAAGTCGACCTGGATCGAACGCTTCGACATCGCGTATCACCTCGGCGTCGACGGCATCTCGATGTGGTTCGTCGTCCTGACCGCGCTGATCACGGTGATCGTCGTGATCGCCGCATGGGAAGTGATCACCGAGAACGTCGCGCAGTACCTCGCGGCGTTCCTGATCCTGTCCGGGATCATGATCGGCGTCTTCTCGGCGGCCGACGGCCTGCTGTTCTACGTGTTCTTCGAAGCGACCCTGATCCCGATGTACATCATCATCGGCGTGTGGGGTGGCCCGAACCGCGTGTATGCGGCATTCAAGTTCTTCCTGTACACGCTGGCCGGCTCGCTGCTGATGCTGGTCGCGCTGATCTACCTGTACACGGAAACGCATTCGTTCGACCTCGCGACGTGGCAGAACGCCAAGATCGCGATGACGCCGCAGATACTGTTGTTCATTGCGTTCTTCCTCGCGTTCGCGGTGAAGGTGCCGATGTGGCCGGTGCACACCTGGCTGCCGGATGCGCACGTGGAAGCGCCGACGGGCGGCTCGGTCGTGCTGGCTGCGATCATGCTGAAGCTCGGCGCATACGGTTTCCTGCGCTTCTCGCTGCCGATCACGCCTGACGCGAGCCACTTCCTGGCACCCGTCGTGATCACGCTGTCGCTGATCGCGGTGATCTACATCGGCCTCGTCGCGATGGTGCAGGCCGACATGAAGAAGCTGGTCGCGTATTCGTCGATCGCGCACATGGGCTTCGTCACGCTCGGCTTCTTCATCTTCAACCAGCTCGGCGTCGAAGGCGCGATCATCCAGATGATCTCGCACGGCTTCGTGTCGGGCGCGATGTTCCTCTGCATCGGCGTGCTGTACGACCGCGTGCACTCGCGCCAGATCGCCGATTACGGTGGCGTCGTCAACGTGATGCCGAAGTTCGCGGCCTTCGCGATGCTGTTCTCGATGGCCAACTGCGGCCTGCCGGGCACGTCGGGTTTCGTCGGCGAGTTCATGGTGATTCTCGCGGCCGTCCAGTACAACTTCTGGATCGCATTCGGCGCGGCATTCACGCTGATCCTCGGTGCTGCCTACACGCTGTGGATGTACAAGCGCGTGTACTTCGGCGCGGTGGCGAACGATCACGTTGCCAAGCTGAAGGACATCGGCCGTCGCGAATTCCTGATGCTGGCCGTGCTTGCCGCGTTCACGCTGCTGATGGGCCTGTATCCGAAGCCTTTCACCGACGTGATGCACGTTTCCGTGGAAAACCTCCTCTCCCACGTCGCGCAGTCGAAGCTGCCGCTGGCCCAGTAATCGCGAGCGGAGGAACTCAAGATCATGCAAAACGCCCCTATGAATGTTCTGTTGCCTGACGCGCTGGTGCTGGCCGCCATCGTCGTCGCATGGCTGAACGACACCTTTACCGGCGCCTCCGGCCGCCGCCTGACTTATCTGATCGCGGTCGTCTCGTCGGTCGTCGCCGGCGTGTGGTTCGCGGTGCAGGCACTCGACCCGCAGCAGTACTACTTCTTCTCGAAGATGGTCGTCGTCGACTCGTTCGCGAGCATGATGAAGGCTGTCGTGTCGTTCGGTTTCGCGGTCTCGCTCGTCTATTCGCGCAAGTACCTCGAAGATCGCGACATGTTCCGCGGCGACGTGTTCCTGCTCGGCATGTTCTCGCTGCTCGGTCAGCTGGTCATGGTGTCGGGCAACAACTTCCTGACGCTGTACCTCGGTCTCGAACTGATGTCGCTGTCGCTGTACGCCGTCATCGCGCTGCGCCGCGATGCCGCACAGTCGAGCGAAGCCGCGATGAAGTACTACGTGCTGGGCGCGCTCGCATCGGGCTTCGTGCTGTACGGCATCTCGATGCTGTACGGTGCGACCGGCTCGCTCGAGCTGGGCGAGGTGTACAAGGCGGTCGGCGGCAACACCGACGCAGCCGTGCTGATGTTCGGCGTGGTTTTCATCGTCGCCGGTATCGCGTTCAAGCTCGGCGCCGTGCCGTTCCACATGTGGGTGCCGGACGTCTACCAGGGCGCACCGACCGCGATGACGCTGTTCGTCGGCGGCGGCCCGAAGGTTGCCGCGTTCGCGTGGGGCCTGCGCTTCCTGGTGATGGGCCTGCTGCCGCTCGCACAGAACTGGCAGACCGCGCTCGTGATCCTGGCCGCACTGTCGCTGATCGTCGGCAACATCACGGGTATCGTCCAGCGCAACATCAAGCGGATGCTTGCGTACTCGGCGATCTCGAACATGGGCTTCGTGCTGCTCGGCCTGCTCGCGGGTATCGTGAAGGGCGACGCAACGGCGCCGGCGAACGCATACAGCTCGGCGATGTTCTACGCGATCGTCTACCTGATCACGACGCTTGGCTCGTTCGGCGTGGTGATGCTGCTCGCACGCCGCGATTTCGAAGCCGAAACGATCGACGACTTCAAGGGCCTCAACAAGCGCAGCCCGGTGTTCGCGTTCGTGATGATGGTCATGATGTTCTCGCTGGCCGGTATTCCGCCGACCGTCGGCTTCTACGCGAAGCTCGCCGTGCTCGAGGCGACCGTCAACGCAGGCCTCACGTGGCTGGCCGTGCTGGCCGTGATCACGTCGCTGTTCGGCGCGTTCTACTACCTGCGCATCGTGAAGCTGATGTACTTCGATGCACCGCAGGATACGACGCCGATTTCGGGCGATTTCTGCAAGCGCACGATCCTGGTGCTGAACGGCCTCGCGGTCGTCGCGCTCGGCCTGATCCCGAGCCCGCTGCTGACGGCCTGCCTGCAGGCAATTCGTCACACGCTGCCGCTGTAATGTCGGCAGCCGGCTGGTTTATCGTGCTGTTGGCGCTCGTCTGCGCCAACCTGCCGTTCCTGAACCAACGCCTCTTCGCCGTCGTGCCGTTCGGCACGGCGAAGAAGAGCGGGTGGGTGCGGATCGGCGAGCTGATCGTGCTGTACTTCATCGTCGGCGCGCTCGGCTTCTGGCTCGAGTCGCGCGCCGGCAACCGCTTCGAACAGGGCTGGCAGTTCTACGCGATCACGTTCAGTCTTTTCGTCGTGTTCGCGTTTCCCGGCTTCACGTTCCAGTATCTCGTCAAACGACGCTGACAAGGGCCTGTCCGCGCTAATAACAAGCTTGCGAACGCGCCTTACCGGCCGTAATGCAAGGAGTGAGGAGCGCCGTTTGGCCGCGCCAAACAAGCGACGATCGACGCCGCAGTACGGCCGGTAAGGCGCGTTCCCCTGATTGGAAAAATGCTGTATGGGGGCTGGCCGCCAGAAGGGCCGATCGCTGCGTCATGCTCCTCGCGAATACGTCGAGTATTCGCTTCGTCGCATTCCTTGCGCTCGGCCCTTCTGGCGGCCAGCGCAAGCTTGTTATTAGCGCGGACAGGCCCTTGGCCGTCGCGCTCAATTTTGGAGCCGCCGATGGCCGAACTACCCAATCACGACGCCGCACTGACCGAAACCTGCCTCGAAAGCGAGGCGATCTTCGACGGCGCGTTCCTCAAGCTCAAGCGCGATACCGTCCGTCTGCCGGATGGCAAGAAGGCCACGCGCGAATACGTCCAGCATCCGGGCGCGGTGATGGTGATCCCGCTGTTCGACGACGGCCGCGTGCTGATGGAAAGCCAGTATCGCTACCCGATCGGCAAGGTGATGGCCGAATTCCCGGCCGGCAAGCTCGATCCGAACGAAGGCGCGCTCGCATGCGCGGTGCGCGAACTGCGTGAAGAAACCGGCTACACGGCACGCGAGTACGTGTTCCTGGCCCGGATTCACCCGATCATTTCCTATTCGACCGAATTCATCGACCTGTACCTGGCGCGCGGGCTGACGGCCGGCGAGCGCAAGCTCGATGAAGGCGAATTCCTCGAGACCTTCACTGCGACGCAGGCCGACCTGCAGGAATGGGTGCGCACGGGCCAGATCTCCGACGTGAAGACGATCATCGGCACGATGTGGCTCGACAAGGTGCTGTCCGGCACGTGGCCGCTCGGGCCGGTCCTGACGCCCTGAGCGCGGCGTCAGCAACGGGTGGGGCGCCGCGTTACAATCCGGTGACGCGGCGCCGCCGCGTCGCGCGACCGATATTTAGCACGACCGTTCACAAAACCGCTTTTTGCGCTACACTCGCCACACGCCCTGATTCAGCATGAAGGTCCTCGATTTACAGTGCCCGCACGGTCATCGGTTCGAAGGCTGGTTCGCTTCCGCCGATGAATTCGAAGCGCAGTTGTCCCGCAAGCTGGTTGAATGTCCGGTGTGCGGAACGACCGAGGTCAACCGTCTGCCGTCGGCGCCGCGCCTGAACCTGTCGGGCGCGACGCAGGCCCAGCCGGTCGATTCGCGTGCACTGCAGGCGCAGGTAATGCGTGCGCTGCGCGAGGTGCTGGAGAAAACCGAGAATGTGGGCGAGCGCTTCGCTGAGGAAGCGCGGCGCATCCATTACAACGAGGCGCCGGCACGCAGCATTCGTGGCGTCACGACGCCCGAAGATGCGCAATCCTTGGCCGAAGAAGGCATCGACGTGATGCCGCTGCCGATTCCTGCCGCGCTCAAAGAACCGCTGCAATGACATTGCAGTGAGTCCTTGCCGGGCCGGACGGCTGCGGACAGCCTTGCATGGGACCGGACTAACCGCTGAAGCGCTAACTCCGGTCGACAGGAGACACTGCGCATGGATCTGGATTACTCCCCCTCGGACGACGCGTTCCGCGTCGACGTCCGCGCCTGGCTCGAGGCCAACCTGCCTCACGCACTGCGCGCCAAAGTACTCGATCACAAACGACTCGATCGCGAGGATTTCGCGAGCTGGCACCGGATTCTCGGCCAGCGCGGCTGGTCTGCGCCCGCGTGGCCGGTCGAATATGGCGGCCCGGACTGGAACGCGACGCAACGACACATCTGGGAAGAGGAGTGCGCGCGGATCGGTGCGCCGACCGTGCTGCCGTTTGGCGTATCGATGGTCGCGCCGGTGCTGATGAAATACGGCAGCGAAGCGCAGAAACGTCATTATCTGCCGCGCATTCTCGATGGCACCGACTGGTGGTGCCAGGGCTATTCGGAGCCGGGTTCGGGATCCGACCTCGCGTCGTTGCGCACGCGCGCGGAGCGCCAGGGCGACCACTACGTCGTCAATGGCCAGAAGACCTGGACGACGCTCGGCCAGTACGCCGACATGATGTTCTGCCTCGTGCGCACCGATCCGGCCGCGAAGAAACAGGAGGGCATCTCGTTCCTGCTGATCGACATGAAGACGCCCGGCATCACGGTGCGCCCGATCGTCATGCTCGACGAGGACCACGAGGTCAACGAGGTGTTCTTCGAGGACGTGAAGGTGCCGGTCGAGAATCTCGTCGGCGACGAGAACCGCGGCTGGACCTACGCGAAATACCTGCTTGGCCATGAGCGCACCGGCATCGCGCGCGTCGGCGGGTCGAAGCGCGAGCTCGCGTTCCTGAAGCGTGTGGCGTCGAACCAGCGCAAGAACGGCAAGCCGTTGCTCGCCGATCCCGTGTTCGCCGCGAAGGTCGCGGCGCTCGAGGTCGAGCTGATGGCGCTGGAGGTGACGGTGCTGCGCGTCGTCAGCCGCGAGACGAGCGGCAAGGGGCCCGGCCCCGAGGCGTCGATGCTGAAGATCAAGGGCACGGAAGTGCAGCAGGCGCTCACCGAGTTGATGGTCGACGCGATCGGCCCGCTCGCCGCGCCGTTCGACGTACCGTTCCTCGACGGCCAGCGCGAGCACAGCATCGCGGGCGACGACGATGCGGCACCCCTTGCCGCGTACTACTTCAATTATCGGAAGACGTCGATCTACGGCGGCTCGAACGAGATCCAGAAGAACATCATCGCGCAGATGATTCTGGGGCTGTGATCAGGGAACGGAGACAACCATGGATTTCAGCTTTACCGATGAGCAGCAGCAGTTTGCCGACGCGCTGCGCCGTTATCTCGGCGAGCAATACGGCTTCGAAGCGCGGCAGGCAATCGTGCGCAGCGATGCGGGTGTGTCGGACACGCAATGGAGTGCGTTCGCGGAACTGGGGTTGACCGCGCTGCCCGTGCCGGACGCGCAGGGTGGCTTCGGCGGCGGCCCGGTCGACATGCTGGTCGTGATGCAGGAACTCGGCCGTGCGCTCGTGATCGAGCCGTACTGGGCAACGGCGGTGGGCGTCGAGGCCTTGCGCATTGCCGGTTCCGGCGCGGGTGAGGATGCGGCGCTGCTGGAAGCCGTCGCGCAGGGGCAAAAGCGCGTGGCAGTCGCGTTCCACGAACCGCATGCGCGCTACGACCTGTTCGAACTCGACACGCATGCGCGCGAGCAGAGCGGCACGTACCGGCTGACCGGCACGAAGTCGGTCGTTCAGCATGGCGCACAGGCGGATGCGTGGATCGTGCCCGCACGCGTCGATGGTGGCGGCATCGGCCTCTTCGTCGTCGAACGGGATGCCGCGAACGCGAAGGTGGTCGACTACCGGACGATCGACGGCCAGCGTGCCGCGACGATCGGGTTCAATGAAACGCCGGCGCGACTGCTGACGGGTGGAGCGCGCGACGCTGCGGCCCTCGAGCAGGTTGCCGATTACGCGACGTTCCTGCTGTGCGCGGAAGCGGTCGGCGTGCTCGACGAACTGAATCGCGCGACGGTCGAATACACGAAGACGCGCGAACAGTTCGGCGTGCCGATCGCGCGCTTCCAGGCGCTGCAGCACCGGATGGTCGACATGCTGATCCATGCCGAACAGGCGCGTTCGCTGACCTACCTGGCAGCCGTACGCTACGCGAGCGGCGATGCCGATGCGCGGCGCAAGGCCGTGTCGGCCGCGAAAGCGCGTGTCGGCGCCGCCGCGCGCTTCGTCGGCCAGCAGGCCGTCCAGCTGCACGGCGGCATGGGCGTGACCAACGAGGTCGCCGCCGCGCACTTGTTCAAGCGGCTGACGATCATCGAGACGACGCTCGGCGACACCGATCATCATCTTGCCCGCATCGCGGCGCTGCCCGATTTCGCGCAGACCGACGCAGCATGACGGCGACGCGCGAGCGCACCAGACAAGGAGACACCGAGTGGGCATCAGTTATGAAGACCTGGTGGTCGGCAGTACCACCGAAGTGGGCCGTTACACGTTCGAACCGGACGACATCAAGGCGTTCGCACAACGCTATGACCCGCAGCCGTTCCACCTCGACGAAGAAGCCGGAAAAGCATCGCATTTCGGCGGACTCGTCGCGAGCGGATGGCATACGTGTTCGGTGTTCATGAGCCTGCTCATCAAGAAGCTCGGGTCGGACTCGACGAGCATGGGCTCGCCGGGCATCGATTCGATCCGCTGGCTCAAGCCGGTGCGCGCCGGCGACACGATCACGATGTACCAGAAGGTTCATGACAAACGCGTATCGGAGAGCAAGCCCGATCGCGGCATCGTGTCGACGGAATGGGTCGGCGTGAACGGCGCCGGCGAGACGGTGATCACCGTGCATACCAAGGTGATCTTCGGGCTGCGCCATCCGGGAGGTACGCAGGCATGACCGACGTGACCTTGCCGCTGATCGCGTCGGCGCAGGCGCTGCAGGCGCGAGTCGGCGCGGAGCCGCTCGCGAGCGGCTGGATCGCGATCGACCAGCGTCGTGTCGATGGCTTTGCCGATGCGACCGGCGATCATCAATGGATTCACGTCGATCCCGAACGCGCGCGGCGCGAGTCGCCATTCGGCGGCCCGATCGCGCACGGGTTCCTGACGCTGTCGCTGATTCCGGCGTTGATGGCCGATGCGATGCGTTTCGAGCAGAAGATGGGGGTGAACTACGGGCTGAACCGCGTGCGGTTCCTGAAGCCGGTGCCGGTCGGTGCGCGTGTGCGTGCGCTGTTTGCGGTAAAGGAAACCGCCGAGGCCGCGCGGGACGGTGTGCAGGTGACGTGGTCGGTGACGATGCAGGTCGAGCGTCCCGATGTGCCGCTGCCCGTCTGCGCGGCGGAATTCATCACGCTGCATTACTTCTGAAGCGGGGAGCGGCATGCACGGATGCCGCTCCGCCCGTCACATGCGTGTCAGTGCTTCGCGTATTGCGTCGCACCGAACAGCACCTCGCGTGCCTTGTCGTCCTGCAGCGCCTTGCGCATCGACGCGAGCACTTCGACACCGCGTTGCACGGCCGGTCGCGCGGCGATCGCCTCGTGCCAGCGTTTCACGTTCGGCAATTCGTCGAGCACGATGCCCTGGTTCTGCCACGAGCGCGTCCACGGGAACGTCGCAATGTCCGCGATCGTGTACGCGTCGCCTGCGAGATATTCGGATTCGCCGAGGCGCTTGTCCATCACGTTGTACAGGCGTTTTGCCTCGTTCGTGTAGCGGTTGACCGCATACTCGATCTTCTCCGGCGCATACAGGCGGAAGTGGTGCGCCTGCCCGAGCATCGGGCCGACGCCGCCCATCTGGAACATCAGCCATTCGAGCGTCGCGTAGCGTGCGGCCGGATCGGTCGGCAGGAACTTGCCGGTCTTCTCCGCGAGGTAGACCAGGATCGCACCCGATTCGAACAGCGAGATCGGCTGGCCGCCGGGGCCGTCCGGATCGACGATCGCGGGGATCTTGTTGTTCGGGCTGATCTTCAGGAATGCCGGCTTGAACTGGTCGCCCGCACCGATATCGACCGGAAGGGCACGATAGGCGAGGCCCGTTTCCTCGAGCATGATGTGCACCTTGTGGCCGTTCGGGGTCGCCCAGCTATAGACGTCGATCATCGTGAACTCCTTTGTTGCATGCGGAAACGGCGCAGGCAGCGCCGCGACAGGCGGTCATTAGAGCATGGATCGATGCGGGCTGCTGGCGACGGGAACGTGCGTGCAGATGCGTGTGCTTGCGTGTTGCGCTAAGTGGCGCCGGGGGCGATTGCGTGTCGTCCCGAGTCGTCGAGATGGCGGCGTCGCCGTGCCGCATCGGGTCGATGCGGTGGCAACAGGTCAATTCGAAAGCGCACGACCGCTCAGCGCTTGTAGCGGGGCGGGCGTTTCTCGAGAAATGCGGTGATGCCTTCGAGCCCGTCCGCATGATGCAGCGATGCGACGAAATGATCGCGCTCCGTGGCGAGATGCGCGTCGAGCGGTTGCGTCGTCGCGTCGTCGAGAAGCGACTTGATGCGCGTGAGTGCGTTCGGCGAGATGCCGGCGAGCGCGTCGGCCCATGCCAGGGCATCGGTCAGTGCCGCGCCGGGCACGGCGAGCCGGTTGACGACGCCGAGCGTGTGCAGACGTTCGGCTGCAACAGGCTTGCCTTCGAACAGGATCTCGGCCGCGATCGCACGCGGCAGCGCGCGGGCGATGAACCACGAACCGCCTCCATCGGGCGTCAGGCCGACACGCGCATACGACATCACGAACTTCGCATCGTGCGCGGCGACGATCAGGTCGCACGCGAGCGCGAGCGAGAAGCCCGCGCCGGCCGCGGCGCCTTCCACCGCTGCGATCACCGGCTTCGTCGAGGCGTGGATCGCCGTGACCCAGGCGGCGAGCTGATCGATGCTGTCGGCCTGGTAGGACGGATCCTTCGAGCGGTTGTCGAGCAGCCGGTTCAGATTGCCGCCCGCGCAGAAGAAGCGATCGGCGCCGGTGAGCACGACCGCGCGAATCCCGGGATCCCGTTCGGCTGTGGCAAGCGCTTCGATGCCGGCCGCGTACATGTCGGGATGCAGCGCATTGCGCGCGCCGGGGTTGGATAGCGTGAGGACGAGCGTCGATTCGCTCTCGGGCGGACGCGAGGCCAGCAGTTCAGCACTCATGCGAGCGTGTCTCCATCGGATGGCGGGGCTGCGGCAGCGGACATCTAGCCCGTGCTGATGCGGACGCTGTCGTAGCGGATGTATTGTTGTCGTGACGGACGCAAAACTTGCTTTAGACTAGCACGAACGTGCTTTTCAGCGCGATGAATCCCGATGCGGCCGATATCGATGCGGCCGCGCTTCAGCAAGGAAGGAGACCCCGATGCTACAGCTGTGCGGTATTCCGTTGTCCAACTATTACAACAAGGTGAAGTTCGTCTTGCTCGAGCACGACATTCCGTTCGAGGAGTCGGTATGCGGATTGCCGGTCAGCGATCCGGCACAGCTCGCCGATTCGCCGCTCGGCAAGATTCCCTTTCTGAAGACCGAAGAAGGCGCGCTGTTCGAGTCGCAAGTGATCATCGAGTACCTGGCGGCGCGCTATCCCGAAAAAGGCATTTTCCCGGCGAGCCCGTTCGCGGCCGCGAAGGTGCGCGAACTCATCGAGACGCTCGAACTGTATCTCGAGTGGATGGCGCGTGAGGTCTACACCGAAGCGTTTTTTGGCGGCAAGGTCAGCGACGGGATGAAGGCGCACGTCGAGAAGCGCCTGCCGCGCGCGATCGATGCATTCAAGCAGATGACGCGGTTTTCGCCGCATGTGCTTGGCGAGTCGTTCGGCCTCGCGGACATCGCCGCGTGGGTTCATCTGCCGGTCATCGGCATGGCGACGAAAGCCGTATTCGGGCGAGATTTCCTGCTCGATGCAGGCATCGACTGGAAGGCGCACGTGAAGAAGGTGGGCGAGCGCCCTGCCGCGCAGCGCGTGGCGGCCGAGCGCAAGGCGTATATCGACGCGACGAGCGTCGCGCGGTCGTAAGCGCGGTTCCCGCAGGGCGGCGTGCGACCGCCCGTGCGGGCCTTACAGGCGGGCGAGCCGTTCGAGCGCGGACGCGAGCGTGCTTTCCTGCTTCGCGAAGCAGAATCGGACGACGCCCGATTCGTGCGGCTCGTGATAGAACGCCGACACCGGAATGGCGGCCACGCCGATCTCCGACGTGAGCCACTTCGAGAATTCCGCTTCCGGCAGGTCGCTGATCGCCGAATAATCGACGCACTGGAAGTACGTGCCCGTGCAGGGCAGCAGCTTGAAGCGGGTGCGCTCGAGGCCGGCGCGGAAGAAATCGCGCTTCTTCTGGTAGAAGTCGGCAAGTGTCAGGTACGGCGCCGGGTCGCGCAGGTAGTCGGCGAGCCCGATCTGCATCGGCGTGTTCACCGTGAACACGTTGAACTGGTGGACCTTGCGGAATTCCGCGGTCAGCGCGGCAGGCGCCGCGACATAGCCGACCTTCCAGCCCGTCACGTGATAGGTCTTGCCGAAGCTCGACACGATGAAGCTGCGCGCGGCGAGTTCCGGATAGCGCGCGACGCTCTCGTGGCGCGCGCCGTCATAGACCATGTGCTCGTAGACCTCGTCGGACAGGATCAGCACGTTGGTGCCGCGCACGATCTCCTCGAGCTTGTGCATGTCCGACTCGCGCCACACGGTCCCCGTCGGGTTATGTGGCGTGTTGATCAGGATCATGCGCGTTTTCGGCGTGATCGCGGCCGCCAGACGGTCGAACGGGATCGCGTAGTCGGGCGCTTCCAGCGTGACGAACACGGGCTTGCCGCCCGCGAGTTCGATCGACGGCAGGTAGCTGTCGTAGGTCGGTTCGACGACGATCACTTCATCACCCGGATGCACCGTGCACATGATCGCGGTCAGCAACGCCTGCGTCGCGCCGGCCGTCACGGTGATTTCGGTCGCCGGATCGTAACGCCGGCCGTAGACCTGCGCGATCTTGTCCGCGATCGCGTCGCGCAGCGGCGCGACACCGGCCATCGGCGGATACTGGTTGTGCCCGTTGCGCATCGCGGCGGCCACCGCATCGATGATGCGCGGATCGCAGTCGAAATCCGGAAAGCCCTGGCCGAGGTTCACCGCGCCTTTTTCGGCGGCAAGCGCGCTCATGACCGTGAAGATCGTCGTGCCGACGTTCGGCAGGCGCGAGGGGAAAACGGGAGTCGTTGGCATGTCTGAAGGAGCGTTCATCGATACGGTCGAAATCGGGTGGTGCGGCGTAGGTCAGGCCGGCGTGGTCGTCGTGTCCGGCGCGGCGTCGAGCGAGCAGGCCTCGGTAAATGGCGCGGGCTGCGCGATCCGGAAGCCGAAGTCGCGTGCGGTGCGCTTCGCGAGCTTCAGCAGCGCGCGGTCTTTCGATACGAGCCACTCGGCCTGCGCGGCGCGGGCGAGTTCGAGAAACTTCTGGTCGTCGCGGTCCTTGCACTTCGGCAGCGGCGGCGCGTCGGCGTCGACGGGCGGCGGCTCGACGAGGCTCGCGAGCCGGGCGACGGTCGCGAGTGCGGCCGCCTTGTCGATGGCGCGCGACTGGAACTGCGGATAGTCGAGCACGTATTCGAGCTCGGTCAGGCAGCGGCCGTCGATCACGGCGGCCAGCGCGCCGCGTTCCAGCGCGGCCCGGATCGGGCGCGTAGCGGGGTCGTCGAATACGAGGATGTCGATCCAGACGTTCGAGTCGAGCACGACGCGGTGCGCGGCGTGCGGGGCGAGAGAGCGGGTCATTCGTTACAATCGGTGGTTTTCGTCTGACCGCAAGGCACGGCGTGCCAGCGAGCCTCTATGATAATCGTTCTCTCTCCAGCCAAATCCCTCGACTACGATACGCCCGCGCACGTCCAGTCTTACACGAAGCCTGCATTCGTCGACGACGCGTCCGAGCTGATCGACGGCCTGCGCAAGTTGTCGCCGCAGGATATCGCAACGCTGATGGATATTTCCGATCCGCTCGCGCGCCTGAATTTCCAGCGCTACGCGGATTGGTCGCGGACCTTTACGCCGGCCAACGCGAAGCAGGCCGTGCTCGCGTTCAACGGCGACGTCTATGAAGGTTTCGACGCGAAATCGCTGTCGTCCGCCGATCTCGACTATGCGCAGCAGCACGTGCGCGTGCTGTCGGGCCTGTACGGGCTGCTGCGTCCGCTCGACCTGCTGCAGCCGTACCGGCTCGAGATGGGCACGCGCTTCGCGAACGCGCGCGGCAAGGATCTGTACGCGTTCTGGGGTGACCGCATCACGCGGGCGCTGAACGAACAGCTCGAAACGCATAGCGGCGCGGCGCGCGTGCTGGTCAACTGCGCGTCGACCGAATACTTCAAGTCGGTCAAGCCGAAACTGCTGGTCGCACCGGTCATCACGCCGGTGTTCGAGGACTGGAAGGGCGGCCGCTACAAGATCATCAGCTTCCATGCGAAGCGTGCGCGCGGCCTGATGGCGCGTTTTATCGTCGAGAACCGTATCACCGACCCGAAGGCGCTGAAGGATTTCGCGACGGAAGGCTATGCGTTCGATGCGGCCGCGTCGAACGATTCGACTTACGTATATCGCCGGCGAGTCGGCGAGTGACCCTGCCGGCCGTTCACGAGACGGCCGGCGCATGCATGAGGCCGGGCAAGCGCTACACCGCCTGTTCCGGTCGCCCCAGGAGAGACAGATGGCCCTTTCGATCACCAGCAATTTCGACGCAGGCGCAATCGACGTCGTGTCGTGCGACGGCCCCGATGCGATTCGGCTGCGTGTGCGCGGCGACACCCGCTCGGAATTCGCGCAATGGTTTTACTACCGCTTGACGGGCGCGCGCGGCGAGCGCTGCGTGATGACGTTCGAGAATGCTGCCGAATGCGCGTATCCGTCGGGCTGGCGCAATTACAGCGCGGTGGCGAGCTATGACCGGGTCGACTGGTTTCGCGTGCCGACGACGTTCGACGGCAAGACGATGACCATCGACCATACGCCGGAATTCGACAGCATCTACTACGCGTATTTCGAACCGTACTCGGAAGAGCGTCACGCCGCGTTTCTCGGTGCGGTCCAGCAGTTGCCGCAGGCGAGCGTCGTCGAACTCGGCCGCACGGTTGAAGGTCGCCCGATGTCGCTGCTGACGCTCGGTACGCCGGAAACCGACGGCGCGCCGAAGAAGAAGGTGTGGATCATCGCGCGCCAGCATCCCGGCGAGTCGATGGCCGAATGGTTCGTCGAAGGCCTCGTCAAGCGGCTGGCCGGATGGGGCGACTGGGCAGGCGACCCGGTCGCGCGCAAGCTGTACGATCGTGCGACGTTCTATATCGTCCCGAACATGAACCCGGACGGCAGCGTGCATGGCAACCTGCGCACCAATGCCGCAGGCGCGAACCTGAACCGCGAGTGGATGGCG
Organism: Burkholderia sp. AU27893; assembly: GCF_002223205.1. NCBI lineage: Bacteria > Pseudomonadati > Pseudomonadota > Betaproteobacteria > Burkholderiales > Burkholderiaceae > Burkholderia > Burkholderia sp. AU27893. The sequence goes on along the minus strand of NZ_NKFD01000002.1, from coordinate 4,997 downwards.
CCCGATGCCGAGCGCAGCCCCGAGGTGCTGGCCGTGCGCGATGCAATCCATGCGATCGGCTGCGACATGTTCTTCGACATCCACGGCGACGAGGATCTGCCGTATGTGTTCGTTGCCGGATCCGAGATGCTGCCGAGCTTTACCGAGCAGCAGGGCAAGGAGCAGACCGCGTTCATCGAAGCGTTCAAGGTCGCGAGCCCGGACTTCCAGACTGAGCACGGCTATGCCGCAAGCAAGTACAAGGAGGACGCGCTCAAGCTCGCGTCGAAGTACATCGGCCATCAGTTCGGCTGTCTGTCGCTGACGCTCGAGATGCCGTTCAAGGACAACGCGAACCTGCCCGACGAACGCGTCGGCTGGAACGGCGAGCGAAGCGCGGCGCTCGGCGCGGCGATGCTGGCGGCGATCCTGGTGCACGTCGACACGTTTGCGTAAGCGTAGCGTCGCCGTATGAAAAAGCCGGGGCATCTCAGGATGCCCCGGCTTTTTTACTTCTGTGGATGTCGCTTCGGCGGATCAGGACTTCTTCGCGGTCTTCTTCACGACTTTTTTCTGGCCGCTCGACTTTTTCGTGCCGACGGCCTTCTTGCTGCCGGTACGGCCCGATGCCTTTGCCTTGCCCTTGCCTCGGTGCGACTTGCCCTTGAATTTCTTCGTCGAGGACGAGGAGCGCTCGACGCGCGGCTTAAGCGGCGGAACCGGGTCGTTCCAGCTGAACGCGAGCATCTGCTGACCGACATAGCCGCATCGGAATTTCAGCGGCGTCGGGTCGCCGCCGTCGCTATGGACGCCGAGGCCGTCGACCGTGACGATATTGTCGACCTTCACGCGCTGCTTGCCCTGGTCGAACGAGTCATTCCATGGCGTGATAGTCGCGTTGCCGCTGTCGAATGCGTTCGGCGCGAAGTCGACGCGGTCGAAGGCCGACGACGTGCTGGCGATGAAACTGCCGTGCGCTGCACAATCGGCGGCGAGCGGATCGGCATGCATTTCGTTGACGAATTTGTTGATCAGTTCGGAGCGCTGGTCGAGCAGATCGGCGAATGCCGGTGTCGGAAGCGCAAGCGACAGGCCCGCAATGCAGGCTGCCAGCTTGCCGAGCGCCCGGAAAATCCGGAGCGACGCAGGAGAGCTGTCCATCTGGTTATTGGTGAGGAGCGAATGAGACATCGGGCACGTATAGATGCCCGATGAAGAACCGGAGTTCAATCTTAGCGTAAAAAAGTTGTGCGGCAGTAGATGTCGCATTCTGCCGTACTGAGCGAGGAGGGGCGGCGCGTGATGACGGCGCCGTTGCCGGAGGGCAATTCAGGCGCGCGGGCCGCCGAGACGATAGCGCCGGACGTCGAAGGTCGTGACCCACGCGGGACGATAGACAGCGATGAGTGCGGTTGCCATGCCGGTGAACCATGCTTCGCCAAGCGCGAGAAGCGCGGTGTTCAGCAGATAGCCGGCCGGAATCACGACGGGAACGCCATCCGCGAGCGCGAGTTGGACCCCGGCAGCGGCAGCGGCGACCGCGATGATCGCGATGGCGGGCGACAGGAATCCCTGGCCGGTAATGAACGACGCGAGATTGTGCGGCAACCATGCGAGTGCGGCGCGCTGCAGCAAGGCCGACACGGCGACCGGCAGCGCGCCGTAGATCAGATAGGTCAGGCCAATGCCCTGCCAGGGCGCATCGAAGATGATCGCGGCGACCGCCGTGACAGCGCCCATCGCGATCAGTGCGAGTGTCCAGTCGAATAGCGTGACGAGCAGCGTCGCGCCAAGCAGATGCATGACGATGCCATCGTCGAGCCACGCATTCGAGGCCCAGAGGACCGCAATGGCGGTGACGAGCGCGAGCCACACGTGCTGGAGCGTGGCGTCCTGCAGGCGCACGAAGGGACGATTCCAGATCGCGAGCGCGAGCAGGGCCACGGCGGCGATCCAGCCACCGATGCCAACCCAGAGCGGAAGCGGTGTGAAAAGAAAACCCATGCGTCCATATTACTCGTTGAGCATCAAAGGTGGGAATCCGCACACACCGACCGTCGCAATATCGAGACTGTTTGGCTAGCGTTCGCGCCGGAACCGCGCCGGCGGCTCGGCGGCGATCGGCAGGTCCTGCGCGCTATCGATCGAGGCCGGCAACGGGTACGGGCGGTTACTCCGTTGCGTACGCAGCGGAACCGGGCCCTGTTCGCCGATGGGCGGCTTGCGCGCACGACTGCGATTCGCCAACAGCACCTCGAGGTGGGGCGACAGCCAGCCGTTGTAGATGGCGACCGCGGCGGCCCGGTTGGCGGCACCAAGCTGCTGGAAGATGCTGGCGAGGTGGATCTTGACGGTGCCTTCGCTGATGCCGAGTGTGCGAGCGATCATCTTGTTGGTGCTGCCCATGTGGACGAAGCGCATGATCTGCGCTTGTCGCGGCGACAGGAGGCCGCTTGGCGGCCGCCGGGGAAGCGACCCGGCGAGCGTCTGGAAATGGGCATCGTAGCGCGCCGCAGCAGTGGAAGGCAGCAGGCGCAGGGCGATCGGCGGAATGTAGTGTCCGCCCAGCAGTACGATCTCGAGCGCACGCACGATCAGGTGTGGCCGCGTGGAATGCGGGATCACGCCGGCGACACCGTAGTTGAAGAAGCGCTGGATGGCCTCTGGCGATGTTTCGTCGACGAGGACGGCGACCGGTGTCGGCGAGCACGCGCTGCACAGCGCCTGAAGCTCGCTGAGCCGGCCGACGTCGAGCCAGTCGATCGCGACCAGGTCGAAACGCTGGTTGCGCAGTAGCCGGCGCGCCTGAAAACTGTCGGGCACATCGTTGATGCCGGCGTGACGGTCGATCTGTCGCAACAGGGCCTTCAGTCCGTCACGCCGCTCGGCGTCTGAATTGAGCATCAGGAACCGCATATTCAACCTCCGTAATGTGAGCCATTGATCTGCCGTCTGGCATGCCTTGGGTCTGATAATGACAAAGACCTTACACGATGTCTGCTTGGCTGAAAGGCTTAGGAAAAGTATGAAATTTCGGGCGGCGGGAGGACAGACAAGTAAAAAGCCGCTCCGGCGGGAACCGTGAGCGGCTTCAGGCGGGCAGGCCGTCGGGCCTGCTGTGCTGCGGATTAGTGGAAGTGCGGCTGGGCGGGGGACGCGTCTTCCGGCATTTCCGCGTGGACGATTTCACCGAGCGGATCTGCATAGAGCGGCACGCCGCAGTCATCGCAATATTCGGGTTCGAAGCGCCCGGCGTGCCGCCGGACGTCGGTTACGCCGCATTCCTTGAGCAGACTCACGATTTCCTCGACCGGTCCTTCGATCGGCGCTTCGCCTTCGAGCGTCGCACTGTCGATCGACAAGTCGCCGTTTTCACGCCCGTAGAGCGGCCATACGACGCCGTAGATTACGTCGTTGCTGGCACGCCGCGTGAAGCCGACACGGTACTCGTCGATACGGCGTTCGCCGAAGCCGGCGACCACCGCGCGCAGCTCTTGCGGTGCCGCACCAAGTGTGTCGAATAGATAACGAATGGCCGTTCGGACCGTATGTGGACGGATACGTTCGTCCGCATCCCGGCAGGCCGAATAGTACGCGTCCGGAAGCAGGCATTCGAATTCGCAGCCGGGCAGCGCGATCGACAGGTTCGGGCCGCCTTGGGCCGTCCATTGCTCGAGGCACTGGCCGCGTTCGATCCGGCTGCCGTTTTCTTCTTCCTGCCAGCGGAACAGCGGAGCGCCGGCGGGGGCCGCAACGACGGCGAGCAGGAAGCGCGGGTCGGCGAGGATCGGCGAGGTTTCGGGCAGGTCGCCGAAGCTGAGCTTGGGCGTATGCTGGCTGATCGCCCCATGCGCGAGCTGCTGGGCGAGCCGATAGGTCTCGACGTGGTGTCGCGGCAACTGGTCGATGCTATAGAGGAACGGGGCAAGCCCGACGAGGGTGCCGTTCGCAAGGACGTGCGCCTGCAGGTGCGTTCGAAGTGCGTCGGCAACGTCGCCCTTGAGCGGGCCCGACGGAATCATGTAGCGCGTCCATGCGAGAACCGGGACGGCGACCAGCAGCGCATCGAACGGTTGGCCGTCGTGCTCGATCACCATCGACTCACTGTGCGTCTCGGCCATGTCGGCGAGCGCGCCATAGGCGTCGGGGTGATTCTGCTGCAGATGGTCGAGCGCTGCGTCGAGCGTGGTCTGGTTGCCGTTGCGGACAATCTTGGCGAGCAGCGCGTCGAGCTTCGCTTCCCAGAAGCGGTCCTCGATGCGGCTGCCCGAGGCGAAGAGCGCAAGCGACAGGCCGACCAGTTTGTCGGCATCGGGGGGGAGGCGTTTGGCGATTCGCTGGCGCATATTAAAGACGTATATAGAAAGAGGCGAAGAGCCTCACATTCTAGTCCGTTCTTTGCACCATAAGCGGTCTCGTGCCGACACATGGCCGGCTGGCCAAATTGCAGCTTTTGTAAAAAAGTTGCTTCAAACCCCTTGCGCGAATGTCGCGAGCTACCTACAATCACGCCTCTTTCGCGCTAACGGAAACGCGGCGCGGGAGAAGGGAAGCAGGGTTGGCGGTGTGCTGGAGTCTGGAGCGCGCCACTAGCCTGGAAGTTGAGCCCCGCGGTCGCAACGATGTAGTGTAAAAAGTTGTTGACGAACTGCGAAACACGGTTCATAATCTCGCTTCTCTGCTGCTGAAAACGCAGCGCTGCCGGGAAACACGAAGTTCCTCGCAGAATGCTCTTTAAAAATTAACAGCCGATAAGTGTGGGCGCTTGATGGAAGCGAGCTGATCCTCGGATCAAATAGCGAAAGTATCAAGAGTCTCACACTAAAGTAAGTCAGGTTTATGAAGTAATTCATTTACCTGTCAGCTTTGAGTGAGCGACCGGTTCTTAACTGAACCGAAAACAGTAACAGGTTTAAACTGAAGAGTTTGATCCTGGCTCAGATTGAACGCTGGCGGCATGCCTTACACATGCAAGTCGAACGGCAGCACGGGTGCTTGCACCTGGTGGCGAGTGGCGA
>NZ_NKFD01000024.1:0-1001 GCF_002223205.1 Burkholderia sp. AU27893 | reverse complement strand
CCGTAGCTGTGCAGCCCGGACAGGAACATGTTGACGCCGAGGAACGCGAAGGTCGTCACGAGCAGGCCCGTCAGCGCCCACCATGCGGCCACCGTGCCGCGCAGGCCCTTCATCAGGCGCATGTGCAGCCACGCCGCGTAGTTGAGCCAAACGATCAGCGCCCAGGTTTCCTTCGGGTCCCAGCTCCAGTAGCCGCCCCATGCTTCGGCGGCCCACAGCGCGCCGAGGATCGTCGCGATCGTGAAGAACGCGAAACCGACCGCGATCGACTTGTACATCACGTCGTGAAGCACGTCGAGCGTCGGCAGGCGATCGGCGAGCACGCCGCGCTCCTTCATCAGGTACGCGACCGACACCATCGCCGACAGCGCGAAGCTGCCGTAGCCGATGAAGTTCGCCGGCACGTGGATCTTCATCCACCAGCTTTGCAGCGCCGGCACGAGCGGCTGGATCTGCTGCGCGTCACGCGCGACCGAGTACCACATCAGGAAGCCCACGGCCGCGCTGATCACCAGCAGCACGAACGCGCCGAGCGCGCGCGTGCCGTAGTGGCCTTCGTAATACAGATAGAGCAGCGCGGTGATCAGGCTGAACAGCACGAACACTTCATACAGGTTCGATACCGGAATGTGCCCGACGTCCGAACCGATCAGGTAGGACTCGTACCAGCGCACCATCAGGCCGGTGAAGCCCATCAGCACGGCGACCCACGTAAGCTTCTGGCCGATCGCGGAGCCCGACTCCGAGCGCGCGAGCAAGCCGATCCAGTAGAAGATCGTCGCGAGCACGAACAGCGCGCTCATCCACAGGATCGCCGACTGGCTCGACAGGAAGTATTTGAGGAAGAACGCCGAATCGGCGCGCGCGAGATCGCCCTGGTAGATCTGGATCGACAGCAGCGCCAGCACGGCGATCGACGCCATCATCAGTCGCGCGGGCTTCCAGCGCCAGCCGAGCGCGATGAGCGCCGGCACGGTGCCGATCATCACCGCCTTGTCGTA
>NZ_NKFD01000015.1:0-1058 GCF_002223205.1 Burkholderia sp. AU27893 | reverse complement strand
GACGCCTTCGTGCGCATCGAAAACGTCGTGAAGAAATTCGGCGACAGCACCGCCGTCGACAACGTGAACCTGACGATCGCGAAGAACGAGCTGTTCGCGCTGCTCGGCAGCTCGGGCTGCGGCAAGTCGACGTTGCTGCGCATGCTCGCCGGGCTCGAGACGGCCACCTCGGGCAAGATCTTCGTCGACGGCGAGGACCTCGCATCGCTGCCACCGTACCGCCGCCCGGTGAACATGATGTTCCAGTCGTACGCGCTGTTCCCGCACATGACGGTCGAATCGAACGTCGCGTTCGGCCTGAAGCAGGAAGGCACGCCGAAGAACGAGATCAAGGAGCGCGTGGCCGATGCGCTCGCGCTCGTGCAGATGAGCAAGTACGCGCAGCGCAAGCCGCACCAGCTCTCCGGCGGCCAGCAACAGCGCGTCGCGCTCGCGCGCTCGCTGGTCAAGCGCCCGAAGCTGCTCTTGCTCGACGAGCCGATGTCCGCGCTCGACAAGAAGATCCGCCAGAAGACCCAGCTCGAACTCGTGAACATCATCGAGAAGGTCGACGTGACCTGCGTGATGGTCACGCACGACCAGGAAGAGGCGATGACGATGGCCAGCCGCCTCGCGGTGATGAGCGAAGGCAAGATCGTGCAGATCGGCGCGCCGGGCGAGGTGTACGAATTCCCGAACAGCCGCTTCTCGGCCGAATTCATCGGCTCGACCAACCTGTTCGAAGGGCGCGTGGTGGAAGACGAGCCCGATCACATCTTCGTCGAGAGCGACGACCTCGAAGCGCGCATGTACGTGAGCCACGGCATCACGGGCCCGCTCGGCATGCCGGTGGGCATCTCGGTGCGCCCCGAACGCATCCACGTGTCGCGCGAGAAACCCGGCTCGAAACACAACTGGGCGCGCGGCGTCGTGACCGACATCGCGTACATGGGCAGCTACTCGCTGTACCACGTGCGCCTGCCGAGCGGCAAGACGGTGGTGTCGAACCTGTCGAGCTCGCACCTGATGAACGACAACGCACCGGCGTGGAACGACGACGTGTTCGTGTCGTGGTCGCC
>NZ_NKFD01000014.1:0-1166 GCF_002223205.1 Burkholderia sp. AU27893 | reverse complement strand
GTAGTGATCGTATCGGCCGCGCGGACCGCGGTCGGCAAATTCGGCGGTTCGCTTGCGAAGATTGCGGCGCCCGAGCTGGGCGCGACGGTGATCCGCGCGGTGCTGGAGCGTGCGGGCGTGAAGCCCGAGCAGGTCAGCGAAGTGATCATGGGCCAGGTGCTGACGGCCGGTTCCGGGCAGAACCCGGCGCGGCAGTCGCTGATCAAGGCCGGGCTGCCGACGGCAGTGCCGGGGATGACGATCAACAAGGTGTGCGGCTCCGGCCTGAAGGCCGTGATGCTGGCGGCGAACGCGATCGTCGCGGGCGACGCGGAGATCGTGATCGCGGGCGGCCAGGAGAACATGAGCGCGTCGCCGCACGTGCTGCCGGGCTCGCGCGACGGGTTCCGGATGGGTGACGCGAAGCTGGTCGACACGATGATCGTCGACGGCCTGTGGGACGTGTACAACCAGTACCACATGGGCATCACGGCGGAGAACGTCGCGAAGGAATACGGGATCACGCGCGAGGAGCAGGACGCGTTCGCGGCGTTGTCGCAGAACAAGGCGGAAGCCGCGCAGAAGGCCGGCCGCTTCGACGATGAAATCGTGCCGGTGGCGATTCCGCAACGCAAGGGCGAGCCGCTGCAGTTCGCCACCGACGAATTCGTGCGTCACGGCGTGACGGCGGAGTCGCTGGCGGGGCTGAAGCCGGCGTTCTCGAAGGACGGCTCGGTGACGGCGGCGAACGCGTCGGGGCTGAACGACGGCGCGGCGGCGGTGCTGGTGATGTCGGCGCAGAAGGCGGCGGCACTCGGCCTGACGCCGCTGGCGCGGATCAAGGCGTACGCGAACGCGGGCGTGGATCCGAGCGTGATGGGGATGGGCCCGGTGCCGGCATCGCGCCGGTGCCTGGAGCGCGCGGGCTGGACGCCGGGCGACCTGGACCTGATGGAGATCAACGAGGCATTCGCGGCGCAGGCGCTGGCGGTGCACAAGCAGATGGGCTGGGACACGTCGAAGGTGAACGTGAACGGCGGGGCGATCGCGATCGGCCACCCGATCGGCGCGTCGGGCTGCCGGATCCTGGTGACGCTGCTGCACGAGATGGCCAAGCGCGATGCGAAGCGCGGGCTGGCGTCGCTGTGCATCGGCGGCGGGATGGGTGTCGCGCTCGCGGTCGAGCG
>NZ_NKFD01000013.1:0-1211 GCF_002223205.1 Burkholderia sp. AU27893 | reverse complement strand
GGGAAACACTGATCAATTCGGCTTGGCGGTCATCGCTGACGAGGCCAAGGGCGTTGTAGAAAGAAGCTCACGGAACGGACCCACGACGATGCAGCGGCAGATCGGTTTTGCGGAAGCGGAAAGTGCGGGCAAGAAGCGGGTGACCAAGCGTCAACGCTTTCTGGCCGAGATGGAGAAGGTCGTCCCTTGGTCGCGGCTGCTGTCGGTGATCGGGCCGTATTACCCGAAGGGCGAGCGTGGCCGGCCGCCGATTGGCCTGGAACGGATGCTGCGGATCTACTTGCTGCAGCAGTGGTACGGGTTGTCGGACGAAGGGCTTGAAGATGCGCTCTACGACAGCATCGCGATGCGCGCCTTCGCGGGCATCGACCTGGCGCGCGAGAACGTGCCGGACGCCACCACGCTGTTGAAATTCCGGCGCCTGCTGGTCGAGCACGCACTGACGCGAAAGCTGTTCGACGAGATCGGCATCGAGTTGTGCGAGCGCGGGCTGATGATGAAGGAAGGCACGCTGGTGGATGCGACGATCTTCGAGGCTGCGCCGTCCACGAAGAACGCCGGGAAGAGCCGTGACCCGGAGATGCATCAGACGAAGAAGGGCAACGACTGGTATTTCGGCATGAAGGCCCATGTCGGCGTCGACGCCGACTCGGGTCTGGTGCATAGCGTGGTCACCACGGCGGCCAACGAGCCGGACGTATCGCAGGCCCACGCCCTGCTGCACGGTCATGAGCAGGAAGCGTTTGGCGATGCGGGCTACACCGGCGTGGACAAGCGCGAGGAGATGAAGGGCAAGACGGTGAAGTGGCACGTGGCGCTCAAGCGCGGAAAGATCAGGGCGATGCAGGAAGGTCCGCTGAAGGACCTCGTGATCGCGGTCGAGCGAACCAAGGCGCAGATCCGCGCCCGGGTCGAGCATCCGTTTCATGTCGTGAAGAACCTGTTTCGTCATCGCAAGGTGCGCTACAAGGGTCTAGCCAGGAACACGGCACAGCTGTTCAGTCTGTTCGCGCTGGCGAACCTGGTGATCGCGAAAAATCAGCTGTTGTCGACTCATGGGAGCAATCCGTCATGTGTGTGAAAAACGCGGGAAGTGAGGCCCGAATACGAGCGAAACTCACCTCGCATGTCGTCAAATTCCTACGTCAATCTGAAAATTGCAACCTGCCTCGTCCGTTATGCGGACGACAGGCTCATTGATCAGCGTTTCC
>NZ_NKFD01000011.1:0-2517 GCF_002223205.1 Burkholderia sp. AU27893 | reverse complement strand
AACCGGAACGTAATCCGGGTTTGAGTCTGGCGGTGGCGTTGCGCATGTATTCACCGACGGCGTTAGCCTGCTCCCTTTTTTGCGGGAGAAGTGCCGATGCCGACACCTCGGATGAGCATGCGCAAATTGAAGGAAGTCCTGCGACTAAAGTGGGCGTGTGGCCTGACGCATCGGCAGATCAGCCGGGCTATCGGCATCAGCGTCGGTGCCGTCTCGAAGTTCGCGGCCCAAGCCAGCCAGGCGGGACTCGATTGGGCGGCAGCCGAAGCAATGTCCGACGACGAACTGGACGCGCGCCTGAGGCCTGCGGCAACCAATGCCGCGGCGACGACGACGCGACGCATCGAGCCCGACTACACGGCATTGCATCGCGAGCTGCGCCGCAAGGGCGTGACGCTGCAACTGCTGTGGGAAGAATACGCTGAAGCGAACCCCGGCCAGCGGACGTACCGCTACACGCAGTTCTGCCAGAAGTACAAGGACTGGGCGAAGTCGATCAAGCGCTCGATGCGTCAGCAGCACCGCGCCGGCGAGAAGCTGTTCGCGGACTTCGCGGGTCCCACCGTGCCGGTCCTGGCGAGCGATGGCGGCGTCGAGTTCGAGGCGCACGTGTTCGTTGCCGTGCTCGGCGCATCCAACTACACGTTCGCGTGCGCGACGCGCACCGAGACGATGGCGGACTGGATCGGCAGCCTGTGCGATGCGCTAGAGTTCATTGGCGGCGTGCCCGAGCTGCTCGTGCCCGACAACCCGAAGGCGCTGATCGCGCGACCCGACCGTTACGAACCCGGACTCGGCACGACCACGCAGGACTTCGTGAACCACTACGGCACCGCGATGCTGCCGGCGCGTCCGCGCAAACCGCAGGACAAGGCCAAGGTCGAAGTCGGCGTGCAGATCGTCGAGCGCTGGGTGCTGGCCCGACTGCGCCACTATCGCTTCTACAGTCTGGCTGAACTCAACAAGGCGATTGCAGAACTGATCGCCGACCTAAACCAGCGCCCGTTCAAGCGGCTCGAAGGCAACCGGCGTGAATGGTTCGAACGGCTGGACCAACCCGTCCTGCGCCCGTTGCCCGTGCGTCGCTACGAGATCGCCACCTTCCAGAAGTGCCGTGTGAACATCGATTACCACGTCGATGTCGGCGGCCACTATTACAGCGTCCCGCATAGCCTCGCACGGCAGGAGGTCTGGGCGCGTATCACACGCCACGGCGTAGAGATCCTGCATGGCGGCAAGCGTGTCGCTGCGCACGCTCGCTCGCGCCTCAAAGGCAAACACACGACCATCGCCGAACACATGCCGGCTGCGCATCGCGCGCACATGGAATGGACGCCTGGGCGCCTGCTCAACTGGGGCGCATCCGTCGGCCCCGGCGCCGAGGCTGTCGTGCGGCATCTGCTGACCAACAAACCTCACCCCGAGATGGGCTATCGCGCCTGTCTCGGTCTTCTCTCGCTCGCGCGCAAGTACGGCAAACACCGCCTCGAGGCCGCATGCCAGCGTGCATTGAAGATCGGCTCGCCCACGCGTCGCTCCGTGCTGTCAATCCTGGAAGCGGGACTTGACCTGCAGCCCTCGCTCCCGACCACGCCCGCCGAATGGCGCTCGCCCGAGCACGAGAACGTGCGCGGCCCCGACTACTACCACTGACCCGAAGGAGGTCACGATGTTGATGCAGCACACCCTTACCCAGCTAAAGGCGCTCAAACTGGACGGCATGGCTCGCGCGTTCGAGGAGCAGTCAACGCTCACGGCAAGCACCAGCCTGTCATTCGAGGAACGCGTGGGCATGCTCGTAGATCGCGAGCTGGCCTGGCGTGATACGCGACGACTCGAACGTTTGCTGCGCGCCGCGAAGCTCAAGAACCCACAGGCCTGCGTCGAAGACATTGAATACCGGCAAACCCGTGGGCTGGACCAGCGCATCGTCGCCACGCTCGCCGGCTGCGACTGGGTGCGCAATGCTCAGAACCTGATCCTGACCGGCCCCACCGGCGCGGGCAAGACGTGGCTCGCTTGCGCGTTCGGCCAGCAGGCGTGCCGGCAGGGCTTCTCCGTGTTCTATGTGCGCGTCGCGCGGCTGTTCGAAGAGCTGAAAATCGCGCACGGCGACGGCAGCTTCACACGTCGGCTTGCGCAACTCGCGAAGATTGATGTGCTGATCCTCGACGATTGGGGCTTGCAGGATCTCGACCAGGCGGCGCGCAATGATCTGCTTGAGGTACTTGATGATCGTGTCGGTACGCGCTCGACTGTGATCACCAGCCAGTTGCCGCTCGAACACTGGCACGCGTGGCTGCAGGACCCCACGCTCGCCGATGCGATTCTCGATCGGCTCGTGCATCAGGCCCACAAGCTTCCGGTCAAGGGCGATTCGATGAGAAAGAAAACGAAATCCGAGTCCGCTGACGCCTGATCGTGATCACCGTCGCTATAATCCATTGACCGCGCAACACCACCTTCCAGACTGATCACGTTCGCCGAAACGATTGATCACCATCGCCGAAATCCGCA
>NZ_NKFD01000010.1:0-2609 GCF_002223205.1 Burkholderia sp. AU27893 | reverse complement strand
TGTCACGGGGCGGCGCTATGGAGCCAATGCGGGGTCGGCATAAGGGCGCCACTTGAGGGGCGGCACATAGGCGCCAGTCCAAGGGCGGCGTAATGGCGCCACGTTAGGGGCGGCGCATAGGCGCCAGCAGCATCAGGGCGAGAACGCGGTTCGAACTTTCCGAGTCGGTACGCTCCGTTCTTTTTGAACGGAGCGTCCATGGCCAACAGGAGGTTCGAATTGTTTGAATACCGCCAAGTCCTTGTCCGCATGCGGCAAGGCGATTCTGACCGCGACATCGCGCGCGGCGGTTTGATGGGGCGCAAGAAGCTGACGACCGTGCGCCGCGAGGCTGAAGCGCGTAGTTGGCTGGATCCGGTGCAGCCGCTGCCGGACGACGCTACGATCGCGGGTGTCTTCGGGCGCACGCCGCACCTGCCGCACACCTGTGTGTCGACGGTTGAGCCATATCGCGAACAGGTCCGCGAATGGCTTGCCGCCGGCGTTCAGGGCACCACGATCCATGCCGCCCTTCAACGCAATCATGGCTACGCCGGCAGCTATTGTGCCGTGAAGCGCATGCTGCGCCATCTGGCTGCCGAGCGCAGCGTGGCCACCACAACGATCCTCGACTTCGCACCGGCCGACGCCGCGCAGGTCGACTTCGGCGCGGGACCCGTGCTGACGGTCGAGGGCATTGCGGTCCGGACGTGGATCTTCGTGATGACGTTGTGCTGGTCGCGCCACCAGTATGCCGAGATCGTGCTGGACCAGACCGTCGAGACGTGGCTCGCCAGCCACCGGCGCGCCTTCGAATGGTTCGGCGGCTGTCCCGACCGGGTCATCATCGATAACGCGAAGTGCGCGATCATCCGGGCGTGTCGATACGAGCCGGCGGTGCAACGCTCGTACGCCGCGCTTGCCGAGGGATATGGATTCCGGATCGACGCCTGTCCGCCGCACGATCCCCAGAAGAAGGGCGTCGTCGAATCGGGCGTCAAATACGTCAAGAAGTCCTTCGTGCCGCTGCGCGAGTTCCGGGATCTGGCCGACGCCAACCGGCAACTGCGCGAATGGGTGATGCAGCAGGCCGGCACTCGTATCCACGGCACCGTCCACGAACGGCCGCTGACGCGCTTCGGCGTCGAGCGCCCGTTGCTCGCTGCATTGCCGGACGTGCCGCCGGTACTGTCGGTCTGGAAGGAGGTGGCGGTCCATCGCGACGGCCACGTCGTCTACAAGCACGCGCTGTACTCTGCACCGTTCACGCTCGTCGGCAAGTCGCTCTGGCTGAAGGCGACCGATACGGTCATCCAGCTGTTCCATCGGCATGAACTCGTCGCAACCCATCCGCGGCAGCGGGCCGGCGGTCGCCACACGGTGCGAGATCACCAGCCGCCCGAAGCGCAGGCCTGGCTCGAGCACGATCCGCAGTGGTGTCTGGCGCGCGCGAAGGAGATCGGGCCGTCGTGCCACGGCGTGATCCTCGCGCTGTTCAACGACAAGGTGCTCGTCAACCTGCGCGGCGCGCAGGGGATCATCCGGCTGCGACAGAAAGTCGGCGATCAGAGGCTGGAAGCAGCCTGCGAGCGTGCGCTCGCGTTCAGCAGCGCGAAGTACAGCACCATCAAGGGCATCCTCGACAAAGGCCTGGACAGCGAACCGGTGCCGCGTCCCGCGTCGGCCCCGACTGGCGCTTACCAGAACGGCGGCCGCTTCGGCCGTGATCTCCAATCCCTGCTGATCCACTGACACCATGAACCCGAGTCCCGAATTGAATTCCATCCTCAAACAGCTGCGCCTGTCCGGCATCCTCGACTCGCTTGAGCAGCGCAACCGTCAGGCGATCGACGGGCAGCTCGCCTATACCGAGTTCCTTGCCATGCTGCTGCACGACGAGGTTGCCCGTCGCGAACACAAGAAGCTCGGCACCCGTCTGCTGCGCGCCGGCTTCGCGATGGGCAAGACGCTCGAGACGTTCGACTTCGACCGGCTGCCTACGTTGAACCGCTCACACGTTCATGATCTCGCGACAGGCCGGTATCTCGACGAGAAGGTCGCGATCCTGATCGCCGGTCCAACCGGCACCGGCAAAAGCCACTTGGCCCAGGCGCTGGGCCACTGCGCCGCCCGCCAAGGCCGCGATGTGCTGTTCATCTCGCAGACCGAGCTGCTCAAGCGATTGAACGCCGCGCGCGCCACCGGCGCCTATGACCGCAAGTTCCAGCAGTACGCCCGGGTGCCGCTGCTGATCGTCGATGACTTCGCGCTCAAACCGCTACGTACCCCGCAGGACGAGGACTTCCACGATCTCGTCGCGGCCCGCTACGAGCACGCGGCGACCATCCTGACGTCGAATCTCGACTTCGGTGAATGGGGCGCCGCGTTCCCCGACAACCGCATCCTCGGCACCGCCACACTCGACCGACTACGCCACGGCGCCTACCGGCTCGTCCTCGAGGGCGACAGTTACCGCACCCCGAAACCGATGCCAGATCCCCCTCAAAATGCAGTTGCCAAAAACGGCAAAAAACCGCAACCTTGAAACCGTTCGAATCCGCGTTTTACCCCCGGTTCTGCTGGCGCCATTACGCCGCCCATCCCCGGCTCCTTTACGCCGCCCCGCGACA
>NZ_NKFD01000026.1:0-2563 GCF_002223205.1 Burkholderia sp. AU27893 | reverse complement strand
CGTAAGCGGCTCGGCGCGACCAGTTCCATATTCGCGCGCGCATGGGGCATGATGTGAGAGCTTGGGGAGTTCCGTGAGGATCACGTGAGATCGTGCCCACGATCGTGGATCATGGGCACGATCTATCTGGATCTATGAAGCAGTCAGGCAGTGCCATGCGAGCTGACCGACGTCAGCTTGTCGACCACATTCCAAGGCAGCAGTTCGTCGACGCGGGTGATGACGTGATCAGCGATGTGGGTCAAGACGTATTCCAGATAGGCGCGCGGGTTGATGCCATTGAGTTTGCACGCACCAATCAAGCTGTACATCGCGGCGGCCCGCTCACCCCCGCTGTCGGAACCAGCGAACAGGAAGTTCTTTCTCCCGAGGCTCACGCAACGCAGGGCGTTTTCTGCCAACGCGTTGCTGATCTCGGCTTGCCCATCCTCGCAGAACAGCGTCAGCGCAGTCCAGTGATTCAGCGAGTACTGGATCGCGCCGGCCAGCTCCGACTTGCGCGACAGCGTCGCGAGCTTGGCCCGGATTCTCGTTTCGAAGGCGTCCAGCAGCGGCTTGCTTTTCTCACGCCGCACGCGCTGCCGTTCATCGGGCGGCTTGCCGCGGATGTCGGTTTCAATGCCGTAGAACTCGCCGATCATCTCGAGCAGTTTCTGGGTCTCGTCCGTCGGTGTGCTCGCGTGGATCTCGTAGTACTTTCTCCGCGCGTGGTCCCAACAAGCAGCCTCGCGGATCTTGCCACTTACGTACAACTCGTCGAAGCCGCCGTAGGCATCGGCTTGCAGGATGCCTTCGAATCCGGCGAGATGCGTCTGAGGATGGATGCCTTTGCGATCGCACGAGTACGCGAACCACACCGCAGCCGGCTCCGTCGAGCCCGAACGGCTGTCGTCGCGCACGTACACCCAGAGTCGCCCGGTCTTCGTCTTCTTGTTGCCTGGCGCGAGCACGGGGATCGGCGTGTCGTCCGCGTGCAACTTCGTGCCCGCCATCGTATACCGGCGCAGCGCGTCGGTCAGCGGGCGGCAGAGCGCCTCACACTGTCCGACCCAGCGACCCATGCTGGCGCGGTCAAGCGTCACCCCGTCGCGCGCCGCAATTTCCGATTGTCGGTACAGCGGCGCATGATCTGCGTACTTCGACACCAGAATGTCGGCAAGCAAGCTCGGATGCGCGATACTGCGCTCGATCGGCAGTCCCGGCATCGGTGGCTGCGCGATGTGGCCGCAGGCCGGACAGACCGTCTTGTGCCGGATCGTGCGGATCACCTTGAACATCGCCGCAACACGGGCGAGCTGTTCCGAGACGTCCTCGCCGAGGCACTGCATAGCACCTTCACACTTGGGGCAGATCGAATCCGGTTTGAGCACGCGATCTTCTCGCGTAAGGTGCGGTGGCAGCGGCTCACGTACGGCCGGATCGCTGCTAGTCGTGGACCTTTCTCGTCGGACCTTTGTGTGCTGAACGTCGGCGACACCGCTGCCTGCGGCCAAATCCTCAAGCCGGAGCTCAAGCTTCTCGATCTCTCGGGCAAGTTGTTCCGACTTGCGGCCGAAGTGCATTCGCTTGAGCTTGTCGATCAGGAGCTTCAACCGTGTGATCTCGAGATCGCTTGCGGCGATGTCGCGGCGCAGCTGTTCGATCTCGAGTTCCCGTTCGATGGCCGACGCGCGAGCCTCAGCCAGCATGGCCTTCAGTGCAGCGACATCGTCGGGCAGATCGTCGAGATTCGGCATGCGCCGGAGTTTACGAGCCTCCCGAGCGGTTTACAACACCTACAGCATCGACAGAGGTGCCGTACGGCGGGGCTGCCGCCAATCGATGCCTTCGAGAAGCATCGACAACTGCGCGACCGTGAGCGAGATCTTGCCGCCATCGGCTTGCGGCCAGATGAAGCGGCCGCGTTCCAATCGCTTCGACAGCAGCCAGAGCCCGTCGTCGGTGGCCCAAAGCAGCTTCACGAGATCGCCTCGACGTCCGCGGAAGATGAACACATGGCCGCACAACGGATTCTCCTCGAGCGTCGCCTGTACCTTCGTGGCAAGCCCCTGGAAGCCGCAGCGCATGTCCGTGACGCCCGCAGCAAGCCAGATGCGGGTGCCGGCCGGCAATGTGATCACTTCAGGCATTCCTGCAGGAACGCTTCGGCCCGCTCAGCAGACAGGCCGCGAATCTTCACGCGCCGCTTGCCGATCTCCACCTCGATCTCGCACACGGGCGTCGGCATCGGTACGCCGCTTGTCACCTTCGACGTCGCGTTTCCCGTAGGCTGCGGCGCTGGCAGCATCAACACCGAATCGATCACGTCAACGCTCAGCAACTCCGTGCCTGTCATGGCCGACGGCGCAGCTTCGAGTCCCGGCAGTTCCAGCTTGCCTTCCCGATATTGCTTGCGCCACCCGAACACGACGTTGGCGTTGATGTCGTGCCGCCGCGCGACGATCGACACCGACATGCCTGGTTCCAACGTTTCCCTGATCACTTGCTGTTTGAATGCCCGCGCATACGTGCGATGGGCCGGGCGCGCTGCATTCGGCATAGCTGACCGTCTCCGTCAATCTAA
>NZ_NKFD01000009.1:0-3213 GCF_002223205.1 Burkholderia sp. AU27893 | reverse complement strand
TTGGAATACGGCACAACGCGAGAACTCAACCTGTAACGAGACAGACTCGTTATAGGGTCAAGCGAACAAGTGCATGTGGTGGATGCCTTGGCGATCACAGGCGATGAAGGACGCGGTAGCCTGCGAAAAGCTACGGGGAGCTGGCAAACGAGCTTTGATCCGTAGATGTCCGAATGGGGAAACCCACTCCTTTTGGAGTATCCATGGCTGAATACATAGGCCATGCGAAGCGAACGCGGTGAACTGAAACATCTAAGTAACCGCAGGAAAAGAAATCAACCGAGATTCCCAAAGTAGTGGCGAGCGAAATGGGATGAGCCTTGCACTCTTTATTTGTATTGTTAGCCGAACGCTCTGGAAAGTGCGGCCATAGCAGGTGATAGCCCTGTAGGCGAAAACAGTATGAAAGAACTAGGTGTGCGACAAGTAGGGCGGGACACGTGAAATCCTGTCTGAAGATGGGGGGACCATCCTCCAAGGCTAAATACTCGTGATCGACCGATAGTGAACCAGTACCGTGAGGGAAAGGCGAAAAGAACCCCGGGAGGGGAGTGAAATAGATCCTGAAACCGCATGCATACAAACAGTCGGAGCCTCGTAAGGGGTGACGGCGTACCTTTTGTATAATGGGTCAGCGACTTACGTTCAGTAGCAAGCTTAACCGTATAGGGCAGGCGTAGCGAAAGCGAGTCCGAATAGGGCGTTCAGTTGCTGGGCGTAGACCCGAAACCAAGTGATCTATCCATGGCCAGGATGAAGGTGCGGTAACACGTACTGGAGGTCCGAACCCACTAACGTTGAAAAGTTAGGGGATGAGCTGTGGATAGGGGTGAAAGGCTAAACAAACTTGGAAATAGCTGGTTCTCTCCGAAAACTATTTAGGTAGTGCCTCGTGTCTCACCTTCGGGGGTAGAGCACTGTCATGGTTGGGGGGTCTATTGCAGATTACCCCGCCATAGCAAACTCCGAATACCGAAGAGTGCAATCACGGGAGACAGACATCGGGTGCTAACGTCCGGTGTCAAGAGGGAAACAACCCAGACCGCCAGCTAAGGTCCCCAAATATAGCTAAGTGGGAAACGAAGTGGGAAGGCTAAAACAGTCAGGAGGTTGGCTTAGAAGCAGCCACCCTTTAAAGAAAGCGTAATAGCTCACTGATCGAGTCGTCCTGCGCGGAAGATGTAACGGGGCTAAGCTATATACCGAAGCTGCGGATGCGTGCTTTGCACGCATGGTAGGAGAGCGTTCCGTAAGCCTGCGAAGGTGCGTTGAAAAGCGTGCTGGAGGTATCGGAAGTGCGAATGCTGACATGAGTAGCGATAAAGGGGGTGAAAGGCCCCCTCGCCGTAAGCCCAAGGTTTCCTACGCAACGTTCATCGGCGTAGGGTGAGTCGGCCCCTAAGGCGAGGCAGAAATGCGTAGCTGATGGGAAGCAGGTCAATATTCCTGCACCATTGTTAGATGCGATGGGGGGACGGATCGCGGAAGGTTGTCCGGGTGTTGGAAGTCCCGGTCGCTGCATTGGAGAAGGCGCTTAGGCAAATCCGGGCGCGTAATTCAAGGGTGTGGCGCGAGCTCCTTAGGGAGCGAAGCAATTGGAAGTGGTTCCAAGAAAAGCCTCTAAGCTTCAGTCTAACGATGACCGTACCGCAAACCGACACAGGTGGGCGAGATGAGTATTCTAAGGCGCTTGAGAGAACTCGGGAGAAGGAACTCGGCAAATTGGTACCGTAACTTCGGGATAAGGTACGCCCTTGTAGCTTGACTGGCCTGCGCCAGGAGGGTGAAGGGGTTGCAATAAACTGGTGGCTGCGACTGTTTAATAAAAACACAGCACTCTGCAAACACGAAAGTGGACGTATAGGGTGTGACGCCTGCCCGGTGCCGGAAGATTAAATGATGGGGTGCAAGCTCTTGATTGAAGTCCCGGTAAACGGCGGCCGTAACTATAACGGTCCTAAGGTAGCGAAATTCCTTGTCGGGTAAGTTCCGACCTGCACGAATGGCGTAACGATGGCCACACTGTCTCCTCCCGAGACTCAGCGAAGTTGAAGTGTTTGTGATGATGCAATCTACCCGCGGCTAGACGGAAAGACCCCATGAACCTTTACTGTAGCTTTGCATTGGACTTTGAACCGATCTGTGTAGGATAGGTGGGAGGCTATGAAACCGGAACGCTAGTTTCGGTGGAGCCGTCCTTGAAATACCACCCTGGTTTGTTTGAGGTTCTAACCTTGGCCCGTGATCCGGGTCGGGGACAGTGCATGGTAGGCAGTTTGACTGGGGCGGTCTCCTCCCAAAGCGTAACGGAGGAGTACGAAGGTACGCTAGGTACGGTCGGAAATCGTGCTGATAGTGCAATGGCATAAGCGTGCTTAACTGCGAGACCGACAAGTCGAGCAGGTGCGAAAGCAGGTCATAGTGATCCGGTGGTTCTGTATGGAAGGGCCATCGCTCAACGGATAAAAGGTACTCTGGGGATAACAGGCTGATACCGCCCAAGAGTTCATATCGACGGCGGTGTTTGGCACCTCGATGTCGGCTCATCTCATCCTGGGGCTGTAGCCGGTCCCAAGGGTATGGCTGTTCGCCATTTAAAGAGGTACGTGAGCTGGGTTTAAAACGTCGTGAGACAGTTTGGTCCCTATCTGCCGTGGGCGTTGGATATTTGAAGGGGGCTGCTCCTAGTACGAGAGGACCGGAGTGGACGAACCTCTGGTGTACCGGTTGTCACGCCAGTGGCATCGCCGGGTAGCTATGTTCGGAAGAGATAACCGCTGAAAGCATCTAAGCGGGAAACTCGCCTTAAGATGAGATATCCCTGGGGACTAGATCCCCTTGAAGGGTCGTTCGAGACCAGGACGTTGATAGGTCAGGTGTGTAAGCGCAGTAATGCGTTCAGCTAACTGATACTAATTGCCCGTAAGGCTTGATCCTATAACAAGTCTGCCTTGTAGATCGGCGCCGTGCCTTGCACGAGCTGCGATCCAAAGCGACAAGTTGGATTCTCGTGTGTGATACACACAACTCAAAATTACTGCTTCTTCCCGGATTGGTTGTGCTGCAAAGCCAGCGCAACAACCCTCTTTGCCTGATGACCATAGCGAGTCGGTCCCACCCCTTCCCATCCCGAACAGGACCGTGAAACGACTCTACGCCGATGATAGTGCGGATTCCCGTGTGAAAGTAGGTAATCGTCAGGCTCCCTAAGCC